>JBEKHR010000030.1:0-65000 GCA_050012175.1 Terriglobia bacterium | reverse complement strand
AGTTCGGGCACTTGGCCTGATATTCCAGGCATACGATTACAGCGGTAACTTCTCCCATGTTTCTGTCCAAGAGCGTCCACAAATGTCGGCTGGCGACTGGGCAGAACTGCGGCGCTTCGACGCCAAGTTCATTGCTCAACTGCCCGAACTAATGCCCATGGTGCTTGCCAGAATGGGAGAGGGATCGGCCGAAGAGAGGAACGCTGTCATTCTCCTCCAGCTTTCACTGGAGCATTTTCACCCACTCATCAAGGGTCTATTTGCGGTGATGGGGATGGATGCGCTGCTTCACATGAAGCCTGGCGAAGGCCGCAACGACTTCAAAAGGAAGCTATGCGAACGCCTGGGTGGATCAACCCTCGTGTTTCCGGACTGGAATTCGCCGACTATTGCTCCTCCCGCATGCGCTATCGCTGATGTCGCACTCGACCTTTACACGTTACGGAGCAAGATCGCGCACGGGGTAGACTTGCGGAAGGCCGCCCAGGACAGAAACGCGCCAGTCGACCTGACGAGGGGTGTGGAGCTAATAGAACAATTGGAGCCTCGGCCGTATGCGTCGCTATTGAGCGAAGTAGCTGTCTACATTCTTTGCCTTGTATTGCAAAAGGAGCTTCAGCGCACGTGACGCGGTTCATGAAGGCGGGCCGCGCAGACTTGTCCTGTAAGCCTGCAGCTCTTCAGCGCGCATCGAAGCAAAAGCTGCTGAGTTCCAGAACAACCCCGCGCTACATGGCTTTCGTCCACTCCTTGATGCAGGTATAATCAACACAGGATTGGGAGGTGCGGTGTGGCTCCACGGTACGTGCTGAGTGACTATGTCGGCGAGGCTCTGGCGCAGGCTGCCTACGAAAAGCTGGAGGATGGCAGCTATGCCGGCCGCATTCCTCCCTGCCCGGGAGTCGTCGCCTTCGGAACCTCGCTCCGGGAATGTGAGAACGAACTGCGCTCCACGCTCGAGGATTGGATCTTGGTGGGGCTGCAACTCAAACACCCTCTGCCGGTGATCCAGGGGATTGATCTCAACAAGGAGCCCGCGCGTGAGCCGGTGGACGCCGTGTAAGCGCGGCGATTTCATCCGCAAACTTCGTCGCCTCGGGTTCGAGGGTCCCTCCACGGGAACCCGCCACCAGTTTATGGTCATCTCCCAGAAGCGCCTGGCAATCCCTTCCAATCCCGAATACTCCGTCCCGCAACTGCGCATGATGGTTCGCGAGGTCGAGAATCTCCTGGGGCGCGGGATCTCGGCGCAAGAGTGGGCCGGTCTGTAATCGTGGCTGTTTAACTCGGAGATAAAAGAGAACGGCGCCGACTTGTTTTGCATCCGCCCCTCAAGTCCTTTAAGTGTTAGACTGGTATTTACGAATACTTGGCTCGGGAAAGAAGGATATGCATGGCTGAGACGCCCTCTACAATGCTTACACTGGGGACGAAGGCCCCGCCCTTTCGCCTTCCTGACCCCCATGGCAAATGGGTTTCGCTGGACGATTTCCACGATGCGCCAGCCTTTCTGGTAGTGTTCATGTGCAACCACTGCCCTTATGTAAAGCACATCCGGTCCCGCTTCGCCGAACTCGCCAAGGAGTACCAAGCGCAAGGCGTAGGTGTCGTCGGGATCAACTCCAACGACATCGAGAGCTACCCGGACGACGGGCCGGAGAAAATGGCCGAAGAGATCAAACAGGTCGGCTATACCTTCCCTTATCTGTCCGATGAGAGCCAGGAAGTGGCCAAAGCGTATCGAGCCGCCTGCACGCCTGACTTCTACCTCTTCGATCGGGATCGCTGCCTCGTCTATCGGGGGCAGTTTGATGACAGCCGGCCCGGCAACGGGCGCCCAGTCACCGGTGCTGACCTCCGCGCGGCCCTCGACGCGGTCTTGGCGGGACGCCCGGCGCCCAGTAATCAGAGGCCAAGCTTAGGTTGCAATATCAAGTGGAAGCGCGGAAACGCCCCGGAATACTTCTCGAGCTGGTAGCACTGCGAGTTCGGAGGATGCTTAGGTCCACCAAACGGTATCCTCGAAAAGGTTTTCTATCCAGCAACGCACTTTTAGGACGTTACCGCATCACCTTTCGCCGCGGTTTTCCAAGTCGGCCCGGCTTCACGAAAAGCTAAGCACGAGTCCGCCCACCGCCTCCGGCCTAAGAGTCCGGTTCGGGTTTTTGCCCGAGCAAATAAAAAGTGCAGATTTCTCTTGACAAACGGGCCGCGTGCTACTACATATTGTGGTGTCAGCTTGGTTGGCCACAATTCTTGGCCGTCCAAGGCAAATCTAAGCGACATCCAAACCAGGAAGGGGAAAACATGCCAGCAAAGAAAAAGGCTAAGAAGAAGAGATAACAACCGAACATCTCCAGGTTTCTTCCATTCCCAGGCCCGCTTCCCCAAGCGGGCCTTGTTTTCTTCTAACGCAACTTCAGCGAGCACTGCCAAGGACCAGCACACTTTCATCCTGCGCCCCAGGCCACGAAGTGTCTCGTTCCCTCTGTCACTCGAAGCGAAGAGTCTTGGCGTTTTCCCTCAGCACCTCGAGAATCCGCCCTCTTCGAGCCCCGCCGCGCAGCGGTGTCTGAAATAAACACTGCTAGAAGCCGTGGTAGCATTTTCCCAGGACCCCGATAGGCCAGTTGGGCGCGGCTGGGACAATCCTGGCGCGAAACAGGAAATCGACGGGTTCGCTGGGAGACGATTGGGTGTATACTCGGAGCCACTGGAAGGCCAAAACGGAGATTTGTGTTAACGTATCATCAGCAGCCATATTCTAACGCAGAAGGAGGTTCAAAAAACAATATGGTGCAATATATGATGTGGGTGATTGGTTGCCTGTTTGTCATCGCAGCGATAGCAGTGTATTTTCCGACGATTTACATTCGCAGGACCGACAAAATCTTGAAGATTCTCCAGCAGATTGAGGCCAATTCTCGCAAACCGTAAGGCTTAAGATTAAGTCCAAAGTGGTTGCGGTTCCTTCTTATTCCACTTGGGCGAAGAGTTGTCGGCAAGCACAGGACGGCGCAAGCCCTCAGGTCTGCGGCCCGAGTGGCTGGCTTGTTCCCGCCAGGGGAGGGGCGCGGGGGCAATGGACTTATCCTGGCTCACAGGAATGCCCGCCCGTAACGAACTCTACATCAATTCAAGTTTGTTTCCCGCCGACCGCCTGCTGTTTTCCTCCTGACTCCCGAGTCCTGAGTTCTACACTTAAAATGACATGCCAGTACTTTTCTTCGCCAACCTGCTAACCCTTCGCATTCATTTCCCTAAACAATCGCCGAAACTCTTCTGAGGCCTTGCGTAGCTCCAACCAGTCGAAAAACAGATCCGGCGTTTCCAGCCAAATGCGGAACCACGTCGCGATCTCCTGTTTTTCCGCACGCTTGTCCGGACTCACTCGCGGGTTCGCTGCCAAACTCCCGGCGCGCAACTTTCCCTTCTGAAGCAGAGATCGGACCAGACCTATCCCGATCCGGTCCGAGGCCTCGCGGTATTCCCGATAGACCTCGTCAAGTTTTCTGAGCGAAGCCTCCGCGCTTTCGAAGTCGTGGAATTGAATTAGGTTGCGAAGACGGCTCGCATAAGGCTCCTCCATAGATGGAGCGGTGAAGCGGTCGTGGTACTCAACGATTTTCCCCGCCTCGCGTAGAACGCTGGCAATGTAAGACGGCGAAGTTCTGAGGTTTGATCCCAGCCGGCCGCGCAACTCATTCTCGAGGGCGCGGATTTCCTCGGCCCCGATTCGTTCGAGTGCCTTCGCCCGACAGTATTCAAGGATGATTTGCTTCTTGCTGGGTGTTCCTGGCACGTTTCTGCGCCTGGGCGGCGCGCTTGCTTGCTTCGCGGGCGGGTGACTTCGAATCTCCGCTGACCGTCTTCGGCTGGTTGCGAAGCAGCGCCGCCATTTCCCTGCGATATCGTGACACGTTGTGTTGATGTTCGGCAAGAGTCCGGGCGAAGACGTGCCCGCCGTGATT
This sequence comes from Terriglobia bacterium, assembly GCA_050012175.1. GTDB lineage: Bacteria > Acidobacteriota > Terriglobia > UBA7540 > UBA7540 > CAVROP01. Next base: position 61,029 of record JBEKHR010000030.1, on the reverse strand, counting down.
GTTGGCGACGAAATAGAGCGCGTCCCCGTCTGCCGGGTGAAATACCGCCCGGATTGAGGCTTCCCCCGGGTTCGCAATGGGCCCGGGCGGGAGTCCGGAGTGGCGGTAGGTGTTGTAGGGTGAATCGAATCCAAGGTCGCTTTGGGTAATAGGGCCAACAGGGCGATAGTCCCGTCGCGCCGCATAGGCCACCGTGGGATCGGACTGCAAGGGCATACCCCTTTCAAGCCTCCTCTCGAAGACCCCAGCGATGAGGGGACGTTCCGACGCCTCAGGTGTCTCCTTTTCGACGAGCGAAGCCAGGGTCATAACCTCATGCCAGCCAGCCGACGAGGAAGGCCGTTGATTCGCAAACCGCGTGCCCGCGATGTGGCGGAAACGCGCCAGCATCGTGATGACAACGGTTGCGGCACTGACGCCGCGAGGGAACCGGTACGTGTCAGGGAAGAGATAGCCCTCCAGCGAGGGCGCCCTGGGATCGAGATCGCGTATCGCCACAGCCTGCTGAGTGACTTCGAAGAACTGCACGGGATCGATGCCAAGCCGCAGGTTGAGAATCCGCGCGATGTCAAAGCGGTCCGAGCCCTCGGGGATGACTACGGGATGAAGGAAAACATCACCCTGGACCAGTCTTCGGTAAACATCGATGGGACGAAGCGGGCGGTCAAAGAGGTATTCACCGGCTCGCAATGCGTGACGGGGGCGACCCGCCCAGTAACGGGCCAAAAACGGCAGGCGATGCCTCAGCACTCCGCGAGCCACCAGCAATTCCGCGACTTGGGAGGCCCGCGACCCGGGTTCAATAACGAGCAACATGTTCCCGGAGTAGCCACGATAAGGCGAAAGCAAATCGGAAGCTAACCAGAGCAGCCCCACGGCCGCTGCCCCAAAGACCAGGAGGAGAAGCCGCCATCTCATGGCGCCGCCCCGGCGTTACGGCTTCGCTCGTTGGAAAGGAAGTCGAGGTAGCTTTGCAGGAGAAGAGTCGCCGCCACGCGATCCACCGCTCGTTGGCGTTTGCCAAGGCTCAAACCCGTTTCGCGCAGAGCGCGGTTAGCTTCGACACTGGTCAATCGTTCGTCCCAGAGATCGACGGGGCAGTTCACTCGCCGGCGCAGCTTTTCCGCGAACTCCGCGGCGCGTCGAGACATCGTGGTCTCGCCTCCGCCATGCCCGAGGGGATTTCCCACGATTACTCGCTCGGTTGAATATTCTTCCGTCAGTTCCTGGATCTTTTGCAGGTCATCCTCCAGGCGTGTGCGCTGAAGAGTCGTAAGCCCCTGGGCGGTGATGCCCAAAGCATCCGAAACCGCCATACCCATCCGCCTCATGCCAAAGTCGATTGCCAGTACTCGCACTGACGTGTCCAATCGCCTCAGGGTGACTGCGGCTCAGACCCAGATTTGGCCCCGGGCCGCGCGCCCTTGCTGATAATACACCTTATGGGCGGGAGTAGAGGTCGATGATTTCCTCGATGGCGTGTTGGCAAACGGCGCAGAACTCCGTTCCTGAAAGCATGATGCAGCGCTGCTGAGGCCTATAGTAGCCTTTGGTTTCATACATCGCGCCTTCGAACGCGCCCACCTTATTCGCGTAGGGCCCATCGGACAGGCAGTGCTCTTGTGTTTCGCGCGCTTGGCGCCGGAATTCGTCGCTCTCGGCAACGGGGCGGCCTTCTGAGCGCATCTGCTGGATCCGGCTTTGCGAATCTCGAATACTGTTCTCGTAACAATCCTTCGGCCAGGGAGTGGGAATCGGCGTGTCGGGAACCACGAGAGCCTTCCACTTTAGATGCTGCGTGTCCAGGAGCGCGGTAATGTTGGGCTGCCACGGCTCGAGGCGGGTGCTGGCAGGCGCATAGGCGACGTTCGCGTTGAAGTAGTACTCATCCCCAAGGTCCGCGAAGTGGTGTCCGAATTCATGAACGAACACGCGAATGGCGGACGGATAATCAATGCTGACACTGGCGTAGAGTCCAAAGATGCCTCCGTTCCCATACTCCTTTGAGTTCATCACAATCCCCATCACGTCATAGGGGGCAAACGATGCCACGCTGCGAATGGCACGATTATCGAACGACAGGGCGTAGCGCTCGGTGCCGAAAACATCAAACTGCGAACCGAAAAGGGTGTTGCGGTGCACGCCCGCAGACGGATGCGATACACCCGAGTCAGGAGAAGGCGAGCAGATCGCCCACACGTTGAAATCCTTGCGGCGCTCTCTGAAGGGCGAGAAGGTGAAGACACCTTCGGCGAGCCGGCGCACATCTTTCTCACATTTATCCAGCTCGGCCGCCGTATAGCCCTCGCTCAAAAACAGCAAATCGAGCTTCAGCGCGGGATCGCCGTTTCTTTCTATGGCCAGCACGCGCCCCGGGGAGGCAGGCTTTGACGTGTCGATGTACTTGTCATGGGGATCGATGTTTGTTGACCAGACCTCACGGAAAGCATTCTGCGCGTCGCGCTTTTTGACGACGATTTGAACCGGACCTTCCGGAGCGGGGAAGCGAAGGGACTCATGGAAAGTGCGGTTCGCCTTTTTCGCTTCTTCCGTAGTTACCCATTCGCCGTAGATGGATGAGAAACCGCGTGAGTACAACACGCGCTGGCTGCTGGGGTCCTTCACTTCGAAGTAGTACACGCCGCGGTTCGTGGTGTCGATGGGTTTCGAGGGATTCCCCGGCCAGGGTAGAGGTTCGATAACCACGCGGTCGACGCTGAACAACTCCTGGGTGGCGTTGCCGGTGTGGAAATAATCCAGGCGCATGGTCGGCGGGCTTCCGGCCAGTACGTCCAGCGCGCAAACAATGACGAGCGCTATTGCGATTGCAAGGTTCTTCAAACGCATACACACCTCATTAACTTCGCCGCCGGGGACTGAAGCTTGTACAATTTATACGAAGGAGATGGCTTAGATGGCTCGACGACTTAATGCCAGCCAGCCACGGGCCGCGTTCGCAGAGGCGGTTAACCGGGCAAGCTTTGCCGGCGAGCGCACCATCATCCGCCGTCACGGCAAGGATGTTGCCGCCGTCGTCTCGGTGCAAGATTTGAAGACGCTCGAGACTCTTGAAGACCGGCTGGATTTAGAAGAGGCTCGGCAGATCATGAAGAAGCCGGGCCGCCTCATTCCCTGGGAAAAAGTGAACTTAAAGCCAATACTGTTCACATAAGGGGTGTTCAGGAGACTCCTTCCCAATTCTTTCCGGGGTGACCCCCTCACCCGGTCCCGCAAGGCGGGACCACCCTCTCCCCCAAGGGGGGCGAGGGCAGTAAATTCAGATTAATGCCCCCCTCACCCCCTTGGGGGAGAGGGGCAGGGGGTGAGGGGGTTCAAGGGTCGAATAGTGAACAGCCTCCTTGACAAAGCTTAGTGAACAACAGTGCGCTTAAGGCGCCTCCCTCACGCTCTATTCTATTCAGTTTACCCCGCGCGCTCAGCGTGATTTTTCCGCTCTTGACAGACCCGTCCAACAACGACTGCGGCGGCACACCGATCAACTGGCGGGAAATCCCTTCCAAGTCGGCGCCAAGAAGCTGCATGCCGAGGCGCCATTCTATCGAATCCGTGTGACCGATTATCGCGTCAGCTCAATGCGTCGATGGCTTCTACGGGGACCTCAACCTCTTCCGTGCGCCGCCAAGCCAATTCGTAGCTTACCGCAACCTCATCACAACATGAGTATTTGGGACAGCCCAGGCAGTCCTCAAAGACCTTAACCGGAAATCTTTCGCGCGGCACCATTTGGAAGCCCAGCTTTTCAAAAAAGGCCGGGACGACGGTCAGGGCGAATACCGTTTTCAGCCCGTAGCGTTCGGCTTCATCCAACAGCGCCTCCGTGAGCTTCCTCCCCACGCCCTTTGACTTGAGCTGCTCATCAACGCACAGCGAACGCATCTCCGCGAGCTCCTGGTTGTAGAACTTGAGTGCGCCACACCCGAGAAGCTTTCCATTCTCTTCTGCGACGGTGAATTCCCAAACGTCTTCGTAGAGATTGGTTAGAGGTCGCGGAAGCAAGATCCGTTCCAGCACGTAACGGCTAATCAGTTTGAAGAGTGCAGGCACATCCTGCAACTCAGCTTTTCGGATGTTCAACGTTCCATTCCCTCCACTTCCGTAGGACGTTTGCGATGGTCTCGTCTTGTAGCGGTGCCATCTTGGCGGCATTTTTGATTGCCGGCAGGACTGCCGAGATTCTTCGCCCCGACAAGTCGGGGCTCAGAATGACAGGCCGGGACCTTGTTGATGTCATCCTTAGGTCTCCCGCTCCTTACGCACGGGTGTTCTGCAAAAGCAGAATCAACAGGGCCTTTTGGACATGCAGCCGGTTTTCCGCCTGGTCGTAAACGACCGAGCGTGGGGAATCAATGACCTCGTTGGCGACCTCATGACCTCGATGCGCTGGCAGGCAATGCATAAACACCGCCGCAGGGTCAGCCACCGCCATCAAGTCTTCCGTGACGCGATAAGGCGCAAACACCTGCTCGCGCAGGTGCACGGCGTGCTCCTGGCCCATACTCGCCCAGACATCTGTGTATATCGCCCGAGCGCCTGCCACGGCCTCGAGCGGGTTGTTGAAAAGGTCCACTGTCGCCCCCATCGCCGCCGCCAGTGCCTTCGCCTCGGCGACGATTTCAGGTTTAGGCTCATAGCCCGGAGGTGTCGCCACGCGCACCGAGACGCCAAGTTTCGCGCCGGTGATCATCAAGGAATGGCACACATTGTTTCCGTCACCCACGAAGGCCAGTTTCAGCCCTGCAAGCGTGCCAAACTTCTCCCGCAGCGTGTAGAGATCGGCCAGAGCCTGGCAGGGATGAAAGAGGTCGGTGAGCGCGTTCACGACCGGAATCGAAGCGTTGTTCGCCAACTCCAACACCGACTCGTGCAAGAAGGTACGCGCCACAATCCCATCGACCCAGCGCTCAAGATTGCGGGCAATGTCCTTGACGGCTTCGCGTTCACCCAGCCGCGGTTTAGCGTGATCCAGGTAAACACCAAAACCTCCCATGCTCGTCATCCCAACTTCAAAAGTGACGCGGGTGCGCAGGGATGGCTTCTCAAAGATGAGCGCCAGTTGCTTGCCTGCGAGCGCCTGCGCATAGGCCCCGGGCGAAGCCTTGACGCGTTCCGCCAGCTCGAAGATCAGGCGCAGGTCGCGTGGCGAAAGGTCACGATCGGCAAGCAGATCGCTCACACTCAGCTTCTCTTGTTTTTCGACGACACTCAAACATGGCGTCATGCGTTCACCCCCTTGCTAGTGTGGTGTCCCAGAAATAACTGGACAGTGGGTTCGACGTAGCGCCGGCCCCGCGCCTGCGGGGCCGGCACCTGCCGACCCTTCTCCCGCGACTGCGGGATCAGGGCAGGCTCTAAAGGTCGGCGCTACCAGCCGCCGCTGGCGTAAGGGCTGCCAGAATCGGCCTTAAGACCTTAATAAATTCATCCACGTGGCGTCGCTCGACGATCAGCGGCGGAAGGAAGCGCAGCACCTTCTCCTGAGTGCAGTTCAAAATCGCTCCCGCCTCGAGCGCCTGCCGGACCACACCCCTGCCTGGAACCAGGAGTTCGGCCGCCAGCATCAAGCCGTCGCCGCGGACTTCCTGAATCACCGCGAATTCGTCGCGGAGTTCCTCGAGTTGGGCCCGGAAGTAAGCGCCGACTTCGCGAACGTGCTCGAGAAACCCGGGGCGTTCGAGAATCTCGAGAACTTTCAGGGCCAGGCGGCATTGGAGTGGCCCGCCGCCAAACGTGGTGCCATGCATGCCGGGAGAGAAAGCCTGCGCCACTTCTTCACGAGCCAGGATGGCGGCCAGGGGCAGACCCGCCGCCAAGGGCTTGGCAACCACCACAATATCCGGGTCAAGTCCGAACTTCGTGAACGCAAAGAATCGCCCGGTGCGTCCCAGCCCGCACTGGATTTCGTCACAAATCAACAGGGCATGGTGCGTTCGGCAGAGCTCTTCAGCAGCCTTGAGGAATTCCTCGCTGAGCTCCACGACGCCGCCCTCACCCTGGATCACCTCCAGCAGCAGCGCCGCCACTCGCGGTGTGAAGCTTTCCCGTAAGTGGCCGGCGTCATTCAGCCGGACGAACCGGACGCCCGGAACCAGGGGCCCAAACGGCTTGCGGTACTTTTCAGGCCAGGTCGCGGAGAGCGCCCCAAACGTTCTTCCATGGAAAGAGTTTTCAAGCGCCAGGATTTCGTCCCGCAGGAAGGGTTCCTGATGCTGGCGAGCGTAGGCGCGAACCAGCTTCAGCGCGCCTTCAATGGCTTCCGTGCCGGAGTTGGCGAAAAAGGCCCGATCGAGCCCCGCCAGGGAAGTGAGTTTCTTCGCGAGGGGCGCTTGATAAGGGTGGTAAAGCAAATTGGAAACGTGCAAGAGCGTCTCGGCTTCGTCCCGTAGAACGGCGAGGACTTCCGGGTGCGCGTAGCCGAGAGAATTCACGGCAAGCCCGCCCAGGAAATCGAGATACTTCCTGCCTCGATCGTCGTAGAGATAGCAGCCCTCGCCCCGCACCGCCAAGATCGGCAAACGGTCGTACGTAGGGATCAAGAACTGTTTCTCAAGCTGTGCAATCTCGTCGAATTTCATGCGTTTTTCACAATCCTGGTCCCACCATGCTGCCCATTCTCAATGGCTCGGAGCAGCGCATGTGGCCCGTCCGCGGAGAGGATGTCAACTTCTCCAACCTGCTTGCGGAGCAGGCGTGAGCACGAAAGGAGTTTTGGAATCATCCCGTCACGCACGATGCCTTTCCTGATCAGGCTGGATATCTCACCCAACTTCACCAGCGGCAGCAAGCGCCGCTCAGCGTCCCAGACTCCACCTGATTCGGTGAGATAGAGGAGCCGGTCCGCCTGAAGAGCCACGGCGAGGGCCGCCGCCAAGTCATCGGCGTTGATGTTCAGGAATTCTCCCCGCGACCCGAGCCCCAGGCTGGCCACCACGGGGACAAGGCCTTCCCGCAAGGCCATCTCGAGAACGCTGGTCCGGATCTTGTGGGGCCGCCCGACGTAACCCAGGTCTTTCTTCGGGCCGTTGGACCCCAAAGATATTTTCTTTGCGTAGACCAGCCCCGCGTCACCGCCACAGATGCCCAGCGCCGGCTGGCCGAGCGCTGCGAACTCTGCCACCCACTGCTTATTTATGATGCCCGCGAGAACCATCAAAGCAACATCGCGCGTGGCAGCGTCCGTCACGCGCAGTCCCTGGTGGAATTCCGTGGCGATGCCCAGACGGTCCAGGGTCCGGGTGAGCGTTTTCCCACCGCCGTGGACCACCACCACGGCGTGGCCGGCGCGCTGCAGTTCCACAATCTGCCGGGCCAGCCTCCTCCGTCCCTTTGGATCCTCAGCCACCTGTCCACCGATTTTTACCACCAGCTTCATACCAGCCCCAATTCCTGCGGGAATCCGAACATGAGATTCATATTCTGGACCGCCTGGCCCGCCGCGCCCTTGCCGAGGTTGTCCAAGGCGGAGACAACAATCAGGCGTCGGGTAGCCTCGTCGAGCGCGAAACCAAGGTCCACAAATTGCGTATGGGCCACCGCCAGGATTTCAGGCAGCGATCCACCTTCATAAACGCGGACCAGGGGAGAAGGCTCGTAAAACTGCCTGAAAAGGGAAACCACCTGATCGAGGGTCCGCTGCCCGTTGAGGCGGACGTAAACCGTGCTGAGAATGCCGCGCGTGATAGGCAACAAGTGGGGGATGAAGAGGAAATCCTTCTCCCCGATGTCCAGCGCCTGAAGCATTTCCGGGACGTGGCGATGACTGAAAACGCCGTAAGCCCGGCAATTCTCGTTGACCTCGGGGAAGTGAAGTTTCCCGCTGGGCGCCCGGCCGGCGCCACTGGCGCCTGATTTCGAATCAGAAATGATGCCGGCAGAGACATCCACCCACCCGGAGCGGAGGAGGGGGGCCAGGGCAAGAATCACGGAGGTCGCGTAACAGCCGGGATTCGAGACCAATTTGGACTGCGCAATGGCCCCGTGGTCAAGCTCCGGCAGGCCATAGACCGCGTCGGCAAGAGTCTCGGAGGCGCGGTGCTCAAAGCCGTACCAGCGCGGGTACGCGCCAGTATCCTTGAGCCGGAAAGCCCCGCTTAAGTCGATGACGCGCAACCCTGAGTCCAGCAGCCTCGGGACGATTTCGTGCGAAGTCTCGTGCGGCGTGGCGAGAAAGATGACGTCCACCTCCGAGGCAGCCACGGTCTCCAGCACCTCCGAGCCGGCCAAACCCTCCAGGTTAAGGGGCAGGCAGGGAACTGAGAACCGTCCGCGCAGCGTCGGGTGGGCCTGCTCGATGGGGAAGGGCCTTTTCCCGTCGAGATCCGATGAGATCAGCCGCACCACACTGGCGTTAGGATGCCGCGCGAGGAGCGTCAGCAGCTCGCGCCCTACGTAACCGCTGGCGCCCAGCACCGCGGCGCGGACGGACGGCAGGGGCTTCGCCGCCGGCAATGACCGGCCGGTAATTCCAGGTTTTGTCGCCGTGCCCAACGTCTTCCGAACCCCACACTCAGCAAATAGAATATTTATGCATTCAATGCATAAATATACCTTTTATACCGCAGCGGTTCATGGCCTGTCAAGATAAAACGGTCTCCCCTGGCAAGACGAGAACCGTGGTTTTGACCTGCCATTTTTCCGGAGGCGGTGGCCCATGAGCGTTAACCTAACGGCTAGACGCGCCCGAAAGCCCGCCTGGGCGGGCCATCCCGCTCTGCGGGACCGCTAACGCAGCTGTGGATGAAGCCTACCTTCGTGTCAACGCTCCCTGGATTCATTTCTCTTGGCCGGAGCGCCATCGCTGGTATTTCGCCGTCTGACAGGCTAGAATCGCGGGTGGGAGCGCCTTTCATGCCTGAGACCAAACCTGAGATTACGCGCGAGAGTTCCGGCGCGACCATCAGTGCCAAGATCATCGCCATCGCTGTGCTTTTCGGGTGCATCTATTACGCCAGCTCGATTGTCATCACCTTGATTTTCTCCATTCTGATCGCCTCAGTGCTCGCGCCGGGCGCGGGGTTCCTGGAGCGGCTGCGTCTGCCGCGCTGGTTAAGTTCGTTGATCATGGTGCTGCTCATGCTGACGGTCGGTTACCTGGTGGTCTATGGGATTTACGACCGAGCCTTGGACTTCATGACCAACGCCCCCAAGCTGGCGGCTAAGCTCGAGCAAATCACCGCTCACCTGCAAGTGACCGCCCAGAACTTTCAACAGAGCACGCGTACCCTCATTCCCTCCAGCGCCGACAGCAACCTGCCCACCGTCCGGCTCCAGCAGGAATCCCCCTGGGCGCAGTTTCTGCTGCGCGGCATCGGCTCGGTTTACGCTTTCATGATCACGGTCATGTTCATCCCCTTCCTGGTTTTTTTCATGCTGAACTCCAAGGACCGATTGTGGGCGGCCACTTTGAACCTCTTTCCCCGTGACAAGCGCCAACAGGCAGAGAATGTTATTCACAATATCGGCAGCATGCTTCGGCAGTTCGCGCTTGGAAACCTGCTGGTGGCTCTGATCTCGGCGGTTCCCATCTGCCTGGTCTTTGCCACCCTCCACCTTCAATACGCCCTCGTGTTGGGGCTCCTCGCGGCGTTTTTGAGCCTCATTCCTTACATCGGAGTGGCACTGGCGCTCGTCCCCCCTTTGATGGTCGCGCTCCTGCAATACGACTCGGTTAATCCTTTTCTCATTCTCGCCGCCACGGTCACCGCCGTACATTTCCTTGCGGCCAATTTATTGACCCCGAAACTTGTGGGACACCGTTTGAACCTGAATGCGCTGGCGGTCACCATCGCCATGATGTTCTGGGCCTGGTTGTGGGGTGGGTTTGGGCTGGTCCTGGCAGTGCCGATCACGGCAGCGATCAAAGCCGTATGCGACAATGTTGAACGGCTCAAACCTTTTGGAGCGTGGATGGGGGAAGGATGACCTTAGTCGAGGAGTCGAGGGTCGAGGAGTCGAAAACTCCTTGACCCTCGACCCTCGACTTCTTGACTACTTGAATTGCGCGCGCAACTCGCGCACCCGCTCTTGGACGCACTCGCAATCCTGGAAGATACGGATTCCGGCAATGCCGGAGGCCCCCGCTTCGAGGCAAGGCCGGATGCGCTCCACGGTAATTCCCCCCAGAGCAAGGACCGGTATTCTTATTCGCGAGGTTATGTTCCGCAGCTTATCCAAACCCAGTGGCGGACCGTACCCAAGCTTGGAAGGCGTTTGGAAGACCGGTCCCAGCACAAGGTAATCCGCCCCGCCTGATTCGGCTGTCATTGCCTCACCCAGAGAATGGCAGGAGACCCCGATAACAAAAGCGCGTGGCACAAACCGGCGCACGACTTGCACGGGCATAGAGTGAGCCGCCAGATGCGCTCCATCTGCTCCCCCAGCCAAGGCCACGTCCACGCGGTCGTTCACGACCACGCGTGCACCTCCCATCCCCGGCTCCCTTGCTGCACTCAAAGCCTCTTCCACAAGGGCAATCAACTCCCGGCCCGTGAGGTCTTTCTCTCGAACCTGCACAATGTCTACCCCCGCGCGTACCGTTTCACGGATAACAGCCGCGAGAGACACTGACCTCAACTGTCGCCGGTCTGTTATGTAGCAGAGTAGAAAATTCTTCATTTAGTTGAGTGCAAATCAGAAGTTCGGGAACGGTGGAGGAACCGCCAGATTTCATAAACCGCAAGCCAGATATCAGCCAGTCCGAGGCCCGAAACCGCTCCGCGGAGGAAATAGTTCCGAGAGATGCCTGAAATCAGGGGATAGTGATCAATGAAATAGTTCTTCCCCCAGAATGATGCCCAGGGGAGGATGAAGAGGAAGATCCCCAGTTCCGAACAAAATACGATATAAACTATGGTCAGTAATCTGCGCATGTCGGGTCAGGGATTTTAACCTCGGGCTGGACCTTGGGGGTGCCGCCGCGAGGATCCGTCATGGAAGCCTTATGAGCCCTTCTGCTGAAATATGCGGATCTTCTCGGCGACATCGCGAAAGTCGATGTTCTGGCCGTAAACCTCGGTGAACTTCTCCAACGCACGGCGCGCATCACCCGCCTGCTCATAGGCGACCCCAAGGTCATACTGGAGAGCCAGCAAGGCCTCCTCGTCAAGGTCGGGGGTTTCCAGCGCCCGGCAATACCACTTGACGGCAATGGGAGCCATGCCTTTGTCCATAAAGCAAATCGCCAGCAAGCTGCACGCCTGCAAGTAGTTTGGCGGGTGAGCTCCCTTTCCCGCGCTTTTAACCACCTTTTGAAATTCGCCAATGGCCTCGTCGAGGAGGTTCATCTCCCGAAAGGCCACTCCCAGGTTGTAATGGGTTTCCGGATCGTCCTCCGCGTCAGGTTCCATGGCGAGAGGTTCACCCATTTCCTCGAGCAACCCGCTGAGCGGCGAAGGCGGAGCAACAGCGGCCACGAATGTTGGTTTCAAGGTCTCTGCTGGCTGCTTCTCAGGGACTTCGGCCGCCATAGGACCCGTATGTGCCTCTACGAGAGCCCGGAGTTCGGCAATTCTTGGCTCGCTTGGCAGCGTTCTCTCCAACTTCTCGACTGCCTTTATCGCTTCCTCGAGAAAGCCATTCTCGAGATAGAAGTTGACCTCAATGCGGCTGTCCTCATAGTTGAATGAGGCAGCCTGTGCTTGAAAGGATTCCCAATCCTCCGAAAGGTCGATCTCTTGGAATTCAGAGGTCGGGCCAGGCGGGGGTGCCGGTGATGCCAGCCTCGAAAGGTCGATTGGCAACTCGAGAGGAGCCGGGGGCGGCAATGATTCCGGGCGCAGCGCCGGTGCGCGGACCGCTTGGAAGGGAATTGCCTCCGCGGCCAGAGCCTCTCGCCCGCCAGCCATTTGCGCATATCGCTTGGCGCCCTCAGTATCACCCTGCTGCGTATAAATCCTCACCAGTGCCTGGGCCGCCTGCTCAGCCCGTTCAGGCATGACCTTCCAGCACATCCCGACCAGGCGTCTGTGGATTTCGGGCTCGTCAGGATAAATTTCCAGAACCTTGTCGAGCTCCGCAACCGCTTTTTTTACCAAATGGTAACGCGCGAGAAGCTCGCTGTTGTCAAGCGCCTGCTTGACCGTCGCTTCTCGCTCGGCATCAGCCAAAGCAGAGGCCGCCGGAGCGGCTAATCCCTCTTCTTGAGTAAGGTCGATTGCGGAGGACGGCAGACCTGCAACGAACGCTTTGCCGACTTCCTTACCCCGCTTCGTGAGAACCTGCTTCAGCAAGACCTTGTAATGTTCGTTCGCAGGTTCGCGACTTACGAGCCTTTGGAAAGCCTGCTCGGCCTTCTCGAATTGCCCGCACTGCACGTAGGCGTGGCCCAGTGCTTCCAGGATTTCCGTAAGCGCGTACTCCTCCTTGCGCTCATCGCAAATCCGATAAATCAGCTCGAGGGTGGGGAGGTGCTGGGGAGACTTGCTCCAGATCAGGCGCAACGACTCCATCAAAGAGCTTGTGTTCCCTTGCTTAATAAGCTCATCTGCCAACCCGGATAAAGCCCTAAGAGCTGTGTCGAGTTCGTCCACCTGCACGCACGCCGACACGAAGGAAGCAACCGGCGAGAAGTCCGTCGGGTTGGCACGAAAGAGGTCCGACACCGGCTTTTCCGCTTTCTCCAGTTGTTGAGTCGAAAGATAAGAATCAATCAGGAGTGACCGCCCGGTAGGATCGTCCTTCAATCCCGGAATGGCACTCAGGATCGCCTCGACTTTCTCCGGGTGCTTGGTCGCTAGTGCTTCGCGGGCCCTGAGCAAATGTATCTGGGGGTTGTCCGGATCTAATTCCTGTACCTTCTTCAAAGCGAGCTGGGCAGCAGCCAGGTCTCCCCGGCGAAACGCAAGTTGCGCGGCTTCCAGGTAAACTTGCCTGGCTTCGTCCTTGCGTCCTATCTCCTCGCAAAACGCCGCCAAGCGGACCCTCGCCGGGGCGTTCTCGACATCCAACTGCACAACTTTGCGCAGGGTTTCAAGCACCTTGTCGATCTGCTTTTTCTTCTTGTAAAATTCGGCGACTTGGTAGTACAGTTCGCGGGCCTCGCGGGCCAGCCTCTGTGTCTGGTAGAGCTCAACGAGTTTCAGTAAGGGGTCTACCGAGTCCGGCTCAAGCTTGACGATCTTCCTATAAATGGCGGTCGCTTTGAGTATGAATCCATCCTGAACGTAAGCCTCGGCAAGCCTGTAGAACTGCTTTAGACCCTCTGAAACATTCCTATCGCGGATGTAAAGGTCGCCAATCGTGTTGAGCAGGATTATATCGGAAGGGTCCTTCTCGAAGATGTCGAAGTATCGCTTAATCGCCTGACTGATCTTGCCCTGGATGACAAGTTTTTCCGCCTCTTGCAGCGCTTTGGCTTTGTTAAAAGCCATTTACACGCTCCGCGTCCCTGCACTCATAATAGACTATGGGGCTACCGTAACACACGCCCCAATTCAAGTCAACGAAGTCGCCCTTCGCCAACGGCATTGCCACGCGCTGAGTAAACCCTTGCCAGCCTTCGAGTTGCATGAAACACAAGGGTTGTTGCCCATATGACTTCAAGGCTGGCTCCCACCCTTTGCCGGTTTGCCATCTACAGACCGGCCCTTCAATCGATCAGTAGCCGTCTGCCCTGACTATGCGGATTCTCCACTAACCTTTTCTCATTTTTCCACGGGCAAATCAGCAAGGACACTCCACTCCTGCCAGGAGCCGTCGTACATGCGGATCCGCTCGTATCCGAGCAGGCGCAACGCAAAATAGAGGTCAGCGGCGCGCATACCAATTTGGCAGTAAGTGACGACCTCCTGCCCGGGCGAAATCTGAGCGTCTGAGAAGAGCTTTTCGAGCGAAGGCGCATCCAAAAAGGTTTTGATCTCGCCGGAATTAATAACCCGCGTCCATTCGAGGTTGATGGCGCCCGGGATATGGCCCCCGCGCGGGCCCTGGATCTTCTCTCCCTTGAATTCCGCCACGGATCGGGCGTCCAGTAGCCTTACCTTGGGATCTTTCAGGTGCGCGTTCACCCACTCGGAGGTGGCGATGATGGCTGGGTTCGCCAGTGGTTTAAAGTCACCCGGTGCGATGCCGGGAGAATCTGTGGTAAGCGGAAGTCCTTCGCTTTGCCACTTCTTAAAGCCACCGTTCAAAACTTGCACATGGGAATGCCCGAAAAACTCAAGAACGTAAAATACGCGTGCCGCGAATCGGTTCCCTTGGTCATCATAGATCACAACCTGAGAGTTTGAGCTGATTCCCACCCCCCGAAAGAGTTGCTCAGCTCTTTCTGGAGGCAATGGGAACCCGCGACGGTTCGCGTCCGGATCATCGGTTGCGAGAGCGGGAAGGCTCACCGCTCCAGGCAGATGTCCTAAGCGATATTCTTCCAGAGGGCGTGCGTCCACAAGACACAATCGCGAGTTTGAGAGCAGTTTCCCAAGCTCCTGTGTTTCAATCAGGAGTTCCGGGCGGCGGTACGAAGAAACTTGACCCTGGGCCCCGCCACTGCTTAACAGTAGTACGGCTAAAAGCCACTCAGTTCCCCTCATTGAATCCTCCTCATAGAATAGGCATGCTACTGAAATAAAGCGAACCGGCAGTTGCGCCCACGAATGCGGTGGACGCAAAAAAGGTTGTCGGCGAGAGCCGCCCCCTGCAAAGCCCGCCGTTGAACCTGAAGTCTGTCGGAGGTAACGATTTTCTTGGGAAGAATCAATCACTTACAGGCGGTTCGATGTCCCCAAGTTGTTGATTCTAAGTGCAACGAAATCTATTCCCGAAAGACTCCTCGCCTCGCCTGCCCGTTCAGGGTTTTGGCGCAGACTCTTAAGCCGCCGGAGGCTTCGGGGCGGGGGCAGGAAGCGCTTGGGCTTTCACTTCCGATTGGAAGTCGACCTTCCTATGCGTCCCGTCGCAGAAAGGTTTACTCTCCGAATGGCCACAACGGCAAAGCCCAATCGAAGTTCGCCCACCCAAGTCGAATGCGTTACCCCCTGCGTCGTATATTGTGAATTCCCCTTCAATCCGCATGGAGCCGTTCTTGTTTACAGTGATCTTCACCAACTGTTCCTCCACAAATTCAGGTTCGAATATCGCTTACAACTCGTTCGTGCGACCCGAGACTTTCCGCTTATCCGACAGGCGGGCCACTGCGGTGCGGTCAGGCAATGGCCCTGCGGGAAGGCCGGCGCGGGGGCAGAAGCGGACAGGAGCAGAGGCCCGGCGAACCCTCAAACCAAACGGCTTGAGCAGGACGAGAATCAGAATGCCGAAAAACACCAGCGAAATTCCGCCGTGCAGAGCCATGGATTCACGCCGCCGTAATTCCTCTCTTCCCGCGAGGAATGCCGTGGTCCGGAAATAGACTCTCAAATCCAGAATGACCAGGAGAGCCACCAGCAGCAACTTTGCCTGCAGCCAATGCTCACGCAAGTAATGAGGGTTTTCACCGATCATAATAACCCCCGAAATCACCATCACCGCGGCGCCGGGATGAGCCAGGCCCTTGAGCAGCTTCATCTCCAATCGCCCTAGCGTCGCTCGGGCTTCCGTGGAAGGCTCTTCTGAATGAATGGCTAGGACGTGCGTGACTACCAGTAAGCTGCCCAGCCAGAAAACCAGCCCTGTCAAGTGAAACACCAAAATCCAGGCTATCGTGTCATCCCCCATGCAGTGTAGTTTCGACTATTTCTCCTCAACCCGCAACCTTGACTTTTGTTTGAGAAGCGACCAAACTACAGCCTGTAAAGGGGATAGCCATGCGCGAAGCAGTAATCATCGCCGCAGTCCGCACCCCCATGGGGAAGTTTCAGGGCTCTCTTTCACCTTTTTCCGCGGTGGATTTGGGTGCGTGTGTGGTTCGGGAGGTGGTACGCCGGGCTGGAATCGAGCCCGCACAGGTGGACGAGATCATCATGGGCAATGTCCTCTCCGCCGGCTTGGGTCAAAATCCGGCGCGACAGGCAGGCCTGAAAGGCGGGCTTCACCCGCGCGTAGCCGCGATGACCATCAACAAGGTCTGCGGGTCGGGTTTGAAGGCCGTGGCCTTGGCGGCACAATCTATCCAGACGGGAAACGCGGAAATCGTCGTGGCCGGCGGCATGGAGTCCATGACCAATTGCCCTTACCTTCTGCCGCAAATGCGCGCCGGAAGCCGCCTGGGGCATGCCAAGGTCCTCGACTCGATGATCACCGACGGCCTTTGGGATGCCTACGAGAACTTCCACATGGGGATGACGGCGGAGTTGGTGGCGGAGAAGTACAACATCTCCCGCCAACGCCAGGACCAATACGCAGTCGAGAGCCACCGGCGCGCTGTGGACGCCACCAAGAGCTGCCGTTTCAAGGATGAGATCGTCCCTGTCAGCATCCCGCAGAAGAAAGGTGAACCAATCCAATTTGCCCTTGACGAATCGCCGCGGGCTGATACCTCGCTCGAAGCGTTGGCAAAGCTCCGGCCGGTCTTCAAGCCGGACGGCACAGTGACGGCAGGCAACGCTCCGGGAACCAACGACGGGGCGGCGGCGCTGGCCGTAACTTCGCTCGAGAAGGCGCGCGAAATGGGCAAGCAGCCTTTGGCGCGCATCGTGGGTCAGGCGGTGAGCGGCGTGGAGCCCAAGTGGGTGATGATGGCCCCGGTGGACGCGGTTCGGATGCTCCTCAAGAAGGTTGACTGGAAGCTTGGAGACGTTGACCTGTTCGAGCTGAACGAGGCGTTCGCGGTTCAGGCCGTCGCGGTCATTGAGCAGTTAGGCCTCGACCCCGCCAAGACCAACGTCAATGGCGGCGCCGTGGCCCTGGGGCATCCCATCGGCGCCTCAGGCGCGCGGGTTCTTGTGACCCTGCTTTACGAGATGGCGCGACGCAATGCCCACCGGGGCCTGGCGGCCCTGTGCCTGGGCGGAGGGAACGCGGTCGCGTTGGCAGTTGAGTCCTTGCGTGAATGACTTACCGGGAGATCGAACGATTAGGGTTCGAAGTTCGAAGCTGGAAATTGGAAATTCGCACAATTGGTGGCACGGGCGTCGCGCCCGTGTCCACGGCCACGTTCTTAGAGGCGGACTTCCGGACTCGCCGGGGCAGGTCAGCCCCGAACGTCAGGTTCGACAATTTTCACGGGCGAGAGAAGCTGCGAAATAATTCCGAGGGGGCCGGTTTTGCAGAGCGTAAGTTACTGAATAACCGTCCTGGGCATATGGCCTTCCTCAATTATTTCACGGCTTCAGACGCCCGTGCAGGTTGAGATACGGAGCATAAGTTGGAAACCAAGACTGTGGGTATACTGGGCGCTGGAACCATGGGCCATGGGATCGCCCAGGTCCTGATCCGGAGCGGCTACACGGTATTTCTTCACGACCTTTCCCAGCAGTTCCTCGATTCAGGCGCTGGGAGAATCGCCAAGGGCCTAAACCGGGACGTCGAGAAGGGTCGTCTGACAGCCGAAGAGCGCGAGAAGGCGCTCAGCCGCCTGAAGACCACGACGCGAGTCGCTGACCTCGGAGGGGCGGATTTCATCGTGGAGGCGGTAACAGAGAATCTTGAGGTGAAGGCAGGAGCGTTCCGGGCGATCGAACCCCACTGCGGGCAGGGAGTTATTTTCGCCTCTAACACATCTTCCATTTCCATCACACGCCTCGCGGCCGGGACGCAGCGTCCGGACCGCTTCATCGGCTTGCACTTTTTCAATCCTGTGCCGGTGATGAAGTTGGTGGAAGTCGTGCCGGGTCTCCAGACGTCGCCCGAAACTGCCGATAAAGCAGTGAGGCTTGCCGAGTCGGCCGGCAAGACGCCGGTGCGCGTGAACGACTACCCGGGGTTTATTTCCAATCGCCTCCTGATGCCCATGATCAACGAAGCGGTTTACTGCCTGATGGAAAGCGTTGCGGACGCGAAGGGAATCGATGATGTGATGAAGCTGGGCATGAACCACCCCATGGGGCCGCTCGAGCTCGCCGACCTGATCGGCTTGGACGTCTGTCTGGACATCATGAAAGTCCTCTACGAGAGTTTCCGCGACTCCAAATACCGGCCCTGCCCCTTGCTCGAGAAGATGGTGAACGCCGGACGGCTGGGACGTAAGACAGGGCGAGGGTTTTACGAGTATCCGGGGGCCTAGTCCTTCGATAATAGTACAATGGCAACTCTGGAGAGGAGGCCAGAACCATGCGGAGTATCTTGATACGATCTCGGGTCGGTGCTGACGGCGTTTTGCACCTGGATGTACCTTCCAACTTAGTAGAAACCGACGTGGAGGTGATGGTGATTGTCGCGCCGGTCAGTCAGTCTGATCTTGGCCGCACAGAGGAGCTCGCTTGGTCTACCGGATTCTTTGAAGGTGTGGTTGGAGGTTGGCAAGGTGAACGCCTGACACGCGAGTGTGAGGGGGAGTACGAGACTCGGGAGAAGTTGTGAGTTTGTTATTGGACACCAACGCTTGCGTCCGCCTGCTCAATGAGCGGCATTCCCCGCTGGCTCGAAAGTTAGCCTCTGTGCCCAGGCGGGAAGTTGCTCTCTGCTCCATCAGCAAAGCGGAACTCTACTATGGTGCGTATCGGAGCACACGGCGAGAAGCAAACTTAGCAGTTCTGCGGCGGTTCTTTCAAGAATTTGCGACGTTGCCGTTTGACGAGAAGTGCGAAGAAGTATATGGAGCAATCAGGGCCCAGCTTGCGTCGGCGGGCACGCCGATTGGCCCCAACGATCTTCTGATCGCTGCCGTTGCGCTTGCCCATGAGGCTATCATCGTCACGCATAACACAGCCGAATTCGGGCGCGTAAGGGGGTTACGAATCGAAGACTGGGAAAGCACTTCTTGACCAGAAAAATCATCCCAGAAAGAAGGATATCGACATGCCAGAAGACCGAACTGAAAAGCTCAAGGCCATTGATCTGGCGCTGACGCAGATTGAGAAGCAATTCGGCAAGGGTTCGATTATGCGCCTGGGGACCAAGGACGCGCTGGTTCCCGTGGAAGTGATCCCAACCGGCTCGATGTCCTTTGATGCGGCGCTGGGGGTGGGTGGGATGCCGCGGGGAAGGGTAGTCGAAATCTTCGGCCCGGAGTCGAGCGGCAAGACGACCATCGCGCTGCATGTGGTGGCGCAGGCACAACAACGCGGCGGGATGGCGGCGTTCGTGGACGCCGAGCATGCCCTGGACGCACCCTACGCCAAGAGGTTGGGCGTGGATGTGGACAACCTGCTGGTCTCGCAGCCGGACTACGGCGAGCAGGCGCTGGAAATTGCCGAAGCGCTGGTTCGATCTAACGCGATTGACGTCATAGTGATTGATTCGGTCGCCGCCCTCGTCCCCAAGGCCGAACTCGATGGTGATATGGGCGACTCCTTGCCCGGCCTTCAGGCGCGGTTGATGTCGCAAGCCCTCAGGAAGCTCGCGGGCATCGTAGCCAAATCCAAAACCTGCCTGATTTTTATTAACCAGATCCGGGAAAGGATCGGCGTCATGTTCGGCAACCCGGAGACGACCTCCGGTGGCCGGGCGCTGAAGTTCTATGCTACAATTCGCGTCGACATCCGCCGTATTGCCTCCATCAAGGATGGCGACCGCGTGGTCGGAAACCGGACCAAGGTAAAAATAGTAAAAAATAAAATTGCCGCTCCCTTCCGGGAGGCAGAATTTGATATTCTATATGGCGAGGGGATCTCCAGGGAGGGCGACCTGATCGATGTGGCCGCTGAGCGCGATATCCTGGAGAAGAGTGGGGCTTGGTTCTCTTACGCGGGTGAGCGCATCGGGCAGGGCCGCGAAAACGCCAAGCAATTCTTGCGCGACAACCCTGACCTGTGTAAGAAACTTGAGATGGAAGTGCGCAAGGCGCTCAACCTGCCGGTCCCACACGATGTGGCGGCAGGGGCGGAAAGCGCCGCAGCCGCAAAGGGTAAGAAGTAGCAATTTCGAAGTCTTTCCCCGTTGGCAGTCGCCAGCTCTGACGCGGGACGGAAGTAACCTCGACACGAACCAAGGAGGTTTTCATCACAACCTTGCCTAAGAGACTAGCCATTCTGGCCGTGGCCGTTTTTTGCCTACTCGGGACAGAGACAAACTTAGGGAGCGCGAAGAACTCTGGGACGCAACCATCGACGGCGCCCTCGAATGCGCCTTCCTCCCCTAAAAACTCTTCCACTTCGAAGCCGCTAGCCACGAGAAAACGAAGCCCCCTGCAAACAGTATCTGCCAGCCGGAGACGTAGCCGGCGCCGGCTGCGCGGCAACGGTGCTTACCGAATCAGCTCGTTCGGTGACCCTGCGGCGGAGGACAACCCGGCGGGTGACGATCCCGCCGTCCGCCAAGCTGCCCTTGCGGCATTGGGAAACTGGAACGGAAGCATGGTGGTGGTGGATCCGAACAATGGGCGGGTTCTCTCCATTGTGAATCAAAAGCTGGCGCTCTCCAGTGGCTTTACACCTTGCTCGACCTTCAAGCCCGTGGTAGCGCTGGCCGCCCTGCGAGAAGGCATCATCACCCCAAACACGAAGCTCTATGTCGGGAGACGCCTGCGGATGGACCTCACTGAAGCGCTGGCCCGGTCCAACAACGTATTCTTCTTGAAACTAGGTGAGATGTTGGGATTCCAGCGGCTGGCCCAGTACGCTCATGAGTTCGCCCTTGGGGAAAAGACCGGCGATGACATCCCCGGTGAATCCGCCGGCCGTTTTCCCGCCGCTGCCCCAAAGGAGGGCGGCGTGGGTTATCTGGCTTATTACGGGCGGGACATGGAAGTCACCCCGCTTCAATGGGCCGCCGTTATCTCAGCCATCGCCAACGGGGGCACCCTTTACGAATTGCAGTATCCGCGCACCGCGGATGAACTTTCCCAATTCCAGCCCAGAGTCCGGCGCCAATTGGACGATCTGGCCCAGTACTTGCCCGAAATCAAGGCAGGCCTTGAGGGAGCGGTCCTCTACGGAACTGCCCGGCTGGCTTACGACCCCGAAATGCAGATCTACGGAAAAACCGGAACGTGCAGCGAAGACGGAGCGCGCCTGGGCTGGTTCATTTCATACGCCCAGGAGCAGCAACCAAGGTATGTGGCCGTCGTCCTTCTGCGCGGTGGACGCATGATGTTCGGTCCCCACGCCGCAGAAATCGCCGGGCACTTCTACCGTGAAGTGCTCCATAAAGATCACCTCACCACACAAGCCAGCCGGTGAGTTTCACTGGTCAGGCAATCTCAGCCCTGAACGGAGAACCAAGCTGTCAGCTTTCAGCTATCAGCCGTCAGCTTTGAGTCTGCTTGGGGCTGCAATCCCACTGTCTTAGTTGCCAACTTGCCAACTGGCTATTGCATCCTGCTTTCTGTCTTCTGCCTAATACCTACTGCTTTCTGCCTTCTGCCCGGGCCGCGCGGCGTCTCACACCTTCTCCAGGGCAATCTCCAAATCGCGAATGATGTCGTGCCAGTCCTCGAGGCCAAGGGAAATACGGATGCCCTCGGGATGCATGCCGAAAGCGCGTTTCTGGTCGTCGGGCAGCGCTGAATGCGTCATCGAGAAGGGATGCTCGATCAGAGTCTTGATCTGCCCGAGGCTGACGGCCAGCGTGATGGAATAAGCGTGCTCCGCAAGGTAATCCACCAGCTTCTCAGCCTGGCTTTGCTTGGAATCACTTCCCTTGAGAACGAAATAGAGCATGCTGCCGGGAGCAAACTTTCCATCCGGGCTGAGCATTTGCCGATGAGCCAACGCCTTCTGCGGAAAGCACTCCGTGCCGGGATACAGGACGCTCGCCACTTTGGGATGCTTGCTGAGGAACTCCGCCACATGCTGCGCCGTCTTCTGCATATTGGACATGCGAGTGGCCAGCGTGGGCAGGCCGTAAACCAGGATGCCCCAGGCGCTGCGCGGCGAAAGCACTCCCCCGAAATCCTTGCGGAAGAGCATGAGGTGGTTGTACCACTCCGCCGGGGCGATCACGGCTCCCCCCATGTCCGTTCCAAACCCCCCCAGTCCCTTGGTCAGGCTTTCCACAACGATGTCGGCTCCGAGTTTCAAAGGCCGCTGGCAGTGCGGCGTGGCGAAGGTGTTGTCCACGATCACCAGGACTCGCTCACGCTCCTCGCGGCTTGCATTCACCTGGTCAGCGACGCGGCGTAGCGCTGTGATGTCAATCAATTCCATGGTGGGATTGGTCGGGGTCTCAAAGTAGAGGACGCGAGTAGCAGGTGTTACCTGATCGAAAAGGGATTCAGTCTTCAGGAAGTTGGTAAAGCGGGCCTGCATGCCGAACCTGGGCAGCCAATTGGTCATCAGACTGTACGTGCAGCCGTACAAAACTTGATGCGCCAGAACTTCCTGCCCCTGGCGAACCACCGAACCCAGAACCCCGCTGATCGCCGCCATGCCGCTGGCAAACGTCACGCAAATGTCGCCGCCCTCGGCGTAGGCCAGGTTTTCTTCCAGCATGGCCCGTGTGGGTTCGTCCAGCCGGTCGTAGATGTAGATCGGAATGTGGCCGCTCAACGCTTCGTCGGCGGAGGCAAATTGCACGAACCCCTTGGCGCCCCGCTCAAGTGAGGTCAGGCGGAAAGCCGTGGACTGGGAAACCGGCGGGACAACGTGGTGGTTGAAATCCCACTTCTTACTGTCGAAGGCCCCGTGGATCATGTGAGTACGCAGACTGTAGTCCTCTTTCTTGCGATGATGTTTCCGAACTTCCATAGCACACCCCCCTAGCAGGTCTTTTCACACCGTGAAAATGGTAGCACGCTACTGGGCAGGAAGAAATGCCTAACGAGGCACGGGTGGTGTCCAAATATGGGATGTAGGGCCGGTCCCGCCTCACGGGACCGGCCAAGCCGCCCCGAGGGGCGGCCCTACAGTCGAATTGGGACACTATCGAGGCACGGAAGTACCACAGGTCCCAAGGCTGTTTGTGGGGTGGCTCACGGCCCGCGATCTCCGAAGTTCGCAGAATGTGGTAGCTCGGTCGCGCAGGATCTTCGCTTACAAGCCTTCAAGGATTCTCGCCAGTTCCGGAAGCGATGAGATTCTGGGGCACGCGGCGTCAGGGTAAGCTCCCACACCGTCCATAAGGACACCCGTCAACCCCGCGAGCTGCGCGCCGCCTACGTCCGTCGCATAGGTGTCGCCCACAAACACGGCTTCCGAACCCTCCACGCCCGCGCGCTGAAGCGCCAGCTTGAAGATTCCCGGGTGTGGTTTTTGAATGCCTACGATAGCCGAATCCAAGATAGCCTGGAAATAGCGTGCCAGGCCCAAACGGACGAGTTGGCCTTCCAGAGTTCCGGTGGAATTTGAAATCACTCCCAAGAAGTAGCCCTGGGCCACAAGCCCTTCAAGAAAGGCAGGCGTATCGGGCATCACGCGGGACCAGAGCTGAAGGTTCTGGAAGCTTTTGACCAAGCGCTTGGTAAGCTCCCCCGGCTCGCTCTCCGGCACGCCGAGCCTTCTCGTGAACTCGTGCAAATACTCCGACCAATAGTAATAGTCAATTTGCTTCGGGACCTCACCGCGTCGGATCTGCGGCCACAGCCAATCATCCAGTTTTTGTTTGCCCACACGCTCCGCAGCGTAAAAGTCATCCGGCGTGGCCGAATGGCCATGTTCCTTCAAGTCCGCGATGAGATCCTCGAGTCGCGGGAACACCAGTGTGTTGCCTGCGTCCAGGAAGACGGCGCGTATTCGTCTGGGACTCATTTCAGCTCCTTAAGAGCCCAGCATTATATCAGCACGGCTCGCTGTTTAGTTCCCTGCGGCGCTCTATTTGCCTTGACCAGCTCTGCGCTTCTCCTTAAATTTAGAAGGATGCCGAAAAAACATGTCGTTCTAAGGGCAGTTGTCAGTTGTCAGTCGTCAGTTGTCAGTGGTCCGTTGTCCGCTGGAAGAAGCCGGCTAGGGAGCAGGGCAATTGCGGGTTTTAGGTTTTGCATTCTAGATTGCGCGGACCTGCTGCATGCTGCTTTCCGCACCGGGAATTCTGCTCTGCGTCTTTCTGCTCGTCACTCGTTCCCGCCTTGCGGGATCACTCGTCACTGCTCTTTCGCCGCCGCGCTCTTGAGCCCGCTTTTGTTGCTGAATCCTGTTCCTCTGCGGGCTGTGCAAGCGGCTCAGAATCCCGCAACCCAATCCGCTGCGCCGACGCAGACTGCCGAGAAGGCCTCTCCGGAGGCGCAGGAATCGCAGGCGCTTCAGGATGCGGTCCGCTCCTCCGAGGACAATCCCCAGGTGCTTATCAAGAACCTGGAGGCTTTTCTCGAGCGCTTCCCCGCGAGTGCGCGACGCGAGGAGATTCTCCAGTTCATTTACAAATCCGCCCTTCGGGCCAACGATCCTCAAACCGCTATCAAGTATGGCGAAAAATTGCTGGCACTGAAGCCGGACGATCCCGCGCTTCTTTCTTCGCTGGTGGACCTCTTCGATCGGCAGGACGACGCTTCCAGCCGCGTCAAAGCCCTTCAATACGCGATGAAGTTCGTTGGGCTCGCGGAAAGGAAAGTCAAAGAATCGGCCCCGTCTACGGCGGGCAAGGACAAGTCCCCCGAATCGCCCAGCACCATGCTGGCCGCGGCCTACCTGATGCGCGGGAAGCTTTACGCCAAGTCCGGCGAGACGGACAAGGCCATGGCGGATTACGCAAAGAGCTATGCCGCCTATCCCTCGCAGCAGCTTGCGGAGCGGCTGGGTGACTTGGCGGCCAAGAAGAACGACCTTGAACGAGCCCTGAATGAGTATGCGACGGCGTTCGCCTTCCCCGGTCCCGGCCTTGACCCGTCGCACCGCGAGGAGGTCCGCCGGAAACTGGGCAGTTGTTACGTGGCGCTCCACCAATCCGAGAAAGGCCTGGGCGATATGGTCCTGGCCCGCTACGACGAGCTTGTACGCGCGCTCGCTCCGCGATTCCAGGACTCGCGCCAGCCCAACGCCAATCTTCTTGACCCCTTCGCTTATGTGCTCAAGCGCACCGACGGCTCGCCGCTGCGGCTTGCCGATTACCGCGGCAAAGTTCTGGTCCTGGAGTTCTGGGCCACCTGGTGCGGCCCTTGCCGGCTGGAGGGAAAGCTGCTCGAGCGCGTGGTGGAGAACTTCCGCAACGAGCCCGCCGCCGTGTTCCTGGCCGTGAACGTGGACGAGGACCGGGCCGGCGTGCCGGCATTCCTCAAGGAAGAGCAGTGGACTACCCAGGTGGTCTACCCTCAGGGACTCGAACGGCTCCTCGGCGTGCAAAACCTCCCCACGCTGGTGATCTTCGATCGCAACGGGCGCGTGGTCTTTCGCCAGGAAGGATTGGTTTTAAGCAGCTTCGTCGAAACACTGGACAAGAAAGTGCGCGAAGCCCTGAGCGGACTGCCCCGGGCCGCATCCCGGTAGGCAGTAGGCAGTTAGCTGTAGGCAGAGAGCAGTCCACAGTGGCGAGAAGGAAGGAGGCAATTTGGACGGAAGGACCCCGAGGAAGTAAAGGCCTCAATCGTCGATATGTCCGAGCGTGGCTTGTGCGTGCGCCAGCACGCTCCACTTCGCTGGGGAATGGAGGTCAAGGCCATTTTGGAAAGTACCCCAGACGACGTCAAGGTCTACCGCGTGGTGTGGGTGCGCGAGGCAGAATCCTCCGAGCGTGGTTTTGATATCGGTCTCGAACTGGAACTTTAAGCAACCGATGCGGGAGTTAGAGCCGCGCAATTCCGCCTGTGGTGTCTTGTTCAATCCCTGTTAGACTGAATCCCACTACATGCGTCTGGCGTTCCCAGGCGTGATTATTTCTTAGTGTCGTTGAAGCTGAGCGTGATGACGGAGGGGTTCGTATTCACCGGCTTGGCGCTGATATCCACGGTTTGCCCCTTGTTCTTCGTAGTGTCGTTGAAGCTGAGTGTGATAACGGAGGGATACGGATTCACCAGCTTGGCGCTGATATCCACGGTTTGCCCCTTGGCGACGGTGGCCTGCTCGAACCACTGGTCGCGGTCAGGCCGGGTGACCTCAATCGCATGCTTGCCCTGCGGAACTGTGATTTCTGCCGGTGTCCGCGCGACCAGGTGGCCATCCACAAAGACCGCGGCATCACTGGGGTCGGAAGCGAAGCGTAACGTTCCCCCGCCTTCGCCCGCCTCTTTCGCGAATGCGGCGCGGTTCTCCTTCATCACTTGCGCAGGGCTCTCATGAATCCGCGTCTTGAGCTTATCGGAAAGCTCGTCGGCGGCCTTCGACATCCTGCGGCTCAATGTATTGCCGAATCCCACAGCGCCCGCAGCCGACCTCGAAACGCCCATCGTGTACTCGCCGGCAGCCTGCGCCTTCACCAGCGGGACGCACAGCCCCGTCGCCAGCGCCGTGGCGGCTAGAGTGCGGAAAACGCGACCTGGAAAATTCTGCCTCATCAAGCGCCTCCCGGAACGGTCTCCCCACTATTACCGTACACCTCGTCGTGGAAGTCAAGCGCTGCTTCGCAATGCTCGCGCGTGAACGAGTATTGCGGCATGAGCGCGGCGCAACAAATGCCCCGCTGCGGGTTGACGATTGCCAGTTTGCCCTTGGATTCGAAAGGGCGGATCTGAGCAAGAACCGCAGACCTCAGAGACGGAGGTCTGCGCTACGCCTACCCGACTTACAGCGTCATTTTAATTTCTGTTGGGCGATCCATTTGTTGGTGCGGGCGTCGAGCAGGTCGAGGGGCAGGGTTCCGCCATTGAGCATCTCATCGTGGAAGGTGCGGAGGTCAAACTTAGTTCCCAGTTCTTTCCGGGCGCGTTCGCGGAGTTCGCGGAACTTGAGCTGGCCAAGCTTATAGCTGAGGGCCTGCGCGGGCCACGCGATGTAGCGGTCGGTTTCGGATTGGATGGTGGGCTCGTCAACCGCACCCGACTTACGGAAGAAATCCACCACCTGATCGCGGGTCCAACCTTTGGAGTGGATTCCGGTGTCGACAACCAGCCGGACGGCGCGGAAGAGTTCGGACGAAAGTCGGCCGTAGTCCGAAACGGGGTCCTGATAGAAGCCAACCTCTTTGCCAAGCTGCTCTGCGTACAGGGCCCAGCCTTCGATATAGGCGCCGAACTCGAGGCCATGGAGGCGGAACTTGGGCAGGCCGGTGAGTTGCTGCTGCACGGATAGCTGCATGTGGTGGCCGGGGACGCCTTCATGGTAGGCAATCGCCTCGTCTTCGATCAGTGAGCGCTGAGCGAAGTTGGAGGTGGCGACAACGACGCGGCCGGGACGCTTGCCGTCCGGAGTACCGTGGACATAGTGGGTTGCACGCGCAGACTGAAAGGCGGGAATCGCCTCGACAGTTACCGGCGACTTGGGAAGCAGGGTGAAAAGCTCGGGTAGTTTGGGCTCCATCTGGGCGATGTAGTGGCGAAAGTCGTCGAGAATCTGCTCCGCGGATGTCGGTGTGTATTTGGGATTGGTTTTCAGGGAGGCGCGAAAAGAGGCGAGGTCAGCGAAACCGGCTTTTTTCGCGACGAGGGTCATCTCGGCCTGGATGCGTTCGATTTCGCGCAGACCGCGTTGGTGGATCTCATCCGGCGGCATGTGTGTGGTGGTGCTGGCATAAATGTCGTTCTGATAGCGCTTCTCGCCGTCCGGCAGAGAGGTCACGGCAAGGACGGTGCGGCCGTGCGGGGCATATTCCGTGCGCAGGAAGGCAGCGAAGCTCTTGTAGGCGGGTACGACATCGGTTTCAATGGCGTCCGTGATCTGCCGCGTAAGACGCTTCTGCTCTTCCGGGGAGATGCTGGCGGGGTACTTCTTCGTCGGAATGAGGAAGGGATCGGCATCGATGACGCCCTGGCACTGAACGGGGAGTTTCTCGAGCAGGAAACGCACGGGCATGAGGTTGTCCTTCATGCCAGCGCGGAGAACCTCTGTGGTCTCGCTGAGCACACGGGGGATCTGGTGAAGCCGGGAGACGTAGTCTTCATAGTGCTTCACGGAGTCGAGGGGAACGGCCAGAGGCAGATCGGCGAGACTGGTGTGGATGCCGTACAGTTGGTCGATCGGCATCTCGTATTCCTTCAGTTCGAAGTCGGCGATACGCTGCTGGAGGATACGAACCAGGACCTCGTGGGAGAGCTGATCCTGGTCGGAGAAGCCGGTCGTAGCGATGGCCTGAAGGCGGCTGAGGAAGGACCGGTCGGTTTCCTCGCGCTGGGCGATGGCGGCGAGTGAGTACTCGCCAAGCTTATCGTTGTAGCGATAGTCGCCGAACGCCGTTGCGCGCTCGGGGGAATTGCGGAGGTCGGACTCGTACTGCGCGTCGAAGAGGGCGTTCTGCGCGGCGAGGCGATCCGCAACCGGTTGGAGGTCCTGGGCGCAGACGGAACCGGCTAGAGCGATGAGGAAAAAGAGGCCTACGTAAAGTCGCATGGGTGTGATCGTAGCAGAGGTGAGGAGTTCGTTGCACGAAGAAATTGGTGTTCAGATTCAGCAACTGCGTATCTGGAGAGCTACATCGCCCGTCTCAACACGTAAATCACCCAGGGAGGGATCTTGGTTTCGTTCACCCACAAGTATGACTCGTCACCTTTGGCCAGCGGCTTGAAGACTTGGATCGCTTGCAGACTCGCCTCACTATAGACCGTCCGATACGATTCGTCGGTCCAGAGGATGTCTTGGACAGGCCTCCGACCTTGGTGGTCGGTAACGACGATACGCACAACATCACCGCTGCGAGCTGCGGCGTTTTCCGGGAAGTCTTTGGTCGTGAACGAAGCCCACTCGTGCGTGTAGATGTCTGGGGATGGGACGACGCTGACGATGGTTCCGGCCGGACGCAGAAGGTTCCTGAGGTCAGAAAAAATCCGCACTTTCGCTGCGCTCGGAACGTTGTCGAAGGTGAAAAGTGAAACTATCAGGTCGAAGGTTCCTGACGCGAACTCCGTCAAATTGTCCTGAGGCACAATGCGGTAATCGCCCGCAGGATCCAGAGCGCGTGCGATACGCAGCATGTCCTCCGAGATGTCGACGCCAGTCACATTGAACCCAAGTTTCCGCAGGAAGCGCGTTGACCGGCCGGTGCCACAACCGAAATCAAGCGCCTTTGTACCGGTCACATGCTCTGACATGATCGCCGGAAGATCGCGGTAGGCGAGGTAATAGGTGTTGGCGAACTCGAGTGTGGCGTACGCGTCGGCACGGCTGACATCCTCGTAGCAGTTGATGAAATCCATCCCCACCTCTCCTCTCAACTCTTGGCGCTCTCATGTCTGTTTGAACTCGGATTTCCTTTTTGACTTCGAAAACGCCCCGCATTGTACACCTGTTCTGCCTCCTCAGCGTGGCTTGAACCCGAATTCGAAAATTGGCAGCCTCCGTTCGAGCCGAACAACTTGATTCGATGCCCGTTCGACGGAGATACCTGAGGAACAAAATGGTGCGGGGCGGGGCGTAGGGGCACAGCGCGCTGTGCCCCTACAAAATGCACATAGAAACCACGCTGACTTCCGAATTCGGCTTGAACCGAGCTGCAACACACCCTTTGATGAGAGAAGCGCCCACCGAATTCGCCAAGATCGTCTCAACTTTCCAGTTGTCTCCGCCGATAAGCAGAACGAATGCTTTTGGCGAGTCAATATAAGTCAGCCCATGGAGAACTTCACCAGGAGTCTAGAAACGATTTTGACTCAGAGGCAATGGAACCCAGGGTGTCATTCTGCCGAACAGCCGAGTGAAAACGACTGTTCCTTTTCGGCCATTTCGAAGGCGTAGTGGGCCAAGCGTCCTGCGGCACACCGACCGGTGATATCATCGCAGCTCGGCAATCCACCCATGAAGGGCATGGTACCTTGCGAACTCGACTCATGATGAAGTTTGTGTGCATTGCACTTATCGCCTGGGCGACGGTTTCCGGCGCGTATTCGCAAAGCGCCGACGGTCAGGCCCCGGTGATTTGGATTGCCCTGGAGGGCCGCACCCAGCTCAAAAAAACTGCGCCGGGAACCACGCTGGAGGGCAAGCTCGCGCGCAGCGTTTATTGGCGGGGTACGGAGGTTTTTGCGAAGGGCAGCACGGTTCGGCTGGTGGTGGATCAGATCGAGTCGCGAAAGAAGGCTTACGCGGTGGACGACCGGCCTTTCGTGATTCACCTTTTTGCGCCCCGGCACGATGTGGTAGCGCGATTCCGGTCGGTGAACGTGTTGATGCCGGGAGGGGGTCAGGTTCCGCTGCGGGCGACGTTCATCGCCCTGACGCAACGCGCTGAGCTGAGGGCGGAGACAGAGAAGCCTGCGGCCAAGGAGGGGAAGGCGGCAGATCCAAGCGGGCCCGCACCGAAATCGAAGCAACAGAAACCTGTTCCGCCCTGGGTACTAACATTGCAAGTGGAGCCTGAGGGCACAACTTTTCCGGCGCTGGCTGAGGCGCGCGCAGGGAAGGACGCAGGCGCTCCGGCGGCCTGCGCGGAGCCTTGCACCATCGCCGACGGGACGCGGATG
Source organism: Terriglobia bacterium (assembly GCA_050012175.1). Lineage (GTDB taxonomy): Bacteria > Acidobacteriota > Terriglobia > UBA7540 > UBA7540 > CAVROP01. Next base: position 30,632 of record JBEKHR010000030.1, on the reverse strand, counting down.
CCCCTGGTTCTGCTCGAGGGCCTCAGCGCGGCCAAGAACCATCAGGGCCAAACTTTCCAGGCTGTGTTGCTGGAGCCCGTGCGCGTGGGCGCCACCATCGCCATCCCCCAGGGCAGCATTCTGCAAGGGGTGTTAGCCAAGCGCGTCCCGCCCCGCCGCTTGTACCGCCCTGGCTCGCTGAACCTTCTGTTCACTCGGTTGTCCTTGCCGAATGGCGCCGCGACCGCGATTGCCGCTTTTCCTGTCGGCGCGGAGGTGGACAGGGGAACCCACATGACAATGGATTCCGAGGGAAGAATCCACGCCCAAAATCCCGGCAAGGCGAGGTTTCTGCTGGATTTTGCTGTGACCGGGGGGATCTCCAAGGTCAGCGACGATACCACGCAATTGATCATTGAGGCGATCAGCTCAACCGCCACCGATGCTTCCACGGCCGGCGTGGCCAGGTTTGCGGCGATGGGCGCGACAGGAATCTTTCTCCTCACCCGCCACGGTCGCGACGTGATTTTGCCGCCCTACACGGAGATGGACGTCAGCTTGAGCCGCGCCGTGTCACTGGGAAGTGATTCACCGGCCACAGCACCTCCCAAGTAAATGGCGCTCCCGCCGGGGGCAATATTCAAACGCCGGATTTCTGATTACGTACCTTCCCGGCGGCAGCTCACTTATGAGGAAGTTTCCATCCTCACCTTCTTTCCAAAAGGACTATCAGCTCCCTTGTGGTGTCAGGCTTCACCTCCTGATGAGAGAAGCGCCCACCGAATTCGCCGAGATCGTCTTAACTTTATAGTTGTTTCCGCCGATAACAAGAACGAATGCATGGGGTGACTCAATATAAGTCAGCCCATGGAGAACTTCACCACGGGTCTAGAAACGACTTTGGTTCAGAAGCAATGGAACCCAGGGTGTCATTCTGCCGAACCGCCGAGTGAAAACGACTGTTCCTATGTGGCGAGGGGCGAAACACCATGCCATGTCATGGCGCCGGTGACAATTGAAAAAGAGCTTTCTATGCGATCTATCCAATGGCTTGGTCTCATTCTGACCGCAGTATCCCTTCTCTTCTGCGGGTGTGGTGGCGGCCCCAGTGCTGTTATCACCCCTCAGCCGCCCTCGGCACTCAGCTACATCACCGCCACGGCGGTCTACATCAAGGGGACGGCAATCACGCCGAACAGCCCCACCAGCAGCGGCGGAGCGGTGACCTCGTACAGTGTGAGCCTGGCCCTTCCGGCGGGCCTGAGCCTGAGCACCAGCACGGGCATCATCAGTGGAACCCCCACGGCCGTGACCGCCACGGCCAGCTACACGGTAAAGGCTTCCAACTCGGCCGGCAGCACCACGGCGACCCTGACCATCACGGTGGAAGACGCGGCCCCGGCGGGCCTGGCCTACACTACCGGCACGGCGGTCTACACCGTAGGGACGCCGATCCCGGCGAACAGCCCCATCAGCACCGGTGGAGCGGTGACCTCGTACGGTGTGAGCCCGGCCCTTCCGGCGGGCCTGAGCCTGAGCACTAGCACCGGTGTTATCAGCGGGACCCCCACAGCCGTGACCGCTGCGGGCAGCTACACGATAACGGCTTCCAACTCGACAGGCAGTACCACGGCCACCCTGACCATCACGGTAAATCCCACTGCCCTGAGCGCCGACAACATCAACCTGATCTTTGTGGTGAGCGAGGATGTGGCTTATCAAGCTTCCGGGGACGTCAATCCACTCACGGCCAACCTCACCAGTCAGGGTTTACAGCGGTCGCTCCTGATGGCCCCGTTCCTGCAACAGAACGTCTTGGGTGGTGAGAATGTAACCGGCATTTACGCGCTCGAACCGATGACCCATTTGCAAACCACCACCACAGGCTATTACCCCGATATGGTAGCACTTGAGACCATCCAGCAGTTCGCTCTTCTCAACCACATCACTCTCTCCAGTGACGCTGTGGGCGAGACCTTCTATACCGGCAACAACTACCCGATCAATGCATCGTACGCGTTGGGATCCGTACCCATCGGAGTTGCTACGCCGTCGCTACCCTGCCCGGAGTGCCAGGGTCTCGACTTCGATGACCAGAATGGCGACAACGAAACCCTGGTAACCGGTATCGTCACGGCAAACGTCCCGGGCTTTTACGTCTTCTCGGCACCTTGGGAGACCACCAGCAACCTGTTGGCAAATATCAATGAGCTTGAAAGCTATAACCTGACTCTGCCGGCGAGCCATCAGGGTCCCAACAATATTTATGCGATCTCGATTGCGCCGTCTGGAAGCGCCGACCTGGTCACCTTTAACAGCAGCTTGAACCCGCCCTCCACCTACCCTGTGCTGCCCCCGCCCGCGTTGGTCAGCACTCCATGCATGCCGCCGACGCCGTCCAGCATCACCGTGACCGGCGGTATCGGTGGCGCCGTAATTCCTGCGGGAGCCAACACCAACGAAACTCTTTACATTGTTCGGCATGCAGAGGCGCATCCGCAGGGCTACTGGTCCGACAACAACTACGTTGGTGCAGGGCAATGGCGCGCGCTGGATCTTCCGAACGCGCTTCGCGGAAAGATTAGCCCTAACCAGGTTTGGTCGGGGGATGTCTCTCAATTTAGCCAAGGCACGGTCACCACCTCGGGCGATAACCAATGGTCGGGTGTTGCGCCCGCTTTGACTGTCGAACCATACGCAATCGCCAATAACCTGCCCTATCATCTGGTAACGGGCTTCGAGTTGTCCGATCCGAACGCGGCCCAGCTAACCAGTAATTTTTTCTTCATCGGCGGCTTATTCTCCAATCAGAAAGTGCTGCTAGGGTGGTCGTACGTTCAAATCGCTCAGACAGTGACTGCACTGTTCTCAAGCTATTTCCCGCATGGGGGCGGCCCAACCCCGCCCGCTTGGTCGCCCACTGACTACGATACCGTCTGGACGGTGACGCTTGACGCCAATAGCAACTTGACAGTTGACTACTCGCAGTGTGAAGGAATCAACTCCGCCACACTGCCGGCTACGGCACCTCAGTTTTAGTAACGGTGCAAAGGCAGATCATGAGCGGATTTCGACGATGCCTTCTTCAGGAGTGGAGATGCGCGTGCAATCATCAGTATGCGCGGCTTAGGATCCACGCGTCAGCCCTATCTGGCCCGTGGCGAAACACCGCGCCATGTCATGGCCCTGGTGACAATGAAAAAGGAGCTTTCTATGCGATCTATCAAATGGCTTGGTCTCATTTTGACCGCAGTATTCCTTCTCTTCTGCGGGTGTGGTGGCGGTTCCAGCCCTGTGTCCATTCAGCCGCCCTCTGCCCTCAACTACACTACCAGTACGGCGGTCTACACCAAGGGGACGCCGATCACGCCGAACAGCCCCACCAGCAGCGGCGGAGCGGTGACCTCGTACAGTGTGAGCCCGGCCCTTCCGGCGGGCCTGAGCCTGAGCACCAGCACGGGCATCATCAGTGGAACCCCCACGGCCGTGACCGCCACGGCCAGCTACACGGTAAAGGCTTCCAACTCGGCCGGCAGCGCCACGGCGACCCTGAGCATCACGGTGAATGTCGCGGCCCCGGCGGGCCTGGCCTACACTACCGGTACGGCGGTCTACACCGTGGGGACGCCGATCCCGCCGAACAGCCCCACCAGCACCGGCGGAGCGGTGACTGCGTACAGCGTGAGCCCGGCCCTTCCGGCGGGCCTGAGCATGGACGACGACACGGGGATTATTACCGGAACCCCCACGGTCGTAACCGCCAAGGCCAGCTACACGGTAACGGCTTCCAACGCGACCGGCAGCACCGCGGCGACCCTGACCATCACGGTGAATGCCGCGGCCGCGGGCGTCCAGTTCATCCCCAATATGAACCAATGGATTACGCCGCTGGCGCCCCAGGGTTCCCAGTTCCAACCGCTGGTCACCCCTTGGTTAGTAAACGGTAATCCCTGGCTGGCCGGGCAAGCGGTCTCGAGCGTGGTGAGTCCGGATGGGAAGACCCTGCTGGTTCTGACCAGCGGGTACAACCGCATGTACTACGCCAACTCCCTGTCAGCCATGGCCTTCGCGGCCGAGGGCGTAGTAATGCCCGCACCCGGCGTGCTCACGGCTCCCGGCGGGCCCGCAGCAAACTCGCCATCGAGTGAATACGTGTTCATCTACGACATTTCGACGGACACGCCCGTCCAGAAGCAAGTAGTGATGATCCCCAATGCCTACAACGGGATTGCCTTCGATCCATCCGGCGGGGCTTTTTACGTATCCAGCGGCATGGGTGACTACCCCTTTGACAAATACGGTATCCTTGACCCCGCTAACCCCCAATTTGACAATGTCCATGTCTTTACTCGGAGCGGAACAACTTGGGCGCCGGCGTCGATAACGTCGACGTCGCCGACGCCTCAGTCCCCACCGGAGCTTCTCTTGAACCACTCCACGGGGGGCGTTGGCCTTCCCGTGCCTTCCACCGAACCATCACTCCAGGTAAATAGCGTGGTTTACGTGCAGCCTTGCGCCGCCGGCGTGGCTGTTTCGAACGATGGCCAGACGATGGTGGTGGCGAATTATTACAACGACTCGATAACGGTGTTCACCGGAGGCTTGGGCAACTGGACGCCGCTGAGTACCCTTACGGCCGTGGAACCCGTGAATCTGCAGAACACGGGGGAACTCGACCTGCGTCCCGGCAGGGCCGCTAGCTCGCCGCAGCCGGGCACGCCGGGCGGCGAATATCCGTTTTGGGTGGTTATCGCGCAGCCGACGCCGCTGCCGGCGGGTAGCACTACAACCACTTGGGCGTATGTCTCAAGCCTTCGCGACCGCGAGATCGACGTAGTGAATCTGGATGGGGGGACACCGGCGGTAAAAGCCCGGATCCCAGTGATAGGCCAACCGAACAAAATGACGCTTAACGCGGCCCAGACGCGCCTGTATGTCGCCGAAGACGAGTCGGATACGGTTGACGTAATCGACACGAACCCGAACGACAGCACCACGTGGAACACCGTCCTCGAAACCATCCATGTCATCGCTCCCCCGTCAGTAGTGTCTTCCACTCCCACGCTGGCGAAATATATGGGCGCGAACACTAACAGCGTGTCGCTCACGCCGGATGGGACGCAACTCTACGTGACCAATGGCAATCTGAACAGCATTGCCGTCGTGGCGCTGACGGGAACGGATAAGAACGACCAGGTCATGGGTCTCATTCCCACCGGCTGGTACCCGAACTCCGTGAGCTTCAGCAACGATGGCAAATGGGTGTACGTGGTCAATGGGAAGTCGCCGACGGGACCGAATCCCAATTGGTGCTATGTCTATGGCCCGCCGCTGTACCCAAGTTGCCAGGATACGAATGAGTATAATCCCCAGTTGACCAAAGCCGGCTTACAGAGCTTCCCCACCGCCACCCTCGCGGCGCAGCTCCCGGCGCTGACGGCGCAGGTCTTCACCAACAACCGCTTCTCCAGCACCGAGAGCACCAGCGACGCCGCGGTCATGGCGGCCGTGCGTCAGGGCATCCAGCACGTTATCTTCATCATCAAGGAAAACCGGACTTACGACCAGGTTCTGGGTGACCTGCCAGTCGGCAACGGCGATCCTAGTTTGGTTCAGTGGGGAAGTGCGATCACGCCGAATCTGCACAACTTGGCGCAAACCTTCGTCACGCTCGATAACTTCATGGCCACCGCCGAAGTCAGCAATGACGGCTGGCCGTGGACCACTTCGGCTCGCGCCCCCGACGTGATCGAACGCCAATACCCGGTGGACTACGCGGGACGCGGCGTAAGCTTGGACAGCGAGGGTTTGAATCGCAGTGTGAACGTTGGGATTCCGACCCTCGCCCAGCGCATGGCCGCCGAACCCCTTACACCGAACGATCCGGATCTGTTACCGGGCCAGACCGACGTGTCTGCGCCGGATGGACCGAACGATGAAGTGAATACCGGCTATTTGTGGGACTCCGCGCGCCGGGCGGGTCTCACGGTTCGCAACTATGGTTTCTTCATTGACACGACCTGCTATAACGAGCCCACGTGCGCCATTTCCCTGGCGCACAACCCGGCCTCAACCACTCCGCCGACGATCGTGGCCTCCCCCACGAATGTTACCCTTGCCCCGTTCACCGATCCGTACTACCGCGGTTTCGACAACAACTTTCCGGATTATTACCGTTTCACGGAGTGGGTGCGGGAGTTCAATGCCAACTACGCCAAAGGTGGACTCCCTTCGTTGAGCCTCGTTCGCCTCATGCACGATCACACCGGAAACTTCGGTACCGCGATTGACGGCGTGAATACTCCGGAGCTTCAGGAAGCCGATAACGACTATGCGGTCGGCATGCTGGTTCAGACGATCGCAAGCAGCATCTACGCGAACAACACTCTGATCTTTGTCGTTGAAGACGACGCGCAGGATGGCGCCGACCACGTCGATTCGCACCGCACCGTCGCGTTCGTGGCGGGCGCCTACGTGAAGCAACATACTCTGGTCTCGACGCAATACAACACCCTCGACTTCCTGCGCACGATGGAAGAGGTTCTGGGCATCCCGCAATTGAACCTGAACGATGCGGTCGCAAGGCCCATGGCCGACATCTTCAACACCACGCCGAGCAACTGGAGCTTTACCGCCACGCCCTCGACGTATCTCTACGCCACGCAACTGCCGCTGCCTCAGTCGGCCGGCCTGATCGTGCCCAAGTCGACGCACAACGCGAAGTACTGGGCGCAGGTCACCAAGGGAATGGACTTCTCGGACGCAGATCGCGTCGATCCCGCGGTCTACAACCGCATTCTCTGGAAGGGGATGATGGGCAACCGGCCTTATCCCGCCGGGCCGACCGGACTGGACCTACGCCAGAACCGCAAGAAGCTCCTCGCGAGTTACCGGCGGTCTCTGAAGCAAGAAGCGGCGCAGGCGCCGAAGACGGTCACGAACTGAGCGCGACAAGGCGGGCGCGCGCGGACGGGGTTCCCTCTCACAAGGCAGGATCCCCGGGCGAGTCCAGCCGAGCGCGCCCGCCACATCCCGGGGCCTGTCATACTACACTCGCCCTCATGTCTTGGTGAGTCTCACCTCGAGATGAGGGCGAGGCCACTTTCGGGATCGACTTTCTTTTGTATGTGGGCGGGCGATTCTTCGAGCGGGAGACTGGTCTTATTCGTCACGGTGCGCCTGCTGAAGCGCCCCAGATTTCCGCCCACTCGCAATGGTGGTGGTGTCCCAGTTTGCCTGTAAGGCCGCCCCTTGGGGCGGTCACTGTAGTTTCTACATTTTTGCTGAGACTTTCTGGCCTTGCGCGACTTGCCCTCTCCCCCTTGGGGGAGAGGGTGGACCGCCGTCCCGATGCACTTCATCGGGAGGCGGGCCGGGTGAGGGGGTGGTGGGCCTGCGCCCGTCCGTTTGCAGTTCACACCGCGCCGCTGAAAGCATTGGGCAACGACCACGCGACGTCCAGCACCTTCTTGAGAAACTTGGGGACAGCGGTGCGTTGTTTGTAGTTTCAGGGCATTGACCCCCTCACCCCCCGGCCCCTCTCCCCCAAGGGGGAGAGGGGAGAATGTAGAAACTCAAGGGGCCACCCCTTGGGGCAGCCTGGCCGGTCCCGTCTTGCGGGACCGGCCCTACGTCGCATATTAGGACACTGGCAGTCTTGAGATGCAAATCATCTAAGCGCCAAACTATTGGTGCGGAGGCAACATTGAGGGATTTTTTGCTGAGGACACCCGTCCGGCTGGGATCGAGACGCGCCCAGACCAAGTTGATTGCGGTGAAATCTTCGTAGCGCTCGTAATCGTCCCCGTTAGTAGTGCTCCCCCTTGGGCCGGCAAGGAGCGGTGCAGCACTCCGTCCGAGGACTGCAAGCAAATGGAGCCTATATCGGCCCCCTCGCTGTTCTGTCCCTGTTTGATCTCATTGAGAGGAATGGTGTAAGTTCCGGATGCAGTGATGATATAGGATTCGTCGGCGGGTGTGGTGCAGGCCTTGTCGCCCCAAAGGCTCACTGCCACACCCGGAGTGAGCCGGAGCTTTACGATTACGCTATCATTTTGGAGCTCAAGTAGACCCGCCTCCGCCACTTGCAGGATCAGTGTGGTGGTAACGGTCTTGGTCCGCTGGGCGTAAAGCGGAGCAGCAACCCTCAGCAAGCCCACCAGCAGCAGCCCGACGAGCGTCCAGTTCGCGCCTTGTCCACGAGCGAAACTACGGAGCAGCCAAGCCGCCATGCCCGCCTTACTCCAGTCGCTGGATCGTATGCGTTGCATGGCCCTTCACCTCTCCACAAGGCCGCAAAATGGTCAAGTGGAATGGCCCGGCACCCCACCCTTTCTTCAGACCATCACGGCCAAACACCTTCGCTGGAGCTAGCGGCTGCCGCTGCGACCGCCACGCCACGCATCAGCACCGGACCCACCGCGGACCGGTTTCTCCAGCGCGGCTTCACGTCCAATTGAAATACAATCGGCACCCCGGGTCGAAACTTAAGGCTGGCACCTGCCGGCTAGCGGGAGAAGCCAACTGGGTGGTCAGGCCCGGGCCGCTGCTTCCGAAAAAGAGACGCCCCCTGGCATCTCCAATACCGATGCTCGAGATGCCGAGAAGCTTCTCCTTTGGGGCAGGGTCGGATCATCCCTCTTTCCGAAGACTTCTGCAAGTGCCTATATGGCCACTGCCTTTATCGCCACCCGATTAGTGGCCGTCCTGCGCGTCATTTCCCCACAAATGCCTGGCTTCCGATGAATGGCGAAAACTCGCGCATAAGAAACCCTGAAGCTCGCTTCGAGATGCCCGTTGAAGTTCTGGTATCAATCCCCGTGAGAGTTTTCGGCGTGCCGGTTCCGGTCGATTCCGATTGCCCAGACTACAGGACGAGCCAAGCGCCAACCTCGTCAGTCCAAGCCGGTTTCTTTAGTGGTTGCGGGTCGAGTAGTTAGGGAGTTGAAAGGGCTTTTAGCTTCGGTGAGATATGTATCTGAATATGGCGAACTGTCTGCGGTGCAAGTTCCTAGAATTGACTCTGCGTGGACAGGGGGGCAGGCGAATCGCTATTGTAAACAATTAAGTGTGACACGACACTAGCGGCTGCCACCCCCACCGCCGTGGCCCCCACCGCGAGCCCCACCGCGGGACCCACCACTGGACCCGCCACGGGCCGCGCCGCGGGACCCACCGCGGCCTGCGCCGCCACCCGCGCCCATATGGATCTGCTCCTGCAAGATCTCGTGCACAGGTTTCTCCTGCGGAGGCTTAAGCTTCAGCTCAAATCTGATCTCTGCCGCTGGCGGGTTAGCGCTCGAGGCCAACACCCGCACGCGGGCTGGCGAAGCGAGCAGATATCCATCGGGCAGCGTCTGCTCGTCGAACACGACTTCGTATTCTCCCTCACGCAGGTTGTAGAAGGCGAAACTGCCGTCCTGGTAAGGTGTGGTGTAACGGTTGGTGCCCGCCAGCCGGATCACCGCGTTCTCCAGCAGCGTGCCCGCTGGCGCCACAATTCTCCCGGTCAAATAGGTCAGGCGGACCACGGTGAAGTCGGCTCGCGCGATGGCGCGCGGCTCGACACTCACGCGCGCCATGGTGGCCGGGCCCGGCTCGTAATCGGTAGGGAGTTGCTCCATGTCAAGTCCCACCTCGTAAGGGCCTTCAGGAACGGCAGAAAACTGATAGCGACCTGAGGCATCGGTGACGGCGGTACGGAAGTGAGCGAGGCTTACGGGAACGCCCGCCGCTGGGCGGCTCCCGTTTAAGGACTGCTCCATCACCAGACCCTGGACGCTTCCCACCAGCGGCGCGTGTGCCGCCGCGTACTGCTCGATGTCGCCCCCTCCCGGCAGTTCTTTCCCCCAGTGGAAGTGCTTGGCCACGCGGGCGTAAACGCTCCACTGATTGAAGGCTGCAAGCTGGGTGTTCAGGCCCAGGTCGCTGTTCGGGAAAAGAAAGATGTTCTCCGCGTTCAGCGCCGTATTCAATTGATTCCGGAAGGCCTCAAATTGCAGGTTCCAGCCCCGGATGAGCGGCGTAGTCAGCCCCACCACAGTGCTGTTGTAGGCATTGGTGCTGAAGATGCTGCGGTTGACCAGGTCGTTGCCCTTTTCGAAGTTGCCATAGGCCGAAACACGCTTGAAGTTGGCCTGGATCGAGCCGCGGAAGAAGAGCGTATTCCTGCTTTGCGTCGACTGCGAGTTTTGCATCCGGACGGCTCCGCCCAGCACCAGCCGCTTCCAGGTGAACATGTCTTCAACCTCCGTGAAGCGCTGCGCCATGGGTGAGAGGTTGGTGTTGAGCTTCATGTCGATCAAGGAGAACCGCAGGCTGTGACGCCGGATGGGGCGGCTGAGGTTGAAGCTCAACTGGCGGTTGTTCGAGGCAATCTCACCCGGCTGCGAAGGATCGTGCTCGGTCAAGCGCATAGTGGAGAGCGAGGCGCTGGCGTTGAACTTCCAGGGCAGAACAACGGAAGTCCCTGCGGTGTACGCGGAGCTGTGGAAAGAGGGCAGGTCGGGGTTGCCCTCCAGGTTGTTCGAGTACGCACTGGCGGAGGCGTAGAAATCCACCCGCTTGACTGGCCGGTAATGCCCTTCCACATAGGGCCCCTTCCGGTCGCCCACGAAATTCCCGAGCAGCGGCAGGTAAGTGGTGCTCTGGCGAACGTAATTGGCCTTGAGGCTGAACTTGTCGTCCTCCCACGAGGGGCCCACCAGCAGCGACAACGGTTGTTGCCTCACCGGTACTGGCGTAGAGGCAGGCTGTTCCCCGGCAGAGGTGAAGCTCGAAGCGGTGCTGTAGCCAGCTTCCGTATAAAACTTCAGGCGCTTGGTAAATTTGTAGGAGGACTGGAACGTGATCGTGTTTGAGGTCCGGTAGTCGTGGCCCATGTAAAAATAGCCAGGATAATTGGTCAGGGCGCTGGGGTTGGTGGACAGGTTAAGGTAACGCACGCCGAACTGCCAGCGCTTGCCCACCTTCTGCTGCACGGAGGCGCCCAGCACCCGCTGCGGCATCACCAAGCGGTAGGGAATACGGGGTCCGCCGAGGAGCGTCTCCTCGCCCACGAAGAACCGGTAGCTGCGGTTTGTGCGCCGCATGGCGATTTGGAGGCCGCGGGCCGCGATCTCGGGCGTGTAGATGTTGAGGAAGGGGTTCTCGACAAGGTTCGATGAAAAATGGAAGTCGCCGCCCACGAAGTCCCAGTGCCAGCCCCAAATCGGCACCCTTTCGAGTCCCGCGAAAAGGTTGCCGGTGTGCAAACCGTTGCCGCCGTAGCCCTCGACGTTGGCGGCAAAAAGGCCAACACCCGGAATGAATTCACTGGTGTTCACGGCCGGCCCGAATGTATCGATGAGCGGCTGCCCGCTTCCGGCCAGATAGTAGCCTTGGAAGGCCACGTCGGCCTGTCCGACGGTCTGGGCCCAAAGCCCGGGCGCAAGCAGCAAGAGCGCGGCAAGCGCCATGGCGACCCGAATCGAATTCTCCTTCAGCCAATGCACCAAGGCTCCCTTTGGAGCGCGACAGGCGTCCGCTCACCTCTGGTCCCTTTCCTCTGTTCGGGGGACGGTAGGGCAGGGCTGAAGTCCCGCCCTTCCGCGCGAGTGAGGCCAACTGCGATCTCCAGACACTATGGTTGTGGGTGTTGCGGCACGGGCGCCGGCTGGACTTCTGGCGCCTCCGGGGTGGGCTCCACCGCCACGTCGAGGGAGCCTTCCTGGATCTCGCCGGTGCCGATGTCGACCCGCGTCCGCAACTTGTAATGCCCCGCCTCAAGATGCGTCTTGAGCGGGAAGAGGAAGCGCTGGTCGCGCTGGCGCAGGACGGGGAGGGAGGGGAAATCAGTCGTCTCCACCACCTTGCCCTCCGCGTCCAGCACCTCGAGCTTGCCCGTGGGCCGGAAAAACATTGGCCCGCTGTTCTCGAAGACCACCACCGCCTGCCAGCCCTCTGGCTCGGACTCCTTCCCCGCTGGCAGCGGCTCGAGCTTGATTTCCTTCAGCTTGCCGTGAATGGGGGGAGAGCCGACGATGACGTAGAAAGCGGCGACGATGCGGACGGCCATCCGCATTCCCATGCCCGCTGGCGTCTCAGCCGCGGGCAACGTGGAGAAGCCAGCGGCACAGTTGTAGCTGCCTTCGGGCAGGTCCGTCGGGAGCCGCAGCGTGTAGCGGACCAGCAGGAATCCGCCCTTTTCCAGCTCGATCTCCATGGGGTTAAGGCTCAGCCATTTCTTGCAGGAGTAGGCAGCCTCCTGCGGCAGGTCGCGCTCAAACTGCGGCGTGGCCTTATCGTCTATATTGAAATCGAGCATCTCGGCGCGGACTCGTGCCTTCCCATCCGATTCGCTGCTCAGTTTGAGCGAGCCGGAGTACTGCTGCCCCGGCGCCATGCGCAACTCGACCCGCATGGGCGCGAGCCCCAGCCCCAACTGCGCCCGCGCAGGCCGTGTGGCGCCGACGATCAGTAGAGCCCCAAATACTGCTAGGGCGCATTGACGGTATACGTGATGATGAGTGGACATGTGTTTCCTGTGTACTCCCATGAGTCTGCGATTTGGTAGTTCAGCCCTACGGTGTAACTGCTGCTCCCCTACCCACGGCGTTACCCGCTACGCGGCGCTGATCGTGAAAGTCACCGTGGCGGTATACGTCCCGACCTTGTAAAGGGGGTCGTTGGTCAGGCTCCAGGAGACCGAAGCACTGTTCCCCGCGAAAGTGGAATGAGCGTCGGCCCCAAAGGTAGCCACGGTCGTCGTCGCGGTGGTCTTAGCGGTCAGCGGGCCGGTGCAAGCTGTCCCTGGGGAGCTAACGGTGCAGGAATAGGTCAGTGCGTCGGTGCCCGTCGGTGGGGTGCCGACCGAGGGTCCGCCCGTGGGGGCGAAGTCGGTCGTAACCTTCAACACGATGCTGCCGCTTCCGCTCGTGGGCGTCGTACGAATGAAATACGTCAAGCTCGTCGTACCGGTATACGTGGAAAAGTTAGTCCCGGTCGAGGCGAGGGTCGAGGTGCCGGTGATGGCAGTCAAAGCTGCTTCCGCCGCCACCGCCACGCTGACAGTTGTAGTTCCGGTCGTGGTGCCCAACTGCGCGTGCGCGAGGGACGCCGTGAGCAGCAGGCCCAGCGATGTAAGAAGTAGTTTTTTCTTCATGGTTTCGTCTCCGATTCTTCCGCCCGTTCGCCGCTACGCTGCTCGCATCGTGAATTGAACAGTCGTGCTGGACGAGCCGGTGTTGACATTAGGATCGAGCCTAGCACCAGGAACAGCTAAGGTGCATTTACGGTATACGTGATAGTTAGTGGACATGATGTGTTCGCAATGTATTCCCATGAGTCTGCAAACTGGTAATTCAGGACTACGCTGTAAGTGTGAGAGGAATAGCTCCCCTCGTTCCCGCTCGCCACCTGCTGTCCTGGGGCCGTGGTCGGGAGGGTGAACGGTCCGCCCGACTGGCAACTGGCGGTGGCTCCCGTGCCGGTGACCGTTGCCGAGCTGCAGGAAACGCCGACGGCTGAGGCTGGCACAGTAGTGCACCCGCCGAAGGTGGCCGAATTTGCATAAACGCTTAAAGTCCACGTGTGGCCGCTTACGCCCCCAGTGATGCTCCATCCCACAGTAGCACTCGAGCTACCCGCCACTGCGCTACCAGGGTTGTTCGCCGTAAATTTGATGGTGGCTGGCGTTGCGCTTATCGTGCCCGGGGTGGCTAACGGGATCGGAGAGTCAGCCGAGCTTAAGGACTGGATGACCGGGGTGGGTCGGCGTGGTTTTAGTGTCGTCTTTTGAGCCCACGCCAACCCGCCAGCGAGCACCAGTGTGCCCGCCATCGCAAGCATAATGAATTTGCGCATCCTGGCCTCCTATCTTCATGCCCAAAGGTAGGGCGGGCTCTGCCCGCCCGGAACGCCAAACGCTCCCCACCCACGGCCTGACCAGCTACGTAGCACTGATCGTGAAGGTAGCGGTCGCCGCATACGAGCCGGTGTAGTACATGGGGTCGTTGGTCAGGCTCCAGACTACCGACCCGCTGTTCCCTGCATAGGCAGAACGAGCGTTGGCACCGAAAGAGGCCACGGGTGTCGGACCGGTAGTAAGAGCAGTCTGCCCGGTGCTGCAAGCCGACCCTGGGGCGCTAACGGTGCAGTTGTAGGCCAGCTTGTCGGTGGAGGTAGGTGGGCTGGCGACCGAGGGGCCGTTGGCCGGGCTGAAGTCGCTCGTAATTTGTAACTGGATGTTGCCGGTTCCGCCGGTTTGCGTCGTGCGAATGAAGTAGGTGAAGCCGGTCGTCCCGCTATAGTTGGAGAAGTTGGTACCGGTCGAAGTGAGGTTCGTGGTGGCGGTGTTTATAGCCAAAGCCGCCTCGGGACCAACCGTCACGGTGAGGCTGCTGTTATATGGTGGGGTGCCGCCCAACTGCGCGTACGCCAAAGACGCCGCCAACAGCATGGCCGCCGCAAGAGCTAGAATTTTCTTCATGGTATTGTCTCCTTATATTTTTAGTTTCTCAGCTTGCGCTGATTTCGAACTTTTCAACTTGCACTGATGGTAAAAGTTACAGTTGCCGAATAAGAGCCTGTCTTATACTTAGGGTCGTTGGTCAAGGTCCAGGCCGTCGTCGCGGTGTCCCCACCGGGAAAGGTGACGGTATGGGCATCGGCCCCAAAGGTAGCCACGCTCGTGCTCGAGGATGTGGAAGCGGTCACCGAGCTGCTGCAAGCCGTCCCCGCGCCGGTCAGGGTGCACGTATAGGCTAGCTTGTCGCCGCTGTTAGGTGGGGTGGTGACCGAGGGGCCGTTGGCCGGGCTGAAGTCGCTGGTAACTTTCAAGGTAATCGAGCCGCTTCCGCCCGACTGCGTTGTCCGGACGAAGTAGGTCAAGCCCGTCGATCCGGTATAGTTTGTGAAGTTGGTACCGGCCGAGGTGAGGGGCGTGCTGCTGTTGGTGATGTTCAAAGCCGCCTCAGCGCCCACTGCCACGCTAACAGTTGTAGTTCCTGTGCTGCTGCCCAATTGCGCGCGCGCCAGAGGCGCCGTGAGCAGCAGGGCAACTCCCACTAAGGTTAGAATCTTCTTCATCCGTTATTCTCCTGCGCAAGCTTTCAGGTTGCACTAATCGTGAAGGTTAAAGTTGCCGAATAAGACCCCGTCTTGTACTTGGGGTCATCCGTAAGGGTGAAACTCACCGTCATAGTGTTCGGGTTGGTGCTGCTGCAAGAGCCGCCGCCGCCCGTGCATTCCGAAGCAGAAAACGTAACCACATTCGTGGATGTAGTAGTACTCACCGTTTGAGTACCGGAGCAGTTCGTGCCTAACGTAGCCGCGGAGCAGGTGTAGGTGAGCGCATCGCCCGCAGTGGGCGGGGTATGAATGGACGGGCCGTTCGCGGGCGTAAAGTCAGCAGTGGCTTTGACGGTAATAGTTCCTCCGCCCGTGCTCTGCGTGGTGCGTTCACGGTAACTGATAGAGAGGGTGCCGGTGAAGTTGTTGAATGCGGTGCCCGTCTTGGCGAGCGTCACGCTGTTGGGAAACGAAAAAAGTCCTCCCAGCGGGGAGATGACGGCTGACAACGCCTGCGTCGTAGTCGAGGTTGCTGCCTCGAGGCGAATTGGCGCCAGCAGAAGCGCACCCCAGACGACTAAAAGCGCAAGGCGCATTATCGACCGGCCAACCCTCTCGATCGGGCGCCTGACGCAGCTCCCGCTTCCCAGGGCGGATGAAAAGGTGTACCGTTCAGCGTATTCAATTCGAAGCTTGCCTTCGTGGGCGGCTGACGTGCCTTGCCCGCTCATCTCTTGCGCCCCGAACATAGGAACAACCACAGAGCTGAGTGCGCTGCTGCGCAAGAGCCTTTGAGCCCGCCGAGCATCAACTTTTAACAAGTTCTGCATTTTTCCACGCTCAGAGCGTGATTGATCTTTCACAGTCTTGATTAGAATTCTCTAAGAATTGCGCCGCGAGGCTACAAAAGTTCAGGGTTACGACTCTCCACAACCCAAGCGTCATTGAGCTTGCACAGTCTTGATTAGAATTCTCTAAGAATTGCGGCGCAAGGCTACGAAAGTACTGGGTACGGCTACATCAATCCCCCCTACGGTATTTACTGCCTGGTGGCTGACATCTTCCTAAGAGCGGGCCGTGGGCGGGGTTGTCTGTGCGTTCGGGCGAATTGGCGCCAGCCCAAGCGCACTCAGGCGACTGAAGGCGCAAGGCGCGTTATCAGCCGACAACCCTCTCGAGCGGACGCCTGACGCAGCTCACGCTTCGCGGTCTTGATAAAGAGGCGTGCCGTGCAGCGTATGCGAATTGAAGCTCACCTTCATGAGCGGCTGAGGTGGCTTGTCCGCTCCTCTCTTGCGCGCCGCATAAAGGAACAACCCCAGAGCTGAGTGCGCTGCCCGGCGAGCGTCTTGGAGCCCGCCGACCATCACCATGAACCACTACCTTCACCAATGTCATAAAGCGTGCTTGCCCATGCACAGGCAAGATTAGAATTCTCTTATGCAGCCAGCAACGTTACCGAGGTACTGGTTTACAAGTCGCGCAGCCGCAAGGCCTGGCTGAAACCTCGAGACCGCCGCCTGTGCCTGGCGTGCTGCCTGCGCGGCAGTTGAAGATCGAACAAGCTTCGTCCCTGACCCGACTCGCAGTGGTTCCTCAGAATGACAGAATGGGAAACGAGTGCACGGATGTCACGCTGAGCAGCGCAATCGATCCATGGAATGCAGAGGAATTACGCGCCGACGTCCTAGAGAGTCCGTCGGCCTAGGGCGAACGAAGGATCTGCTTTAGAATTTTGCGCAGGAGGCGAACAAATTGGGGGTTAGCACTACACCGGCATCACCTGACCGTCAAAGCGGAGCGCGGGCGGGGGCTGGCACCCCTCAGAAGCCTGCCTCGGTGATGGCTCGGGTATCCACCTGGGGCGCGTACTTGCGCACGACGGCGCCAATCTCGCTGGCCTTGCCGATGACCACGAAGACCAAGTTGTCGCGCGGGAAGTATTGGTGAATCACGCGCTGGGCATCGGCCAGCGTCATGGCATCGATCTGGGCGTAGAGGTCGTTGATCTCGCGTTCGTCGAGGCCGTAAAACTCCAGTTGCGCCAGTTGCGAAGCGAGTTGGCCGGAGGTTTCGAGGGTGCGCGGCAACTGGCCCTTGAGGTAGTTTTTCGCGGAGTCCAGCTCTTCCTGGGTGACTCCCTTTTCGTGCAGGCTCTGGATGACCTCGAGGGTCATGTCCATGGCTTTCTCCGTGGTCGCGGTGCGGGTGTAAGTGGTAATGAGGAAGGGTCCGCGCGCCTTGTGCTGCTCAAAGCGAGAAAAGGCGCCGTAGGTCAGGCCGGATTTGATGCGCAGCTCACTGTTGAGCATGGAGGTGAAGCGTCCGCCGAACAAGGTATTCACCACCCGGATGTAAACCCGGTCAGGATTGGTGCGCGCGACGCCGATGTTCCCGATACAGAAATAAGTTTGCGTAGCATCCGGTTTATCGACCAGGAGCAGTCTCTTGCCATTAACGTCCGCCTGCTCGGGGACGGAGATGGCCGGCGCCGGCTTTGCGGGCCAGGGCCCAAACTTCAGCAAGAGCGTCTTTTCCACTTCGGAAGAATCAAAATCCCCCACCACGGCCAGGATCATGTTCCCCGGTGTGTAATAAGCCCGGTAGAACTTCACGATGGCGTCGCGGGTGATGGTGGGCAGCGACCTCTCGTCGCCGTTGCCGGGCCGCGCATAAGGATGCGGCCCATAAAGGTAGGCATTGAAGTAGAGCGGGAGGACGGCAAGAGCCTGATCCTTAGCGGCCTTGATGCCGTCCCGGCGCTGCTGGATGAGCTTCTCCACTTCCTCCTGCGGAAAGGTGGGATGGAGCAGCGCGTCGGCCAGCAGGTCCGCCCCGGTGCTGATATCCTTCTTCATAAAGTCCGCTGAAATGGTGGCATACTCGGCCGCTACGCTGGTACTGAATTCGCCGCCGATGAAATCCAGCGCGGCAGAAAACTGATCGGCGCTGCGCGTCTGGGTGCCCTTGCGCAACAACTCCGCCGTGAGGGAGGCAACGCCTTCCTGCCCGGGCGGGTCCGCAATCGGGCCGGCGTTGATGAGCGCCTGCAAGCTGACCAGCGGTAGTTGGTGGCGCTCCATCAGCAGGAGTGTCATCCCATTGGGCAGCTTGAGCTTCTTGTAGGGGGGTAACTTTAAGCCGCTGTTTTGCGCCGGCAGCGCGCTGGTCGTTGTCGCGACCACAATCATGGCCATCAGCAGCAATCGCTTCATCGGCTTTCTCCCGTCCTACGGTTTCGCCGCATTAGCTTTCGCGGGCTCGTTTTTCTCCGGCGCCAGCGTCGCCACAGTGCGGTTGTTCTCGCCGAAATACTTCTGCGCCACGCGCCGTATATCTTCCTTCGTGACCTTGTTGTATTCTTCCGCCGCAGCGAAGAGTTTGTGGTAATCTCCCAGGAAAACCTCGTACGAGCCCAGGGTGTTGGCGCGTCCGTTGATGCTCTCCATTTGCCGGTAGAAGTCTGCCAGGGTAATATTTTTGGCCTTCTGGAGTTCCTCGTCGCTGAGGGGTTCGGCCTTCAGTTTCTCCAGTTCCTGGTAAACAGCCCTTTCCAGGGCCTGTAGATCAACGCCCGCTTTGGGCTGTAGCGTCACCACGAACAAAGTGGGATCGAACGAAAGATCGAACCCGCCGTCCACGGAAATCGCCAGCCGCTCCTTGTCCACCAATCGCTGGTAGAGCCTCGAGCTCTGGCCCGAGAGGAGCACGGCCTGGAACAAATTGAGCGGATAAAAATCCGGGCTGGTGCTTTCAGGAATGTGGTAAGCGATCATGAGCAGGGGAAGTTGCGCGAATTTTTTTACCACCAGGCGGCGCTCTCCAGGCTGTTCCGGCTCGCGCGTGGTGACCTTGGGCGGCGGGTCGTGGGAGGGAATGGACTCGAGGTCTTTTTCCGCCCGATCGAAGATTTCCTCCGCCGTGATATCACCCACCACCACCATGGTGGCATTGCTGGGGGAATAGCCCATCTCGAAATGGCGCCGGAGGTCTTCCATCTTCCAGTTCTCGATGTCCACCATCCAGCCGATGACGGGCCAATGGTAAGGGTGAGCGATGAATGCCGTGGCCCAGAGTTGCTCGTCGAGAATGCCGAAATTACTGTTGTCCACGCTCGTGCGACGCTCGGAGGCCACCACGCCACGTTCAGAGGCGATCATCTTGGGGTCGAAGCTGAGATCGCGAATGCGGTCGCTTTCGAGATCAAAGATCTCTTCCAGCGCGGCGGGTGGAAACCAGTCCTGGTAAACGGTCACGTCACGGCTGGTGTAGGCGTTGTTGGACCCCCCGGCCGCTTCCATCACCCGGTCAAATTCACCCGGGCCGTGTTTCTTGGCCCCGTTGAACATCATGTGCTCGAAGAAATGCGAAAGCCCCGTGGTCCCGGGCCTTTCGCTGCGCGACCCGACGCGGTAGAAGGTGTACAGGGCCACGTTCGGAATCGAGTGGTCCTCCTGCACCAGGATCTTCATCCCATTCTTGAGGTTGTGGGTTTTTACCTCGAAAGTCTGCGCCGGCACTCGGGCGGCCCAGACCCCCAGGCAGACGATGAGAAGGAATAGACGAACAGCTCTCCGGCTCATGCTCAGCGCTCCCTCTGCCATTTTCGCTACGCAGTCAGCCGCGGGAATCGTACTTAACGCACTTCCGTTTCGATTTCCCGCAGACCGCTAATATACACTTGACCGCCCTCCGTATACAGGGGGTAGCGCAGGTTTCAGGCGCCGGGGGTCAGGTCTCAGGGGCTGGCACGGGCGAGAGAAGCTCTAAAATGTTCTTTACGATGTATTTTAACAGAGTCGGATATGCGCCACTGCGGATTAACGATTGCCAGTATGCCTTTGGATTCGAAAGCGCGAATCTGAGGAAGAACCGCAGACCTCCAAGGCGGAGGTGTGCGCTACGCTTGCTTGGTGTTCACCGGTGCTCCCATTCCGGGCGGAATTTTTCGAGTATCGCTTCCACCTCGGGGCCACCTTCATCGATCCGGTCAAGCGCTCTCCAGTATCTCTCGTCCTCTTCGAGTTCCCTGAGCTCCTTGCGGGTCTGGCGCGAGATGAAATGGAATTTGGCCTTTCCCCCGCTGCGGATCCGCAGCAGCGCGCGAAGCTGCCGTTCCACCCCGCAGAGAAGTTGGAAACGGCTGCGGGAAATGCGAGTCTCATTCACAAGCAGCGCCATGACGCCGCACGCTCGCAGGTGCGTTTCGTCGGCGGTCAGGCTCTTCACCTCGGGGCCTGAGCTCAGGGCCTCCCGCAAGGCGTCCGCTTCCCAGCGCGCCGCGGCACTGTGCAGGCGAAGGCGTCGCCAGATGGCGCCCGCCAGCCGCAGCACCACCTCGTACTCGGGCAAGTTCCTGGGAACGAAGGTGCGCTCGATCAGGCGCGCGAAAGCTTCGAACTCGGCGGGGTCCTCGCCCAGGGCCGCCATGGTTTCCTCGAGCGAGCGCACGGACAGGCCGTGCTTAAGGGCATGGTACCGCCGGCGGAAGTCGGCTTCGCGCATCACCAGCCCAGCCTCGCGGGCGCGTAAGAAGTTTTCATGCACCATGGCAGGGGAGACGGCAATTGCTGTCCTTTTGGGTTTGGTCATTCCAGGGGGTTCCTTCCTGATGGATGTGGCAAACGGGAGCGAAAGCCTTCCCTCCAGCGGCTCTCGGCCACGCCGGAAGTGGAACTGCGAACCATACTAGGCTAGTATATCACCGGGCTGGAATCTGTCAAGGGGGTCGCCTTTCACGGCTCACCGCGGGTCTGGAAGGGCGGGTCCCGCCCTTCCGGCAGCCCACTAAGAGCAGGTAGCGCAGAGTTTCGCTTCTCGGAAACTCTGCGGCTCTTTGCTCTTCGCGGGCCAAGCCCGATCATTATGCGTGGCGTTCAGCGAAACAACATTCGCCGAACAGCATCGAGTCCACATGGAACCAACGAGTGGGCGTTCATCAATATAAGAGCCGCAGAGTTTGAACTGCACAAACTCTGCGCTACCCGCTGATTTCGGAGCTCAATGTCCTGCCTACGGATACCCCTGCTCAACGCTTCAAGTGCGGCCTTACGACCGCCCTCGCATGGCTCGGGGCCAGGGTGGTTCGCTACTCCTTCCCTGTTCGACTCTTTCATTCGTTACTCCATGCCGGTTTATCCCGGCGCTATCCAGAGCTTCGCTCTGCGCCAGCCGGCGCCAGGCGATGCCGAGCTTGTTAGCAGCACGATCAAGAAACGTTACCGATTAGTGACCGACTCCAACGGCGGAGCGCCTGGCGAGCGAAGAGTCCGAATATCCCGCATCGGTGGTTGGCCGAAGAAACGGCTGTATTCGCGGCTGAATTGGCTGGCGCTTTCGTATCCGACCTCAAAGGCCGCACTTGCGGCGTCCAGACCATCCATGAGCATGCGTCCCCGCGCTGCCTGCAACCGAAGCTGTTTCTGATACTGAAGAGGACTCATGGCGGTCAGCACCCGGAAATGATGGTGCAGCGTGGACACGCCCATGCCCGCCATTTCTGCGAGATCTTCCACCCGTAGCGGCTTCGCATAATTCGCCCTGATCCAGGCGATCGCTTTTGCCGTTCGATGGCTCTGATCTCCGAGCGTTGCAATCGCTCGAAGGCGTGCTCCCTCCGCACCGCGAAGGATTCGGTAGATGATCTCGCGTTGAATTAGGCCACTGAGAAAGGGAATGTCCTGCGGGTGGTCCAACAACTCCACAAGCCGGCAGCACGCACTGAGCAACTCCGCCGTGGTCTCGCCGGTGGCCATGGCAGGACTGTCAGATGGCACCTCAGGCACCGGAATCTCCTCTCGGCTGAGAAGCTCCCTGACCACGGACATTTCGAGTTTGAGCATCATGCAGAGAAAGGGCTCCTGTTCACTTGCCTCGATCACCTGGCCGATGATCGGCAAATCGAGCGACGTCAGCAGGAATCGCGACTCGTCGAAGATGAAAGTCGTTCGGCCAAGGTCTACCCGCTTTCGCCCTTGGGCGACCACGGCTAAGCTGGGCTCGTAAGTCCCTGAAGCCGGAGCCGTCGGGCCGGTCCGTCGGGTGAGCGTCAAGCCGGGAATGTCCGTTACCCGTTTCTCTGCGGATCCGATAGAAAAGGCAATCTTGCGAGCCAACTCAGTCCGCAATTCGCGTGCTCGGTCGGGTGAAGGGGTGGCGCTGTTTCTGCGATTTTTCATTGTAATGATTTCCTTTCCTCTTACCCTTAGGATAACCGCTGGTCTCCGGATACACCAATGATTCTTTCACATAACGAGGGGAATAGGCAATAAATCGGGAGGATCAGGCTACCGCTTCCACGGCGTTTGATTCTAACCTCGGGATGAGAAACGAAAGGAGAAACAATGCAGAAGCGCAAACTTGGAAAGAGTAACTTGGAAGTTTCAGCCCTTGGGCTCGGCTGCATGGGAATGAGCTTTTCTTACGGTCCGCCCAAAGACAAGCAAGAGATGACCTCTCTTCTCCGGGCGGCCGTGGAACGTGGCGTCACGTTCTTCGACACTGCCGAGGTCTACGGCCCGTTCTTGAACGAAGAGCTTGTGGGCGAAGCCCTCGCTCCCTTCCGTGAGCAAGTGGTGGTCGCCACCAAATTTGGGTTCGACGTTAGTCCAAATTTCGATCCCCGCGGGATGAAGGGTGCGCCGGGCCTGAACAGTCGGCCAGAGCACATTAAGCAGGCCGTTGAGGGCTCGCTCAAGCGGCTCAAGGTTGATATCATCGACCTGCTTTATCAGCATCGGGTTGACCCGAACGTGCCGATCGAAGACGTGGCGGGCGCGGTGAAGGATCTGATTCAGGAGGGCAAGGTCAAGCACTTCGGCCTTTCCGAAGCGGGCGTGCAAACGATCCGTCGCGCTCACGGCGTCCAGCCGATCACTGCTCTCCAGAGCGAATACTCGCTGTGGACGAGGACTCCTGAAAAGGAAGTGATACCGACCCTTGAGGAACTCGGAATCGGGTTTGTCCCGTACAGCCCCTTGGGCAAGGGCTTTCTCACGGGGAAGATCGACGAAAATGCGAAGTTCGACAGCTCCGACTTCCGCAGCACCCTACCTCGCTTCACGCCGGAGGCTCTCAAGGCGAATCAGGCCCTCATTAATTTGCTCGGCAGCATCGCAGAACGGAAGAAGGCGACACCTGCTCAGATCGCGCTCGCGTGGCTGTTGGCCCAGAAGCCGTGGATTGTTCCGATCCCAGGCACCACGAAGCTGCATCGTTTGGACGAGAACATCGGGGCGGTCTCAGTAGAACTCACGCCCGACGATCTGCGAAACATCGATGTCGCCGCCTCCAAGATCACGGTGCAAGGGGCTCGCTACCCCGAAAAGCTGGAGCAGATGACCGGTCGCTAATGTTCAATCACGATCAGTAAAGGTTGAAGACAATGGAAATCAAACGAAGCGGTTCACAGCCTTCCGGCAAGGGACCGGCTGAGTATTTCACCGGCATGGTGCGTGTTGATCCGCTATTCAATCCGCCCACTCCGGCGCGTGTTTTCGGTGCCAGTGTCACCTTCGAGCCCAGCGCTCGGACGGCATGGCACACCCACCCGCTGGGGCAGACTCTGATTGTGACGGCTGGTTGTGGCCGAGCACAGCGCTGGGGAGGCCCGATCGAGGAAATTCGGCCGGGTGACGTAGTCTGGATTCCGCCTGGTGAGAAGCATTGGCACGGCGCCACTCCAACCACGGCGATGACCCATATCGCCATTCAGGAACAGTTCGACGGCAAAGCGGTCGACTGGATGGAGCAGGTCAGCGACGAACAATACTCGGGCTGACGAAGAGCCGGAAAAGGAAGGAGCCAACAGGAGCGTAAATTCATGTACAAGGCGAAGGCTTACTCCGCTGGCAGTGCGACATCGCCGCTTGCCTCTACGATGATCGCGCGGCGCGATCCAACTGAACACGACGTTCAGATCGAAATCCTCTTCTGTGGCATCTGCCACTCCGACCTCCACTCGGTGCGTAACGAGTGGAGTAGCGTCATGCCCACTGTCTACCCGATTGTCCCCGGCCATGAGATCGTTGGGCGTGTCACCAAGGTCGGCTCGGCAGCGGGTAGCGCAGAGTTTCGCTTCTCAGAAACTCTGCGGCTTTTTACTCTTCGCGGGCCAGGCCCGACCATGACGCGTGCCGTTCAACGAGAACAAGATTCGCCGAACAGCATCGAGTCCACATGTAACCAACGAGTCGACGTTCATCAGAATAAGAGCCGCAGAGTTTGAACTGCACAAACTCTGCGCCCGCTCCACCCCCGTTCTAAATGACCTTAGGTTTGGCGACATGATTTAAGCGTGGCAAATTTTGGGACGGAGGTCAAGGAAGGTGTGGGGATGGCGGAGCGCGACAAGGGTGTAGAATGAGGTGCTTCTAGGATGGAAAACTAGTCCACGGGAGGGATAATGGCAAACGAGGATATTGACCTTAAACCCGAAGCAGTAAGAATGACCGTGCGTATGAATTGTTTGTGCGGGCCTGGGCCTGAACTTGGACGGATGAAAATTGTGAGTGGCACTTCGGCGAGCGGGGAACCTGCTAATGCGGTGTTAGGGTTGCGATTTGAATGTCGCGCTTGTCATCGCCAAATAGGGGTGGAGGTGGTCATAGATCAACCAAAGCCAGAGTAAGAAAGCCCGCGCTGGGTTTGGCGGGAGCGCGGTCTTTGCAACGGGTTGCGATCAACGCTGGCGGGGCTCCCACCTATAAGCGTGGCAAGGTTGGGGCTGAAAGTCAAAGAGGGGGCGGGGATATCTGGAAGCCTACTTGACGAAATAGGTGATCAACCTTTCCCAAGGGATCGTGACGCCGAGCTTAATACTTAGAAGCACGATCAAAATTAAAGTTCCAGCTTGAATTAATCTTCCGTAGATGTCAGTGACCAACTTATCGGAGGGTCGGATGCCCGCGCGTTGCAGGACAGTAATCGGCAGCCTGATTATGTAAGCCAGCCAGACCGTAGGAAAAAACAGCTCCCGCCAGGCGCGCTGCTCCCTGAGTTGATATACACCGATTCCCTCTTCCAATGTGGTCATCATAACTTCAAATAAGTGTTGGGCGTCGGTGTCATTACGGCAGATTCGAAGATAGTCACTAATGATGTCAAACTTCTGTTCCTTTTCGACCTGAATAACTCGGTCCTTGCCTATTTTGGGAGTTAATATACTTAACAACTCCAAGAGGTAGAAATGGTTGGATGGGTTGCGGTAGCCAGTCAGGCGGGCCTTTTGGCCCGTTTCTTCTGGTTTAAGAGTTTCTGCTTGGCTTCCTCTTTCAGAAGCTTCTCTTTGGGAACGGTTAGGACAGTCCGAAATGCTTGGTCAAGGCGTTCCCACGAAGTGTTACCCGGCACGTTCGGTAGTCGTGGTGGATTCATATAGATCGCGATCTCCGCTTGAGTATAACCACTACGCTGCCGTATTCGCACTTCTCGAAGCCTTCCAAAAGCTCCAGGGTTGCGTGTTTAATATCCTGGTATGACCCAAGCTTACTCTTCCAAGAAGTTCCGTCTGAGATCGCAACGTGAAAATTCCCCATGCGGTCGGCGTAGATAGCCACCTTCTCGAATCCCGGCTCTGAATCCCTATCCGTAACATCAGTCACCGCATACCCTTGCCTGATGAATATTTCTGACCAATCGTACAAGGTGTCGCCTAGACCCTCAGGCCAATAATACCTGCCGCCGTAAAGACCAAATTCCCATCTATGCCTTTCATCTCCATTAGCGAAGGCCATGCACTGATACCTTGGATTTGCGCGGCTGGCTTCTCTGTAGTTCCCCGGTCTAAGCTTCGGCCATTTTTTTTGAAACTCATCTGGCGTGAGATTTCGCAATGTCTATATAATCCCCTTCTCGCGCCCCCATTCAACCCATGCATCTATCGCTTCATCAAAATCGTGTTCTGGTTTGACGGGATCTACGCCAGTGATGGCCGCTAAAGCGTCAAACCAGTCGTCCGGTTCGTTTTGAAGTTCATGGAGCAGCAGCCTTTCTATTTGATGGCCTGTGGAATTCCTTGCGAGTCCAATTATGCGAAGATAGCTTGGATCGGCGATCCTCCTTGTTGTGGAGGACCAATGCCCAGTGTTGTTTTTCCACTGTTCAACAAGCTCACGAAAAGAGTGCACCAAGCCTGCTTCATCTGTTTGGCGATGCTCTTGAAAGGTGCTCTGTACATCTGGAACGGGAATGCGTCTTTTCTTATAAATGCGCCGATGCGGCCAAGTTCCGTACCCGTACTGAATCTTGACCCCTGGCATCCAGGTTTCGGAGTGACGATATTCGAGCACACCCGTGAATATCTGGTGCGCAGACAGGTCAATGGTGTCTGGCTCGTGACAGTGAGGGGTATACCACTCCCTGGCATCTGGATGACGCTGAACACATAATGTTTCTTCTAGAAGTTGCTCATTCATACTTGAGCCCTATTCGAGGACCACAACCCCAATCGAGTCGAGTAGAGACCTAAGGCTGGCTGCTTTGGACTGAGCCCGATCAAGGACCTCTTTGAGCTTTTTAATGTCGGATGCGTCCATCGCAACGTAGAATTCTTTGAGAGCTTCGCTGCTCTCTTGGTGGTATGAGACCTTCAGGTTGTGGATGATTACCGCGGCCTTCGGGGGCGACTTCACGTCCTGTCCATATAAGGGGCGAGCGTCAGTCAGAATCCTTGCTGTACAGAATGAGTGCTCATGTTCGTATTGTAAACCGATCGCCTTAGAGCCGAGGCTAAACGTTTCAAGGCTGAGCAATCTCTTGAAACGTGCTTTGATACGCTCTTTGTCTTCTGGGGGAACCTGCAACTCCTTTCGCCCGCTCTGAACAAGTGCCTGCCAAAGGTCCTCCACAAACTCATCAATTGGAGCGGGAGTGTCCCCGGAATAAAAACGAGCCGCATAAAGGGAAACGATAGCCCTGACGATTTTGACTGCGTTCTGCTGCGATATTGATTTAAGATTGGCTGCCGTTTCTGATTCAATTTCCCTTACATTGATTGAGGGGGCAATCTTGGACAGCGCTGCGTTTAGTTCCTCAATCGAATCGTCGGGCAACGAAATGATCGCGCTCATTCCTGCGACGTATCTCGGCGGTATGGTCAATGCCATGTTCGTATACTATTGTAAACGATAAAAAAGTCAAGGGTCAACGTCGGCGATCAGCGACTTGATGTTCCGCTAAGCAGGTCTGCCTGCTGATTCCAAGCGACCTTTAAGGATCGGGGAATGTCTGAGGCTCCTAGCAATTCCATGAATTGTCTATTGAAGATTCCCCGTCCTTTGATGCCCAGCGTGGCAAGCAGCATCAATATCCAGTCCTTAACTTCGAGAAAGTTTACCTCATGGCCTTGCGCAAAGTATTGTCGCGCCTGGAGCCGAACCTGCTCGGAGAGACCAGCTAGGGGCGTGAAGAACAGATAGTCTCCTATGCCCTGCGGAGAAATCTTTGTGTTGAAGGTCGTCATAACACGATTGGAGTCTACTGGGCGCTCTGTGACCTCGGCAGCCAGTAGAATCTGTCCGTCAACCGAAATAGTAACGTCTCCGCCGGCACCAGACGCCGCGTCCGCTACATTGATTCCCTGGAAGTCTACCAGCCAGTCAGTTTCAAAGAACTCTTTGACGGTGCGAAACGCGGCCACGACCAACAGCAACGGGAGGCGACCGCCGCTCGGTGTGTCTAGTAATCCAGAGATCAACGCGCCGTATTGCTCAAGACTTATCTTCTCCAGGTGCGTCAACGGCACGCTTGCGGCTTCCCGAAGCCGAGCAAACATAAACAGAAGGTATCTCAGAAATTGGCGGAGAAGCGCATCTTCGTCGGTGGTCTCTAAGTATCCAACGAGCGCGAGGAACGCATCGTAACCCTCAATGTCACGTATGCCTCTCTTGGTTTCTTCATCAAACTTTATGCCACGACGGAATGTGCTCAGAAATGGCGCTCGGGAACACGGGATGCGGTGTTGCTGAAAAAAAGGATTGACGACTTTTTCATCCAGGGTACGGCCATTGTACGCGCCTGCG
Organism: Terriglobia bacterium; assembly: GCA_050012175.1. GTDB lineage: Bacteria > Acidobacteriota > Terriglobia > UBA7540 > UBA7540 > CAVROP01. The sequence continues at coordinate 2,586 of JBEKHR010000030.1, read as the reverse complement.
CCGTGCTTCATATAGGGCAGACGAATATTAATGCTTCTGTCCTGAATGCGGGCAATGGCGCACCCGACAAGTGCCTCCCGGTAAGCTTGAGTGGCAGACTGAAACATCACATCAAAAAATCCTGGTAGTTCTTCAGGAACGCGCGGTATCGCCTGCCGAGCAAGGTCGCCTTCGGCATCAGCAAATACTTGCTCAATGAGCGTTTGGGCGGCTGCGTACTCTATGGGCATATCTAGTAATTCATCCAGAGCGCTTCTGTTCGCAGCTTCTTAATGGAATGGCATTGCTTTGGAGGTGAATCAATGCGCCGCCATTCCTTATACAGTTCGTCCATCAGGTCGCAGCGATACCCCGAAAGGGCAACGTTCCCTTTGCAACGGTTCAGGACCTTGGAGAGTTCTAAATGCTCGGTATCGGCCATTTCAAAGCTGTACGCCTTTGCATCTCCCCTCGATGAATGAACATAGGGTGGGTCGCAGTAAAACAAGGTGCCTGGGCTGTCGTAGAGCTTGATGATTTCGACTGCTGGCCGATTCTCAATCTGGACTCGCAATAATCGGAGCGCAATGTTCGGAAGCCCGTCAACACTGCCCAACCAACGTGAAACTACACCAGACATACCGGCGCGGCTTGTATTTTTGCAGTTCGCCCAGCGGCCAAGAGAAGCCGTTTGTGCGAGGCCGGTTCTCGCTTGTCGGGCGCGGATGAAGAAACGGCGTGCGCGCTCAAGATTCGTGATCGAATGGCCGTTTGTGGAGATCGCCAAGTAAAACTCTTCTCGGGAAAATGGAGTCAACCCAATGGCGCGGACGAGGTCGTCCGATTGGGTGCGCAGGACTCGGAAGAAATTCACTACCTCGCCGTCCACATCGTTGTATGTTTCGACTGGTGAAGGCTCGCGATTCAACAGCACGGCAGCCGACCCCGCGAACGGTTCGCAGTAGTGATGGCACTTTGGCAGCAACGGCAAGAGCCAATCAAGATGGTTGAACTTCCCGCCGTACCACCCAAACGCGATCAACTTCCGACCTCGGCGTGGTACTTGATACGATTCCCCGGTTTCAGTTTCTAGCGCCGGGAAAATCGGGGATAAGGCCCTCCCCATTATTTCCTCCGTCGATAAATATGTATGGATTTACGAGGCTATCCCTGGTGGTCGGCAACCGCTGTAATGGCGGCCCGCAGCTCATGTTCAGGGTCTCCCAGTGTCGGCACTATGCCCAGTAGTTTCCGGCAGTGGTTACCATCGGCTGATTTCAAGACAAAGATTAGTTAAAATGGCGCTGGAGGTCAAGCTATATTCTCTTGCGGCCCCTGGACGGTTTGCGGTAGGGAAGCTTTCACGCTTGCGGATTTTCCTTGCCGGTCAATTCAGCATAGGCCAGCCGTTTGCCGACGATCTGGAGCACAGCAAGGTCGAAGCGGTCGCCGTCGTTCATGTCCTCGCGGTAATTGTACCGGAAAGCTTGCTCGTCCAGGTAGCGGGCTAGGTGGAACGGCTCGACACTCACGTATGTTCCCTTGATTCCGCGTTTCAAGAGACTCCAGAAGTTTTCTAATCCGTTGGTGTGAACCCGACCTCTCACGTATTCAATCGCGTGGTCAACAACCTGATGCCTGTAAGCTGCCTCCAGCCCATCATAGGAAGCAAGTGCATCGGTATACACCGCTGAACCATCGGCCACTTGTCCCCTGACCATCCCTTGAAGAGTATTCTTCTTCCGATTGGGAATCAGTTGGGATCGGACTTGCCCACCGCGCTGCAAGAATCCCATGACCGGAACCTTATTCTTTCCGCCAGTGCCGGTGATACATAGTTCGCGTTTATCCTTGTGCATGTTGCGCGCAAGGCCACCAATGAAAGTCTCGTCAACTTCGACTTCGCCGCTCAGCTTTTCAAATGAACCCATCCGCAGTGCAAGCCGGATGCGATGATCCATGAACCATGCGGTTTTCTGAGTCACGCCGATAGCTCGGTGAACCTCGTAAGAACTGACACCGTTCTTGCAATTCACAACTTGCCACATTGCACAGAGCCACTTGTCCAGCCCGAGCGGTGAATCCTCGAAGATTGTTCCGGTCTTTACGGTGAACTGCCGTCGAGCGTGATGGCTACTGCACTGCCAGCGGTTATGCTTCTCTGAGAATTTCACCTTGACGCTTCCACAGGTCGGGCAGGCTACACCATTAGGCCAGCGCCGCGCAACCACGTATTCACGGCAGTTGACGGGGTTCGAGAAATAAGCGATTGCCTCTTGAAGTGTATTGAGTTCTTGTTCCATGATTAAATCTTAGCAGAATGAAGTGGAGTTGTCAAGTATATTATTGCCCTATTTTGGGTTCCGTACGTGTACGAGTGAATCTAGTGGGGATTCCGACCTCATTTAGTATGTGATACACGGGGACAGAAAGACGGGCTATTTCTCTATCAATGCGATGCATACTATCAACGACATCCTTATTGACCACTGCATAAATAATGCAATACACTGACCTTCAGGGGGGAACTCTTATGCCCCGACTGAAGGGTAGTGCCGATCTGCTGGAGGACCGTCGCCGAAGAGCGCTGGCATTGTGGGATACGGG
>JBEKHR010000029.1:0-68468 GCA_050012175.1 Terriglobia bacterium | reverse complement strand
GCGGAAAGCCTCTGGCTTTCCGGCGCAGACAGCCTCCCTTCTTCCCCTCGGCTCGGCTGGAAGGCTCAGCCTTCCAGCCGAGCCGAGGGGGTTAGTTAGGGCGGAGGCCCTCGGAAAGGCGAAGCCTTTCCGCACAGCAGGCGGCAGAGCCGCTTCGGGATGTCACCTTTCGGGGACTTTGGCGCGACCCTGCTAACAGAGCGGTCGTGCCCCAGTTTCGTATGGAGGCGGCTTTACGCCGTCACGTAGCGCGGTGGAATCGCCGCTACGAGGCGAATTTTGGGGGAGTGCCAACGCAAAGTGGAATTCCTGCCTTGGGCGGGTTTTCTGTTATTCTTGCGAGTCTTGATTTTCCCCGATTGGAGACTGTGCATGCATTCGAGAACCCGCTTGCCGCTTGCCCTGGCGTTATGCATGGTCAGCGCGGCGACTTGTTACGCTGTCCAGAAGTCCTCAATTGACGATGCTCTGAACTCACTTTTCGCAGTCCACACATTCAAACAGGTTGCCATTTCACCTGATGGCAAAAGGGTCGCTTGGGTCGAGTCCTCAAGGGGAGAAAAACAGGAGCTGACGGGCAACTCCGCAATATATGTTGCTACCCTCGGCTCTACGGAACAACCGCGTCGTGTCTCCGCCGGCGACGGCGGCGAGGAATATGCCGAGCACGACATTGCCTGGTCTCCGGACAGCAAAAAGCTCGCTTTCCTTTCGGACAGGGAGAGTTCGGGCCAGCTTGAACTTTACGTCGCGGACGCCAGGGGTCACACGGCGCGCCAACTCACCAGCCTGACTGGATTTCTCGCTTCTCCGTCCTGGTCGCCAGACGGCAAGACATTGGCGCTGCTTTTCACCGAGAACGCCCCACGCGCGGCCGGCCCGCTCGAGCCCATGACTCCACCCTCCGGGGCCGTCGAGCGACACGTCTACGAACAGCGCCTGACGACCGTTGAGGTGGCCGCCGGGCAGGTCCGGCAGGTGTCGCCCGCCGACCTCTATATCCACGAGTACGATTGGTCGCCCGACGGCAGGAGATTTGTGGCCACCGCCGCGCAGGGCACGGGCGACGCCAATTGGTGGATCGCCCGGCTCTGCACCATCGATATTGCTTCCGGCGAGGTCAGGTTCATTTACAAGCCGCCGCTCCAGATTGCCCAACCGCACTGGTCGCCGGACGGGAAGACCATCGCTTTCATCGGAGGAATCATGAGCGATGAGGGGAGCACCGGAGGCGATATTTACACGATTCCAGCCGGCGGGGGCGAAGCCCGCCACCTCACGCCCGGCATCATGGCTTCGCCCGCCACGCTCGCCTGGCTCCCCTCCTCGGAAAGAATCCTGTTCACAGAACAAATCGACGGCTCGAGCGGCATCGCCACGGTTGATGCTCGCGATGGGAAAATCGAAACCCTCTGGAGCGGCCCCGAAACCATCTCAACCGGAACCTGGTGGGACTTTGGGATATCCTTGGCCGAGGATGGAAAGACCTGCGCGTTGGTCCGCCAATCATTCCAGCAACCCCCGGAGATCTGGGCGGGGGAGATCGGGGCCTGGAAGCAGGTCACGCGCCACAACGCCGGAGTTCGTCCACGCTGGGGCAAGTCCGAAAGCATCCATTGGTCGAATGACGGGATGAAAATCCAGGGCTGGCTGCTCTACCCGGTAGATTATGATCCCTCCAAGCGCTACCCCATGGTGGTGTCCGTGCATGGCGGGCCCGGGGCCAGCGAAAAACCCTCTTGGCCGGGAGCGTTCTTCAACCTTGCGCTGCTTTCGTACGAAGACTGCTTCGTCCTCTTCCCCAATCCGCGAGGCAGTTTCGGCGAGGGCGAAGCCTTCACCGCGGCAAACGTCAAGGACTTCGGCTACGGCGATTTTCGCGACATTCTTGCGGGCGTCGACTATGTGGTGAAAACGCTTCCGGTGGATGACCGCCGCGTCGGAATTGCAGGCTGGAGCTATGGCGGCTACATGACCATGTGGGCCGTGACCCGGACGAATCGTTTTCGCGCCGCGGTGGCCGGGGCAGGCATCGCCAATTGGCAGAGCTATTATGGAGAAAACGATATCGACCAGTGGATGATTCCCTTTTTCGGTGCCTCCGTCTACGATGACCCGGACGCCTATGCCAGGAGTTCTCCCCTCACCTTTATCAAGAACGTCAAAACTCCTACGCTCATCCTGGTGGGCGACCGCGACGGCGAATGCCCCGCGCCTCAGTCCTTCGAGTTTTGGCACGCTCTAAAAACCCTCGGCGTGGAAACCCAGCTCGTAGTGTATCCGGATGAAGGCCACGTGATCTCGCAGCCCGAACATGAGCGGGACGTCACCAAGCGCACCATCGAATGGTTCAACCAGTATCTCAAGTAGGGGCATCTCGCGTACTGCCCCCTCCCGGCGGCGAATGCTTCGCAGCTTGCCGAAAACCCCTTGGCATGTCATTGTAGGGCCGAGCGGCGTTCGGCCTGAGGCGTCCGGAGCTGTGAAAGAATGAACGATCTCATCCTGCAAAGCGGGACCAAGGTCCCTTTTGACCCGCCACGCGTGGGTCTCTTTTGACCCGCCGTGCGCGCGCGCAAAGACTCGCAAAGAAGTACTGCCTTGTTTTCTTTGCGCGTTGGCGTGAAATGCTTTTGCTCTTCTCGGAGCGGCACGCGCGTGCGTCGGGCACATCATCGAGGGGGTAAGCAATGGGTGATCTGGTTCGGACCGGACTCTCCCTGGAAAGGGAGCTTCTCGAGAGGTTCGACACGGCCATTAACCGCAAGGGATATCAAAACCGGTCGGAGGCCATACGGGACCTTATTCGCGAGCATCTGGTGGAAGAGGCGGCCGATGAAAACAAGGTGATCGTGGGAACGCTGACCATGGTTTACGACCACCACCAGCCGAATCTCTCCGCCAAGCTGATTGAGGCCCAGCATAAGGCCGCAAGCAAGGTTCTGGCGGCTACGCATGTGCATTTGGACCACCACCATTGCCTCGAAGTGGTCATCTTGAGAGGCCGAAGTGGGGAGGTCAAGAGCCTGGCCGATCGCATCCTGAGCCTGCGGGGAGTTAAACATGGCCAACTGACCGTCACCACAACGGGGAAACACCTGAGATGAACCTCGGAGTCAAGGAGAGTCATCTCCTGCTGCCGGGAATGAGGCGGTGTGGGCAGGTTATTGGCGTCCATTTTCCAGTTGACGCGGGGGCTATCGGACTATAGATTTAGCCTTCTCATTCTTGGTGTCTACTGCGCATCTTGGCAGGATGAGGGGCGACGTCAGTACTGGCAACATGCCTGACCGGCGGCGCCCACGCTAACATTCAAGAAAAGGAGACCTGATATGAAGGTCGGACTCTTTACGGCGCTCCTGGCTAGGCTCAGTTTGGACGAGGTCATCGAAAAGATAAAGCCTCTCGGCATCCGCACCGTCGAGTTGGGAACCGGGAACTACCCTGGCGACCCGCATCTGAAGCTGGACTGGATGAGCCAACCCTCCAAGATTAAAGAGTTCAAGCAAAAGCTCGAGGACCAGGGCATCAGCATCAGCGCCTTGAGTTGCCATGGCAACCCGCTTCATCCCAACAAGAAGATTGCGGAGGCGCACGCCGAAATCAACCGCAAGACGATTTTGATGGCGGAAAAACTGGGCGTTACGCGGGTGATCGATTTTTCCGGTTGTCCTGGCGATTCGGATAATGCTCAATACCCGAATTGGTCCACCACGCCCTGGCCGCCGGATTTCCTGGAAATCTTGAAATGGCAGTGGGAGAAAAAAGTTATCCCCTTCTGGACGAAGCGCGCCAAGTTTGCGCAGGACCACGGGGTACGGATCGGCATCGAAATGCATCCGGGATTCGTGGTTTACAACCCGGAAACCATGCTCCGCCTTAGGGAAGCCGCCGGACCTGCCATCGGTTGCAACTTCGATCCCAGCCACATGTTCTGGCAAGGTATTGACCCCTGTGCTGCGGTGCGCAAGCTGGGCGAAGCAGTATTTCACATCCACGCCAAGGACACGCGCCTTTACAATGTCAACATCATGGTGAATGGCGTGCTCGACACCAAACCCTATAGCGACGAGAAAAACCGCTCGTTTATCTTCCGCACCGTCGGTTACGGTCACGACTTGGATTTCTGGGCGGACTTTGTCTCCACGCTCCAGATGGTGGGTTACGACGATGTGCTGTCCATCGAACACGAAGACAGCCTGATGTCTGTGGACGAGGGTCTGACCAAAGCGGCCAATTTCTTGAACCAAGTCATTATCAAAGAAAAACTCAAGGAGATGTGGTGGGCGTGAGAAGAGCAGGATTCAGGATTCAGGAGTCAGGGGTCAGTAGGAGGTAGGCAGAAGAGCAGGGAGTGCGTGCTAGGGAGCAGTGAAGGGCAAATCACCAACACCAGATCGCGGTTTCTTTTGGGCGGCTGCTGACTGCCAGTTGCCTTCCGTGCTTCCCCAGCCCCTAGTCCCCAGCCCCTTCTCCTCTGACTCCTGTAGTTCCCGCTGGTCACTTGTCACTCGTCACTTGTCACTTATGGAAAGAGGTGAATCCGAAGATGCCAGAAATCAACGTTGCTCTAATCGGTCACCAATTCATGGGCAAGGCCCATTCAAACGCTTACCGGCAGGTCAGCAGGTTCTTTCCCGGCAAGTATCGGCCGCGCATGAAAGTGCTCTGTGGGAAGGCTTGCAGCGAAGAACTCGAGGCCACGGCGCAGCAGTTGGGCTGGGAAGAGTCCGACTGCGACTGGCGCCGGGTAATCGAACGTAAGGATATTGACCTCGTGGATATCTCGACGCCGGGGTACCTTCACCACCCCATGGCCATAGCCGCCGCCGAGGCTGGCAAGCACGTTATCTGCGAGAAGCCCCTGGCCAACAATCTGGCTCAGGCCAAGGAGATGCTCCGCGCGGTGGAAAAAGCCGGTGTCTCCCACATGGTGAACTTTAATTATCGCCGGGTGCCCGCGGTAGCCTTCGCCAAGAAGCTCATCGAAGAGGGCCGCCTGGGGCAGGTCTATCATTATCACGGCGCGTACCTCCAGGACTGGATCATGGATCCAGACTTCCCCCTGGTCTGGCGCCTGGAAAAAAAATACGCGGGCAGCGGCGCCCTGGGAGACATCGGGGCACACGCCGCCGACCTAGCCCAGTTCCTGAATGGTTACATCGAATCAGTCGCCGGCCAGATGACCACGTTCATTAGGGAGCGGCCTTTGCCCGGCACCGGTGAAGGCGCCTGGGGAGCCAAAGGAGCAGAAGGGAAGAAAGGCAAGGTCACAGTGGATGATGACTCGAACTTTCTCGCCCGCTTCAAGAACCGCGCCGTGGGAGTCTTTGAGTCGTCACGCTTCGCCGGGGGCCGGAGGAATTACAACACCTTCCAAATCTACGGCAGCAAAGGCAGTCTGGCTTTCAACATGGAAAGGATGAACGAGCTGGAATTCTATGATCGCACGGAGCCCAATGAGCAGCAGGGCTTCAAGACGATCATGGTGACAGAGGGCAACCATCCTTACGTCGGCGCATGGTGGCCACCAGGCCACATCATTGGTTACGAGCACACGTTCGTCCATGCCCTCCACGACTTCCTGACGGGATTGGAGAAGGGCCAGCCTGCCCAGCCCGGGTTTGGCGAAGGCGTGAAGGTTCAAGCCGTCCTGGACGCTGTGGAGCGCTCGGCAAAGTCAGGGCGGTGGGAGAAAGTGAAGATCTAGGATTCAGGATTCAGGATTCGGGATTCAGGAGCCAGGGATTAACAGGGGCTGGAATCTAGGGAGGAGCAAACCCTTAGCACTCACCCTCCGGCACATTTCTTTCCCCTGAATCCTGAATCCTGCTCTTGAAAATACTCTTACAGGACTCAATGCTATGGCCTACATGATGGGAATTGACGTTGGAACCACCGGGACACGGGCAATCATCGTCCGCCCGGATGGTCATATTGTGGGAGCTGCCACGGGCGATCACCAGCCCATGAAAATGGCCAAGCCCGGTTGGGCAGAGCAGGAGCCTGAGGACTGGTGGCGCGCGACTCTGGTGGCCATCCGTGGGGCCCTCGAGCAAGCCCAGCTCAAGGGCGGCGACATTGACGCCGTGGGGTTTTCCGGCCAAATGCATGGCGTGGTTCTGATGGACAGCACGCCGGCGGTCCTGCGGCCCTCCTTGATCTGGTGCGACCAACGCAGCCAAGCCCAATGCGACTGGATCACCGCAACGGTCGGGGCGGAGCGATTGATCAAGCTGGTCTCCAATCCCGCCCTCACAGGCTTCAGCGCGCCCAAGCTGCTTTGGATCCGCGATGAGGAGCCGAAGATTTTCGAGCGCGCCGCTCACTTCCTCCTGCCCAAGGATTTTGTGCGTTTCCGTCTTACGGGTGAATTTGCCACCGACGTCTCGGACGCCTCGGGCACTTTGCTTTTTGATGTGACCAACCGCCGGTGGTCGCGCGAGATGTTGTCGGCGCTTGATTTGGACGCCAAGCTCCTGCCGCGCGCCTACGAGTCTGTCGAAATCACGGGACAGATCACACCCGAGGCCGCCGTACTCACCGGCTTGAGCGCCGGGACGCCGGTGGTGGGCGGTGCAGGCGACCAAGCCGCAAGCGCCGTGGGCAATGGGATCGTCGAGCCCGGGCTGACCTCCGCCACGCTGGGCACCTCGGGTGTGATCTTTGCCTACACCGAGGCGCCCAAGCTCGACCCCCGTGGTCGCATCCATACGTTCTGCCACGCCGTTCCCGGCAAATGGCACGTGATGGGGGTCACTCAGGGCGCCGGACTCTCCCTGCGCTGGTTCCGCGACAACTTTGCAGCTTCGGAGAGCTGGTACGCCCGCCACACGGACGCCGATGCTTACGACCTCATTATCAACGAGGCCCGGGAAATTCCCCCTGGAAGTGGCGGCGTCTTGTGGCTGCCCTACCTGATGGGCGAGCGGACGCCTCACCTCGACGCCCAGGCGCGCGGCATGTGGTTCGGTCTGACCGCTGTTCACACGCGAGCACACCTCATCCGCTCCATCCTGGAAGGGGTGGCGTTCAGCCTGCGCGACTCGATCGAGATATTCAGAGAGCTGAAAATTCCGGTCGAGCAGATTCGCTCCTCGGGCGGCGGCTCGCGCAACTTCACTTGGCGAGAAATCCAGGCGGATATATTTGGCACCGAACTCGTGACCCTCCGAACCTCGGAAGGCTCTGCCTTCGGCGCTGCCTTGCTCGCCGGCGTCGCGGCAAAGACCTATTCGAGCGTTTCGGAAGCAGCGGCAGAAGCCATACAGGTGAAAGAGAGCATGACGCCCCTGGCGGAAAACGTCAAAGCTTATGACCGCTATTACCAGGTGTATCGCGACCTTTATCCCGCCGTCCGGGATTTGGCGCACACGCTGGCGAATTTGGCGTAGGGCCGAACCGCGTTCGGCGCAGCAGGATGCTGAAAGACCTTCGTGAACGTTGTCATTCCGACCCAGAGCGGAGCGAAGGGGAGGAATCTCGCTCTGCCTGCGGACCGGCGCTCAAGGTGACCTGGGGACAGGAGGAAGAAAGAACAGAGCGAGATTCCTCTCCCGCGACTGCGGGATCGGAATGACAAAGGGGGGTAGAAGGTCATGGGACGAGTTCAGAGGATGCTGATTGGCTGCGCCCTCGGCACTTTGCTGGCATCAATTGGCGTAGCAACCGGATCGCGGCACAATTATTTAACAACAAATCCGACAACCTTATTTTCAGCGAGGTTTGCCATGGCAACTCAGAATAATTCCTTTTCCGCAAGCCTTGAAAAGACTCAATTCAACGGCTGGAACGCCTATCGCCTGACCAATGGCATCGTCACCCTTTATGTCGCTCCGGACATCGGGGGCCGCGCCATCCAGTTGCAGCTTGGCGAGAAGGGGTTCTTCTTTGTGAATAAAGACTTGGCCGGGAAAGTCCTGCCGCCTGAACAGAACAACCTCAAGGCCGGCTGGGCGAACTACGGCGGTGACAAAGTCTGGCCCGGACCGGAAGGTTGGATGAGCGAGGATCAATGGCCCAGCATTCCCTACTACATACTGGACGGCAGCAAGTATACGGCCGAGTTGGTCACGGAGACGCCCGCCGAGGTCGCCGTCCGCGTGACCAGTCCTGCGGACCCGCGCACCGGTGTGCAATTTGTGCGGACGTATCACGTTTATGCCGGGACCACGCGCCTTAAGGTCGACCAGGTGATGCGCAACATCAGCCGCCGGCAGATTCGTTGGGGGATCTGGCACTTAATTCAGAACGATGCTGCGGACGCCCACGACCCTTCGAAACCAAACCCCGACCTGTTCATGTATCTCCCGCTCAATCCCCACAGCAAGTATCCCCGGGGCTACTACAACCCGTATGGTGACGCTCGACACCCAAGCTACGAGCTCCTGCACGGGGGCCACATGCTGCGCGCCCATTATCTCTACCGCGTCGGGAAGGCCGCAGCCGACACGGACCGAGGCTGGTACGCGGTGGTCAACGGACAGAAAAACATCGGCTTCGTCGAGAACTTCACTTGTTTCCCCGAAAAGGAATATCCCGACGGCGCCGCCGTGGAAACCTGGAATAACGGCCCCGGTATAATTTCCCGCGGCCCTTGGGACCAGACTCTTCCTGACGACCCGAAGCAAAATCCCTACATCCTCGAAACCGAGGTGCTAAGCCCCTATGCGACACTTAACCCCGGCGAGGAATACTCGTTCCCGGTCTATTGGTCACCCACCAGTGTCCCGAACCCCGTGCTGAACGCCGTATGGGCAGGCGCCATCAACGAGCCGCTTGCCGGTAACCTGGAAGGTGGGCAGGTTAGTCTGAAGGGCGTCTTCGGCGTCTTCACCCCAGGAACTCTGGTCGCTAACTTCTACAATGTAATGGGAGAGGAACTGGGTCAGGCGACCTTGCAGACCGTCGATCCCCGAGAGGTTGTCCGACTCGATAAGTCCATCCCGGCGCCCGCAGGCACCTTCCGTGTGAGCGTCTTCGTGAAAGATATTGACGGCGAGAACTGCGGATACCTGGGCAATGTGGTACTGAAGTAGGGGCGGTTCGCGAACCGCCCCTACTGCCGCAGCCCCCGGCCCCTGTGCATGTAGGGCCACACGACGCTCGACCGGGGCGAAGCGCGGGATTCTCCGCCCTCGTTGGGGACAACCCGCTAAAACTCCATTGCGTTAGCTGCCAGTTTCTAATTTCCAGTTTCCGATTTCCGCTTTCTGATTGCGAAGGCAACCGTCATCCTTAGCGCAACCACTCAACCCGAATTCGGAAGTTAGCGTGGGTGCGACGTACATCTTGTAGGGGCACAGCGCGCTGTGCCCCTACGCCCGACCCCGCACCATTTTGTTCCTCCGGTATCTCCGTCAAACGGGCCTCTTGTAGGGGCACAGCGCGCTGTGCCCCTACGCCCGACCCCGCACCATTTTGTTCCTCCGGTATCTCCGTCAAACGGGCCTCGAATCAATTGATTCGGCTCGACCGGCGGCTCCCAACTTTCGAATTCGGGCTCAAGCTGCACTTTGCGGCAACCAGAAGCGATGGTAATGGGCCAGGACCAGAGGAGAATACGTCCCTAGTACCCCCGTACTGTTGGCAACAGACAGCACTGGATGGAAACTAGCGGGGAGGTGACACCACGTGCAGAGCACTTGGTGACACGCCGGCAGTCACGTGGCGTTGCGGGAGAGCGCATTCGGACTGCTATCAACAACTACACGAAGGCTGTCCCCCCAGGCACTGACACCACCACCATTGTAGCGGAAAGAGTGTTTCGGGGGCGGTGTCATCTGCCGCTCAGGCGCGATGCGGGAGGATGGTTTGCAAATAGATTAATAATGAGCACAGTAATGTGAAGCAGGGAAGGCGGCCCATTGTGGTGAATGACGTGAATAGGGCGGTGGCAAGCCGTGCCAGACGAAGCGCAGCCCAAAGGAGCGACGGTTATAGTTTGCTCCAGATCGTCATCACTCTTGTGGTGGTGAGCACGCTGGTAGCCACGGCGGTCCCAACAACCGTGAATGCCTTGCGCAATTATCGGCTGATCGCGGCCGTGTCCGCCGCCACCGGAGCGATTTCGGCCACCCGCTACCAGGCCATCATGCACGCTTACCCGTACAATATAACGTTCAGCACGAATGGCAACTATCAGGTAGCAAGCGAGCCGCCCCCGGCGACGAGCTTTACGAACGTAGGCACCGCTATCCCGATCAGTGGTGTTCACGACGTCACAATCAACACGACCACCACGCTTCAATTCAACGCCAACGGCACGGTTTCGGCTACTACAGGCACTTTGAGTTTTACGATCAGCAACGGCCTTTTGACGAAGACCATTAGCGTGACAGGAGTCGGCGATGTTTCGTCCAACTAGAGCTGCTTCGGACCATGGGTTCACCCTCTTGGAGACCCTTGTGGCGCTCATCGTCCTTCTGATAGGAGTGCTAGCGACTGCCCTCCTGGCCGGGCGCTGCATGAACACCAGTCACCAGTCGAAGTACATGAACCTGGCGGCAGAATTGGCCTCGGAAAAGTTGGAGGACCTGAACCGGTGGGACGTCGACGATCCGCAGATTTGCGTGCCAGCGGCAAGCTCGTCTATAGGCAGTCTGACCCAGGACATTATTGGAAACCCTACTACTTGTCCGCCGCCTCTCAACATGTGCTCGTCGACAGGAAACTCGGCCGTCGTGAGCTACTATGACGACGTCTGCATGGCCACGGTCAACAGCACCGACTGCCCGAACCCGACCTACGGCTGCTTCTCCGAGACGGTGAGCAGCCCCGGCAGTGGCAGCACGATCTTCACCACCACCACCCACGCTCCGGACGGAACCATAACGGTCACTAACCCGACTACGATGCCTTCCCCCACGTTTCACCGACGCTGGATTATCGAAGCCAACACTCCGGTGGCCGGCGTAAGCGCGATTTGCCTTTCCGGCACGCGACGCGTGACGGTTCTGGTGACCCTGATGGACCTGTCCGTACAGATGAACAGCAATTCCACCCAGCCGACGGTGAGCTTTCAAATGAGCATGGTGCGCCCATGAGGACAAGGAAAGGAACTTTCTCAATGAGCCGTGGTCCACGGCACGTCCCCAAGGTTGGGCGGCGCGACAAGGGTTTTTCGCTCTTGGAATTGGTAGTGGCGATGGCCATCTTCCTTTTGGCGAGCGCCAGCGGCCTCATGCTTTTCTCCCGCATGCGTACGACCGCCGGCCAGCAACAAGGCATGGTCGGTCTCAATATTGGGATCCGCAATGCGGTCGGACAATTGCAGCTCGACCTGGCCAATGCAGGCACAGGATACTACGTCGGGTACAACATCCCAAGCTGGCCGATCGGCGCCACCATCATCAACAACGTGCCGGCGGCGGGCACGTCCTGTTACAACGCCACGACCAACACCTATGGCACTAACTGCTTCGATCAGATCAATATCCTTGCAGTCGCCAATTCCACCACCTACCCCCCTATTAACGCCACGGACAGCACCGGAGCCAATGGGACGTCGAACTGCTCAAACACATCGAAGGGGGTGGCCTACGGTCAAGCTGCCACCGGGCTTACGCTCGCGGCGACGGCGGCCAAATACGTCAGCGGTGCTCAACTGCTCTTTCTAACCAGCACGGGCCAGAGCGTGACGGCGGTGGTTCTGACCGCAGCCCCGACGGTTGTGGGGTCGGCCGTCAAGTTCACCTTCAATGCCACCAACAGCGATGGCACCAACACCGGCGCCAACTGGAAGACTAACGACCCCCTGGACATCACGGCTTGCGACGGTAATACTTGCCCAACACCCAATAATTTTGGAGCTCAGTTCTGTGGCGGCGATTGGATTCTCCAGTTGGCCCCCATCACCTACCAGGTGAGTACTGCGAATCAGAGCGATCCACAGCTCCAACGGGTCCAAGGGGGCACCACCACGGTCGTTATGGACCAGATCCTTGGGTTCAAGGTCGGAGTGACGATTTGGAACAGCGTTACCGACTCGTTGCCAACCCAATACAATTACAACGCGGCCCAATACAACGCCAACAACACAAGTCCACCGCCCTATGATTCGGCCTATCTGTTCTCTCGGGTGAGGTCCGTGCGCGTTTCCCTGATCGCGCGCACCCAACCCAGCACGGACCCTTCCTTCACTTTCCGTAATCCATTTGATGGCGGGCCTTACGTAGTGCAGGGCGCCTCTGTGGTGGTCAACCCACGGAACTTGAGCATGAATGACTGAGGTGATGTCATGAACGGCAGAGGGGAATTCGTTGATGAAATCAGCCCCGACGTGTCGGGGCGAAAGAATGTAGCCCACGGTCCCGCAGTGCGGGATGGGTCAGCGAACCCTCCCTCACCCCCGTCCCCTCTCCCGCTCGCGCGGGAGAGGGGTGTCGAAGGCGGGGTGAGGGCCCTCCACCCAGGGCTGGCGCCCTGGTCCCGCGTCCGCGGGATTCCGCCCCTGACGGGGCTGCGAAAGCAGCATTATGGAGATCACGGGTTTGCGCTCGTCTTCACCCTGCTGCTCTTGAGCATGATGAGCCTCATGGCCCTGGCGATGGTCTTTTCCTCGAGCTCCGACATGTTGATCAACGGTTATTACCGCAACGCCCGAGGATCGTTCTACGCTGCGGACTCCGGACTCAACATCGCCCGGCAACAGTTGCAAAGCCAGATCGTTGCTCAGGTTCCCAGCACCTTCACGACGAATCCGATCCCCGCGGGCGCAGCGGCGACAGTTTTGAGCAGCGTTTTGACGGCGTACGCGAGTTCCACTTCTCTCAATGCCGGCCAGGCTGCCAACTCATGGGTCGAGAGCTTCGTGATTCCTAACACTACGGGGTGCCCGACCACCTTTTCCCTCGCACCCAATTCGCCCACTATAACCTCTTACGACTCTAATAATAACCCAAATGGGTATAAATATATTTATAACTACCAACTCTGCGTCAGGGGAATGGCCCAGGGTTCGGAGCAGACCACCGTATCCGAGACTGGAAGTATCATTTTGGCTGTCAGCGGCCTACAGCCAACCTCCACGCCCAGCTTCGCCGCTTATGGTGCCTTCATTGACCAGTTCCCGCCCTGCCTCGGGCCGCTGGTCCCCGGCACCTTGACGGGCCCCCAGTTTACGAATGGCGCCTGGCAGTTTGGCACCAGCGGCTCTTATATCTTTACCGACCCCGTGGGGCAGGCGAACGCCGATGCAGACTTCTGGTTTGGAAACACCTGCATTCAGTCTCCAACCAGCAGTTACAAGTACGGGAGCGGAAGCCAAGCGCAGACGATTAAGCCCACCTTTGAAGGAAACCCGCCCTTCAGCGTCGGACTCAACACCGAGGCCCTGCCGCCGAATGATTTCAGCCAGCAGTGGGCGGTGCTTGATGGCAAAGGCACGGGCGAGGGTTCCCTCGCTCCCAATTCCACTCAAATGCACAACGGTAACCTTAGCGGTAGCTCTCCGAATTACCCTCCGCTTCAAACCGCTTCCGGAACTGCCTATCCCAATCCGCCAAGCGGATCCTCCTCTGGGGTTTATATTCCCTACACCACGACTGGCAGCGTTAACACCTTCGATGGGGGCGGCTTCTATGTGCAGGGAGACGCGAGCATAACGCTTTCGACCAGCGGAACGTCCGCGCAGGTTTTTACCATTTCACAGAGTAGTTGGAGTAACACTACAACCACGACCATCACGGTTGATCCGCTCGCGACCCCACCAACTGCCTGGAACTGTCCTGCGGGAACGACCGGCACTACTACGGTGGGGACCAAGGTGGGATCAGGTTCGACCACTACCGTCAACTTCTGCGCTGCCCCCATGAACCTAAGCGGAAGTACGCCGCAGCCAGGCACCATGATTTACGTGAACGGCGATATCGCCTCTTGCTCGTATGGTAGCAACTGCCCCGGTGGTTTGAGCGGCCCAGGTCAGGGGCAGGCGGGCATTCAAGATTACAATGCCATCACCATTGCAGCCAATGGCGATATCGATATCGAGGGTGATTTGATTTACAAAACCGAACCTGTCACTACGACACAGAACCAAGTTGTGGCAGGAACGAACCCGGCTTGTTGCAATGGGGACCCCGCCGATACCTTGATCCCCGGGCACAATAACGGCCAGGTGCTGGGCCTTTTTACGGCCAACGGAAACATCAACCTCAACAGCAATTATTCAAACAACAACCTGGAGATTGATGCATCTATGGCGGCGCTTAAGGCAGGTCAGAATTATGGCTTCAGTACAAACGAAGGCTCCATCAACACCGTGACCAATGTGGGCGGTCGGATTGAGAATGCGGCTCACGGAGTCAACATAACTACCTTCAACGTGTACTTCGACCAACGGTTTGCCGCCACCCAAGGATTTGCGCCGCCGTGGTTCCCCTCAACCACCGTCACCGCCACCGGCCCCGCACCCGCCGTCGCCAAACCAACCGTGCAGCGCGTTCAGTGGGTGCTGAAGAATATGTGATTGAATCGGGGGGTCGTTTCGGCATGTCAGTCTGAGAGAAGTTGTCAGTTGTCAGTGGTCCGTTATTCATTCTCGGCCATTGGTTTCCAGCTTTCAAAAAGATGGTGCTGGGGGCTAGTGGCTGGGAGCTAGTGTCCTGTCCCACTTAATTGTTCACAATACCCCCTCGCTCCCCCGCCCCTCTCCCCCTTGGGGGAGAGGGTGGACCGCCGTCCCGATGTACTTCATCGGGAGGCGGGCCGGGTGAGGGGGTTCCTGCCAAGCTGCTCGTTGTCAACAATAAGGCGGGACAGGACACTAGGGACGACGTGGTGAGAGAGTGCAGTCCTGAATTCAGAATTCAAGATTGGCCCGGACCCAAGCCCCCAGCCCCTGACACCTGGCCCCTGACACCTGGCCCCTGAAACCTATTTACTCCGTCACTTTTTCCCCGCATCATAATCCGTTCGGTTCACGTCGATACGATTGGCAATCTGTTAACTGTCGACTGTCGACTGTCAACTGTGAACTGGAGAAGTGGGGAGGCTCATTGTCTGAAACAACACCAACCGCGCATCCCTCTCGAGCCAAGATTCTGCTCGCCTTCGCAGCCGTTTACCTCATCTGGGGGTCCACTTACCTCGCCATCCGATACGCCGTTGAAACAATCCCTCCGTTGTTCATGGCGGGGTGCCGGTTCGTTATGGCCGGCGCCACGTTGTACCTGTTGACGCGCGCTGGTGGGGCGACCGCGCCCTCCCGTCGGCATTGGGCCGGCGCAGCCATTTTAGGGGCTTTGCTCCTGGTGATTGGCAATGGAGGGTTGTGCTGGGCGGAGCAGCGAGTGCCTTCCGGACTCGCCGCTTTGCTGCTGGCGACCATCCCCATCTGGATGGTCCTGCTCGATAGCTTAAGGAAAGGCGGCACGAAGCTGGAGGGGCGGGTGGTTGGCGGAATGGCTATCGGTGGGGCCGGACTTGCCTTGCTGGTGGGTCCGGCCCACCTGTGGGGTAGCTCGCGCGTGGATCTTGCCGGCGCGGGAGTACTGATGTTCTCGTCGTTTTCCTGGTCATTCGGCTCCATTCTCTCGCACAAGCTGAAATTGCCCCCTTCGCCCTTTCTGGCGGCGGCCATGGAGATGTTGGCCGGCGGCGCCTTGCTCTTGTTGCTGGGCGTCCTGAGCGGGGAGGGGAGGCAGCTCCATATCCACGATGTCGCCCTCCGCTCCTTGCTGGGTCTTTTCTATCTGATTGTGGCGGGCTCGCTGCTCGGTTTCACTGCTTACATCTGGTTGTTGCGCACGGTAGCCACGGCGCGGGTTTCCACTTATGCTTTTGTGAACCCGGCCGTGGCGGTCTTCCTCGGTTGGGCTGGAGGCGGCGAGGCATTGACGGCTCGTGAGTTGCTTGCCAGCGCCACCATCATCGCCGGTGTAGCGCTCATCATCACCCACCGGCCAAGTCCCGTCGCCGTCACCCCGGACACGGAAGGCCTTCCGGCGCAAAGACCAGAAAGCTGAAACTAGAAACTGGAAACTAGAAACTGGAAAATCGAAATTGGCGGCCTTGTGGTCGAGCTTCTAATTTTCAGTCTGGAATATCCGAAATTCGTCGCGCTCGTTTCCAGTTAGCCTACTCTCGACCTTCGACTTTTGACTTTTGACTTGCCGTGCAGCCCCATGTCATGCTGAGGACGCCGCTCTTTGGGGGACGAAGCATCCCGGCAGTTTCCTTGCACCGATGGGCTATCAATGTAGCGTACTATTAAGCGGGCGAACCGCCAAGTGTCTCAAAATGCCACATTCATGCGCTTCGGCGCATATCCCCGGCGTTCTTCTAATCCATTGAAAACACATGAAAACTTGATCTTGCTGGTGCAGAACACTTCAAAAAAGCGAGACGCGTGAGACGAATTGAAATCCCGTCCACATCAGACCATGGGCACTTAGGATGACAGCATTGGGCGCGCCCGTGGACTACGGTAACAACTCCAACCTTCGAATTGGGGTTCAAACATCCTCCGGCAGCAAGAATCGGGTTGCGCCGACGCTCCATCCTAGCGATGATGGATCAGGATGGCAGGGAGGGAAAATGCAAACGAAGGCGGAAGATTATCGACGCATCGAGAAAACCATACAGTTTCTAGCGGAGAACTATCACCACCAGCCGAGTTTGGACGAGGTGGCGCGGAACGTCAACCTGAGCGAATATCACTTCCAGCGGCTCTTTCGGCGCTGGGCAGGCATCAGTCCCAAGCGCTTGGTACAGTTTCTGACACTGGAACATGCCAAGAAGGTCCTCGAGGAATCCCGGAGCGTGCTGGACGCCGCCTATGATGCCGGGTTGTCCAGCCCAAGCCGCCTGCACGACCTTTTCGTGAATGTCGAGGCAATGACTCCTGGAGAGTTCAAGGCCAAAGGGGCAGGCTGCAAGATCAGTTACGGATACCACCCCAGCCCCTTCGGTGAGTGTCTTCTCGCGGTTACCGAGCGTGGGATTTGCGGATTGGGTTTCGTGGGGCAAGGGGGTCGCGCAGAAGCTCTCGAGGACTTCAAGCGAAGATGGCCGGCGGCAGAGTTTCAACAGAATCCGCGGAAGACCCGGATCACTATCGATAGAGTTTTCAGTCCCAAGAAAAGAAACGGCAGTAATCCTGTGAAGCTGTTGTTGATGGGCACAAACTTCCAAGTCAAAGTCTGGGAAGCCCTGCTCAGGATTCCGCCGGGTTCCATGGTGTGCTATGAAGACCTGGCGCGCCAACTTGGGAAGCCGTCGGCCGCACGGGCTGTGGGCAGCGCGGTGGGCCGGAACCCCATATCTTTCCTCATTCCTTGCCACAGGGCTATCCGCAAGATGGGGATTACCGGTGATTATCATTGGGGAGCGGCTCGAAAGAAGGCTATCCTTGCGTGGGAAGCGGCGCGCAAGAATGGAGAATCGGAATAACACATGGCTGCCCCGCCTTTGATGCTTGATGCTGAGACTCGCGCCAGACTTTGGCGGCAATTGGTGGACGCTATTGAAACCTACGCCACAAAGCTGGAGACCGGCCGAGTCACCCCTCCGCTCGATCCCGTGAAGCTCCGCGCCTTGCTCTCGCGCTTCGATTTCTCCGCGCCGATGGATGCTTTCGAGGCCCTCGATTTTCTTGTCGAGGGTCTGTGGAAGTTTCAAACCCACACACCGCATCCCCGCTATTACGGACTATTCAACCCCGCACCGACTACCATGGGCATCGCTGGGGACGCCCTGGTTGCGGCCTTTAACCCCCAACTCGCCGCCTGGAGCCACAGCCCACTGGCCATCGAGGTTGAACAGCATCTGGTGCGTGCCTTCGGTGCTCGATTTGGTTACGACCCCGCGCAGACCGATGGAACTTTTGCTTCAGGTGGCATGGAAGCCAACCATACGGCGGTCCTCACCGCTTTGGTGCAGACGTTTCCGGAATTCTCCTGCCGTGGCGTCCGAGCGCTTGCCGCTCAGCCCGTTCTCTACGTTTCCGCAGAGGCGCATCATTCCTTGCTGAAGGTGGCTCGACTGTGCGGGCTGGGGACGGATGCCGTGCACGAGATTCCAGTGGATGACAGCCTGCGCATGAATCCGGAAGTCCTAGTTTCGAGAATCGCCCAGGACCGTGGCCAGGGCTTCGCGCCTTTCATGGTGGTCGCAACTGCGGGAACCACCAACGCGGGAGTGATTGATCCCCTTGCCGCCCTCGCAGAGGTGGCCGCGCGCGAAAAACTATGGCTTCACGTGGACGCGGCGTGGGGCGGGGCGGCAGCATTGGTCCCCGAAATGCGTTCTCTATTGGAGGGCATCGAGCGATCTGATTCCCTTACCTTCGACGCGCACAAGTGGCTTTCTGTGCCCATGGGCGCGGGAATCTACATCACCCGGCACACCGATATCCTCGATCGAACATTCCGCACCGCCGTAACGTATATGCCGCGCGAGGCGGCGGAATTGGACGTGGTCGATCCTTTTATGCACTCGATCCAGTGGTCCCGCCGGGCCATCGGTCTGAAGGTGTTTCTCTCGCTGGCCGTAGCTGGTTGGGAGGGATACGCCACGGCCATCCGCCAGATGGTGGCCATGGGCGCGCTGCTGCGGGAGCAACTCGAAGCCTCGGGCTGGCAGGTTGTTAACGAAACGCCATTGCCCCTCTGTTGCTTCATTGACCGGCGCCATGCGGAGGGCCGCTCCGCTGCCTACCTGCACGCGGTGGCCATGAAAGTTGTCGGCTCTGGAAAAGCCTGGATTTCAACTACCCGCCTGGCCAACTCAGTGCCCGTGCTTCGGGCCTGCATCACCAACTACCGGACAAGCGGAGATGACATCGCAGCCTTAATTGGCGCGCTCGACGAGGCTCGAAAACAACTCAGTTAGCTCCCTCACCCTCCTTATGAAAACGATGCTTGCTCCCTCGGGGCGAATCTGCGAACATTTGCAGCTCAGCACTGCGTCAGGTTTCATTTCGTAGGCTGATTACCCTGGAGGCAATAATGCCGCTTGATCCAAAGCACCGCAGTCGCACCATCACCGACGGACGAGACCGGGCGGGCGCTCGGTCCATGTTAAAGGCAATTGGTTTCACGGATGCCGACTTGGCGAAGCCGATAGTTGGAATCGCGAATACCTGGATTGAAACCATGCCTTGCAATTTCCATCTCCGCGAGCTGGCCGCAAAAGTGAAAGAAGGCGTGCGCGCGGCGGGTGGAACGCCCATGGAGTTCAACACCATTGCGATTTCCGACGGCGTGACGATGGGCACGGAAGGTATGAAGGCTTCGCTGGTGAGCCGCGAAGTCATCGCCGACTCGATCGAGTTGCTGGGCCGCGGCCACATGTTTGACGCCATGGTGGCGCTGGTCGGATGCGACAAGACAATCCCCGGAGGCGCGATGGCGCTGATTCGCCTAAACGTGCCGGGCATTGTCCTGTACGGCGGGTCGATTGCCCCAGGACGGTTCCAGGGTCACGACGTTGCGATTGGGGACGTGTACGAAGCCGTGGGCGCACATGCCGCGGGGAAGATGACGGACGCCGAGCTTAAGGACCTCGAGGACCATGCCTGTCCTGGCGCCGGCGCCTGCGGCGGCCAATACACGGCCAATACTATGTCCACGGTGATGGAATTCATCGGCCTTTCGCCCATGGGCGGGAATAGCGTGCCGGCCCTGGACCCCCTGAAGAATGAAGTTGCTTACCGCACCGGCGAGATGGTGATGGATTTGCTCCGGCGAGGCGTGCGGCCACTCGACATCCTTACGAGGAAAGCGTTTGAGAACGCCATTGCGAGTGTGGCGGCGACGGGTGGTTCAACCAACGCCGTGCTCCACCTGCTGGCCATGGCTCGCGAGGCTGGAGTTCCGCTTACGATCGACGACTTTGACGCCATCAGTTCGCGCACGCCCATCATTGCTGATCTGAAGCCGGGTGGGCGGTACCTTGCTGTAGATGTCCATCGGGCAGGCGGAATCCCCCTGATTGCCAAGAAGCTCCTGGAAGCGGGACTCATCGACGGGTCTCAAATGACTCCCAGCGGGCGAACAGTTGCTGAGGAAGCCCGCCGTGCCATTGAGACGCCGGGCCAGGACGTGATCAGGCCTGTCTCCAATCCGATTAAAAGAACCGGAGGGCTAGTTATCCTGAAAGGGAACCTCGCACCGGAAGGCTGCGTCGTCAAGGTGGCGGGGTACGAAAGGACTTACCATCGTGGGCCCGCGCGGGTGTTTGACTGTGAAGAAGACGCCATGCGTGCTGTGATGAGCAAGAGCATCCAGGCGGGAGACGTGCTGGTGATCCGTTACGAAGGCCCGCGGGGCGGCCCGGGCATGCGCGAGATGCTGGGCGTGACGGGAGCGCTGGTGGGGGAGGGATTGGGCGACTCGGTCGGGTTGCTCACCGACGGCCGGTTCAGCGGCGCGACGCATGGACTGATGGTGGGTCACGTGGCTCCCGAGGCCGCCCGCGGCGGTCCCGTTGCAGCGGTCGCCGATGGCGATGTTGTAGTGTTCGATATCGAGAAGCGACGCCTCGATGTTGAACTGGCCGATGAGGAGATCAAGAATAGACTGGCCAACTGGCGTGAGCCCGAGCCGCGGTACAAAACAGGTGTGTTTGCCAAATATGCCGCGCTGGTCTCCTCCGCATCGGAAGGAGCCATTACGCGGGTGCCATGATTGCAGAAATTCGTCGCAAGGCACGAAGATTTTCGAAAATGGTGCTATTGCTTGACCTCCCGAAGTTGGGCGCGTAACATGAGCGTCCGTTGGAGTTTTTCCCCGAGACTTTCAATTCAGTAGAGGTGATGCATGGCAACAGTCAACACACGTCGAGTAGCCCTGGGTGCTCTGGCCGGAGGCGTGGTCTGGTGCATCTGGAGCACTATCGTCAACATGGTGATTCTCGAACCGTGGCATACGGCTGCGTCGAGATCGGGAACGATGCTCAGCAAAGGGCGATATCCCTTTCCCTTGTTCCTGGTTTATTGGTTCGTCACGATCTTCCTTCTCTCCTACGTTGTCGCCTGGCTCTACTCTTCAGTGCGTGCGACGCGCGGCGCCGGCCCGGGCACGGCGCTGACGGTCGGGCTGCTGGTGGGCTTCGCGGCAGGGTTTCCCATGAACCTGACAATCGCCTCGTGGTTGCCGATAAGCCGCTTCTTACCGCTCTGGTGGATGCTCGACCTCTGGCTGGGAGCGATCATGGCGTCGCTGGTGGCAGGCTGGCTTTACAAAGATTAGCCCGCTTCCCTTTTCTAAGGGACGGGTCTTGTAGCCGCATTTGTTTCGTTATCACGCGGGCAGACACAAGCGGGGCCATTACAACAAGGTGGCAACGCGCGGGTCGTGACTGATCGGCGCCTGGCGGTGATTTTCTGCCACCGTCTTAACGGAGTTTGCCGGCCTTAGTCGCTGGTATGAGTTCTCACCGCGCGGAATTCGCCATAGGATCCCGCCTCCGGCGACCACAAAAGAAATCTCCGCCTATTTTCCTGTCGGGATTGCACTTGGAGTTCAGAGCCATCAGCCGGGGCCGCGAGCGTGTGCCCCGCGCGCACATGGCGTTCGACCTCCCGGAAGAGTCTGAGAAACTCGACATCTCCAACGTCTTGACGCCCACCCCATCGGTTGCCTTGATGATGTCTCGATACCGCGATTGCCTTTTGAGTTTGAGTCGTCTATCCTGTTCGCGATACACCTACCCAACCTCATGAACGGGAATCACATCCTTTTAGGCATCGTGATGCTGACGGCGACGCTAGGCACGCTGGGCTGGAGATACTCCACTCAGAAAAAAGCTTCCGTCCCGGCGTGGGGTTGGTCGGGACTTGCAATTATTCTGCTCGCAGAGTTGCTGCTGTTCTTGCGCGTTCGCTGGGTCGAAGTCTTCTTTACGCCCATCGTGTGGACGGGCTATCTGCTCTTTGCCGATTCGCTGGTGTGCAGCCTGAAGGGTTCGTCTCGCATCCGTAACTCACTGCGCAGTTTTTTGGGCCTGGCTTGTTGTTCTGTACCCCTGTGGTTGGTTTTTGAGGCCTACAACCTGCGCCTTGGAAACTGGACTTACGTCGGACTGCCTCAAAATCCGCTCCTTCGCGGACTGGGTTTCACCTGGTCATTTGCGACCATCTGGCCCGCCGTCTTCGAGACCGCGGACCTGATTTCGGCGCTGGGTTTGAGTCGAGATAAACGGGAAGCCGCATGTGCCTTTCGCCCTTCCAGACACATCGCCTTTTTTTCCCTTGGCTTGGCATGCCTTACGCTTCCCCTGCTCGCGCCTCCACGCATAGGAGGCTGTTTGTTCGGGGCAGTTTGGGTAGGGTTCATCCTGGTGCTCGACCCCATCAATTATTCCTGGGGAGGGCGCTCCTTGTTGCGTGACCTGGAACAGGGTGAAATAAGCCGGCTCAATGCCTACCTCTGTTCCGGGCTTGTGTGTGGAATCCTCTGGGAGTTCTGGAACTACTGGGCCAGCGCCAAGTGGTTATACGTCTTTCCGATGTGGCAAAATTGGAAGGTCTTTGAAATGCCTGTACCGGGATTCCTTGGTTTTCCTCCGTTCGCGCTAGAATGCTTGGTGATGTACGAGTTTCTGCTCGGCCTTCGTGGCAGGGTCTTTGGACACGAGTGCAGCCTCAATGAGAAGAATTCAACTACCGAATCTGCTGGCACTGATCCTTTTGTGGGTCACCGTTAGTTGTGGAACTGTGAAGTTTGCTTGGGGGGCCGGGACGGCAGACGAAGTGAGAAACCAGGAGATTGCCGTCCGCGGGATGAATAAACTCATGGACGGCGACTTCGACCATGCGATGGGAATCTTCCGCCAGATCCAGAAGTCCGATCCCGAGTCGCCTCTCGGCTACCTTCTCGAGGCCGATGCGAACTGGTGGAAGATTTACTTGACCGAGGCCAATCTGATTGACCCGGACGTTTTCGAGGCTCTTTCCGAAGCCGTCACTCCTTACGACGGCGATTTCAGGCGGTTGGATGAACTGGCAATCCGCAAAGCCGAAACGCGCCTCCACGCGCATCAGGATGAAGCGCGCAGTTACTTTTACGAGGGCTTGGCCTACGGACTGCGGGCGCGGTTGGAAGCTTTACGGGACCACGTCCTGGCAACTGCCCGCAGCGGCAAGAAGTTGCGGAGTTTTTCTCTCGCCGCGCTGAAGCTCGATCCCAACCTTAAGGATGCCTACTTTGGAGTCGGGCTGTACAACTACTTCGAGGACACGTTGCCAACCTATGTGAAGATGCTGCGCTTTTTGATTCTGCTTCCGGGCGGCGACCGCCTTGAAGGTCTCCGCCAAATCCAGGAGGCAATGGAAAAAGGGCAACTCGTGTCTTCGGAGGCGAAATTCCACCTTGCCAAGAACTACTCCCGTCCGATCGATCGGCAGTTCGCAAGATCCCTGGAACTGCTTCGCCAGATGGAGCAGCAGTATCCCCACAACCCGCTTTGGAAATTGCTTGCTGGGAGCATTGAGATCCGCATGGGACAGGTCAAGGAGGGCGAGGCACTCTACCGGCAGGTGATCGACGAAACCGCCCATCCCAAATCGGAGGTATGGAAACCTCTCCACCAGGAAGCCGAGCAAGCTCTGGCGCGCCGGTCGGGACATTAGGCCCTTGGTTCACTGACTTATCGATTCAGTTTTTGGGTTTGCTCGTGGGCGTGGTAGGAGCTGCGAACGAGAGGGCCGGACTCGACGTGACGGATCCCCAGGCGGAGACCTTCCTGCTTAAGAGTGGAAAATTCTTGGGGGGAATAAAAGCGCGCCACAGGCAACTGCTCACCGGAGGGGCGCAAATACTGGCCAATCGTGACGATATCGACCCCCACAACACTTAAATCCCTCAGCACCGCCAGCAGTTCTTCAAACGTTTCCCCAAGGCCCACCATGAGGCCGGACTTGGTTGAGATGGAAGGAGCGATTTGACGTGAGCGTCGAAGCAAGCGCAGGGACCGCTCGTAGCGGGAACCACGCCGCGCCACCGGGTAAAGGCGAGGGACAGTTTCGGTGTTGTGGTTCAGGATGTCGGGTTGAGCACGCAGCACGGTTTCCAGAGCTTCGTCAGACCCGCGGAAGTCGGGGATCAGAACTTCTACCTGGCACCCGGCAATGTGCCGGCGAAGGGCCGCAATCGTCCGGGCGAATATCGTGGCCCCACCATCTTTCAAGTCGTCCCGGTCGACGGAAGTGACCACGACATACTTCAAACCCATCTTCGACGCCGCTTCCGCCACTCTTTCCGGTTCCTCCCAGTCAACCTCACCCTGTGGGAGGCCTTTGGGCACGGCGCAGAAGCCGCAGCGGCGGGTGCAAAGCTCGCCAAGTATCATGAAAGTGGCGGTTCGATGCGCCCAGCACTCGCCGACGTTCGGGCAACGCGCGCTTTCACACACCGTATGCAACCCGAGCCCGCGCATCAAATGCCTCAGCTCAAAGTAGTTCTCCCCGGCGGGAACGCGCACCTTCAGCCATTCGGGCTTGCGCACCTGGGCGGGAGCTGAGGCAATCTGGACCAAATCACTCATTCCTGTCATTCTACTCTGTCTATGCCGACCGGACAACCCGGGCAGGCTCGAGGAATTGATTCAGTGATTCATTGCACCCGAATTCGGAAGTTAGCGTGGGTGTGATGTGCATCTTGTAGGGGCACAGCGCGCTGTGCCCCTACGCCCGGCGCCGCACGATTTTGTTCCTCCGGTATCTGCGTCAAACGGGCCTCGAATCAAGTGATTCGGCTCGAACGGCGGCTGCGAACTTTCGAATTCGGATTGTACGAATCGTGCGCGGGTTCTGGGCTGGATGCGTGGCTTTTCGAGGATTGTCCCTTCCGGAAGAGGCGCAGGGTTACAATACGAGCGTTGCGCCCCAATTCTCGAAATCCAGCCTCGTAATGAGGGTATCGACATGCCGTGGATCAAAACCATCGAACCCGAGGACGCCACAGGCGGACTGAAGCTTGAGTATGACAAGGCGATGAAACGGGCCGGCAAGGTTTTCAACATCCTGAAGGTTCAAAGCCTGAACCCCGAGAGCCTGTGCGCGTCCATGAATTTGTATCTGGCCACGATGCACGGTCCTTCAGGTCTTTCGCGCGCCGAACGCGAAATGCTGGCCACGGTTGTCTCCCAGGCCAACCACTGCTTCTATTGAATCGAGGCGCACGGGGAGGATCTCCGTCAGGAAACAGGAGACGAAAAGCTGGCCGAGCACGTCAAGCATGATTACCGCCGGGCGAAACTTTCCGCCCGCCAAAAGGCGCTGTGCAAGTTCGCCGTGCGGGTGGCGCGCACGCCCGCTGCGGTGCGCCGCCGAGAAGTGGAAAGCCTGCGCAAATTTGGACTCACGGACCGCGACATCCTGGACGCCGTCGAGGTCATTTCCTACTTCAACTACATCAATCGAGTTGCCGACGCCCTGGGCATTGACCCCGAACCTGAAATGCGCGAGGCCTTCAAGCGCTGGGGGAAAGAACGACCACGGGGCCGCCCAGAAGCAAAAGAGAAATCAGAAACTAGAAAGCAGAAAAAGGCGGTCAGAAGCGCATGAACCGAGTTTTCATTCTTCACTACCACGAAATCTGGCTTAAAGGTGGGAACAAGAACTACTTCCTCAGCCGCCTACACTCCGCCATCAAGCAGAGTGTCTGTGACTTGCCGGTCCAATCGCTCGGCCGCACTGCAGAACGCTTCCTGCTTGTCCCTGGGGACGAATCCGCAGCGCCTGCTATCCTGGAGCGTTTACGCCGGGTTTTTGGTCTCGCCTACATTGCACTGGCCCGCGAGGTTCCGAGTTCGCTTGCTGAATTGGGTCCTGCGGCTTGCGCCATGATGGCGGAAAAGAACCCGCGCAATTTCGCCGTACGCGCCAAGATCGCCGAGACAGGATATGGCATGAATTCCATGGAGTTGGAGCGCCAGCTCGGGCGGGTCATCCTGGACTCTTTGCGAGCGAGGGACCCGAGCGTCCAGGTGAAACTCACGAACCCGGAGGTAACGTGTTGGGTCGAGGTTGTCCCTGGGAAAGCTCTTATCTATTCAGATCGGGTGGAAGGAGCCGGCGGCCTGCCTGCCGTCACGAGTGGCCGGCTCGTCGTCTTGCTTTCCGGCGGGTTTGATTCCGCGGTGGCTGCCTACAAGATGATGCGGCGCGGCTGCCACGCTGCTTTCGCGCACTTCTTCGGAAGCCCCTCTCCCTCACGGGATTCATCAAGGGGCGTGGCGGAAGAAATTGTTAGGACCCTCACACCCTACCAGTTCACCTCACGGCTTTACTTGGTTCCCTTTGACGCCGTGCAGCGCCAAATCGTTGCGGCAGCGCCGGAGAGCTTTCGCGTGCTGCTTTACCGCCGCATGATGGCGCGCATCGCGCGAGAGATTGCCCGGGCTGAGCACGCGATGGGGCTCGTGACCGGAGACAGCGTCTCGCAGGTAGCCTCACAGACGCTGCATAACTTGGCGGCCATTGACCACGGCCTTGACTTCCCCATCTATCGCCCCCTGGCGGGCGACGACAAGTCGGAGATACTGCGCCTGGCCCGGCAGATCGGGACTTACAAGATCTCCTGCGAACCCTTTGAGGACTGCTGCCCTCGCTTCATGCCGCGCGCGCCTGCCATCTTTGCTCAGCCCGAGCAGCTCGACCGGGCCGAGGCGGGGCTCGACGTTGCTGCCTTGCTCAGGATGGGTCTCGAGGCCACAACCGTAAGGAGTTTCAAGTTCGAGCGAGGGTCGGTGACCACGCGGGAGGGGCTGCCTCGGCGCTTTGAAAAGCTACTGCCCGCCCTTAAAGCGGTCCAGGACCCGGGCGCTGTTGGCGGCAGGTAGACCCCCGCTTGCGCCTGGTCTTTACCCACATGTTGGGCTGGGCACAGGGGACAGAAGTCAGAAACTTAGCCCTCTCCCTTGGGGAGAGGGCAAGGACCGTGTCCCTTTCTCCACGGGAAAGAGGCAGAAGACAGACGTGGGACCGCTGTGTCCAGCGAGAGATGTGGGACACGCTCAGGCTTGCGCGGGGGCGACGTCGTACCTTAAAGGGGTCCAGGACCCGGGCGCTATTCCCCTCGTTGCTTCCGCCCAGTCTTGAATCCCGGCTCCCGGCAAAAGCCGGCGCGTGTCTTCGGCAGACGGCTCTTCTCGCGCGCCCAGGGTTGCGTCAAAGTCCCCGAGGTGTAACATTCGACGCGGCTCTGCCGCCTGCTGTGCGGAAAGGCTTTGCCTTTCCGTGCGCTTCCGCCCTGCACCCCTCGGCTCAGGCTGGAAGGCTGAGCCTTCCAGCCTGAGCCGAGAGGTGGAATAAGGCGGGCTCGGCCGGAAAGCCGGAGGCTTTCCGCACAGCAGGCGGCAGAGCCGCAGCCCGCGCGGATGGGATCGCGGCGCCAGTTTCGGTGCCTCCGACCACCCTGACTTTGACGGAGCCGTGCCTGCGCGCCTTGCCTTCATTGACTGTCGCGCCTGCCGTCCCTATAATTATTATGGTTAGTGGAGAACTCAAGGATGAAAAAACCGCTCTTCTTCCTCTTACTCTTCTGCGTCCCGGGGGCAGGACTCTTCGCACAAGACACCGCCGGTGGGTCAAACAGCAATAATTCTCAGTCTTCCAACGACCAGAATCGAATCAAGGTGCGCGTTGAACTGGTCAACGTACTCACGACCGTTACCGACAAGAAGAACCGGCTCGTCACCGACCTCACCAAAGACGACTTCCGAATCTTCGAGGACGGCAAGCCCCAAGACATCCGCTTCTTCAGCCGCGAGACCGACCTCCCCTTACGCATCGGGATCTTGGTCGACGCCAGCAACAGTATTCGCGCCCGGCTACACTTTGAACAGGAAGCAGCTATCGATTTCTTGAACATAGCGGTGCGCCCCGGCAAAGACCTCGCCTTCGTGGTGGCTTTTGACGTGGAACCCCAGCTTGTCCAGGATTACACGGACGACATCGAGAAACTCTCGAACGCCATTCAGGGCCTTCAGGCCGGGGGTGTTACGAGCCTCTTCGATGCTGTCTTTTTCTCATGCAAGGAGAAGATGCTCTTCTTTCCGCCGCCTGAACCTTACCTGCGCCGGGTCATGATCATCGTCAGCGACGGGGAGGATAATCAGAGCGTGCATACTCGGGAAGAGGCACTGGCCATGGCGCAGCGTGCTGAGGTTACAGTTTTCACCATCAGCACCAACCGCACGGGCTCGGAGGGACGGGGGGACAAAGTCCTGCACCGGCTGGCGGAGGTAACCGGGGGCCATGCCTTCTTTCCCTTCGAGGCAGGTGATTTGGCCGCGGATTTTCATGAAATCGCCCGCGAGCTCCGCAATCAATACAGCTTGGCCTACGTTTCAACGAACGCTGCCCACGATGGGACATTCCGCAGCATCACCATCCAGCCTGTCGATAAAAGCCTGCGCGTGCGGGCCAAGAACGGTTATTTCGCGCTGTCTCAATAGCAGGTGCCAGGGAACAGGGAAAAGCCTGTCATTCCTGTTAACCCGTAACCTGATCCCTACTCCGTGGGTGCGCACTCCCTGTTCCCTATTCCCTGTTCCCTGTTCCCTACTGTGTGGGTGCGTAATAACCCCGCCGGGCCTGAACTCTGTAGTCCCCATTGCGAACTTGCACCCGGATCTTGCGATAAGACCCATCGTGCTTGGTGTTCGTAGGCGTATATCCGAGCAGGTATTGAGTTCGCAATTCGCGGGCAATTTGCTGAAACGCCGCCGAGGTATCTTTGGCGCGGTTCACTTCGAGAACGCTTCCACCGGTGTCGTCCGAGAGCTTTTTCAATACGGAATCCCCACCGAAGCCCATCGCGTGTCCCCAATAGAAGGAGCGGTCAATGATGGCGACGGAATAGTTGATCACATCCGATTTTTGCGCGGCCTCCAGGGCGGTCTGCAGCTTGACCTTGCTCCCCTGGTCTTCGCCGTCCGTCAGGAGGATAAGTACCTTGCGCCCCACTTCGTTCTTCAGAAGCTCGTTGGAGGCTAAATAGACGGCGTCGTAAAGGTGGGTGGCGCCGCCGGAGTCGCCCGTGGGCAGGGGTGACGGCAGCACGCCATGCGCGCCGCCATTGATCACTGTCTCATCGATGGCGTGTCCGAGCAATCGCTGATCGGCCGTGAAATCCTGGAGGAGTTCTACCTCCACATCAAAATGCAGGACAAAAGCCAAGTCCTTGACACGCATCACCTGATGCAGAAAGGCCTTTGCCTCTTCCTGCTCAATGCCCAGCACCTTTCCTTGGCTGGGGCTGGTGTCCACCATGATTCCCATGGTAATAGGGGTGTCAGCTTCACGCGAGAAGTAGCGAATCTCCTGGGGTCTCCCGTCTTCCTCGAGTTCGAAATCCTCTTTCTTCAAGTCCGGGATCAGGTGCTTCTTCTTATCCTCCACCACGGCGTACACGCTCACGACTTCCGTCGATACTCTTATGGTGGCCGGCGGTTCCTGCTCAGCTTTCTCCTGGCTCAAACCCGGAACACTTGCCAGCGCCAGGAAGACCACCCCGAGAATGATGGGCGTGTACGTCCTGCCTGCCAGCGGAGGGAGATATGGGGTACGGTGACGATCTCTAATCTTCAATTTTCTCGCCATGCTTCTTAGATGCAGCGGCCAAGCTCCGCGTTTTTGCCCATTATAGGCATACCCGGTCCGGAGATGACTCCATCCACATACCCTGCGCCTCGAGTTTTCTGCTGAACATGCGGCTGAGGTGAGTCCGCAATCCCGTCGTTGCCTTCGCGATGGTTGTTCCGTACTGACCGGAGGTGGAGAATAATCCTCGCAGATGTCTCCGCGCATTCTAATTTTCCAGTTTCGGGTATCGAAATTTCATTTTTTTTGTCGCGAACCTCACTTTCTTCTTGACAAGATAAATCGGTGTCACTATACATGAGATTGAATACGCGCTCCGCCAGCAACGCTGGCGTGAGATTCAAGAAGTCTGGAGGAGAATAGAATGGCAGCGAAAAAGAAAGCCAAGAAGAAGAGGTAAGCTCTTCAACAAATCCGAAAGGAACTATCGGGGATGCAGCGATGCATCCCCGAAGTTTTTTTAGGGGGCCATTTTCTCTTGGCAGAATTGTGAATAGTGAATGGTGAATTGGGGACGCCGAACTGGCTTTGCGCCCCGCGCCCAAGGCGTCTGACTGCTGCACTTCCTCAATTCACAATTCAGAATTTACTACTCACTATTCAGAATTGGCCCAGCGCCTAGCCCCGATTTTTCAAGCGCTGAAAGCTGACGGCTGATAGCTGAGAGCTGACCCGCCGCGGCGGGTCGACTAGGAACTGCTATTCTCAGCCGCGTCGCGCTCGGCTGCGGTCAGCGCCCGGGGCGCCTCATCCACCGGCTCAATCTCAGGGATCTCATCGCCTGCGGTCGCGCCAAGTTCTTTTAGCTTCCTGGCGGAGGGCAGGACCCGTCCTTCCAGTGAACCCGCCGCCTTATTGTAAGTATCGACGGCCTTCTGGAGAGCTGATCCAATCCCTTGGAAGTGAGAAACGAAGGGCCGAATGCGGTCGTAGAGTTCCTTGCCCAGTTCGCTGATGAGGCGAGCATTCTCGGCGATTTGCTCCTGCCTCCACCCATACGCCACGGCGCGAAGCAAGGCAATAAGCGTCGTGGGAGTGGCCAACACCACCCGCTTCTGCATTCCGTCTTCAATCAGTGTGCGATCCTGTTCCAGCGCCGCGCTGAAGAATGACTCGCCGGGAAGAAACAGGACCACAAACTCCGGGGCCGGCTCCAACTGCTCCCAATAACTTCGACTGGCCAACTGATTCATATATGCACGAACGTTTTGGGCATGCTTGTCGAGCGCCGTTTTTCGCTCTTCGTCCTTGGCGGCGGCGGAGGCCTCGAGGAACGCCTGTAGCGACACCTTGGCATCCACTGCAATACGTCGGTTGCCGGGCAATCTCACGATCATGTCGGGGCGGAGCCGGCCTGACTCGGACGAGAAGGTTTCCTGCTCGGTGAAATCGCAATGCTTCGACATGCCCGCCAACTCGACCACATTCCGAAGGGTCATTTCCCCCCAACGGCCGCGTACCTGGGGTCCTCCCTTGAGTGTAATCGTCAGGGCTGAGGTCTTTTCCTGCAATTGCTGGTTGGTGGTGGCCAGGGTGCGGAGTTGCTCTTCGAGCGTGCCGTAAGCGCTTTGACGGGCCTTCTCCATCTCCTGGATCTGCTTCTCATAACGGGTGAGGGATTCCCTCAAAGGAGCCACCAGCGCGTCGATGGCCTGCTGGCGCGTCTCGAGGTCTCCTTTCGCACGGGCTTGAATGGTCTCGAAGGTGCTCCTGGCCAGAGTGATAAACGCTTGGTTGTTGCTCTTGAGCGCTTCAGCGGACAACGCTTGAAACGTATCCACCAGGTCTTTCTTGGCGTCTTCCAACAACTTCTTCTGTTCTTCGAGGCTCGCCTGCGCTTCCTCGAGTTTGGTCTCCGCTGCAACACGGAGTTCGCCTTCTATCTTTATCCGGCCGCGCAAGGCATCAAGGTCTTCCAGCGTGCCCTTCAACTGCTCCACTTCTGTCTGTGCCTTCACCTTTTGCTCGCCTTCTCCGCGCAGCAATTGCTGAAGGCCTGAAATCTCCTTCTCTTTGGCGTCCAACGAAGTCTGGAGCGCGTTGAGTTGCACCCGCACCTCGCTCAAGGTGCTTTCTGCCGCTTTGACGCGCCCCTCCGCTTCTATTTGTGCTTTTGCGAGTTCGGCCTTTGAGCGAACTGTCACCCACAGCCAGCCGACCACAATTCCCAACACAATACCGATCACGAGCAGTAAAATTGCGTTCATTTGGTTCACCTCAGTGTTTCTAGAAGTTCTCCTCGTGCGCAGGACAGATGGGCTGGTAATCGCAGAACTTACACACAAAACCGGGCGCAGCGGGGAAATGGTTCTGGCGGATCCGGCCGGCTACCGTCAGGATCTCAGTCTTGACGGCTTTAAGGTCCTGTTCGGTCCTGACGGTGTGGACAGGCTCGTTGTTGGTGAGGCAATAAAACGTCAAGCGCACCGGTCTCAGCTTCATTTGTTCCTGCGCGGCCAGGGCGTAAACGGAGAGCTGCAAGCTCTTGTCGGCATCCTTCTGCGAGCGGGGCTTGCCGGTCTTGTAGTCAACCAGTTCGACGGCGCGCTCGCCCTCCCGCGTGTGCGGGGCCAGGGGACTAATCTGGTCAATGCGGCCTTGCAACCATACTTCGCCCAGGTCCAGTGAGAAGGAGCTTTCCATGCTCAGGGGCAGCGTTTCACTGCTTTCCTGCTTTTCCACGAAGGCGCGCAATTGCTCCAGCCCCGCTTGCTTGTAGGCTTGCTCCTGGTATTCGTCCTCGAACTCGGTCTTCCTCCACGACAACTCGTAAAACCTCTTTACGGCCTCGAAGTTTGCTTCTCCCTTGGCCCGCAACTCGAAATAGTGCCTTACCGAGCGGTGCATGATATTTCCAAAGGTGAGGGCGGCCTGTGGACCTGTGGGGATTTTGAGGTAATGGCCGAACTTGAACTTCAGCGGGCAGTCCTCGTAATCCTCAATCGACGAAGCGCTCAGGCGCAGTTTTTCCCCCGGCTTGATTTCAGGTTCGCGCGCGGCCCATTCCGCAATCGGAGGATGAACCCCGGCCGCCTCGGCTATCTCCCCGAATAGTCTTCGCTGAGGACTATGCTCTTCGGCACGTGGCAGTTGAATAGCCGGGGCGGGGAGTTGTGTGACTTCCTTCGCCTGGAGGCGCTCGATGTCCCGAGCCTCAACCACCCGGTCGGCGAGCAAGTCATCGATGAATTTTGACGGCTTCTTCCCCGGCGCAGCCACGCTGGATACGTAGAGGCGGTCCTTGGCGCGCGTGAGGGCCACAAAGAACAGCCGGCGTTCCTCTTGCATGTGAATATTCTGCGGCGGCAGAGGCCCCTTGCGAAGTTCGTCAGGGAACTCGATGACGGCCCTGCGCTCCGTGGCCGGAAAACGGCGTGAGGCCACGCTGAGCAGGAAGACGACGGGAAACTCCAGCCCCTTGGCAGCGTGCACGCTCATCATCTGGACGGCGTCGGCACGTTCTCCCAGGTCAGGCGCTTCAATCTTTCCTCCCGCCTCGAGGTAATGCCGGAAGTAATAAATGAATTCGCGCAGATTCTTCCTGGGCTTCTTTTCCGCGCCTGCATCCTCCCACTCCGGCCCGGCCAGCGGCGGGAATTTCGAGATCTTTTCCTCCCACTCCCGGAGGAATCCCTCGAAAGCATTTACATACCCCAGGTCACGCTCGCCAAGAAACGATTGCAGTTGGAGCCGCTCGCGGAGGAGCTTGAACAGCGTCGTTACCGTCCCGTTTTGCGCCGCCCAGTGCAAGTCGTGGAGAAGCCGTTTCAAGGCCTCCCAGTGGGTGGTTCGGAGGAGGGTAGGGTTCGGACCCTTTTCCCAGGAGGTGAGGACGTCATAAAGCGAGCAGCGCTGCTTCTCTGCTTCCACCCGGACTTGCAGGGCGACTTCTTCCCGAAAGTTCCATCGCGGCACCAGGAGTACCCGCGTCAGGCTGATATTGTCGTGGGGGGAAAGGACCAAGTTAAGGTAGGCGAAGAGGTCCCGAATAATCACTGTGGAAAGAACCGAAAGGCCACGAATAGCGAACGGTATGCCCCGGCGCTGAAATTCCTCCACGAGTCGGTCGCGATAGTTATGCGCCCGGTACAGGACGGCAATGTCGCGATACGAAGAGCCCTTAGCCACGAGCCGCTGTATTTCTCCGGCAACCCAATTCGCCTCGCTCACATAGTCCGGGCTGCCCAGCAGATAAACTGGGCAGCCTTCTTCGCGCTCAGGTTTCAGCTCCGGCTTGGAAGGATATCGGTCCTCATTCCTCTTGATGACCACATCGGCAACCCGCAGCACGCGCTCGGTGGAGCGGTAATTGCGATTCAAAAAGATGGTCCGGTGTCCTGGGAATACTTGCCCAAACATGTCGAAGGCGCCGTGTGAGGCGCCACGGAAGCGGTAGATGGCCTGGTCGTCGTCGCCGACGGCGGTAATGTTGAAGGGTGGCGCCACCAGCCGCTTGAGCAGCTCCAACTGGGCGTAGTTGGTGTCCTGAAACTCATCGACCAGGACAAAACGGAATTGCGCGCGGTAACGCTGGAGGATTTCCGCACGGCGGTCGAACAGGTGCACTGCCTCTGGAATCAGGCTGCCAAGACTGGAACTACCCGCCCGCTCGATCAGCCGGCGGCTGTTGCGGAAGACCCGCGACAACTCCTTTTTCTTTTGAATCTCCTCGTCTTCGAGGGTGCGCTCCTCGGGCTTCAGCCTGGCGGCATTCTCCAGAAAAGTTCTTTCAGCCTCTTGGGCATATTTCTCGAAGTCCTCCGGCTCGATGAGCTCGTCCTGGCAACGAGAGAAGAACTCACTCAGGGCGTGTAGGAAGGCCCCGGGCTCAGCCAGCTTTTGGTAGAACTCGAGCTGGAGTTGCTCCATGCGTTGCCTGAGGAAAACCCACACATCCTCCTTGTCCAGCAACATGCGCTCCCCGGCCTGCTGATGATGTGATCCCTCGGTCTCAGGTGGTGTAGCGCCGCCCTTTAGGGCGGCAGGTGCCGGTCCCGCCGTGCGCGGGACCGGCGCTACGTGCGTTGCCACCCGAGACTGAGGGGTTACGTCATGATCCGCCCCTTGGTTGCAGATGACTTCGTAAGCGAAGGCGTGAAAAGTGGAGACGTGTGGGAAGGTGGCGAGGTCAGGCAGGGCCTGGCCTACACGGTACTTCATCTCTCCGGCAGCCTTCTCCGTGAAGGTTAAGGCCAGAATGTTTTGCGGTTCGAGTCCGGGGGCGTGCTCGAGCAAATGGACAATACGTTGCGTGATGACTCGTGTCTTGCCGCTTCCCGGGCCCGCAATGACGAGCAGCGGCCCATCGTGGTGTTCAACCGCCTGGAGCTGTTCCGAGTTGAGCTTCAACATGAAAGCAACCAAGTCGACAGTCGATGGTCGAAAGTGGACTGACAGGAAAAGCGGGTGGCAAGTTGCCCCGATTCCAACCCAAAGAAACCGTGCCTTCGTGCGGGCGCCGCCAATCCACCATGCTGCTGAAAGAAGCCATTCTAGCATCCGCGCGCGCGCTGTCCCCATGTTTTCTCGCGCGTGGGCCTCCCTTTCAGGCCGCTGGTGAGACAGGATTCAGGAGTCAGGATTCGGGATTCAGGGAAAAACCACAATCGCACTTGCCTGAATCCCAAATCCTGTCCTTCCCCCAGGAACCAGGGAAGCACCACCAGCGCAGTTCCCCGAATCGTGAATCCTGTATCTTGAATCCTGTCCTTCCCATCAGGAATCGGACAAACACCACCACCGCGCTTCCCTGAATCCTGAATCCTGACTCCTGAATCCTGTATTATGGTTGACCTTCAAATCGGGACTCGGTTATCTTGAGATTCCTGTGCAACCAGTTAATCGACCACCAACGCGAAGCACCTCCTTTCCCAAGCTGTCCGCCGGGCAGGGCCCTGTACCGTACGGTATAGGGCAGGGCGGTGAGCCACCCCGTGGTGTTGGCTTGTTCATTTTGCCTGCGGGGGGTCGACCACAAAGAGACTGTCTGGCCACCCTCACGCCTCTTTCGGTGCTAAAACATTGTCGGCTAACGGCGTTCGTAACCAAGCCGCCGTTTCGGCCGTCCATTAATAGGGTGACGCTCATCAATGAGTGGCTTGGCGCGCGGCCGCGACTCGGGGGAAGGAAGGACTTTGACACAAAGCTGTCAGGCAGCCTCCAAGCCCCAATAGCTGAGCGGTTTACAGAAGGAGCAGGGGCTTACCCGAACTCGGAAGGGGTCAGTCGTAGAAGGTCTTCAGACAATCCAGATGACCATTGCTGGCCTTCAGGTTTGGCCGAAATAACTCCGCTGATTTCGACGGGTATGGCAGCCGTCATTTTGCTGCGGTTTAACCATCGAATAAGGATAGAAACATGAGCACGCGTACGACGATAGAAAGAAATGAAGTCCAGGTTCGACCAGGCATTTCGCCCGGACTCCCGGGGAAGGAGCCGAAGCGCCGTTGGTGGGTTTGGTTGCTGGCGCTCGCGGTTTTGGGCTACGGCGGGTACCGCGTGCGGAAGGGGATGGTAGCCCCGCAAGCGACGACCGCCGCACAGGGGGCGAATCTCAGGTTACCAAGCGTGCCCGTGGTCGCGGCGAAAACTCGAAAGGGCGACATCGGCGTCTATTATACGGGCCTGGGTGCGGTGACCCCGATCTATACGGTCACCATCAAGAGTCAAATCTCCGGATATCTGATGCAGGTATTGTATAAGGAAGGCCAGACCGTTCGTAAGGGCGATTCGCTGGCGGAAATTGATCCACGGCCATATCAAGTCATGCTGGAGCAGGCCCAAGCGGGATTCGCCAGAGATGAAGCCAACCTGGAGAACGCGAAGGTGGATTTGAAGCGCTACCAGATCCTGACCCCCCTGAAAGCCGTTCCAGAACAGCAACTGGCGACGCAGGAAGCCACGGTCAAGCAGGACGAGGGAATCGTGCAAACGGATCAAGCGCTGATTGATATCGCCAAACTTGATCTTGTCTATTGCCATATCACCGCCCCGATTACGGGCCGCGTGGGCCTTCGGCTCGTCGATCCTGGAAATTACGTGACGGCGAACGACTCTACTGGACTAGTCGTCATCACGCAGGTCGAACCCATCACCGTGATTTTCACTCTTCCCGAGGACCAGCTTCCCGCCATCCTCGCCAAGATGCATGCGGGGGCGCGGTTAAAGGTGGAAGCCTATGATCGGGAAATGAAGACAAAAATTGCCCAAGGGTGGTTGTCAACGATAGATAATCAGATCGACCCGGAAACCGGCACCGTCAAATTGCGCGCGAACTTCGACAATCGGGACGGGGCGCTGTTCCCCAATCAGTTCGTCAACGCCCGATTGCTGGTCGAGGAGAAGCACGAGGTGACGCTGGTGCCCACAGCCGCTGTGCAGCGCAACTCGCAAACAACTTATGTGTTCCTAGTGAAACCAGATTCAACGGCGACCGTCCGTCAGATAACTATAGGCACGACGGAAGGCTATGACTCCGAGGTCCTCTCTGGTCTTTCCCCTGGCGATGTCATCGTCATGACCGGCGTCGACAAACTCCAAGAAGGGAGTAAGGTCAGGGTGCAGATGTACGACGAAAAGGCCCAGAAGGGAAGCTAAATGAGCCCCTCACGGACATTTATTCTCCGGCCCGTAGCCACCTCCCTGCTGATGGTGGCCATCCTGCTGGCGGGCGCAGTTGCATATAAGGGGTTACCGGTATCGGCGCTACCAGAGGTGGATTATCCCACCATTCAAGTGATTACGTTCTATCCCGGTGCAAGCCCTGACGTGATGGCGTCTTCGGTGACCGCTCCGCTGGAGCGGCAGTTCGGCCAAGTCCCGGGACTCCAGCAGATGACCTCCACTAGTTCCGACGGTTGCTCGGTCATCACCTTGCAGTTCAACCTCAGCCTTAACATCGACGTGGCAGAGCAGGAAGTGCAGCAGTCGATCAATGCTTCCGGAACCTACCTTCCCCCGGACCTTCCGACCCCACCGATCTATAGCAAGAGCAATCCGGCCGATGCGCCGATCCTGACGCTGGCGCTGACCTCAAAAGACCTCCCGCTTTCCAAGGTCGAGGACCTCGCCGACACCAGGTTGGCGCCCAAGATTTCGCAATTGGCCGGCGTCGGTCTGGTCAGTATCAGCGGCGGGCAGAAACCCGCCGTTCGGATTCGGGCGAATCCCACCTTGCTGGCATCTTACGGCCTCAACCTGGAGGATCTCCGCAGCGCCATCGTCGCCGCCAACGTCAACCAGGCGAAAGGCAACTTTGACGGCCCCCACCAGTCGTACCAGATCGGCGCCAACGACCAGTTGCTCTCCAGCAGCGACTATGCTCCGCTCATCATCGCGTTCCGGAACGGCTCTCCCGTCAAATTGACTGATGTCGCCACGGTCGCCGACGACGCTGAAAACGTTCACCAAGCGGCCTGGATGAACGATGCTCCTGGCGTCATTGTCAACATTAAGCGGCAGCCGGGCGCGAACATCATCACTGTCGCCGATCGCATCAAGACACTGCTGCCGCAGCTCACCTCGTCCCTGCCCTCATCGGTTCACGTCAGCATCTTGACCGACAGGACCAATACCATTCGGGCATCGGTGAGGGACGTGCAGTTCTCGTTGATGCTGACGGTAGTGTTAGTTGTGATGGTTATCTTCCTGTTCCTGCGCAATCTTTCCGCCACCGTCATCCCCAGTGTCGCCGTTCCGCTCTCCTTGGTCGGCACCTTCGGGGTGATGTATGTGCTCGGCTACAGCCTGAACAACTTAACGCTGATGGCCTTGACCATTTCCACCGGTTTCGTCGTCGACGACGCGATCGTAATGATCGAGAACATTACCCGTTACATCGAAGAAGGCGAGCCGGCGCTGCAAGCGGCGCTCAAAGGGTCCAAACAAATTGCCTTTACGATCGTCTCACTCACCATCTCCCTGATTGCCGGTCTCATCCCGCTGCTGTTCATGGGGGATATTGTCGGCCGGCTCTTCCGAGAATTTGCCGTCACCCTGGCCGTTACCATCCTGGTCTCCGCCGTCGTTTCGCTGACTTTGACACCGATGATGTGCTCCAAGTTGTTGAAGCAACAACCCGAGGAAAAGCAGTCGCGAATCTATCGCGCGACGGAACGCGGATGGAATTCGGTACTCGCCCTTTATGACAGAACCCTCCAGTGGGTGCTCCGCCATCAGTTCGAAACTCTGCTGGTCGCAATCGGCACTCTTGGCCTGACCGTGCTGCTCTATACCGTCATTCCGAAAGGGTTTTTCCCGATTCAGGACACGGGTGTTATCCAAGGTGTCTCCGAGGCAGCTCAGACGGTGTCCTTCCCGGAAATGGCCAGCGAGCAGCAAGAGTTGGCGAAAGTCATCTTGAAAGACCGCGCTGTCGAGAGTCTTTCATCGTTCATCGGCATCGATGGCACCAACACCACCCTGAATAGCGGGCGCATTCTCATCAACCTCAAGCCGCTCGAAGTCCGCAAGATAAGCGCCAGCGACGTCATTCGCCGCTTGCAGCCGGAACTGGCAAGGGTGCCAGGTATCACCCTGTTCATGCAACCGGTGCAGGATATTACGGTCGAGGACCGGGTAAGCCGTACGCAGTTCCAATACACGCTCGAAGATCCGAGCGCGGACGAGTTGAATGCCTTCGCACCCCGAATACTCGAAAGGCTAAAGGCGTTGCCGGAGCTACGCGATGTGGCAAGCGATCAGCAGGTAGGCGGCCTTCGGGCCAGGCTGGTGTTCGATCGCCAAACGGCCTACCGCCTCGGCATCACACCCTCGGCCATCGACCAAACGCTCTACGACGCCTACGGCCAGCGGGAAGTGTCGACCATTTTTACCCAGTTGAACCAATACCACGTGGTTTTGGAAGTGAAACCCGATTTTCAGGATAACCCTTTGGACCTCCGTCATCTATTCATACGGACTAACGCTGGAGGCTCGAGCGGTTCCTCGGGCCTGGTTGCGGGCGGGACCGCTGCAAACCAATTGTACGGACCGACGAGCTCATTGACCGCTGCAAACACGAGTCTATCGTCTACCACGTCATCTTCCGCCAGCTCCTCCGCCCTCGCCTCGAAAAGCGCCTTCGGCGGGGGACCGATTGCATCTTCTGCGAAATTTCCCAACGGAGGCCAGGTGCCGCTGGCCGCCTTCACTCGCGTGGAGGAGATGAACGCTCCTATCACCGTGAACCACCAAGGTCAGTTTCCGGTAGTTACTCTCTCTTTCAATCTGGCTCCGAACGCGTCGCTGGGGGGTGCCGTCAAAGCCGTGAACAAAGTAAAGGACGAGATCGGCCTGCCGCCCAGTATTCAGGCGGCGTTTCAGGGTATGGCCCAGGCATTCCAGGCATCGTTGGCGAACGAGCTGCTGCTGATTCTGGCGGCGATCGTTACGGTCTACATCGTCTTGGGCGTCTTGTATGAAAGCTACATTCATCCCGTCACTATCCTGTCCACGCTGCCTTCGGCGGGTGTCGGTGCGTTGCTGGCTCTCTCGGTCTGCGGTAACGATTTCAGCGTCATCGCGTTGATCGGCATCATCCTACTCATCGGTATCGTGCAGAAGAACGCCATCATGATGATCAATTTCGCGCTGGAAGCGGAGCGCAAGGAAGGCATGACGCCGGTCAATGCCATCTACCAAGCCTGTCTCCTGCGTTTCCGCCCCATCATGATGACGACCATGGCGGCGCTGCTCGGCGGCGTGCCGCTGGCGCTCGGCACCGGCACCGGCTCAGAACTGCGCCGGCCTTTGGGCATTACTATCGTCGGAGGACTACTTTTGAGCCAGTTACTCACGCTTTACACAACCCCGGTCATTTATCTCTGGTTCGGTCGCCTGGCAAGACGGTTCTCCCGGGGTCGCGAGATCAGTCCGGGTTCGGAACCGGTTCCGGCAAAGTAAGCCATGAATATCTCAGAGCCTTTCATTCGCAGGCCGGTTGCTACGACGCTCCTCCTCATCGCCATCACTTTGGCCGGAGCCGTCGCCTTCCGACTCCTTCCCGTATCACCGCTGCCCCAGGTGGATTTCCCCACGGTCTCCGTGTCGG
The DNA here is from genome assembly GCA_050012175.1 of Terriglobia bacterium. Taxonomy (GTDB): domain Bacteria; phylum Acidobacteriota; class Terriglobia; order UBA7540; family UBA7540; genus CAVROP01. The sequence goes on along the minus strand of JBEKHR010000029.1, from coordinate 27,870 downwards.
CAGGTTTGCCCGGCGCCAGTCCCGAGACCATGGCCTCATCGGTGGCGACTCCGCTGGAGCGCCAATTTACCCGCATTGCGTCGGTCACCGAAATGACCTCGTCGAGTAGCCTCGGATCCTCCAGCGTCACGCTGCAATTCGATTTGAACCGAGACATCAACGCTGCGGCAAGGGACGTTCAGGCGGCTATCAACGCCGCCCGCGGCTACCTGCCGACCAATCTTCCCAATAACCCGACCTACCGCAAGGTGAATCCGGCCGATTCTCCGATTTTCATGCTTGCGCTCACCTCCGACGTGCTCTCCAAAAGCCAAATATACGATGCCGCTTCCACCATAATGGCGCAGAAAATAGCGCAGGTCAGCGGCGTGGGCCAGGTGGGCGTGGGTGGAGGGGCGTTGCCAGGCGTTCGTATCGAGTTGAATCCGACCGCCCTGAACAAATATGGCATCGGCCTCGAGCAGGTCCGAGGCGTGTTAAGCAGCGCCAATGCCAACTCACCCAAAGGACACTTTTCGGACGGTCACCGCATGTGGGAAGTGGGCGCCAACGATCAGCTCTTCAAGGCCATTGACTACCTCCCCTTGATCGTTGCTTACCGCAACGGATCGGCCGTGCGCATCTCCGATATCGGCCAAGCGCGCGACGCCCCTGAAGACATTCGTTCGGCGGGTTATGCGAACGGCAAGCCCTCCGTTTTGATCTTCATCATGCGCCAACCGAACGCCAACATTATCGATACCGTGGATGGCATCCGCGCGGTTCTTCCCCAGCTTAAAGCTGCCATTCCCCAGTCGATCGATGTGCGAGTGGCCAGCGATCAAACCTTGACCATCCGCGCCTCCGTGAGCAATGTCGAGCAAACGTTGATCATCTCGGTGATTCTGGTGATTCTGGTCGTATTCCTCTTTCTGAGGAATCCGCGCACCACCTTCATCCCCAGCGTCGCCGTCCCCGTGTCGCTGATCGGAACTTTTGGTGTGATGTACCTATTGGGCTACAGCCTCGACAATCTGTCGTTGATGGCGCTCTGCATCTCCACCGGCTTTGTAGTTGACGATGCGATCGTCGTCATCGAGAACATCTCCCGCTATCTGGAAAAGGGGTTGCATCCGTTCCAGGCCGCCCTGAAGGGGGCTCAGGAAATCGGCTTCACCGTATTGACGATCAGTATTTCGCTGGTTGCAGTGTTCATTCCCTTGCTGCTCATGGGAGGGATTGTGGGCCGCCTGTTCCGCGAGTTTGCGGTAACCCTGGCCGCCGCTATTTCCGTCTCCATGGTGGTCTCGCTCACCGCGACTCCCATGATGTGCGCTCACCTCTTAAAAGAACACGAGTCCCATGGCTGGCTGTACCGGACCAGCGAGCGAGGCTTCAACGGGGTCGTGAAAGCGTATGGGAGAACATTGTCCATAGTGCTTCGCTATCCGGCAATTACCCTGGCGGTGTTGCTGGCCACGATTGCGCTCAACGTTTACCTTTATATTTATGTGCCCAAGGGGTTCTTTCCGCAACAGGATAACGGACGAATTATGGGCTCGATTCAAGCTGACCAGGACACCTCGTTTCAAGCCATGGACAAGATTTTGCGGCAGATGATCAATATCATCGTCGCCGACCCGGCCGTTGATATGGTCAACGGATTCACGGGAGGAGGAGGTCCCGGCGGCGGCGGAATGAACACCGCGCGGATGTTCATCGCTCTGAAACCGCCCGAAGAAAGAAAAATCACTGCCGACCTCGTCATCGGGCGGCTGCGGCCAAAGCTCGCCCGGGTGCCGGGCGCCACGCTTTATATGCAGGCGTCGCAAGACGTGCGCGTCGGTGGGCGATTCGGCGCCTCCCAGTATCAATACACCATGCGGGGCGACAACCTGCAGGATCTCGCGAATTTTGCTCCCCGCATGCTCCAAGAGCTGCGATCCATCTCCATCATCGCGGACGTGAACAGCGACCAGCAGGACCGCGGGCTGCAAGCGTTTGTGCAGTATGATCGTGAAACGGCGGCGCGTTTCGGCATCTCGCCACAACTGATTGACAACACGCTCTACGACGCCTTCGGCCAACGCCAAGTTTCCACCATGTACACTCCGCTGAATCAGTACCACGTGGTGATGGAGGCGGCGCCCGAATACTGGCAGAATCCGCTCTTCTTGCGCCAAACCTACGTGCATTCGCCGAGTGGGCAGCAGGTTCCCTTGAGCGCTATCACGCATTATACCCCAATAACCGCGCCCCTGTCGGTAAACCACCAGGGCCTCTTTCCAGCGGTCACCATCTCCTTCAACCTGCGGCCGGGCATCGCCCTAGGAGATGCCGTGGACGCGATTAATGCGGCGGCCAGCAGGATTGGCCTTCCGCCCACTATCCATACCGGATTCTCCGGGACGGCACAAGCCTACCAGGATTCGCTCGGCAGCGAGCCCCTCCTGATCGCGGCCGCACTCGTGTCGGTCTACCTCGTGCTCGGCATTCTTTACGAGAGTTACGTCCATCCCGTTACCGTTCTGTCCACGCTGCCGTCGGCGGGCGTTGGCGCACTGTTGGCGCTCCTGCTCACCCACACTGAACTCACCGTGATCGCCGTTATCGGAATCGTTCTGCTGATCGGGCTCGTGAAAAAGAACGGCATCCTAATGATCGATTTCGCGATCGCCGCCGAGCGAAACGAAGGCAAGAATTCGCGCGACTCTATCTATGAGGCGTGCTTGCTGCGCTTCCGCCCCATTCTCATGACCACGATGGCGGCGATGCTGGGCGCATTACCGCTCGCGCTCGGCACTGGCACTGGATCGGAGTTTCGCCGTCCGCTGGGAATTGCCATCATCGGCGGGCTAATTGTGAGCCAGTTGCTGACCTTGTACACCACGCCGGTGGTTTACCTCTACTTCGACCGCATCCAACATTGGTGGTGGGAGCGGGTACGTATGGGACGCCGCGAAGAAGCCGAGCCGCGCGGCTTTGAAGCGTGAAGGTGGGGAATAAATCATCATGTTCAAGATGAGGGCAAGCCGCAATGGCGTTCACTTAAGCTTTGTCAAGGAGGCTGTTCACTGCTCGACCGTAGAACCCCCTCACCCCCTGCCCCTCTCCCCCGAGGGGGAGAGGGAGGGCGTTAATTTGAATCTACTACCCTCTCCCCCTTGGGGGAGAGGGTGTCCCGATCTGATCGGGACGGGTGAGGGGGTCACCCCGGGACGAATTGCGAAGGAGTTTCCTGAACACCCCTTATGTGAACAGTATTGCGGCAGGCCCGCAGTTTACTGATCCCAGGAATGCAGAGATTCTTCGTCCGCCAATAAGAATGGCGGACTCAGAATGACAGGCCGGGACCTGTCCGCATCAAACACTGGATATCACGAGACACCACTCATGAACCGTACGACAAATACCGATGTGTTAGCTGAAATCACATTCTCGACGGCACTCTCGGGGCACGGGGGACATGGTTCAGGGGACAGCGTGGAGATGCCAGACCCTCATTGGCGCCCTTTACCCTCTCACCTTTCCTCTTCGCGCTGCCTTCTGCTTTCCGCCTTCTGCCTACTGCTCTTCTCGAGCGCCTGCATGATCGGACCGAAGTATCAAAGGCCCACCGCTCCCGTCCCTCCGGCGTATAAGGAACCGCCGACCGACAACGCCCAGGAGATGAAGGGCTGGAAACAAGCCCAGCCCAGCGACGCCCTGGCACGCGGCAAATGGTGGGAAATCTATAGCGACCCGGAGCTCAATGCCCTGGAAGAACAGGTGAGTATTTCCAACCAGAATCTGCTGGCGGCGGAGGCGCAATTCCGCGAGGCTAAATTCGCCGTGCGCATCGCGCGCTCGAACCTGTACCCGACCGTTTCCGCTGCTCCTTCCATTGTGAACTCGCGATCGGTGCTCACCGGTCTATCCACCGCCTACGACCTGCCGGTGGACGTGTCGTACCAAGCCGATATTTGGGGAAGTATCCGCCGCAGTATTCGGGCTAGCGCGGAGGCCGCACAAGTCAGCGCCGCTCAATTGGAGAACGCACGGCTATCCTACCAGGCGGAACTTGCGCAAGATTACTTTGAGTTGCGCGGCACGGATGGCGAGAAAGAATTGCTCGATACCACCGTGAAGTCCTATCAGGATTACCTCAAGCTCACGCAAGACAGGTTCAATAGTGGCGTGGCGTCGGGCTCGGACGTTGCTCAGGCGCAGACCCAACTGGAAACCGCGCGGGCCCACTTGATCGATTACGATGTGGCGCGCGCACAGTACGAGCACGCCATTGCCGTCCTGGCGGGCAAGCCCCCCGCGGAGCTTTCCATCTCTTACCGTTCCATCAAGATCACCCCGCCACCCGTGCCGGTGGGACTTCCTTCCAACCTGCTGGAGCGCCGGCCGGATATCGCCGCCGCCGAACGGCAGATGGCCCAGGCCAACGAGCAGATCGGCATTGCCAAAGCTGCTTATTACCCAACCCTGACCATCAGCGGCTCGGCAGGCGTTGAAAGCTCCCAATTCTTAAAGTGGATCTCCTGGCCAAGCCGCTTCTGGTCCGTGGGGCCGCAGTTGGCGGAGACCCTCTTCGATGCCGGCAGGCGCCGCGCCGCGCTTGCTCAGACCCTGGCTGCCTATGACGCCACGGTGGCCAATTATCGCCAGACCGTTCTCACAGGCTTCCAGCAAGTCGAGGATAATCTGGCGGCGCTGCGCGTGCTTGAGAAAGAAGCGCAAGCCGAGGACAATGCCGTAAAAGCCGCCCAAAACTCGCTGGATATTTCCACTTACCAGTACAAGGCCGGCACTGTCAACTACCTCACCGTCATCACCGAGCAAGCTATTCTTCTGCAAGACCAGGTGCAGGCCCTGAGTATTCTGACGCGCCGCATGAGCGCCAGCGTCCTTCTGATCGAAGCGCTGGGCGGCGGATGGGATGCTTCGACTCTTCCCACCGTGCAAGACGTGGCACATGGGAAGTAGGCGAGCGCAACTAGGGTTCCTCTGACCTCTCAGCAATACGTCAGGCACATCCCCGGAAGCGCACGATCACAAAAAGACTACCGACTGAATACCTGAAATCTCAAAGCGCTTTCGGCAGCGGAGGTTCTTACATTGGACGAAATCGTCTCGCCGCAGCATATAGTTCCTTGATTTGGCAAAGCGCGCCCGATCTCGTTCGTCCGCGTGACCTGGAAGCTTCTTCCTCTTTGTGCGCACCAACCACCGAATCTCGTAGGTATCTGTCTGGTGACAAAACAGGCAGGAGAGAGTGGCAGGTTTCAGAGTCTCATTTTCATCAAAAAATTCGCGCTCATCCATACCTTGCCTATCTTAGCCGGATTTCTCCTGCAACTCCACACGCATTTGAGAACAGGGACGCCTTGTCCGGCGAGAAAGCATTAGCACAATTCTCTCGAACAGACGTATAATGCGCTGGGGGCGGGACTCACACAGTCTCTTGGGTTTTTCTATGAGCGGAGGACCAGTCGCATGGCCCACACTTTTGGGGAACAAGAGCTTGCCGATTACCTCTTTGATCGCATCATTGTGAATTGTCCGACCTGCCTGGACACCAAGTGCCTGCGTGTGGCGTGTCTGAAGGTTGCGGAGGAGCTACTCGAGGACGCTGAAATCGTTTACAAGCTGGCGCCTGTTTCCGACGGTGGGGCATAAGCAGGGAACAGGGAATAGGGAACAGGGAGGGCATAAGAATTAGGCCGTTCCCTGTCCCGTCTTCCGTACCGCGAGGGTGTCATTCCGAGCGAAGCGAGGAATCTCGCTCTGAGTCCTTGATCCACAGACCAGCGCGAGATTCCTCGCTTCGCTCGGAATGACAGCGGGAGGCTCAGGCAACCGATTCTGGCGGCAGGAATTTTGGGCCTAGCCACGCAAACGCCAGAGCGTCGATCAGCCCATGCGCCAGCATGGAAGGATAAAGGCTTCCGAAATGGATGACGGGATATGCCAGCAGCGCTCCCAGCAGAGACGCTCTTACCATTCCGTTCCAACCTTGATAAACGTGCGCCAGCCCGAAGGCCAGCGATGAAGCAGCCCACGCCCATGCGCCCGAACGCAGCCATTGAGTAAGTTGAGCGAGGAGGAAGCCGCGATACAAGAATTCCTCGCAAAGAGCGGCCGTGGGCGCCAGGAGCAGCACCGACCAGAACTTTTCCTGGCGGGTCTTGGGAATCAACAGGTAGACCAGTTCGGCTTCCAGCGGCCACCACCCACGGAGTTCAAGGAAAAGGCCCAGGCGAATGCCGGCCACAGACAATGCAACCAGAGCACCTGCCCAGGTGAGCGCGGCGACGGGCCCGAGCGTTCGGAAGCCTACGGAAGAAGCACTCAGCGAGCTGAGAAAGAAGATGAGCAGCCCCAAACCCGCCAGCACCCACTGCGAAATCGCCGCAGAGATGTAAAGTGCGAGCCGCGGCATCTGACGGACTTGGCTGTCGCGCGCGGTTGATAAGGAAAGAACCGGAACGCCGACAACCAAGAAGAGTGTAAATAGAAGCGACAGTGCTCTGGGCAACATTTCCGGTCCAACTGGAGTGAGGATGCAGGAGCAGACTATTCCTTTTGTTCGAGACTGGCGCGGATGGTACGAATCTGCGTACCTGGCTCCAGGATCAGCGGGATCGAGTAAGTCTTATAGCCGGAAAGCTGAATTTCCAACTGGTGTTTGCCAACCGGCACCTTCAAGATTGAGGGGGTGTTGCCATAGAATTCCCCGTCGATCAGGATGTCGGCGGCGGAGGGATCGGAGAAACACTCCACCGTGGTCCTCTCGACGTTGGCGAGCGGCGCCGCCGATTCGCCCGGTGAGATCGCGGGGGATGTCGCAGAAGCCGCTGGGGTGGTTACCGCTGGTGGCGCCGCTGGCTTTGGGTAGGTCACGGCCGGTGTAGCTGTCGAAGGCGTTGGCTCTACCACTTGCGCAGGCGTGGGAGGTGTGGTCGCAGCAGCGGTGGGCGTAAGGGCGAGTGCGGGGATGTTGGGCTGCGCAGCCACGGCCACTTCTCGATCCTCATTGACATACGCCGTGTATTCGCTTCCTTTCGGCGCTCCAACCCTACCTCTAAAACTCGCCTCAACCTTGATCTGATCCTGCGCAGGGTTCTTGGCTCTCCCGCCCACTGTGCGCAGCTTGACGGCGGTAAGGTCCGGCAACCTGACACCTTCGATGTCAAACTTGATGAACTTCCCCTTCTTAACACTTTGCACGGCGCCCCACGAAACAGCTCCTACCGGGATCACGGCTATTCCCTGGATGATCACGGGACGGGCCACCTCGAAATCCACGCGCGCGCCCTCCTCGACCTGGTCACTCGCGAGGTCAGCCTTCAAACGCACACGCACGGCAGTCCCCTCAGGCAGGCGCACCCGCTGGCCGAAAGCCAGGCAACTCGGGATCAGCATGCAGACAAGAACCATTCCAATCGAATGCTTGACCTTCACGATACCCTCCAGCTCCGAGTATTATTTCCGTATTTCTCCAGCAGCCCGGTCCCACCCCAATCCTGCCCGTTCACTGCTTTTCCAGAGTGGCGCGAATCAAAGGGGACGAACCCGGCTCGACCCTCATGGTGCGCGTCCAGGAGCGATACCCACCCATTCGCAACTGGATGAGGTGGCGCCCCGCATCAACGTGCAGCGTAGAGGGGGTGTTCCCGACCAAGTTGCCGTCAATCAGAATGTCCGCTCCCGGTGGATTACTGTTAAAGTCCACCAAAGCCGGCTCTTCCGGCACTGCAATCGAAGGGGTAGAAGCCGCGGGCGGAGTTTCCCTCTGGGGGTTCGCCGGCGTTTGTTGTGCGGGGGGCACGGGTGTGATCGGGGGCGGAGCGACCGGGGTATCAGGAACGTTCACAGTAGCTGAAACATCGACATAAGCTGCGTATTCCTTCCCTTTCTCAGCCCCAATCACGCGTTCGGCATAGCCGGGAAGTGGGTCATTGGCCTCAATCTCATTCTCTTTGGATTCTGCTTTCTTGTGTCTATCGGGGCGTGCACGGAGCGGAATATCTTGACTATCAACGGAGCGGACAGACACAAACTGGAAAGTCACCGAGGCGTCCTTCGCCCTTTTCTTTCCTGCGCCCTTCACGCCAACCACCTTGCCTCGCGCCGGTGCTCCCTTTTGGATTACCACATGAGTTGCCGCCACCACGTCTTCGGCAACATCAAAATCTATCGGGTCGCCTTTGACCACGTTTTCCGTGGTCAGCACATTGTGGAGCTTGAGCCGTACCATCTGCCCTTGGATGACACGCACCTGCGCCGCAGGCGCGGGAGTTGAAAGATAAACAAGCATGAAGACCGTACCCAGCCAAGCCCACTTACCTTCCCGCTGGAAATACTCAGTTGAGGTGTTTGGAATTGCGCTACCGCGTCTCATGACAACCTCCAGGTCCCCATCAGCCAACTCGATGATCCAGCGGCGAACGCACCGCGCCTGACGGGTTTATTTCGGAAGACGGCTGCGTGCATTGTCTCACCACCCTGGCGCACGGTCAAGGCCCGTCGGCGACGACGGTTGTTAGCACATCAAATGTCCGGATCAATTAGGTTGCCGCGGCGGGTACACCTCTATGGTGTTTGCACCGCGTTCAAACCCGCATAAACACGGATGGTAGCGGACGCGCGAAGCTGCGTAGGAAAGAGTTGATTTGGGAAATAGGGGTTCAGGTATTTTTGGCCGGGCAGCGGGTGGTAGAGGGGAAAACACTGCCTACTGCCTTCCGTCTCCGCTGTTTCCGCTCCTGACGCGTTCCCGGTCTGCGGCATCACTCATCACTGCTCTGTGGTTAACGCAAGAGATACGCGCCAAGCGCCGCCCGGCAGCGGTCGCGGTAAACTTCCACCGGTACGTTCTCAGGGCCCATCAACCACTGGAGACAGTAACCGTCGACCAGCGCACGAATGGTGGAAGATGCATCCACCGGGTTGACCCGGCGGAATTGCTGCTCTCTGATTCCGTCTTCCACGATTCTCGTATCCCTCTGCCGGCACTTCCCGAAGAACTCTGAAAAGAGCTTGCGAAAACGTTCGGAGCGTGCACCGCGGCTGACAAAATCGAAGAAGACCAAATAAAGCTTGCGATTGACCTCGGTGCTGTGAAATAGAACTTCCAGCTCGGCCACGAGCCGGATGCGCGCGGGTTCCTGAGTATGGACAACCTCGTCCAAGCTGCGGTTCAACTGGCGGAGCAGCCACTCCAGGACGCCGAAGAGGAGGTCTTCTTTAGTCCGGAAATAATAGAGAGCCCCCCCCTTGCTCGAGCCAGCCCTGGCCACTACGGAATCCAGCGTCGTAGCCTCGATCCCCCGCTCCACGACTTCCGCGTAGCCTGCCCTCTGGAGAGCTTCGCGGCGGCGCTCTGCCAGTTCCGGATTGGCCCTGCGTGGGCTCATCAATCCCCCTGTGGGAAAAAGCGTCTGGACGGATTATTTATCTCTGGCACCATTTGTCAACCCTAATCGGCCGCCCTTCCGTGGCAGCCACGCCTTACGCATAATCACTCCTAGCCTGACGTTTTCGAAGCAATGGCTTGAGGTGCTCCGGTCAGCATGATAGCATGACTTAAGATCAGGGCATCCTATGAACGCCGGAACTTCAGGCCATAACCTTGTGGGGCTTAATCGCCAGGAGTTGGAACGACTGGTGCGGTCGTTGGGGAAGGCGCCTTATCGCGGTCGCCAGCTCTATCATGCGCTTTACCACCGTCGGGAAAGGGATGTGGCCGCCTTGACGGACCTCGACAGGAATTTCAGAGAGGCCCTGGCGGCTCATTATGAAATCACCTATCCCGATGTCCAGGGCGAGTTCATATCGAAGGATGGCTCCGCCCGCTACCTGCTGCGTCTTCAGGACAACACCGCCGTTGAGACGGTGTATATGCCCGAGGAAGAGCGGATCACGCTTTGTCTTTCCAGCCAAGCGGGCTGCGCCGTGGACTGCCGGTTTTGCTTCACCGCACTCTTAGGACTCAAGCGCAACCTTTCTGCGGGTGAGATTCTTGGACAGGTACTGGCGGTGGCAAAAGCCCGCGAGATTCCCCCCCGTTCAAGGCTCAATCTGGTCTTCATGGGAATGGGCGAGCCGCTTCTGAACCTCGCCCAAGTGATGAAAGCCATCCGGATTTTCGCGGATCCTCAAGGTCTTGGCATTCCGCTTCGTCGCATTACGATTTCCACCTCGGGCATCGTCCCCGGCGTGCGCGACCTTGCCCGTGACCCGAGACGTCCGAAGCTGGCCATCTCGCTCAACGCTTCGAACGAGCAGCAGAGGACCGAGCTGATGTCGATAAACCGAAAATACCCGCTCCGCGAGCTCATGCGCGCCTGCCGCGCCTATCCGTTGCGCCCGCGAGAGCTGCTCACTTTCGAGTACGTCCTTTTGGGCGGCTTTAACGACGCGGACGCCGATGCCGTGCGCGTGGCGGAGCTGCTGCGAGGAATGCGCGCCAAGGTCAACCTTATCCCTTACAATCCCGGCTCCGAGCTTCTTTATCGCCCCGCGCCTCTCGAGAGAGTCCTAGCCTTTCAGCGCCTCCTGACGGAACGGCACATTCCAGCCTACATTCGCATTTCACGGGGACAGGATATTGGCGCCGCCTGCGGCCAACTCCACCTGGAAGGAATGCGAACCGGCGACCCTAGCGCGCCGATTCGCGCCTCGAGCTGAGCGCTCCCCGCTGGCGTGCCTTCGGACAGATTCCGATGACCGCCAGCATGCGGCCGGTGCGGCTTCCCTCTTGGCGATAGGAATAGAAGAGGTCCGTGCGGCAGGCCGTGCAGAAATCCACCGTGGCGACATGGTGAGGTGCAAGCCCTGCTGCCAGGAGCTGATCCTGGGCAACGGCAACCAGGTCAAGATGAATGGGAGGCGCGCAGGCGGGTTCGTGGCCCGGCGGCTGCACATTCAAGAAGGAGAGCGGACGCTGTTTGCGATGCGAGGCGGGGGGTTCAGATACCTTGCGAAAGAACTTATGCGCGTGCGGGAAGCGCCCCAAAAACGCTTCCTCCACCTCGTCCCCCACTTCATAACAACACGCGCGGATGGAAGGACCCAGCACGGCAAGCAGGCTCTCAGGCTCAGAACCATATCCGCGGCGCATCTCCCCCACAGCCTTTTCCACCAGGCGCGCCAGCGCGCCACGCCACCCGGCATGAACTGCCGCCACAGCTCGATGTTTCGGGTCCACCAGCAGCACGGGCAGGCAATCGGCGGTTCTCACCGACAGCAGGATACCAGCCTCCTCGGTCAACAGCGCATCCCCTGCGGGTTGCGCAACGCCAGGCTGTTCAGGCAGTCGATTCCCGCCGGAGCGGTACTCGAGTTCGCCGCAGGTTGCACGCAGAACTTGATAGACACTGGCGGAATGGACTTGCCGGAGCGCCGCCAGCGCGAAGTGTTCCGCGCCAAGCTGCTGCAAGAAAAGTTCCCGGTTTTCCCGCACCCTGGCGCGCGGCTCGCCCGGCGTGAATCCGAGGTTCAGCCCCGCACACGGACCACGGCTCACCCCACCCCAGCGGGTACTGAATGCATGGACCAGCCAAGAATAACGGCCGATGAGCGGGTGCTCAATCCAGACTAGCCCGCCACGCGAAACGGTTTGTGAAACCGGAGGAGCCAACACCCGAATATAGCACACCCCGCACGGTCCCCAGGTGGCGCGGCGAGTTGAACTTTGACCGCCGCTCTGATACGCTGAATAGCCGGATATCAGGGCTGGAAGCTCCGAATAAGTGAAAGGGAAACTATGTTATCTGATCGCCTGATCCGGATGATCGAACAACACGCAGATGAGTTAACGCGTGCCTTGGTCGAAAACCTTCAGTCTAACCTGCGTACGGCCTCTTACCACCAACTTTCCTGGAAAGCGATTCACGATCGCACCCACAATGTGTACAAGAATCTCGGCTTGTGGTTGAGCAGCAAAGCGGAGGAGGACATCGAAGCAGCTTACACCGAGCTGGGAAAAGAACGCGAGGTCGAGGGAATCCCCCTGAGCGAGGTCGTTTACGCTCTCACCTTGACCAAGTATCATCTGCGAGATTATATTCGGGCTGCCGGCTTGATCGACTCTGCCGTGGACCTTTACCAGGCGCTGGAACTCCAGCGCATGTTAGGCCAGTTTTTCGACAAGGCCATTTACTACACTGTCAGGGCCTACGAGCGCGCGGCGAACCATAAGGAAGCGGCCGGCGCGGTTAAGAGAGCGCGCTGAGCCCGGAGCAGCCACCGGCTTCTTGGTCATGATAGTTGGGACTGGCGTCGATATATTGGAGACCTCTCGCGTCGAGGAAGCTCTCCAGAGGCACGGCGAGCGTTTTGCCAAGCGCGTGTGCACGCCCGCGGAGATCGCGTATTGCGGGAAGTTCAAGAACCAGGCGGAGCGGCTTGCCGCCCGCTTCGCAGCCAAGGAGGCGGCATTTAAGGCTTTGGGGACCGGCTGGGGTGAGGGGGTACGCTGGGTGGACGTGGAAATAACTCACGCGCCGAGCGGCAAGCCGGAGTTGATCCTCCGGGGTCGGGCGGAGGAAATTGCCCGCCGCATGGGAGTGACACGCACCGCGGTATCGATTTCACACTCTGACCGTTACGTTGTCGCTCAGGTCATTTTTGAGGCCGATGGCTAGCGTACACCAATCGGGCTGGCGTTACTTGAAAGGTATGAGCATCGCGCTGCTTTGCCTTCTTGAGTTGCCGTGCGCCTGGGCACAGCGTGCAGAGGGAGAGCAGCAACTCCTGGTCCTGGATGCCAAGAAAGCTACAGGCCTGCTTTTGGACCAAGTCCCTCCGGAGTACCCCGCCCTGGCCAAGGTGAACTACATTCAGGGCCGAGTTCGCGTGCGCCTTGAGGTCTCCGCCGCCGGTTCGGTGGTGGGGGCGCACGTGCTAAGCGGCAACCCCCTTCTGGCGGCGGCCGTGCTGGACAGGGTTCGAATGTGGCGTTATCGCCCGTATGTGGCACAGGGTGGTGCCACCTCTTTCGCAACTGCGGTGGACGTTAATTTCACGCTGCGGATAAGGAAAATGGATCTTGCTCCCCTGCAGGCGGAATCCGACTTCGGCCGTCAAGTCAAACCTCCCGAAGTATTGGCGGGGCCGGAGAAGACCGCTTCCACTGATCCTTCGGTGCGCTTGCGCTTGCTCGTAAACGCGGAAGGCAAAGTGATCGATTCGGCAATCCTAAAAGGCATTCCCTCTCTGTTTGAAGGGGCAAGGAAGAGCATCGAGGGGTGGTCGTTCCGGCCGGCGCGCTGGGGTGCTCTCTCTGTTCCTTGGTACCTCGAGGTTGACGTCCCCGTCTACAACGCCCCCTCCCAGGCAGGCACGCGTTTGCCGAGCGGGCGGTGAAGGCCCGAGGCAGCATGACGTGGCCGCGAGAGAAATATTCCCCCGGAGGGTAATCCCGCGTTAGAATTGGGAAGTGAGCCGGAGGTGAACCGCCGGCGTGGCCCTTGATGCTTGTGGAGCAAATGGTTAATGAAATTAGATTGGGCAAAACGAACCCGGAAGATCTGGCCGCTGGTCTTCATGATACTAGTTCCGTCAAGCGCGGCTTTTGGAATTGAACCCACCAGGGACGCAGTTTTTCAATATGCGGGCGGAACCGAGAAAATCGAAATAGATTGTGCAGGCAAGTTGGAAGTCACGCTGGAGAGTCTGGTTTTCAAGTGTCCTGGGGGCTCGGTGGTTATGCCTTTTTCGACGATTGCGCTGATGCAATTTCGCCCGGATGTGAGCCGCCGCGTGCGCAAGCTGAAGCTCAAGTGGACGACCTACCCCAATATTCTGATGGCGGGCAAGCAAAATAGATATTTCACCATTGTCTGCAAAAAGCAGGGCGTGACTCACGTGGTGGTCTTGAGAGCCGATCCCCTTTCGATGCGCCCTTATCTTGCCGAGATCGAGCTGAAGTCAGGGAAGCGTGTCGAGGTGATGCCCTACGAGGATTATTCTTGAAGGGAACTGATGGCCCCGCCGCTCCAAGCTGTCAGCTCTCAGCCGTCAGCTTTCAGCGAGCATGCTGATAGCTGAGAGCTGACGGCTGACAGCCAGACTGCTAGGGACTGGTCCCGCCTAAGAAATATCCTGCCCTTGTCCGCACCTTGACCCCGCTTCGGTCCACGTGCACCTGGATGCGGTGAAAACCGTTCTCGCTGGGCGCGTGAGGCACGTAAGCGATTTCGTACTGGCTCTGGATTTCGTCGGCAATCCGGTTGAGCTCATCCTGCACCGCCTTCGTTGACCAGTGCGCATAACACACCCCGCCGGTGTACCCGGCATAGAACTCCAGGGCGCTCTTGGCCACCGTGGAGCGGATCATTTCCCCGCTCGCCAGGATGAGTGGAACGATCGGGAGGGTGGGCACATCCCAGGTTTTCTCCTCGTTCGAGGGAGTGGGCGCAGTGTTGGGAGGCAAGGGGCGTGCCATGTTGACGTCCAGGGGGTCCGGTGGCGGAGCCTTCGGTTGCCTGGCCAGCAGCGCGCGCCCCGGGCTGAATCCCAGACCGTAGATCGTGATCCCCGCGTTCACGGCGCGTTGCACGACCTCTGCCTTACGGGTTTCGCTCCCCAAGTCATGGCCATCCGAAAAAGCTATGATCACTCGGCGGTTTTCCTTCGGCTGGCTTTCGAGCAGCGAGATGGCGCGCGCCAAGGCGTCATTCAACTGCGCCGAGCTGCCACGCGCCTCGAGACCGCGCAGGGCGGATTCCAGCTCATTGCTGTCTTGGGTCAATTCCTGGACAACGCGAATCTGATCGCCGTAAGTGACCACCGCAGCCTCTCCCTGTGGCCCCAGCATCAGGCTGGAGAAAACCGGGCCGAGGGGGCGGACCTCGCCGAGCAGCGGCTCCGAGGTGCTATTGGCTTCCACCACAATGACCGCTAGCAGCTTGTGCTGCTCCAGGCTGAACTGTTCAATGCGCTGGCGCACGCCGTTGTCCAGAATCTCGAAGTCCTTTTCCTCCAGGTCGAAAACGAAGTCGCCTTTGGAATTAATCACCGTCACCGGCGCTGTCACCAAGTTCGACGTGACCCGAATCTGCGGCTCGTTCTTGGACGATTTGGCGTCAGCAGGCGGCTCTTGCTTGGGCTTCGAGACCACGGGGTTATCGCCGGCTACTCCTTCCTGGGCGCGGGTAGAGGGACACAGGCTGAGGCCACAAAAGCCACCCGCGAGAACCAGGGTTAAGGCGGACTTTAGAAAAGCAGAAGTGGAATTCACAGGCATTCGCTCCTTTACGCACAGCCTCGCTTATTCATAAGATGTGTGCATGTGCCTTGGCGTTGCCGGCCGATTTGCAGCAGTAACAGTCGAATTTCGCCTTTCCTCGCGTTGTTAGCACGAAAATCGAAACTCGAAAATCGAAACTTGAAATTCACTGCGATTTTCGATTTTCGAGTCATTCCCTGGCGCGTTGTCGCAGGGCCTCATAGAGCACCACAGCGGCTGCCACGGAAACATTGAGCGAAGGCACGGGGCCGCGCAGGGGGATATGGGCCAGTTCATCGCACGCTTCCCGCACCAAGCGGTGCAAGCCCGCCCCCTCTCCGCCCAACACCAGCGCGCAGCCCTGCGCATAGTCCAGATCGAGGTAAGACTTCCCGGCTTGGGCCTCAAATCCGTAAACCCATACCTGGCGCTCTTTCATCTCCTCCAGCGTGCGTACCAGGTTGGTGACCCGCGCGATCTTCACGTGCTCGAGCGCCCCGGCCGAAGCTCGCGCCACGGCGGGTGATATTCCTGCGGCGCGGCGCTGCGGAATCACAATCCCGTCACAACCGGCTGCCACCGCCGTGCGCACAATGGCCCCCAGGTTGGCAGGGTCTTCCACTCCGTCAAGGACAACGAGCAGGGGCCTCGCGGAATGTGCCAGAAGAGTTTGGATGTCGTCATAGGTTCGAGGCGTGCACGCCGCCACAACGTTCTGATGTTGCGTGTTACCCGCCGCGCGCTCCACTGCCGGCCGGGGAGCAAAACGCAGGCTAACGCCGTGAGCCCGGCAGGCATCAATGATCTCCTGCACGCGTGGGTTGTGCTGGCCTTGCGTGACCAGCACGTAGTCAACCGGGCGAGTGCGCACGGCCTCCATGACCGCATGAATGCCGTAAACCACTTCGAGCTTTTCGCCCGTCTCCCGATGCGACATCTTCTCCTGACTCCCGGCTTCTTCATGAACTTGCTTACGATACCACATCCCAGCCCGCTCCGGGGCGAGCGCGTGGCGCAGGCCTGTTCTTTGGCTCTCCGGCTATTCCCCCTCGAACGAACTGCCGCCCTGCAAATCAGGCCCGCGCCACCGGACCGATCCGGGGACTGGCCGCCGGCAGCGGGTGAATCTCCTGTGCCTGCTGTTTCTTGCCTTGAAACGCCCCTTTTTTTCGCTTTGATCGCTGACTTTCCTAGGCAAAAAGGAGTTTGTTTTGAGGAGGCTGTATCAGCTAACTCGTTTTTTTTCAATAAAGTCTTAGGTTCGTTCCCTCTATTTAGTATCTTTTTTCGATTTGAGGCCTGCCGGCCCCCGCGCGGTGCGTCCGAAGGGTTCCGTCGTAAGGAGGCTTCGCAGTTATCCAGAAAGCGCTCTTCTTCTCTCTTCCGCTTCTCCTGGATCTCTTGCAGCAAACGAATCTTTTGTTGCAATTGCCGGTGCAGGGCATTCTGCTGGCGGATGATCGCCGCCCACTGAGCATGTGAGGGCGCCGTCGCGGCCATTCGTGCCGCTCGCGTGTTTTCCACGTGCTCATGCAGGAAGAGTTCGTATTGCTGCGCGACGTCCGAGATTTCTTCCGCCAGTCTCGCCCTCATCAAGGTCTTGGCATCCTCGAACTCCTGGCTGCCCGGCTTCATCTCCGACAACTTGAAGTAGTTGTTGTAGAGTCCGGCGCCCCGCAGGGTTGGTTGCTCGCCGTACACGGCACGCAGAAACTCCTGCATGTTGGGGGAGAAATCGTTCTTCTCCACCATCTCCACCAGGATGTCCAGAATGGAAAGAATCTGCTCGAATTTACCCGGCGCATCGAGCGTCCTTCGCAGGCCCTTTTCGCGCACCTCGGAGTGCAAGGTGTCGCTGATCTCCCGCCCCACCTGGATGAACTGCTTGCGCCGGTCGAGGTCGTGCTTTTGCAGGTTGCGCACCTGCACGGCGGCTTCCGCCCTGTCCAGGCGGGCTTTCTTCCAGACTAACAGCGCGATGTCCTCCACCAGCACCATCTCCAAGGTGTCGGCGGGCTGGCGCGCCAGGACCAAGCCCTTCAACAAACGCTCGAAGTCCCGCGGGTCTTCGCCCAGCGCGATGGCGGCGTCCCAGAAGAAATTGGCGTTTGAGTAGAGGCCGTGCTTGCGCGCGTTCTGGCTCGAGCGCCTCTTGCCCTCCGCCGTGCGCGGGCCGGTGGATTTCTGGGGGTTCTCTTTGCGCGCTTCAAGTTGCGCCGTCGTCACGTTTTCGGTTTGGCTAGCCATGTGGTTTCTCCTTTTTTCTGTGGCGCCCGTCGGTGGCGGGCGAGCTTCCTGAACGCCGCCCCTGAAGCGGCGCCAGATCCCGGGTCTCCGTTTCCGCCGGCGCCGCCAGCGGTTCGTCCGGAAGCCAAATCTACTAGGCTATCAGATAAAAATGGAACGGTGGGTAATGTTGGGACGTCTGTGAATATTTATTTTTGCCCAATGAAATCAGGCTATTACAGGGACTCCAAGGGACAAGATGCCCGCGCCCTGGCCCAATGTGTGGCATTTTGGCACAGAGCTCTTTTCTAGCTTGGGCTGCCTCTGGCTGACATTCGTGCACTCGTCTGCCAGGCTGTCATTCTGAGTCCGCCATTCTTATTGGCGGACGAACCCGCCGCGGCGGGTCGCTCTGGACTTTTCTGCCGAGAAACAGCAGGGCGGGATCAGCATGACAGTGAGCGGGCGCTCTCGTAAGCGGCAGGGCGGTTTGTCTGAGGGCGGGGGTCGTACGCGTTAAAACAAGGGAGCTTCGACACAGGTTCAAGCCCCGATAGGGGCGATCCCGCCCTGCGGGATGGCCCACGGTCCCGCAAAGCGGGATGGGAATGCAAGATTCAAATCATCATGAGCCCGCCGCGGCGGGCGACATAAGAGCGATGGCCGACCCTGACGCCGTTATGTCGCCCCTACCGGGGCTGGTCTCCAAACCATGTGGATTACGCGCACCCCATAGCTTTCGCTATGGGCTATCCCGCTTTGCGGGACCCCTGGCGGGGCTCAAAAACTCCAAGGGGTAGCGTATTTTAACGCCTACGGGGGGTGCTCCCTGCTGAGCGTAAGCGGACGGTAAAGCGAGCCTTGGAACACTGATGTCAGGCGAAGCGCAAGGGGGCTACGCTCGGCGTGGCCCGTGGGTGCAAACCTCCCGCGCCCCGAACCCAGTGTCTATTGTATTCGACAACCTTATCGGCGAATTGGCGCAATGCGGTTTTGTATTGCCCGCACCCTTCCCTTGTGGTAACTATATTCTCGGCTTGACCGGAAGTACCCCGGTTGTGATTCATGACAGCGGGTAGCGCAGAGTCTCGTTTTTCAGAGACTCTGCGGCTTGTGCATGTGCAATGGGGCGTATAATCCCCTTTCGTGTCCCGCTTGCGCCGCCTGGTTTTATTTGACCGATTCTCCTTCATCACCTGCCGGCTCCGGCCTCACCGGCGGATGGTTGAGGAATCCGAATTCGAGTGCTTGGCCGGCGTGCTGCGCGAGCGCCGAGAGAAACATCACTTTCTGCTTACGGCGTGGGTTTTCCTGCCCGATCACTGGCATGCCATCATATTCCCCTGTTTCCCGGTCACCATCTCGCGTGTAATGGAATCGATCAAGGAAAAGACGCAGAGTCTCTGAAAAACGAGACTCTGCGCTACCCGCTTGGGCAACCGCCTGTTGAATTGAGGCAGCGAGTATAACGCAAGTTTGTTGATTTGACAGGCAAATCTACTCATTGCTCGGCCTTTCATTTTGTGTTCAAATCTGAGCGCGAACATGCAAGAGGGACGCTATGGATATATCCGTTCAGTTCGTTTTGATTGCCAAGCGCATCCTGCGAGAGTCGAGCGCGTTGAATGGTTAGAAGGGTTGGAAGCGTTAGATAAAATATGATTGCGGAAGCAACTGCGGTTACCAGGAAAAATATAATCCGAATGAATAGTTGCGCCGTGCTTCCTTCGAAAAAGTAAATATTGAGCATCAAGAAAAGGCAACTAGCTAGCCCACAGAGGACGGCAAGAAGGCATACCAGATGATGCTTATTCAGAGATGGAAACAGACCGCTCTTCACAACAAGGCGCTCGTAATGACCAGCGTCCTCGTGGCTTTCGGTACTCTCTTCTATGCTGGAGCGGCTATTTTTCAACTGTCCATATTGAGGGAAAGTTCTGAGCGGACCTCTAGGCAAAACGATAAACTCATTGCCGAAGCCGATAGAATCTCCAAATCTATCGAAAATAGCGTTGCGCAAAACAGGTCTGCCCTGGAATCCAGTATATCCCAAAGCAAAGCAGCCTTGGATACCACCGTCAAACAGTTTCGTCTGGAGCAACGCGCTTGGATAGCAACCACTGAATCCATAGCTGCCATCGAACCAGACAAGCCCACTTCTTTCACAGTCTCGACAACCAACGTGGGAAAAACATTCGCCAAAAAGGTAATCATCAGAAATCTCGTGTCCTTTTCCTCGAAGGAACTCAACGAGGTGGAACTTACGTCCCAAAACCCCAATCTTGGCGATAATTCCAAGGTCGCCAGCATTGCCGTTTTGGCACCTAATTTCCCGTATCAATCGAAGGATTCCGTCCCTGCCCGATACACGGGCCTTATTTTGCAGCGACTGGGAAGCGCCGGATACACCTACGTATGGGGGGAGGTTACTTACGAAGACATTTTCGGAAAGAGGCACCTCACCAAGTACTGTGGCTACCGATCTGTTGCCTCTGCTGATACTGTCCTTCTGCAATGTAAATTTCACAACGACGCCGACTAGGTCTGTAACGACAATTAGGAACACCGCAAACATTGTTATGGTTTTCCACTTTTTTACAATCGCCGTCAGTAGGGCTAGGAATGGCTTGGTCAGCCAAGTATATTGACGCCCTGATTTGAGATTCGAGAAAGTGGTTGTCGAGTTCTTTCTAATCGCCCTAAATAGCTCCCTACTGAATTGTGTATTTTTCGGCAAACTGAACCAGTGCCCATTTCTACTTTGCCTTGACACAAGCACCAGCGGCAGGACTCCCACTTTTATGTCGCACACCCCTTGGGACCTGTTCCATAGCTTGGGGCGACCCACGAACAATCTATTGAACTTTCTTTCTGGATTCGTATATTGTCTTAGGTATGTGACACAGGGCAAGGTCTAGCAGGATGCTGAAAAACTCTTGTGAACGTTGTCATTCCGATCCCGCCCTGCGGGAGAGAAATCTCTCTCTGGAAACCCCGATCTGATCGGGGCGAGATTCCTCGTCGTCCCGCGGACGCGGGACTCCTCGGAATGACAGGCGAGGTGGGTTTTTCAGCATCCTCCTAGGTCTGGATTGTCGCTTCAATCAGCCATGGCGGTCCATCTTTCCGGCACGGTCTGCTTCAAGGATACTCTGGCCGGAACACTGGAACAGATTGCAGACGGCAGGTACCTGCGTTGAAATGCTAACGCTTAAGGGAGTGAGTATTGCTTCCACCTGTACCAGCGCCGCAAGAGCGTCGGCGCTGATCCCTTAGGTGTTGCGCAGAGCGAGGCGCCTGCTGAGGGAGAAAACATATGGAGTCTCCAGTTCCTTCTTCTCCGGCTTCGTCGTCGGATGAAATGAACAGTCTCTTCAAACGGATTTTGGACAACCTTTTTGACGCTGTCTACTTCACTGATCTGGAACGCAGGATTACGTACTGGAACCAAGCAGCGGAACAGCTTACCGGATACAGCGCCGAAGAAGTTGTAGGGACACGCTGTGGCGACAACATCCTGATGCACGTCGACGACTCCGGGCGCCTGCTCTGTCAGGGAGAGTGCCCTCTCAGCCGTGTCATAGCGGATGGTCGCCCGCATCGGGCGGAAATCTATCTTCACCATAAACGTGGCCACAGGGTCCCCGTGGAGGTTCGTGTCTGCCCGGTTACGGGCAGAGACGGTGAAGTTGTCGGTGTGGTCGAGATTTTCAATGACAACTCGCGGGAGAGGGCCGTGCGAGAGAGAGCCAGGGAGCTCGCGAAGTTGGCATTTCTGGATCCAACATCCCAGGTGGCAAACCGTCGCTATTTGGAGCAACAGCTCTTTCAGCAACTCGATCAACGTTCCAAGTTCGGCACCCCGTTCGGAATCATGCTGGCCGACTTGGACGAGCTCAAGAACATCAACGACACCTACGGGCATGTCGCCGGAGATGCTGCGCTGGTCACCGTTGCAAAGACTGTCTCCGGTTGTTTGCGTGCGTCCGACGTGCTGGGACGTTGGGGGGGCGACGAATTCATGGTGATTCTCCCCGGCATTACGAAAGACATCCTGGCGGACACGTCCGAGAGATGCAGGGCACTGGTCGCTCGGTCTACAGTACGGGTGGAAGGCTCGCAGATCCAGGTGACCATCTCGGTGGGGGCTGCCATGGACGCTCCTGGGGATTCGGTGGAATCCCTCTTGAAGAGGGCAGATCAGCACCTGTATAGCGGCAAGCAGTCAGGCCGAAACCGCGTGCGCTTGTGACAAGGATTGGACTATGACAGTGGTCTCCTGACTCGCCTCACCCGAATTCCCCTTTTCGCGCAAGGTGTGTCCAGATTCTCGCGAATAGGACTCGCCCAAGGTTCAATCGATACAACCAAACTCCGAAACAAGTGCCCAAGGTATTTGTGATGACATCTGTGGTGCCGGAATCCCGCGTCGGCAGGAATGCCTGAAGAGATTCGATCGTAAGGCTGACTGCGAACCCTAGAAGGATTGTGACCAGTGCCGGCCTTTTGATCCGTCCGGCCAGCGAAAAGTAGGCGCAGAAAAGGAACCCGAAAGGAACAAAACCCGCAATGTTGACCAGCACGTCACCCCAATAGCTCCAAGTTGGACGGAATTCCTCCCAGAAGGGGCGTAGGAGGGCTTGGTCCAAAACCAGATAACGGTCCGGAATATACAAGTCGGTTCCCGAGGGCACTTGGTTATGAATGACACGACCCGCGCGTTCATCAAACAGATAAAGCGCCACGGCACGCTCATTTTCGGAAACGTCTGGTCGTCCCTTTTCTGTCCAAGTCTCATAGTGGTGAAAGACCTGCGCCGGCGAGATCTCTTGGTCATAAAAGGCAAGCCCCCGCAAAAGACCTGACCAGCTACTTTCTACTATGGGCGAGTTGGCGATGACGAGCTCGCCGTCAAAATCCCGGCTGGAGAGCGGAAACTTGGGGGCTGTTCGGGCCAGCGCACCGTCAATATAGACTGACGTCTGCCCTCCCTTTGACGTAACCGTTACGAACAACGGCTTTCCCCGACGGAAAATATCTTCAACATAGAAGAGTCTGGTGGTTAGGGTTCGATAGCGCCCCTCGCGAATGTCATTTTGCAAGGCAAGGTCAGTAATGGATTGGTTCAGCGAGAACTGCCGAGGGTTCCCTGGAGCGTAGAAGGCGAAGAGAGTGGCCGAGGCCGCAGTAAGATCAGGCTCGAACCAGATCTCCAGGCTGCATGGGGCGTCCGCTGGCGCATTCGCCGCCTTGAATTTGCCGGAACTCAGTATCGTCCCATGACGACCAAAGTGCAGGCCGTTGCCCCCAGCGAACCATGTCACCTGATTCCTGGGAGAGTGAAAGGGCCAGAGCCCTGCCACCAAAAGGCCCCCTAAGACCAATCCGCAAGCCACGCCGAGGAGCTTCGAAATTGTCACCTCCCAGTTAATCTGGACGATCTTTTTTTGAATTCCGGAGGTAATACGCGGCCGGCCAAATGTGGCGTCGTCTTGTTTCTTTTGAATCATCGGGTTCGCCAGCAAACTCTCTTGCTCACAGGAAAAACGGAACGTGAACTCCACCATATCATGAAAGCTTTGCTTTCTGTCCATTCCCCCCATGGCCGGTGGTGTCCTAATATGCGACGTAGGGCGGGGTCCCGCAAGGCGGGACCGGCCTGGCCGGCCCGTCCCGGCATGGCGGGAGAGAGGCGGCCCTGCATTCTAATTGGGACGCTACCCCATGGCCGCGTAGCGCACGGGTGTAACGTTAGCGCGACACCCGCCACATGTGCAGGTGGCGCTACAAACGTGACGTCCTACCAGGGAGCAGGATGGAAAGGGACACCACAACCCTGGCATGACATCACTCCCCCAGCGCCTCTTGCTGCATCAGGCTGGCGGGTGTACACTCGCGGAGACTCGAGCCACTACTGAGACGACCGGATCATCTGCGTAGAGACTAAGGATGGAGCACTGGTATGAGCCCTCAGAACCTCGCCGGATTTGTCATTCTGCTCGCGCTATCGCTCGCCCTGACGTTTGCAATCTGGGCTCTCGTATCGAAGAGCCTCGAAGGCCTGCTGAACCAAGCCCTGAAGTTACCCGACGGCACCACGTTCTACCTACGAAGCTTTCTTATCGGCCTATTGCTGGCCGCCTGCGCGGGCGGCTTCGGAACGACCTTCAACTTCAAGCCGAGCGATCCCTTCATGGAGTACGTTTGGAGAGTCGCGGCGGGCGTGCAAGAAGTCTGCCAGTTCTTCTTCGGATTTCTGCTGGGCTATCTCATTCTGATTACCGTCCTCGTGGCCGTTCTGCGAGCGAAGCATGAGCAATGAACAGTACCTGATCGTCTCGTACTTCTTTGTTGGCGTGCTGTCGATCGTGATCGCCATGGCGGCTTATGCCTTTCTGCGCCGCCCGCTCGCCGGGCTCGCCAGCGCTTTCCCCAACAGGAATCTCGCCTCCGTCCTCAAAAAGCTCTTCCCCGCTGGCTTGGTGTTGCCGGCGCTGGCAGGATTCCTCTCGGTGAGCTACCAGAGTTGTCACCAAAGCTATGAGTCGATTATCGCTGACCGGTCTTATCTGGTCGGCAAGAACCAGCAACAGATCTCGGCAATTTGCTTCTTCCTCATGCTGGCGGTCTTGGGCTGGGGTGTGGTTGTTCTTCTGAGCCTGGTCACCCAGCCTAAGCAGCCAGGGCCCGGCGCTGACGGAGAACCAAATCGCCGATAATCCCTCGGATGCTCCCCCGCCTCAGAACCTTCACCGCGCCGCGGCCCGCCCCGGGAGAGGGCCAAGCCCTCTGCCGAACCCCGCATGGGCTCAAGGTCAAGGGCGATTATGAATTGTGGATGCCGGATTGTGAGGTGCCGTCTGCGGGGGCAATAGTGAACCGAGCCGGCGAGCGCTGGCGGGAGTGAAAAGCCGCGGACCTCACGCAGCAGAGGTCCGCGCTACTCTTGCTACCTCCCTCGCTCCGTATCGGGATGCGCCAGCCGCTAAGGTTGTGCTATGCTTTGCCGTAATGGATGAAAAGAACAAGCTCTATTTTGGCGATAACCTGAAAATTCTTCGCGACCACGTCGCGGACGCCAGCGTTGACCTGATTTACCTTGACCCGCCCTTCAACTCCAACGCCAGCTACAACGTCCTCTTCAAGGAAAAGAGTGGCGAGGAATCCGCCGCGCAAATCACGGCCTTTGAGGACACGTGGCAGTGGAGCGTGGAAGCAGAGGCGGTGTACAAGGAAATCGTCACCAGCGGCCCGCGCAAGCTCGCCGATCTCATGCAGGCGCTGCTCGCGTTCCTTGGCCGCAACGATATGATGGCCTATCTCGTGATGATGGCAATTCGCCTGGTGGAATTACACCGCGTGCTCAAGCCGACGGGCAGCATATATCTGCACTGCGACCCGACGGCGAGCCATTACCTCAAACTGCTGATGGATTCGATCTTCGGCCCTGAGCATTTCCTAGCGGAAGTTACATGGAAGCGAACGGGAACCCACAGCGACGCGAAACGATGGGGCCCGGTGGCGGACATCCTGCTTCATTACGGGAGAAGCGATAACCCCACCTGGAATCCTCTTCACGAGCCGCACAGCGAAGAGTACATCGCCAGCAAGTACCGCTATACGGACCACGCCGGGCGTAAGTACAGACTCGACAACATGACAAGCCCGAAGCCGAGGCCGAACATGATGTACACCTGGAAGGGGCATCCCTCGCCTCCCCTCGGTTGGCGCTACTCCAAAGAGACGATGGCAAGACTGGACGCGGAGGGTCGAATCTGGTACCCGGACTCAAAATCTAAGCGGCCACAACTTAAGCGTTATCTTGACGAAATGCCGGGGGTTCTCGCAGGAAATGTCTGGACGGACATCGACCCAATCAATTCTCGCGCCCAGGAACGTCTCGGCTATCCCACCCAGAAACCCGAAGCACTTCTCGAACGGATCATCAAAGCCAGCAGCGATGAGGGCGATATAGTTCTCGATCCCTTCTGCGGCTGCGGCACCGCGATTGCCGTAGCCGAGAAACTCAAACGCCGCTGGATCGGCATTGACGTCACATATCTCGCCATCAACCTGGTGCAGCGTCGGCTGCGGGATAGCTTTGCGGAGCAACTTAGCACTTATGAGATCATCGGTGCGCCCACGGACTTGCAGGGCGCCGAGGCGCTGAAAGAAATCAGCCCGCACCAGTTCGAGTGGTGGGCGGTGGACCTGGTGGATGCGCGGCCGGCCAAGGACCACAGAAAAGGCGCGGACACCGGCATCGACGGCTACATCAACTTTTTCGACGACAAGGGCGGCCAAGCCAAGCAGGTGATTGTGCAGGTGAAGAGCGGCTACGTCGGCGTGAACCACGTGCGCGACCTAAAGGGCGTGCTGGAGCGCGAGAAAGCTGCCATCGGCGCGCTGATCACACTGCGCGAGTCCACCAAACCCATGCTCACGGAAGCTGCGGCCACGGGCTTCTACGAGTCAAAAGACTTTCCGGGCCGCTATCCGCGCCTGCAAATCCTCACCATCGCCGAATTGCTGGCCGGAAGGAAACTCGAATACCCGACCCACCGCGTCGAAACCTTCGCCAAAGCAGAGAGAAAGACGAAACACGAGCAGGAGGGGCTTTTCTAGTCCTTGTGGGGGACAGCGATGAGTACGACGCTAAATCAAATCCTTGATCTAGTTGGACCGCTCGATGATTCCGCGGGGGCCGACACTCCCCGCGAACGATTCCGTCGGTTCCTGACGAAGAACGTGACGAACGTGGCCGAGCTCCGCGATCACATCGAACAATGCCTTCGGACTCCAGGAGACCAGAATAACCGCGCGTTGCAGGACTTGGTCAATCACATCGGAGGCTTTTTGGGGTTCGACGTTGTCTTCGGCCGTTATCGGGGCGTTCAGGGTGAGGTTGGTTTTGACGGCCATTGGAAGTCTCCCACGGGGCTTCACGTGATCCTAGAGGTTAAGACCACAGAAACCTACGCGATTAAAACATCCACATTGCTCGGTTATGTTGACGAGTTGATCTCGCAAAAACAGGTTCCCTCGTGGGACTCCGCGTTGGGTCTCTATGCGGTTGGCCGTCCTGACCCAGAGGTGCGCCAGCTCGGGCACGCGATTGTCGCCGAGAAGAGAACGAACCAGTTGAGAATCATTTCTGTTGAATCCCTTCTATCGCTTGCGGACCTCGTCAGTGACAGTGACTACGACGTAAGCCACGAGGATGTCTTGGTGCTCCTAAAGCCGTCCGGGCCTGCTGTCGATGCTTTGGCGGGCCTGATTGCCCGGTTGGTTGCCCAAGTTGAGGTGGGGGAAACCGTAAAAGAGGCTGGACCCTTGAGCGCCCCCGTCGAGCCTGAAAGCCCAAGGTACTGGCTCACCCCCGTCAAAGACCACGAAGGCGAGACTGCACAACAATGCATAGAGAGATTGGTCGGGCAGCACCAAATGTATGCATTCGGTGAGCGGACACCTGGGAGAAAGCGTTTGAAGGTCGGCGACCACTTGTGCTTCTACGCGACGGGCCAGGGGATAATGGCAGATGCAGAAGTGGCTTCGGTTCCCGAAAGAAAACCCGACACTCGCGTGACACACAGCAAAGAATTCCCTTTCACCTTTCGGCTGCGGAAATGCGCCCTGTACGTCGATCGTCCAGTAGTTCTCGACGCTGCCTCGAGAAACGAACTCGATGCCATGAAGGGAAGGAACCCTGGCGGCCCGTGGGCCTGGTTTGTGCAGGGCACGCACAAGATCACGGAGCGCGACTTCAACCTTCTCACCCGCCGGCAGCCTCGAGGCGGCGCGACTTAGTTTTCGAGCGGGCGCCACGGTCAATCGTACTCTGATTGACCGTGCGCCTTTCCCCATGACCAGAGACCCACGGTCAGCGCAGCCCTGACCGCGGGCTTTTCTCATGCCCGATGCCTCTGCGGCAACCGCACGTCGCCAATCTGGATGGGGCGCGCCACGCACCGTGCGGTACGTGGCACGCCACGCACCATACGGTACGTGGCACGCCGCTACCGTCGCCTTGTCCAAAGCACACCCGCTCCCCTTCGCTCCTTCCTCCGGAAAAGAGAAGGGCCAAATATGACGATGTTGACTTGTCAGCGTGTGATTTATAAGTTACAATAGAAACGTGATCGAGATTCGCCACTACGTCAGCCACGCCGGAAAAGATATCTTTGACGATTGGCTGTCGGAACTGGCGGATGCCCGCGCACAGGCGAAGATTGCCAGCCGAATTAACCGGCTCGCCGCCGGGAACTTTGGCGACTGCAAGCCGCTGCGACAGGGTGTGTGCAAAGTGATAGGGGTCAGGTGCTAGTACTACTACGTTAAGTTAAGGTGGGCGGTTTCGTTTGCGAATTACGCTGCCACAATACGCGCACTCTCCGGTCCAGGTAAACAACAGGCGTTGGATCTCACGACGCGTCTGTGGCAGG
>JBEKHR010000028.1:0-73930 GCA_050012175.1 Terriglobia bacterium | reverse complement strand
GCTCGACGGTGACTTACAACGGGGTGGGGCACACGGCGACGTTCGTGAGCTCGACGCAGTTGACGATTTCTCTGAGCGCGACGGACCAGGCGACGGCAGGGAGTTACGCGGTGGTGGTGACGAACCCTGCGCCGGGTGGGGGACCTTCCAACTCCGTGAACTTCACAGTCACGGGCCCCTCTGCCAGTCTCTCACCCAGCAGTTACGTCTTTCCAAGCCAACCCGCTGCGACGTCCAGTTCGGCTCAGACCTTTACCCTCTCCAATACGGGCAACGCCACCTTGCAGATCGCCGGCATTGGGTTTACGGGCGCCAATGCCGGCGACTTTAGCCAGACCACAACGTGCGGTGCGACGCTGACGGCGAATTCAAGCTGCACCATCGCGGCGGTTTTCACGCCCGCCACCGGTGGGAGCCGCAACGCCTCGCTCACGGTCACGGAGAACAGCAACGGCATCTCCGGCAGTACGCAATCCTCCACCTTGACGGGAATCGCGATCCACGATGTGATTCTTTCCTGGGCCGCCAGCGCGAGTTCGGGGATCGTGGGCTACAACGTCTACCGGGGCACCGCCTCGGGAGCGGAGAGTTCGTACCCCGTTGAATTCCACACCGATTAACGGCACCAGCTATGTGGACGCGAATGTGACGCCCGGCACGGTTTACTATTATGTGGTTAAGGCCGTGGGCTCGGGGGGCGCGGAGAGCGCGCCCTCGAACGAAGCCGAAGCAGCACTCTAATCTGAATTTCTCAGAGGGTTTCACGAAACTGTGACTGCTTTCCTTTGAAGCTGTTACAAGCCTCGCCGAGACGAATTTCCTAACAACCATGATTTATATGTCCATACTTAGTCACCTCACGGCACACCTCTTGCCGGATTTGAAGCCGTTCCGGACCCTCACAAAATGCCTGATTAGGAATGCCTGAATTTCGTGAAACCATCCTTCTGGTCGCTACCAACTCCTGCTGCTGTTTGCTTTAGCCCTTCCTAACCATCCTCAAAATCGGTCATGCTAACCCCCTTCGAGAACGCAGCGTTCACAAAACCGGTAGACAAGGATGGAACAGCCAAGACTCCTTCATAGCGAGCATCTGCCCGTCCAGCTAGACGCTAAATTTTATATTTTTCAATCTAAGGTCAATTTCCCAATCTGGATGTCAAGAGTTGGGCGGTTGATTTGGTCCACTGACTGTCAATCAAGCTTCCCGTCTTTAATTCCCAATAATTGAATCACTTAGCGCGGCACCGTGCGCCAAATGTGTGCCGTGTATCACCGGAGGTGCACTCATGGCCCGCAAAGTTGGCCAGATCATCGGACGCGCCCCGCGCACTTGGCTGGTCCGGGTGTATGCGGGGCGCGACGCCGAGAGCAAGAAACGGAAATACCTGAACAGAACAATCCACGGCGGGTTGCGCGACGCACAAGCACACCTTAACCGGATGCTCAGCGAGCGCGACTTGGGACGAAATCTCGATTCTTCCAAGCAAACTCTTAATCTGTACCTCGACCGCTGGCTCGAAGTTTGCGCCAAACCCAGGCTGCGAACCAAGAGCTTTCAGGATTACGAGGGCTTGCTTCGTCGATACGTTCGACCACAACTGGGAATAAAACCCCTGGTCTCCGTCCAGCCATTCGATATTCAGAGTCTGTATCGCGAGCTGTTGGATCGGGGGCTCGCGGCCCGCTCGATCCGCTATACACATGCCGTACTGAGGTCCGCGCTAAAACAGGCAGTCCGCTGGAGGCTCTTGCTGACAAACCCTGCGGAGTTGGTGGATCTGCCAAGGCAAACTAGACGTAGCGTTGAAGTCCTGAGTGTCGAGCAGGCCAGAGGATTCATGACTGCAATTGCGGGGCATCCTTATGAGGCGCTGTTCGGATTGGCCATGACAAGTGGCATGAGACCCAGCGAATACCTCGCGCTCACCTGGGCGGATATCGACCTGGTTCGGGGCACGGTCAGCGTGTCGCGGACTCTGGAGTGGAAGAAGGGTGGTTGGCAGTTTGCCGATACAAAACGCTCGCGGAGCCGTCGTGTGATCAAGCTTCAGGCTTGGGTAATCGCCTTGCTCGAAAAGCACAGGCAGAGCGTTGACGGGCGAAAGGATGATAACCCCGAGCGCGCTCTTGTCTTTGTTGCGAAGTGCGGGGGGCCGATTCGAGAATCAAAGTTTGTGCGCCGTTACTTCAAGCCGCTGGTTAGGGAGGCCGGTTTACCTAACATCCGCCTTTACGACTTGCGCCACACGGCAGCCACATTGGCATTGGCCGCAGGCGTGTCGCCGAAGGTTATCAGCGAACAGCTCGGTCACGCGAGCGTTGCCTTTACTCTGGACGTATATTCTCACGTCCTACCCCACATGCAAGAAGCGGCGGCATTAAAGGTAGAGACGCTC
This sequence comes from Terriglobia bacterium, assembly GCA_050012175.1. GTDB lineage: Bacteria > Acidobacteriota > Terriglobia > UBA7540 > UBA7540 > CAVROP01. The sequence continues at coordinate 71,531 of JBEKHR010000028.1, read as the reverse complement.
TTGCTCGCCAAGTGAGATCGGCAATTCCTGGCAGGGCCAGATGCAACGAATCGTACCCCTGAATTGCAATTCGGTTCCGCTTCATCCCTTCCCGCCGTGATTCGCATGCCCAAAACCCCGCCTTTCGAGGCGCCGCAAGTGCTTGATCCTTTGAGGTCGTTTTGCGAAGATTTCACCGCCCAGAATTAAATGATTCTGTTGAAAAAGTGCTTGGGTCAGGCGGACCGGCTTCAAGGCTGGTCCTCAGTTCTTCCGTCAAGGTACGTAGCCGGGAGCCCCGACACCCAGCCTGTGGCTATGTCGTTCCCAACCCTGCGTGCTGGGGATCTTCGTACGAATTGATTAAGAGTCCAGAATTCCCTTTTATATCAGAAATCTTATATGCTATGCTACACACAGATAGAACATGCGCCAGACTCCGCCACAACGTCGTCCACTCCGCCAACGGCTTCAGGCCATCTTCCGGCCCTTGCCTATCCTGGCCGGCTCATTGGTTAAGCAGTACGTCATTTGCGGGAAACCGGGCTGCCGCTGCCAACGTGGGAAGAAACATGGACCTCTGTTTTACCTCTATTGGAAGGAACAGGGCCGCAGCCGTTCCCTCTATGTGCCCCGGGAGAAGGTCATGGAAATACGCCGGCAGATTCAGAACTACCGCCATCTGCAGAAGGAACTGGCCAAACGAGTGCGGCGTCAGTTGCGGGCCTGGCAACGCAACCTTCAGGAGGAACACCGCCGATGATGGGTCTACAACCTCGTACCGAGCCCTTGTTCTATTACTTTCGGTTGGAAGATCAGATCCCCGAGCATCACCTGTTGCGGCGCATCGACCGCTGCGTGGATTTCAGCTTCGTGCGGGAGCGCTTGCGTGGGGCTTACAGCCAGATGGGGCGCCCCTCGATTGACCCCGAGATTCTGCTGCGTCTGCTGCTGGTGGGCTACTTGTACGGGATCACGAGTGAACGGCGGCTGGTGGAAGAAGTGAGGATGCACTTGGCCTATCGTTGGTTCACCCACCTGGGGTTCGAGCAGGAGATTCCTGATCACTCAACTTTCTCCAAGAACCGACATGGAAGGTTTCGGGAATCGGGCATCTTCTTAGAGGTCTTTGAGGAAGTCGTGCCGCGCTGCCTGGAGGCGGGATTGGTAGAAGGCAAGCGGATGACTGTGGATGGAACGGCGGTGAGGGCCAACGCCAGTCCCCAAAGCCGGGTGCTGCGCCAAGAGCTGGGGGAAGTGGCCAAACTCTCAAAAACTGTGCGGGAGTATCTGGCCGAAGTCGAGCAAGAGAATCCGGTGACCGATCCCGGCGATCGGGAGCCGACTCCGAGCTCCGCGGCGGCACGCTTCGTCTCGGCGACCGACCCGGAAGCTTGCTGGGCAGGCAAGGGAGGACCGGCGGCGCCCTCCTACTATGATCACTATCTGATCGACAACGCCCACGGTATCATCCTGGGCGTGGAAGCGACGCCGGCCCGCTTCCGGCAGGAGATGTTGGCAGCGCGCCGCATGCTGGAGCAAGTGAAGGGACGGTGGGGAATCTGTCCCGAGAGCTTGGGCGCAGACAAGGCGTATGGAAGCGGTGAGTTTCTAGCCTGGCTGCTGGAGCGGAACATTCAGCCCCACATTCCAGTCATTGATCGCCGCCATCAGACGCCTCGGTACTTCACTCAAGACCAGTTTCAGTACGATCCCGAGGAGAATGCCTATCGTTGTCCGCAAGGTCAGATGGTGCGGTATCGCGGACTGGGCGTGCTGACTCAGAGTTACCTTTACCGGACGAGCGAGTCGCAATGCCGGGCATGTGCCATGAAGAGGAAATGCACCCGGGGAGCCAATCGCAGAATCTCCGTGAGCTGGTACGAACCGGCCCGGCAGGCGGCGCGGGAACTGGCCAAGACAGCCGCCTACCAGCAGTCGAGACGAGAACGGAATAAGGTGGAAGCGCTCTTTTCGGAACTGAAGCAGCGGGTCGGGCTACGGCAAGTGCGTTTACGCGGGCTCTGGAACGTGGCCGAACAGTTCTATTTGGCGGCGACCGCCCAGAATCTGAAACGGCTGGCGCGGTGGCTGACGCAGCGGGAGCCCGCGCCCACCCTCTGCACCGCATAAGGGACTCCACGGCCGAAGGCAACTTGGCCGAGAGGATTGATTAGGTAAAGGAGGGAAGGAAAGAGAAAGCAAAGCACAACGGAATAGATCAGCTCGTCACCCCTCGAACCCCCCCCACTGCTTCTTGAGCACAGTTTTTCAACAGAATCAAATATTTAGGGGCATCGAACCGACAGACCATTGAGGATCAGGTGCAATGCGCCCATGGGACGGAGACCAATCAACTCTCGCTTCTCACCCATTTGAGACATCCTTTCTGCGGGCGAGTCCCTTGGACAACGACCTGGGCGGCAAAGTCGAAGGCAGGGTGGGCTAGATCAAATTGGTCCCATCGTTGCTTGTGCACATTTGACTCAAGGACACTCACGTCGTCTGTTTCTCCAGGCCCTCCTTCGCCGAGACTTGTCTGAAAACTTACACCGCCCATAACCGCCAGGATATATCGGTTATGAAGTTGTTCCCCGCCGGCCCTCTGCCGCCAGCGAATGATGCGGAGTTCCGCCCCTACCGGAATCAAGTGGGGAAGGAGTCTTGTGCATGTGGTGGCGAAATGGTCAGCAGTCGGTTTGGTATCGCCTTCGCTCGTATGAAACTCTATTCTTCGCGGGGGCGGATAATCTCTCCTGCCCTGCGGTTTCGCCCATCGCGATTTGAGCGAGCACGTCGCCTCGCTCACCGGGCAACCGCCCAAATCCATCACCCCCGGCCGGACGACCTACGATCTGAGGCGGCTCCGCCTGCACGGCTTTATCGAACGCATCCCAGGGACGCATCGTTATCAGGTCACGTAGTTCGGGCTGCGCGCCTCACTCTTCTTCACTCGCGTGCATGCTCGCAGTCTCCGTCCCGGCCTCTCGCAGACGATGCCCAACGAACCGCCCCTGGACTCAGCCTTACAACGCTGCTTTCAGCAACTTGAGGCCGAGATCCATCACTGAGTCGAGCACGCCAAACTCGCTGCGTGAAAAGTTGATTCAAACACAACAACTTCGCGCGATCAAGAGATATAGAGCAGTAGACGTTGTTTCTCCGGCCTGCCACCGACTCCCCACCGCGCGCTCCTAGGTGCTTTCGGAGGGCGGCAGCTTGCTGCCGCTTTGTAGCGTGTGCCGAGCATGTTCGACAGCTTGGAGGTGAAAGTCCTCTTCACAACCTGATGGAGGTGAAGTGATAGCGAAGCGCAACGGCGTCGTCGCGAGGCGGGGTCGGGAAGAAGCGTGGAGCAAACGCGCGAGCCGATGAACAAGAAGCGGATGTGAGGCATACGGTGCCGGGCGAGCGGGCGCTCAACCGCAAAGCCCCTATCCATCAAAGGCACTGGTTGTAAATCCGCCGGTTGCGCGCGGAAGGCGGTCGAACTTACCTCGGGAGATCTGCCGTTTGTTCCGAAATCGGGACTGAGGGTCGAGTGATCGATCCTGACCGGGCGGCAGAAGTCAGCAGCGAGCAAAGTAGTCCCGGCGTATGGGGACGAAGGCTCTAACGGTCCTCCGCAAGGAGGGTAAAGGGAGCGGCAAGTAGGCGGTGCGACTCATGGACGAAGGGCGGCAGAAAACCCAGCTCGAACTGGCCTGGGGGGAAGAGGCAAGGGGTGAAGCCCCGCAGCTCATCCGCACAGGGACCGAATCGTCGGTGGCGAAGCGCGAGACCGAAAGCCCGGCCCTTATCGAATCGTTGATGGAAGAAGTCTGCGAGCGGGAAAACTGTAAGCAGGCGCTGAAACGAGTCAAGGCGAATAAGGGGAGTCCTGGCGTGGACGGCATGACGGTCCAGCAATTGCCGGGATTTCTGCAACAGCACTGGCCAGCGATCCGGGAACAGTTACAGAGTGGGACCTATAAGCCGCAACCGGTGAGGCGGGTGGAAATCCCCAAGCCGGATGGAGGGGTGAGAAAGTTGGGCATCCCGACGGTGCTGGATCGATTTATCCAGCAGGCGGTGATGCAGGTTCTGCAAAAGCGCTGGGACCGGACGTTTTCCGAGCACAGCTACGGGTTTCGACCCGGGCGCTCGGCGCATCAGGCGGTGGAGGCGGCGCAGCAACACATCGTCGCGGGCTACCGCTGGGTGGTGGACTTGGACCTGGAGAAATTCTTCGACCGAGTTTGCCACGACAAACTGATGGCGAAAGCCGCGGAGCGGGTGAGCGACAAGCGTTTATTGAAGCTGATCCGCGCGTTTCTGCGCGCCGGGGTGCTGGAAGGCGGGCTGGTGAATCCGGTGGATGAGGGGACGCCGCAAGGCGGACCTCTATCGCCCTTGCTCAGCAACCTCGTCTTGGACGAATTCGACCGGGAGTTGGAGCGACGTGGTCACCGCTTCGCCCGGTATGCGGACGATTGCAATATCTACGTGCGCAGCCGGCGGGCGGGGGAACGGGTGATGAAGAGCTTGACGCGCTTCATCCACACGAAGCTCAAGCTGAAGGTGAACGAATCCAAGAGCGCGGTGGCGGAGCCCTGGGAACGGAAGTTTCTGGGCTTCAGCTTCACGAACCACGAGTCGCCGAAACGGCGGATTGCGCCGAAGGCGGTGAAGCGGTTCAGGGAGCGGGTACGGGAACTGACGCGCCGGACGCGGGGGATTAGCATCGAACGGATGAGCAAGGAACTGGCCTCGTACCTGCGCGGCTGGATCGGCTACTTCGGGAAATGCCAAACACCCTCGGTGCTGAAAAGTCTTGAGGAGTGGATGCGGCGCCGACTGCGGTCGGTGATCTGGAAGCAGTGGAAACGGAGTACGGTGCGGTTCACGGAGCTGCGGAAACGAGACGTGGGTCTCGCCCTCGCCAAGAAAACGGCGGGTAGCGCCCACGGCCCGTGGCGACTGGCGAACAGCCCGGCCCTCGCCTTCGCGCTGCCTAATGCTTACTTCGACTCGCTCGGGATTCCGAGATTGACGATTCGTTGATGACTTAACCCGCCGAACCGCCGTATACGGACCCGTACGTACGGTGGTGTGACAGGGAAAGCGGGTGACCGCTTACCTATGTCGATGCCGACCTTTAGGTCGGCATTTTCTTCGTGCTGACCTAAAGGTCAGCGCTACGGCAGCCCCCCGAGCAAGCTCAGGACGCAAAAGCGGCATAAAGGTGGCGCTCTCCAAAGCGCTTTGCGCCGACGATGTTACCCTTCCCACCTGCTTGTTTTTCCCCGCAGAGGGTCCCACGCCTTCTTGCAGGGTCATCCGAGTCGATCTCGGTCATTGCGAGTCATTAATATGGCCGCTGCGTGGGGTGCAGAGCCCCTTTGGGTAGCTCAAACTACCGGTGCTATTGAACCAAGTGTTGGCCGTTCCCAACGTCCCCACGAACGAAGCAGTGCTGCCTTGCGTGTCGTCCTCGCAGTCGCGATTGGTGTTGCCTCGCGCTTCGTTATTGAACAACAAGTTGCCGTAATTATAACTCGAGGCGGGTCCTTCGATCAAAATCCCGTCCTGGCCGTTGTCCTCGACCTGGTTGCCTGAAATCGAGGAACCGTAGACTGTCCCCCTGCCGTCCTCTGCCATGATGCCATTGCCAGGAAATCGCTTGATCCTGTTGTCACTTACATCACAAGACTCGCAGGCGGAATAGCTCCCAAATATATTGGTGAAGGCGATGCCGTTGTTGACGGGGGCTTTTCCTTCTTCCAGATCATTGTCGCTGATCTCTAAGGCGTAATTGTCATAACTGATATCGATCGCCGCGTCAGGGTAAATGCCGCCCGGCAAGGGCGTGACCCCATGGGCGCCAAAATTCTTGCCCTGGTTGTGGCTGAATTGGACATAGTAGCAATCATAATTGAAAATCAGTAGTGTCCAACAAAAGTTCGGGCAGTTCCTTCTAGCTGCTTGATTAAGCAAAGGTAAGAGCTCTGGATGAGTTTTTTCGATTTCAATTTTCGGCCTCATTTTTGGCGCTATGCTACTGTCTCCCAGCCTGTTTCGGAGGCAGTACATGAATATTGGCCAAACGGTTTTCTCTCAACTCATGGAGTTCATCCCCACCTACCAGTTTCAGACCTGCGTGGATCGATACCAGGGCGAACGCTACGTCAAAGATTTCTCCTGCTGGGATCAGTTCCTTTGCCTGGCCTTTGCTCAGCTTACTTACCGCGAAGGCCTGCGCGACATCGTGGCCTGTCTGCGAGCCCAGCAGCCGAGGCTCTATCACATGGGCTTCCGGGGTCACATCGCTCGCTCCACGCTCGCTTACGCCAACCGGCATCGCGACTGGCGCATCTTTGCCGACTTCACCCAGGGCTTGATTGCCACGGCCCGCGATCTTTATCAGCACGAACCCTTGGGCCTGGACCTGGCCGAAACCGTCTACGCCTTCGATTCCACCACCATCGATTTGTGCCTCACCTTGTTCCCCTGGGCGCAGTTCCGTCGCCACAAGAGTGCGGTCAAGATCCATACCTTGCTCGACCTGCGCGGCAGCATTCCGACCAGTGTTTATGTGACCGGCGGACAGGTGCACGACGTCAATCTGCTCGACCAGTTGGTGCCGGAGGCAGGTGCGTTTTATCTGCTCGATCGCGGCTACGTGGACTTTCGGCGTCTCTACGCCCTCACCCAAGCCTGCGCTTTCTTTGTCACCCGCGCCGAGCAGAACACGCGCTACCGTCGCTGCTCGTGGCGCTGGGTGGATCGCTCCACCGGCCTGCGTTCCGATCAAACCATTCGCCTCACCGGACCCAAGAGCTCGCGCCGGTATCCCGCTCCGCTGCGGCGCATTCACTACTTCGACGCCGAGAAGAATATGCGCCTGATCTTTCTCACCAACAATTTTCAACTCGCGGGGCTCACCACCGCCGACTTGTACCGCGCCCGCTGGTATGTCGAATTGTTCTTTCGCTGGATCAAACAACACCTGCGCATCAAAGGTTTTTACGGCACCTCGGAGAACGCCGTCAAGACCCAAGTGTGGGTGGCACTGTCCGTTTACGTGCTGGTGGCCATCCTGAAGAAGCAGCTCGGACTGGAGTTGAGTCTGTACAAAATTCTGCAAATTTTGAGCGTCACGATTTTCGAAAAAAGCCCGATTTTACAGGTGTTTCTCAACTCCAACGACCAGTTGCCAGAGGACGATCGTTGTATCCAATTGCAACTGTTCGACTTGTAATTGGACACTACTGATTGAAAATCACGAACGAGCCGTCGTTCTCTGAGGTGTTTCTGGTTATCGCCCCCCCATATGCAGCTTCATATACGTACATTGCGGTCGTCGTGTTTCCGGTGAACTCGTTCTCAGTGATGGCAAGGGAGTAATACGGGTAGGACATCCCAATCCCGTAACCCGACGTCCCCGTAATCCCGAAATCCTCCGACCCCGCTGTCCCCCCGTTATTCGTTTTGAAGAGGTTGTGTTTTATGAGGATGTCTTCGGCCGCGTATAGGTATACGCCCACGGCGTTGTTCTGGATGATGTTGTTGAGGATTTGCATGGGGGCGGCATAATAATAGGCCCAGATGCCCGAGGCATAATATCCTGCGGTACCGCCCTGGATGGTGAACCCATCGATGACCACAGGACCGAGAGAGGAAGAAGAGAGATTTACGAAAAACGCAGGTCCACTCGTCCCGGTCGCATCCACGATCGATTCCTTCATCGGATCGTGTCGGTGTACCCACGCATCATTTCCAACTTGCGCGCCGAAGAAGGAGAGAGGAACGGCAATGGTCACCGACTCGTTGTACGTCCCCGGTCCAACGACAATGATGTCGCCGGACGCGGCGGCGGCTACCGCTAACGAAATCGAAGGGTACGTGGAACTACGCGGAGAAGATTGCCGGGCATGGAATGACTTAGGCGGAGGGTGGGACAAGCATGACGGTTAAACGTATTGGCCGACGCATGCTGATTGTTCTAGCCGTTCTGGCGGTCCTGATTGTCGCGGCGTTTTGGGGCTTCCGCAATGTAGGGCAGTGGCTTGTGGTCGACGACACTCTGCACCCGGCGCGAGCCATTGTAGTTCTCAGCGGCCTCATACCCTTCCGCGCGATGGAGGCGGCAGAAATCGATCGGCAGGGTTGGGCGCCGGAAATATGGCTGTTCAAAGACGACCCGGCCGGAGCCAATAAGGTGTTCGCCAGTCTGGGCATTCATCACGTTACCGAAGAGGAATACGACCAGCAGGTGCTGGAGCGGCTCGGTGTCCCCAAAGCGGCGATCCGGCTCCTGGTTCCTCCCGCCACGAACACCGTAGACGAATTCGGACTTCTCCGAGAGGAGTTGCACCGGCAGGGTGCAAATAGGGTCATCCTGGTAACTTCAGCCTCATAAGCCGGCCTGAGAACGATAAGATTGAACCTCACGATAGATCCCATTTCTCTGGCACATCCCCAGCGACACACATTTCCGTGCGGAAAATTTCGATGGCAGAATCAGAATGGGCTAAAGGAATGGCTCAGGAGTTCAAGGCTGGAAAGGCGCGAAAGGCCGAAGAAGATGGGAAGGTCCTGGAAGAGCAGAGGATTAGGAAGGGATTTGCTTCTAAACTCTGGACAGATGTCAGAGAGGCCTACAAGCACAAGCCCAAATGTTTAGCGCTGCGGTCGGAGAGGAAATTCTCACCTGGGAAGCCGGTGACGCTAATACTTTCAGTCTGCGCAGAAAGTACATTGAGGATGCGTGAAGGGCAATGCGCCACCTTTTCGTCAGGTTCCTTCTTCGGAATGGCGGCGACCTTGCGCGCAAAGTTCTGCAGCGGCACTCGCCATGCTCCCCTACTCGGGCGCGCTGCGGTTGGTTTAGATTCCCCCGGCGGAGCCTAGGGGCAATTGTTGCTCAAGAACTCCAACGATGCGCTTGGCCGCTTGACCGTCCCAAAGGGCGGGAGCTTGGCCTTGTTTCCCTTTCCCGCACAGGATCTGGTGAGCTTCCTCCTTAAGGTGTTCCGGATTAAGACCTACGAGCGTATTCGTTCCTTCGGTTACCGTGATGGGGCGCTCCGTGTTCTCCCGCACCGTAAGGCAAGGCACACCCAGCACCGTGGTTTCTTCCTGGATGCCGCCCGAGTCGGTGATCACGAACGTGGCGAGGCTTTCGAGATGCAGAAATCGCAGGTAACCCAACGGCGAGAGCAATCGAATTCCATTCCGGTGACCAAAAGGCTGTCCCGTTCCTGAGTCAAGGCCGAGGTCTCGCATTCGTTTCTGCGTGCGGGGATGGACGGGAAAGACTATCGGGATTTCCTCGGCAATCTCCCCAAGAGCCTCCCAGACGATGCGAAGCGCAAGCGAGTTGTCGACGGTCGAGGGGCGGTGAAGAGTCACGAGGGCAAATCTTGCTGGCCGATCTGAGCCGTTTTCACCCCAGATTTCCGGATCTGCGAACGGCTCCAATTGCCGGGCCCGTGCCAGGCAACTCTTCAAGGTGTCGATCATTACGTTTCCGACCAGAAAGATCTGGCTGGTTGGCCTTCCTTCTTTCAAAAGATTCTCTACGCCGCTCGGCTCGCTAGCAAAAAGGAACTCAGAGATCGAATCCGTCACAACACGGTTGATCTCCTCAGGCATGGTGCGATCGAAGCTACGCAACCCCGCTTCCACGTGGGCCACCGGAATGCCCAGCTTGACCGCCGTCAGCGCCCCTGCCAGGGTTGAGTTGACGTCGCCAACCACCACCACAAGGTCAGGCTGCTCGCTCACCAGCACGGGCTCCAACCGCTCCATGATCTTAGCTACTTGGCAAGCCGCAGAGGCAGAGCCCACCTCCAGGTTAATATCCGGTTGAGGAATGCCGAGGTCCTGGAAAAAGGAATCGGACATTCCGATATCATAGTGCTGGCCGGTATGCACAAGCAGAGCCCGAATGTCCGCTTGGTTCCGCATCTCTGCCATCAGCGCTGCGATCTTGACAAAATTCGGCCGGGCTCCGACAACACTGAGAATTTTCATCGCTTGGCGATCTGAATACGCTGTGGAAGGTTGTTACAAAGCTTTGGGTGTGGAAGTAGAGTCTAAAGCAATGTTAGGCGGGGTCAGAGGGACAAACCGGCAACGCCTTGCCGCATCGTAGCGACTCGCGGACGCGAAAAGCGGCCAGAGTCGTTGCGCGGAGACTTTCGAAGGGAATAGGCGGTTCCCCGCCGCTTGCCAGCGCCGCAAGGAAGATTAGTGTGGGGTAGGTTCTCATGGCTCCGTGAGGTCCACGTGTTCAAGGGGCGGCGGTTCAGCAGGTTGGGGGAGTTGCGCTTTTCCACCTGACAGACGTTCCACCAAGTCAGCGTAGGCGTCCATTAGCCCCGAACGTGCAAATCGGGCGCGGGCCCAAGCCGCTCCTGCCTCACCTAACGCACGGCAACGCGAAGGGTCGGCCAGAAGCGTGCGGACGCTGTCGGCGAGGGCACTGGCATCCGAGGGGCACACCGGCAGACCACACCTTGCCTCAACAACCAGCGCAGCAGCCTCCCCACCGACCGAACACAAAATGGGTTTCCCTGCCGCCATGTATTCATAAATTTTCGAAGGGATAGTGATTCCGAAGAGTGGATCGTCGCGCAACATCGCTAAAAGCGCATCGCACGTAGCCAACACAGAAGGTACATCCTTGCGCGGCACGCCTTCGAGAAATCGCACGTTTTGCAGGCTGCGAGCCCGCGCCAGAGCCATCAAACGTTGTTTCTCGACGCCTTCCCCCAACAGAAGGAACGCCACAGGTTCATTGCGCAGTTCTTCGGCGGCTTCGAGCACGGTATCCAGTCTCTGTGCGAGTCCGAGGTTGCCGATGTAGCCCACCACAAATTTTCCGGCCAGTTGTTCCACACGCCTCAAGTCGTCCCTGGGCGGAGCTCCCGCAAAGTTCTCCCAGTCGACCCCGTTATGAATCACCGCCACACGTTCGGGCGGCAGGCCCAAATCCACCAGATAACGTTTGAATCCGTTCGTGATTCCTACCACCCCAGCGCAGCGCCAATAGAAGAAGCGCTCCAGCCGTCGTAGCATACGCAATCCCCAGCCTCGCTCCATCACCCCGATCGCCAGGGCGGAGTCCGGCCAAATGTCCTGCAAGTCGAAAACGAGGGGGGCCCGATGCCACCAGTGAGCAGGCAGGGCGGCCAACCCGGTTGGAAGCGGCGAAACCGCAAGAATCGCGTCTGGCCGCGGCTGCCAAATTCCCCACCAAGCCGCCGAAAGCATGAAGGTGGCGTAAGTCAGAAAGCGATTCAGAATTCCAGGATCCGCAGAGCGAAAGAGGCGTACGCGCCGGATACGGTAACCTTCGGCAGTGTATTCATCCTGCGCCACCCGCTGACAGAATGGAAGCCCCAGACTCGAGGGGTGGTTAGGCCAGCCGGCGATCACGGTGACGTGGTGCCCGCGACTCGTCAAACTCTCTGCCAGGTCGCTGGCTCGCCTTCCGGTGGCCACCGTTTCCGGGGGGAAGTGTTGAGTAAAGAGCAGGAGTCTCATACGACCTTCTGCACGTATTTCGTCCGCTCCGGGGTGTGAACCACTCCCTCAGCCGGTGTCGCCTCCAGCCCTGAGGTGTAGTACTTCTTCATCCATTCCAGGGTGAGAGCCAGGCCCTCAACCAAGGGCACTTTCGGGGAATGCTTCAGGTCTCGCACCGCTTTCGAAACGTCCACTTTCTTGTCCCGCGTGGTGAAGGGTTCGCCTTCCGCGTAGGCCACTAGGCGATCATCTTTGCCGAGGTATTTCAGGATGATGTCCGAAAGGGTTCTCATGTCGTGGTATTCGGTTGAACCCACGTTGTACACCTCGCCGGGGACAAAGTTGTCCACAATGTTGGCGAGTGTGAACGCCGCGTCCGTGACATACGCGGAGGTCCGGTGGTGATTCAAGTACACGATGTACGGAATATCGTGTAGGGCGCGGTAGCAAAATAGACAATTCACACTGCGGTAGTTGCTGTATTTTTCTCCGGGCCCGAATACGTTAAATAAGCGGATCCGCACGCTTTCAGTACCAAACATGGCGGCGGAGTTCATCACCTGCATTTCGCCCACCCACTTCGTCATCGCGTAATCGTTCAGTTGGCGGATTTCGTGGCTATCCATAACTTCTTCCTTCATCACGCCGTCCCAGTCACCGTAAACTTCCGAACTGGAAAAGAAGACCATGCGGAAACGGTGCTTTTCCTGGAGTCGGATCAGGTTCTTGGTTCCAATCACGTTGCTCCGCCACAACGTCTCGTAAAAGTCTTCTCCATTCCACCGCCCGAATTCCGCTGCCAGGTGATAAACGTAGTCGAAACAGTGCCTGTCGAAAATGCGCTCCAGTTGACGATACTCCGCCACATCGCAACGCAGATATTGGGGGTCGTGATGATGAGAACGGTCGCAGAACCAGACCTCATGCTGGCGCCTTCGCAACTCTTCGACCAGAAAGGTTCCAACCGCCCCCAGCCCGCCTGTGACAAGAATCTTCATCGCCTTTCCACTCCTTGAGAGATAAGACTACGATTAGCTGAAAAGAGACTTATGTAGGGCAGGGTAATATTGCAGCCTAGTGTGTCCAGGAGGTCGTCACCTCGTGCCTAGCTTCGACGTACAATTCTAGCCTATCTTGTTCCGTTGGTCAAGCGAGAACTGCGGCGAAGCAGTGACGCACAGTTCATGCTTTGCCCGAACCGCGTGTCGCCAGCTCTGGCTGGGCGAATCGGGGACGCGTCTGGCGGGCGGCCTTGGCGGGTGGTGAGTGCAATACACGGCGCCGCCAAGCCACGCATTGAACATACCCCATAAGCGGGGCGCCGATCAGCCAGGCGACAGAGAAGTAAGCAAAATTTGACTCTGCAATCCCCCCGATTGTTAGGAAGGCGAGGATGCCGGGAACGTCCGCCGGGAGTGGAACGGAATCCGGAGAAGGGCGCCTATGATACAAGCGAAAAACCAGAATCCACGTGAGCAACAAGGCCCCCAGCCAGGCGATGGCCCCGAGCACGCCAGCCTGGACGAGGACTTCAAGTAACCCATCGTGCATGTGCGCGCCGGCAAGGAAGATTCGGTCGCCCTGAAATCCTACGCCTATCAAGGGAGATTGCTGGAGAAGCTCCCAGCCCTCTTGCCAGGTGGCGGTACGGCCGCTAAGAGTGGGATCGAACTCTTTGCCGGCATTGAGGTAATGCCAGAAAGCGGACTGGAAACTGAACAGATATAGGATCGCCGCACCAACCATGGCCGCGGGGAGCACAATCGCGCGCCGAGCATGCGCCGACCACAGGATCACCCAGACGCCCACAATAAAGCCAGCGATGGCCGTGCGGCCCTGCGCCTTATACAGGGTGTATATCGAGACCCACAGCAAGGCCAACCAGACAAGCTTCTGCCAAAAGCCTTTCTTGCCTCCCCACAGCCGGGCCATAGCCGCCAGGCCCAACACAGCGGCATACCTAGCCAAACCCGTGTTCCGGGTCCCATACATCCCCAGGATCGGCCGGGTAACGAACCGTCCTTGTCCCAATTGGAATGCGCCGCCTCCAATCGGCCGGCCCGCCAGGTCACGCAGGTAAGGAATAGATGCCAGCACACTGAGCACGAACACCGCACAGATAACCACGTTCAGGTAATGCATCCACGAAAGCGACTCCAGAGGGTCATCAATTGACAACGCCGCAAAGCTGACCGCCAGGACCGCTCCAAACGAGGCAGCCCAATAAAGGGCGGCAATCGGGTCGAGCGACACGAAGGCCGAAATCGTCCCGATCATCGTAAAGAGGCCCATCAGCCCCAGAGGCCCATCGAACACGCTGAGGCCTATAGTAGTGCGGCAGAGGATAACCATGATCCCCAGCCATCCCGCCAACAACGGGAACAGTGAACGCACCCCATGAATAAGATTCAAGGTGCTGGTAGGGAAATTGGGGTCGCGGAGGAGCCAGTCCCCGGTGCTGTAGCCACCCCAGAGAAGGAGCGAAAGAAGCAGGCCCATCCAGGTGCCTGAGCGTAGCCTCGATGGGCGGACTGCTCGATTACGAGGTGGTGAATTGGGATGCATCATCAGGTGTCAGGTGCCAGGTGTCAGGTGTCAGGAAAAGCTACACGGACTCTTGACTCTCGATTTAGGTAATCCCCCCCCTTGGTTAAGGAGGGGTTAGGGGGTGGTTGACCGGCGGGCTACCACCCCTGACTCCTCCTCCGCCGAGGAGGGGAGTTATTGAGTTTCGAATCTCAACTTTCGACTGTTGACTCCTTGACTTAAAGAGCAGCGCGGTACATTTCGAGCACGCGCTCGCAGACGCGGTCCCAGTCGTAGAGCTGTTCGGCGCGTTGCCGGGCGAGTCGACCCATCCGCTGGCGCAAGCCCGGCTCGACATAGAGCCGCTCGATTCCAGCGGCGAGGTCACGGATTGCCTGCTCCTGCGAACCCGCCGCCACTTTCACGCCGCAGGCTTCTGTTACGTGAAGTCCCGGCCCTGCCAGATCCAGGCAAACGACCGGCTTGCCCGCCGTCATGGCCTCCACGACGACCAGCCCTCCCCCGTCACGCAGGCTAGGGAAAACAAACACGTCGCACTCCGCCATCTCTCTGAACAGGTCTTCCGGGGCCATCCAGTTGAGGAGGCGCACCCGACCCTGGAGCCCAAGCTCCTTGATTAGCTCTTGAAGGCGCCCTCGCTCTGGCCCGTCGCCCACGATTCTCAGCTCCGCCTGGCTCCCTCGGCCCTCGCGTTTCAAGCGATCTAGGAACATTCCAAACGCTCGAACGGCAAAGTCGAAGCCTTTGAGCGGCACGAGCCTTCCAGCCGTCAGCAATCGGAATGGACCATTCCTGGGCGCCGAGGCAGGGTCATAGGGGATGCTACTGAGCGAGACGCCGTTGACGGAAAGCAGTTGCGCTTTCTTTCGCCACCGAGCGGGCAACGCTTCGAGAGCCTCGCGGTTACCCATCAGCAGAACTGTCGCTCGCTCGTGGCCTATCACGAAGAATGGATCGTGGCGAAATACCCACTGTAAACCCATGCGAACGTATTCCCACAAATACGACCTTGCCGGAAATTGCCTTCGGAACTTTTTGGGCACACGATGGGCGCCGCCGGCGGGACCCCGCAGGTAGGGGACCGGCAGCAATGCGCCAATAATGCTTGCCATCCAATCATTGTCATAACTCAGATGATGAAACGCGTCGAAGCGGACCTGTTTGTGGAGCCGCCGGGCAAAAAAATAGGCTCGCCACTGCCAGAGATAGGCGTAAAACTGGAGGCCCCCTTGATGCTGAAGCAGGGCGTGCAGCCAGCCAGGCAAGTCCACATAAACGAACTTGACGTTGGGAAGCGGCTCCTTCTCCAGGGCGGCTTCAAGCGCCTCACGGTTCTGGGCGGCGGTGAGGACCCACAGCCGATGCACACGCCCCAGGCGCTTGACCAGGTTCCAGCCCATGATGTCCCCCCCGCCGGGAAACTTTAGATCCGGATTCACCAAGCATCCGTATGCGCCGATTAATATTCGAAAACTCATCCATTTACCCCCCTAACGATGCCTCTTTATATGGAGATTTGGAATTCCCCCGCCGCCCAGGCCGTTCGCCCGCTGAAACGCAGAGCTGCGCTCTACGCCAGCCAGCGACTTTTTAGGCTATATAGTTGCTGATAGATTCGAGAGCGGAGTCATTATCCGGCATAATATTGCCCATGCAGTTATTCATGCCGTGTTTGATTAGTAATCAAATGTGGCGTGAGTGTTTCGTTTTCTAACCGCTCACAGGAAGCGACGAATATGGCCCTCTGTAGGCTAGACTGATGCTTCTCTGGAGCACTCCAGTCTAGTGGGAATTCTTCATGGTTTGGTTGGGTTTTTGGCAGATAGACATATTCAAAAAGCCCTTGAAGCTCCTTGAATAGCCATGCTCTTGTCGGCCTACAGCCAGTTCCGGAGTATGCCTGAGTCAGATTTCCTTGCGGTTCCCTTTTGAGGTTTATTTCTTCGTTTTCGCCAAACGAGACGCATGTTTCGAGGAATAACATTCTCTTAGTGTTCTGCCTGAGAAAGGCTAGAGCTTGGCTGGGATTGCTCAGGTGATACAGAAGACCATAACAATGGACTACATCAAATGGAGAACCTCTGATGCGAGAAGGATGTTCCATGTCGAGAAACTGAACATCACAGCTCGGATAACGGTTTCTTAAGTATTGAAGATTTTCCGGTCGTGCTTCAGTGATGGTTATCCTGCAGCCTCTATCGAGGAAGTAATGGGAATGATCACCGATACCGGCGCCTACCTCTAGAATTGACATTCCCGCTACTGGAATTCTCAGGCTTGCAAGGTGCTCCAGCCTTCGTGCGTTATTGCGCAGATAATGAGTTGAGTGGAAATATGGGACAGGGTCATTTGTACGGACTACGTCGAATCCTGTTTTTCTAAAGATGTTCCTTACCATTCCCTTGGTTTTACCGAACAGGTTCATTTTCTCCATGTTTTTTGAACCTAACATTTTCTATCCGGAATTTCCGATACTGAGCCTCCGCCAGGCCAAAAACTATACACTCGCCCCCCGTGTCAACAACGCATGCGTAAGCGCAGACTAATATACGAGAACCCATCCTTTTATCCTGCCAACGATGGCCCTTTATAAGCGACGAGATGGAATGTCTTGTCCCAGCGCGAATAAGTGTCGAAGCGGCTGAAGCCCACCGATCTGAGCAAATCCACGACTGCCTCCGGCTTTATCCCGGGTGGGAGCCGCGCCGGATGGACCTCGCAGCAGACCAGCTCACAAGCGTGGTGGGCCAGGGTGGCGCGCAGACCCTGGATCACAGCGCATTCATAGCCTTCGACGTCAATCTTTACGGCCCGGGGCATAGGTAAGTTCTCGGCTATCACAAATTGATCGCCTTCGACGATATCCACCAGTTCTCCCGGGCCCTTTCCCTCAGGGGGGTGCACCAGGCTGGCGCCTCCGATTGCTTCATTCGAATAAAGCATGGCCTGACCGCTGCGGTTTCCCAGGGCCTTGCGAACACAACGGACGTTCGTCAAGCTGCTCAGTTTGAGATTGGCGAGCAAGTGGGCGTAAGTCCCGCCCTCGGGTTCGAAGGCAATCACCAACCCTCCGTCGCCCACAACCTTCGCCAGCAAGACGGTGTATAGACCGACATTTGCGCCGACATCAAAGACGACGTCGCCCGGCTTAAGAGAAGTAACCAATCGTTCCAAAACGCGTTGCTCCCCACCCGCGCCCCCTGCGGACTCAAGCAGGCGCAACTCCTCCGGGGTATGAACATGAAACTGCGCGCTCGCGCCAGCCAATTCTATGCGCACGATCCCATCGCGTGGCCGCGCCCACCAGTAGTACCATTCTCGCAGGATCGAGCGCAGATGCAGCTTGCCAGCCAGCGTGATCACTTCCGGCCTATAGGTGAGTTGCTTCAGCGATTTTATCATGAGGTCTTCTGCAAGGTGGCTAGGATGCTGACTCTGAGCCCGGCCAAGGCCTCGAACCGATTGACCAGCCGCTCATAGGCGACGCCCAACATGTAAGCGGGCCAGAACCAACCCAGATACCCGGGAGGCGCCTCATACAGTTCCAGCTCAGTGATGCGAAAGCCCGCGCGGGAGGCAACCTCGCGTAAATGGCGGGGGGTGTTGGCGCGATATCTTGTGGGTGACACGTCCGCATCGAAACGGCCGTGGCGGGCCAAGAACCAGTGATGAAACCAGTGAGGGGTGATGCGGGCAACCAGGCAAACGTAATGGCGCCGGTTGGGGGTCAAAAGCACCAGTTTACCCCCCGGACGCAGCACACGGGCGGCCTCGCGGAGGGCCTCCACAGGGCGCTCCAGGTGCTCGATTACGTAACGCATGATCACCAGGTCCACAGAATTGCTCCCGAGCGGGATTTGGTACAGGTCGCCGCGAACCTTGAAGCCCACCCAAACGCTGTCGCGGATTCCGGGAGAGATGTCGATGCCAACCAGCTGGCGGCAAAATTGGCGCCAGGGGACTTTATAGGCGGCATGGCCGCAACCTAAATCCACCACTAGCCAATCCTGTCGACACTGGCGCATGATCATGCCCAGCAAGCGCGCCACCTCATCTTCATGGCCAGCATAGTAGTGGGCGCGCGCGCGCGCCACTGGATAGTGCAGCGCATTCAAGAGACGATCCATCAAGGACGAGCCCAATTCCTCTCCACCGCCCATTCCCGGCGCATCAAAACTCCCGCTAGCTGGTTTGGGTCCGCTTCCGGCACACGAGATCCTGGAGTTTCGGCTCCAAGTGGGAGATGAGCCGTTCCCAAGAGTACTTCTCCGCCGTCAGCCCTCGCGCCGCGGTGGCCAAAGCCTGGGCTCGCTGGGGGTCACGCAGCAGCTCGATGACCCGGCGGCTGAAGTCGGTCTCGTTGTCAGCAATCAGAAGGTGCTGACTACCGATCACATCGAGGCCCTGGCAGCCGATCGATGTGGAGACTACGGGTGTCCCGCACGCCATCGCCTCCACAACCTTTATTTTCGTTCCCTCGCCGTAGCGGTAGGGGGCCACGGCGACCTTAGCCTTAGCATAGTATGGTCGAACGTCGTCCACGGTGCCCGTGACCTGGATGCCGGGGACTTTCGCGAGCCGCCAGATTTCACGGTTAGGGTTGCTCCCCACAATCCAGAATTCTGCATCGGGGACTTCTCGCCGGATTCTCGGGAACACGCTCCCGGCAAACCAAAGGGCGGCGTCTCGGTTCCGGAACACGGTCAGACCGCTACACAGCAGAATGACATTCTTTTGATCCCCATTGGTGTGGACGGGGGCAAAGATTTCTGTATCCACCCCATTCGGGACTGCCCACACCTGGACATGCGGCGGCGCGTGCCGTCTGGTGAAGTCCGCCTCGCGTTCGGAGTTACTGAGCACGGCCGCAACCTGGGACATAATTCTCTTTTGGAAGGCCGGGAGTTTAATGAGGTTGATCATCGCGAAGGCCCGCTTCGCCAAAGTTCCATGCCGCCAATACTGCCGCCAAAGCAGCCCTTCCGATTCGTGCTCGTCCAAAACCACGGGTAGGCTCCGGCAAATTTCCGGGGGAACGGCATAAGCCATGAAAGCGAAGTTCGCCCAGATCAGGTCGAACTCGCCTTTCTCCGCGGCCCCCTGAATGCTCTCCCGTATGTGGCGGGACCCGAATTTCGCGGCCACGTAGGGCAGCGGTGATGCCATGGAGCGCAGAGCGGAGAGGAGAGGCAAGCCGATCCGGGCGCTCGAGGGTGGCTGATAGGTCACGATCTCCCGGCAAAGTGAATTGAGCGGATGTGAGGCGGGCAGGGGCGGGCCCTCATGGCCTGCGAGCAGCGTCACCTCGTGCCCGTGTTTTACCAGCTCCCTCAATACATGGTAAATGCGGATGGTCGGGCCGCCATTGAGCGGCCAAGGCACGTAAGGTGACAGCATCAAAATCCGCATGTGGGTGTTGTGTTCACCACCAAAACACCAAGGCACCAAGTCGGGAGGTAAAAAGCCTCAGAAGCTTTCTTGGTGTCTCTGTGTCTCTGTGGTGATGGTTCAAAATGCTGGATGTACCACCAAGGCACCGAGTCGGGACGTAAAAAACCTCAGAAGCTTTCTTGGTGTCTTGGTGTCTTGGTGGTGATGGTTCACAGGATCTGCTCTGCCGTCATCTCTGCTGTTCGCTGCCAGGAATATGTTGCGGCGCGTTTCAGGCCTCGCTCGATCAGTTGCTTTCGCATTGCTTCGTCGTTGACGCTCTGCAACGCCTTCGCGAGAGACTCCAAACTGCCGGGGTCGATCATCAACGCCGCGTCTCCCACGACCTCGGGAAGGGATGTCCTGTTTGAGACGATCACCGGGGTGCCGCAGGCCATCGCCTCCAGGGGCGGGAGACCAAAACCCTCCTCACACGCGGGTTGGATCAGGGCTCTGGCTGTGGCGTAAAGCGCCGGAAGGTCCGAATTTTGGACATAGCCAAGAAACTGAAAATATTTCCCAATCCCTTTCCGGTCGATGAGCTGCAGGGTTGGGTTCGAGGGGTCGTCGTTCCGGCTCACCCCGGCCAGCACCACCGGGAGCATATACTGCTGAGGGAGATCTCCGGAGGAGTAGGTGTCAACAATCAAGCGAAGGTTCTTGTGGAAGGACAGGGACCCTACAAACAAGTAAAACTGAGCCGGCAATCCATGAAAGCGGCGCAGGCGTTCGATCTCACCATCCCCACAGGGCGGGTGAAAACGTTCGTGGTCAACGCCCAGAGGAACCACCGAAATTCGTTCTGCGACCGGGAAGAACCGAGCGATCTGGGAGGCCGTGTACTCCGAATTAGCAACCAGAATATCCGCCGCCTTGATAGCCCGCGTCATGATAAGAGAGTAGTGCCAACGCCTCAGAGTGTCTCCGTCTGTGGGGAGTTCTCCTGCCATCTGGTGCAGCAGGATGGCATCGTGGACGACCACCAAAGTCCGACCGGCTCTAATCGGTACCAGCGGGAGCCGATGGTCTAACGCGACGGCCACGTCTGCCCGAAAACTCAAACCGGGGATATAGAGATTCTCGGCAAGGATACGAAGAATGCCCGGGTTCCTTGAAACCGGCAATCGCACCACTCTCACCCCAGCGTCTAGGTGAGAAAGGCTCCCATCGCGGCACAACAGGACCGTCACGTGGCATCCCCTGGCGGTTAAGGAGGCCGCCAGATGGGGCAACACTTGTCGTTCGTATTGGCCTACGCCTCCCATCCTGGGAGCGATTCCGGTCGCGACAATCAAAACCTTCATAGCCGCACCATCTTCGGAGCCCTGTTCACCACTAAGACACAAAGACACCAAGAAAGCTTCTGAGGTTTTTCAACACCCCGACTTGGTGACTTGGTGGTGACGGTTCGAAATGCTGAAACATAGGCTAGGCGGAAACGGCCCTTTGCAGGATCTGCTCTGCCGTCATTTCTGCTGTTCGCTGCCAGGAATACGCTGCGGCGCGTTTCAGGCCGCGCTCGATCAGTTGCTTTCGCATTTCTTCGTCGTTGACGCTCTGCAACGCCTGCGCGAGAGACTCCGGACTGCCGGGGTCGATCAGCAATGCCGCGTCCCCCACGGCCTCGGGAAGGGCGGTCCTGTTGGAGGCGATCACCGGGGTGCCGCAGGCCATCGCCTCTAGGGGCGGGAGACCAAAACCCTCGTGCCACGCAGGATGGATCAGGGCCCTTGCTGAAGCGTAAAGCGCCGGGAGGTCCGCGTCTGGAATATAGCCAAGAAATTGAAAATATTTTCCAATCCCCTTACGATCGATGAGCTGCAGGGTTGGGTTCGAGGGGTCGTCGTTCCGATTCGCGCCCACCAGCACCACCGGGAGCATATACTGCCCAGGAAGATTCCCGGAGGAGTAAGTGTCAACAATCAAGCGAAGGTTCTTGTGAAAGAACAGGTAGCCGACAAACAGGTAAAACTCAGCCGGCAGTCCATAAATGGGGCGCAGGTGTTCGGTTTCGCCAGTCTCAAAGGGCGGGTGAAAACGTTCGTGGTCAACGCCCAGAGGAACCACCGAAATTCGTTCTGCGACCGGGAAGAACCGAGCGATCTGGGAGGCCGTGTACTCCGAATCAGCAATTAGAACGTCCGCCGCCTTGATGGCCCGCGTTATGGTAAGAAAGTAGTGCCAACGCCTCAGGGTGTTTCCGTCTATGGGGAAGTCCCCTGCCTTCTGTTGCAGCGGGAAGAGATCGTGGACGACCACCAAAGTCCGCCCCACTCTAACCGGAACAAGCGGGAAGCGATGGTCTAACGCGACGGCCACGTCTGCCCGAAAACTCAAGCCGGGGATATAAAGATTCTCAGCAAGGATACGAAGAATGCCCGGGTTTCTTGAAACCGGCAATCGCACCACCCTCACTCCAGCATCCAGGTGAGAAACGAGTCCATCGCGACACAACAGGACCGTCACGTGGCATCCCTTGGCAATTAAGGAGGCCGACAGATGGGGCAACACTTGTCGTTCGTAATGGCCTACCCCTCCCATCCTGGGAGCGATTCCGGTCGCGATAATCAAAACCTCCATAGCGCAGTTTGCCGTAGAGGCGGCTTTACGCCGCCATTTGGCGAGGTAAACTCGCCGCTACATCATCAAACCGAGACAGTACCGCAGTGGGAGCTGTTATCGCTTGCCGAGGGACCGTGGTTTCCGACTGCTTCAGCTTCCACAGAGTGAGCAGGTTCTGAGGGTCCGTCCAGACAAGCGTGTATTGCGATGCTAACCAGCGATTGAGCTCGTCCTGCTGCAAAAGCTTGGCATTCGCCGCTCGCACGAAGGGGCCCAAGACCACAAACTCAGGCGTATCCTGCTGCCAGGCTTTCCACAGGCGCTCCTCGGAACGGCTACTGTACGACTCGGAATCGAGGACGATGGCATTCAGAACAGGAAGTCCGCCATATGCCGAGTGGGGATCCCCGTGTATGAGCCAGAGAGTTCGGTGGCCGCGTATCATCGGCGTGACGTTATTCCACAGTGCGTCCACCCACTGTTGATACGCCGGATCTGCGTATAAGCCCGCGAAAGGTGATTGCTTGGGCAAAGGAAGGAGCTGGCAAAAAGCTGTTTCGGCAGGCGCAGGGAATAGAGTGGCGACGGTCAGGAAAACCACCGCCGCCCACGTTGCGCATTTGTGCAGACCGGGAAAGCGCAACCTCGCTAAGATATGGATCAGCAACGGAATAGCGACTGGAGCAGCAAATACAAAATACGCGAGATTACTTGTGACGCTACCAAAGGCAATGCCGATCAGAAAGCCGCAGGGAAACAGAAGCTCGCGCGTCGCCTTACGTCTCACGATCAGCCATAGACACACGAGCGCTGCACTCATTGTCCCGAGATAGGCCATCTCCCCCGCGGTTTCCACCCAATTGTTAGCAAAGAAAAAGCGCGGATGCAGCATCTCCAAAGCGCCGCGCACCCTGGGGAGGTCGAAGAGTGTCGCTGTCCAGAGTATGACCACCACGCCGAAGTAAGCTGCAACCGTTTTGCGGAACAGCGGTCCTTCTTTTCCTGGGCTTGTAAGATTTCCAGCGTTGCCTTCTTCCGCTTGCGTCGCTTTTCCATTCCTGCGCGCCAGCATAATCAACAGAAAGATGCAGCAGGCCGCCAGCAAACCACCCGATACGAGCAGTTCGACGAAACGTCGATGGGGGATGCTGGGATTCAGTATGACCCGTGGCAGTCCCCTCTCCAAAATGGCGAGAGCATGTCCTTTCCCCGCGCTTGCATCGACGAACATTTCCATAAAGACTTCTCTCAGGCCAACGCGATAGGACAGGAGAGCCATGAATGGGACACACACGGCGACCACGCCTGCCACGAAGAACAATAGACTACAAGCACACTTCTTTACTGCATGCGGAGCCAGCGCAAAGGACAGTAGCAGAGATAGGCCGGCTGTGAGCCCAATAAACAAACCGACGTTCTGTTTTGCGAATAAAGCAAGGCCTGTAAAGAGGCCGGCCGCAAAGATGTCCCATGCCGCCCAGCTCTTTAAGTACCTGAGGAAAAAATAGGCGACTAATCCAGCAAATAATGGCCCTTGATAGCTATGAGCATGACCTCCCAGAATGAAGGGGAACGACATCGAGCTGGCCGTGAGTACGGAGACCACTTTAAGGGACACACTTGTTTCCAGTGAGCCGATCAGCGCAAGGCCAACGGCCATCGCACCGAGCCAAGTCACGTAAAGGTTGATCTGGAACGCCCAAAAGGAGTCTCCCATGAGCTTCATGAGGCCGGCAATGATGTAAGGTGCAAGGACCGGCAGTGTCTGAACAAAATCCCGGTAAGGTGTCCCGCCATGGGCAATTCGCCAAGCTGGCTCGTAGGTCCATCCAAAGTCCGTTCCGCTGCGCGCCACCCAAATCCAACGGGCTGAAAGGACTACAAAAACCAAAACGAGGATTTTCCAGGGGAGTTTTGACGCGTCACGCCCGCTTCCCGCCGCAAATTGTGAATCCATGTTCCACGCTTGCTTCTCTGTCATAGCCGCACAATCTTCGGAGCTCTACGGCCAGGGGCGCCGGAGACGACCCCCGGAAACAGAACCTGATCGATTCGCCGAGGGCGAGCTGCGAGCAAGTTGACGATGTAGCCTTTATTCAACGCCCGCCGCGAAACTTGCTCGAGGCCTCCCGCTTCTATCTGGAATCTCGCGTCGTCGATGATCGCCAGCTCGAAGCCGTGCTCGGTCAACCTTCTCAAAAAGCCTTCTCCCCTGGCCCCCTGGAAATAGAGCGGATTAAACTCCGCAATCAAGGCCAAGTCCGCAGTCTCCCGGATTAGAGTTCTCATCCCATCAAGAGCAACAAGCTCGGCTCCTTCAATGTCCATCTTCACCAGCATCGGTTTGCTGCGAGGCGGCGCGAAGAAGCCGTCCAGCCTCACAGTCTCAACAACAAGATAGTCACTTCTGCCAGGAGAGAGCTCGGCTCCCGGGGGCAGCGCATTCAGGCTGCTCCCACCGCTGTCCCGACTGAGAAAGAGCTTCGCGAGTCCCTCCCGGTCAGAAACCGCCTTGGCGACGACGTCAACGTTGTGAAGGCGGTTGGCCTGCAAATTCTTAGTTAGAATTGACACATTCCCGGGATGTGGCTCGAAGGCAATAACCCTTCCGGTCTCGCCGCAGAGCGTTGCCGCCAAGAGCGTAAAATAGCCCCAGTGTGCCCCGACATCGGCGACCACGTCTCCCGCGACTACGATGCGCTCGATGGCGAAGGTCGTAGCGGGCTCGTAGGCGTCGAAGAGTAGTTGATGACTTCCGCCCCACCTTGCCTCCATATAGAGCACGAATCGATGAAGCCGATTGAGAGCCAGCCCGCCTTCGACGCCGGTGCTCGCGAGCCAAGGGCGTGTGACGGCGTGGTACAGGGGCAAGAGTCCCGGTAGCCTGGCCAGCATCTCGCGCTGCCTGATATTGAGCCGCCTGTAAACGAAAGAAAGGCCCTGTTTGAGCAAGGCGCGCCCCGGGGACGCGCCACGAGTTCCGGTATTGGAAGTCTCAGGCATTACGCCGCTCAATTATCTCCTTCACGCAAGTTGCAACCCAAATCCAAGGGGCTGAAAGGACTACAAAAACCGAAGCCGGGATTTTCCAGGGCAGTCTTGACGCGTTACACCCGCTTCCCGCCGCAACTTGTGAATCCATGCTCCACGCTTGCTTCCCTGTTTCATAGCCGCACGATCTTCGGAGCCCTACGACGAGGGGCGCCGGAGCCGGCCTCCGAAAACAGAACCTGATCGATTCGCCGAGTGCGAGCCGCAAGCAAGTTGACGGTGTAGCCTTTATTCAAAGCCCGCCGCGACATTTGCTGGACGGCTCCCACCTCAATCTGGAATCTCGCGTCGTCAATGGTCGCTATTTCGAAACCCTGGTCGATCAATCTTTTGAGGTACGCTTCCCCAGCGGCTCCCCCAAAGTAAAATGGATTTAGCTCTGTAATCAAGACCAGGTCCGCAGTTTCCCGGATCAGGGTTTTCATCCCGTCAAGAGCAGCAAGCTCGGCTCCCTCGATGTCGATTTTCACCAGCTTTGGCTTCCGCCGGGGCGGGGTGAAAAAGCCGTCCAGTGTTATGGTGTCAGCGACAAGGTGATCGTTCTCGTCGGGAGACGCCTCGGCGCCCGGTGGCACTGAAATTAGGCTGTTCCCGCTGCTGTCTCGGCTGAGAAAGAGTTTCGCGAGTCCCTCTTCATCAGAAACCGCCTTGGGGACGACGTCAACGTTGTGAAGGCAGTTGGCCTGCAAATTCTTGTTTAGAATCGACACATTCCTGGGATGCGGCTCGAAGGCGATAACCCTTCCGGTCTCGCCGCAGAGTGTCGCCGCCAAGAGTGTAAAGTAACCCCAATGTGCCCCGACATCGGCGACTACGTCTCCCGCGGCTAGGATGCGCTCAAACACGAAGGTCGTAGCCGGCTCGTAGGAGTCGAACAGAAATCGATGGGTTTCGGAATCCTTTGCATCCGTATAGAACACGAATCGCTGGAGCCGATTGAGAACGAGCCCGTCTTCAACGCCCGCGCTCCTTAGCCAACGGCGTGTGACGGCGCGGTACAGCGGCAAAAACCCCGGTAACTTCCCCAGCATCAGCCGCTCCCTGCTGTTGAGCTGCCTATATACGAATGAAAGGCCCTGTTTGAGTAACCTGCGCCCCGGGGACGCGCCACCAGTTCCGGTATTGGAGATCTCTAGCATTACGCCGCTCAATTACCTCCTTCACGAAAGTTGCCCGTCACGCCGCCTCGCCCGCGCATAGCCGGCGTCCTGCGACCGCGGGGATGGCCCGGGCTTGATCTGATGCCACCCTTCTGCGACCCTTGCAGGGTCGGTCCGGGTGCGGTGGACCGTTTTCCGGCTAGTTTATCCCTCCCCTGCGGGGAGGCCGAAGGAACCAAGCTCAGACGCCTCCCGTTCCATTCGTTTGCCTTGTTCGTTAACGCCTATGCCCCGTCCCCCAGGGCTTGCGCCCTGGGCTACGATCTTGCGCCCCCGCCGGGACTTCGCGACTGGATGGGGTAAACGCTTCACCCGACTTAAAACGGCGGGACGTGGTGAGAAGTGCGAGTTAGGCCTTACCTCGCTGGAATACGATTGTCTCCCTGTCCTGGCACTTCCATTTCCCGGTTACACCGATGTAGCCATCGTAGATCCCGAGGATAATGGCGCGCGCTGATGCAAAGCGTCCGGCAACCAGGTTCTTAATGACGCGTGCGAGGCCGAGACCGAAGTTGGCGAGGTGGTAAAAGGGCCTCAAATGCCAGGGGAGCTTCTTCTTGGCCTGCAGAATGGGATTCCGGATACCATAATAGTAGGCTGCCGGGTTGCACTGGCCCCCGGCGCTAGCCGCTCCCTTGTGGTGTACCAGCGCGTGTTTTGCTACTACGGTCTTGAAGCCTAATTCCCGGGCGGTGCAGCCAAATTCCACTTCCTCACCGTACGTGAAGAATCTTTCATCCAGGAAGCTTCCTCTTAATGCATGGACCGCCCTGAGTGCGTCGCTGCGGATCAGCATTCCCGCCCCATGGGCGAAAAACGAGGGGGAAAACTCAGTTTCCATTCCCGATGCTGGAACCGACCAGGCGAAAAGTGGACCAAAGAAGCAGCATAGCAATGGATGTTCGCTCTCGGCGCCGGCGAACTGCACCTCGCCCTTCGTGCCCTTTACCACTGCGCCGACGATACCCGCATCCGCCTTTTGCGCGACTCTCACCAGGCGGCTCGCGCAGTCCGGATCCACAGTTGCGTCATTATTCAGTAAGAAGACATACTCGGCGGCGTTTGGCCTGGTGAGTGCATAGTGCATCGCCACATTATTCCCTCCCGTAAAGCCGAGGTTCTCCTCGTTTAGGATCAGGACCAGCCTGGCCGGGGACGGAACACGCTCCAGCAATTGTTCGGTTCCCGGGTTTCCTCCTTTCAGAGCGGTCTCGCGCCTGTAGTCGGCAAGGATATGGCCGGGACCGAGGTTCTCTTCGGCCCAGACTTTGATCTTCTCCGCTGAGTCATTCCAGGAGCCGTTATCGACCACGACGGTCAGGTAGTTGGGATAATCGAGCCGCCGGACGGATTCCAGGCACTCGAGCGTGTCCTGCCAGCCGTTCCAGTTCAGAATGCTGACAGCCACCCGCGGCCAAGCGTGGTCTTCAGAGGTGGGATCGATTGCCAGCTCCTTCGTTGCGACCCATGTAGGGCCGCCCCTTGGGGCGGCCTAGCCGGGGCAAGCCCCGGCCCTACAAAGCGCGTCTGGTTGGGCCTCCGCCGCGCTGCTAGACGACCGCAGTCGTACTTGCAGCAACGGGGTTTCCAGCCAAAAATGCCTCGAGCAGGGTAGTGCTTCGCTGCCAGGTGAATGATCGAATGTGTTCATTACCCGCGCGAGCGACCTCGACCCGGAAGTCCTCGTCGCTAAGCAAGCGGATGATGTTGTTCGCCAGGCTCTCGGGATCGCGGGCTGGGGAGAGTAGGGCGGTGGCTCCGTGCGTTGCGTATTCCCGGATGCCCGCGATGTCCGTCGCGGCCACCGCACAACCGCACGCCATCGCCTCTGCGGGGGGAAGGGGAAACCCCTCAACCCAACTAGGGCACACGAAAATGCTGCTGCGATTGTAGATGTCGTCGATCAGGGCTCGTTGCGGAGGGTTTCGCCAGTACCCAATCCAGCGTGGCAGGGAACTCGGGCGGCGAGAGATGCTAAAGAATGTGGCCGCCAAGTCGGGATACCTGCGTTTGGCGATCTCTACAGCGGCCAGCCCGTCGGCCGGCCCCTTCCACGAGAGCCAGGGGAAAAACGCCATGGCCAGCCGCTTGCCTCGCCCGGCAATAGGGTTAAACAGCCGCAACATGGTATGATCGAGTCCGTTTGGGATGTAGGCCAGTTCGCTCTCTGGGCAACCGAGGCTCATGCCCAATTCGTGCAGCCACTTGGCGATGACGACCTTCTTGAGGGGCGCCCGCCAGGTGGCATCAACCCTTTCCTTCGGTCCGTCCCAAGTTTCGTAATGCTGGATCAAATAGAACTTCTCACCTTTGCACTCCGGGTAGCCAAGCACTAGCTCGGCCGTGATCCAGGCACTGGCAAAGATTGCGTCAGCGTCGGGGATCAGGCGGGAGTCGGGCTTGGCTACGGATAGCATTTTGACCCTGGGGTCGATCCGCACCCAGGGGATGCGAGGGAAGAGAACGCGGCTCCAATAGAGGGTTCTCCAGCGCCGCAGTACGTCCCGAAAAGAACGCCTGGTCCTGGCCTGAGGTTCGCCATAGCCGGGCAAGCTCTCCGGATGGACCACGGTCACCTGGTGGCCGCGGCTTACGAGCTGATTCGCGTACTGATACACCACCTTGAAGCCGCCCATGGGCTTCCAGGAAAAGCCAGGCAGAAGAAAAGTGATTCGCATCGGGTTGTACGACCAGTTCCGCTTGAGGTAGGGCGCCAAGTAGAGGCAGGCATCCCGGTCAGCGCGTGGGCGCGCAAATTGGGATCCGTCTATCGAATCTTTCTGAACGCTCCCGTGTGGGAGCCTAGGGGTGTCTTTTGCGCCCGTCTCAAACGCCACCTGTCTCGCATTCCCTGAAGCCACTCTGTCAGGCCAGGGCAGTACCTGTCACCGCGAGCGGCCAGCGCCTGCTTCAGAAGCTGATAACTGCCCGCCGGCGGAGGTTCACCGTGGCCGCGTTTGGCCCACTGTGTCACGTAGTCACTCTGCTGCGGGACGGAAAATTGATCGGCGGGGACAGGCTTCATCTTTCGGGCTTCAACCCACAATTGAACTTTGCATCTGGTCGCCAGCAGCTCGACGCGTCGCCCCAGTTCCTTCGGATCAGCAACCTCGTACCACGACCCCCCGCGCGCGCATTCGAAAGCAAGCATCCGCTCAACCCGGAAACCGTTTTCCGGTGAGAACAACCGGTAGAAAAGCTCCGGGCTAAACTGATAGAAGCCGTGGCCCAGAAAATTATTTGACGGCGTCGAAGTAACGAGGAGCCCGGAAACCCTCAGCATGTCCATGCAGTTTGTGACCGCTTGCGGGAAGTTATAGACGTGCTCGAGTGTGCCGCCGTCGTAGACGAGATCAAATGAATCGCGAAAATGCGGCGGCACAGGAAGATTCATGTCGTGAACGACGGCGGCTCCTTCGTAGTCCGAGCAATCGAAGCTTACCACTTCGGTGGCTCCTAACATTTTGAGGAAACCGTCAGCCGAGTGTCGCTGCTCGGCAGCTCCCTGGGGAATAAGGTCGGTCGCAGCGTTGAGTTCCTCGAGGAGTCGTCGTAGCCTGGCGGGTCCGACATGAAGGTCCTGCGTCCCCAACGTGGCAGTCCGCCCCAGGGACCCGTTTCGTTTATAAAGCTCCACTAAGCCTCTTGCTTCGTGATACGAAATCCCCATGCCCTGCGCCTACCTCAAGGTAGTTGGGATAGTCGAGTCGCCGCGCGGACTCCAGGCACTCCGAGCGCATCCTGCCAGCCGTTCCAGTTCAGAATGCTGATGGCGACGAGACGCGGCGGTGGCTTCGGCCTGGGCCGTGCGAGGATTCCCTGCAGCTTTGTTAATCAACGTACAGGACCCCGATTCCGCAGGAGTCCTGGTCTCGGTTTTTGATTATCTCGGTGTGGCGATACTGGGACTTGATCTCGCGCCAGAACCGCGGCACGCCTCCGACCTTCTCAGGCGCGCCGTCCACAATGTCATGAACGGCAATCAGTCCGCCCTTCCTGACTTTCGGCCCGTACATCCCGAAGTCACACTTCACTCCCTCGTAAGAGTGGTCGCCATCAATGAAAAGGTAGTCTAGTGCCTGCCCCCCTAGGACGGTCTCGGCGCGTTCCAACACGTCGCTGGTATGCGAGTCACCCCGAAGGAGCTCGAGCCGTTGCCCGCGGCGCGCAAAACGCTTGTAGAACCATGCGCGGGTGCTCGTGTAGCCGCCGCCAAATCGCCCTTCGGGCAGGTCAACGCTAATAATCGTGGCGCGCGGGCTTGCCAGCTTGGTCAGGAAGAGGAGCGTGCCGCCGCGAGCCGTGCCAATCTCCAAGGCGCACCTCGGGCGCAGAGTTGCAAGGATTTCGCCGAGGGCTGTCAGCTCGTCGGCCACTTGCCACGCTGTGAAGAAGTAATTCCCAAGAACAAAACTGACCACCCGCGGCACGCCAGTATGGGCTCCTAGGAATGGGTAGCTCATCCAGCATCGACTAGCGTTCCAGCTATTCGAGAGCTTCCGCAGCAAGCTACAGCCTCTTACCATCCGCCCTCCGCGAGTCGCGAAGCTCAATGGCTGAGGCACCTTTCGCCACAGAGCAGGCATTTTCCCGCGCCCCGGACACCGACCCCTCCGTTCTCAAACGTTACCGTGGTTTCGTTCTTCGAGCGAGAGTTCATCAGCGCGCCACCCTGAGCCACGGTCTCACATGGCACTTTTCCTCCAGGTCCGGAACGCTAATGAGAACCAACAGAAAGTGCGCCATGGTATTAGCTCAGTGAGAATTCCCTGCGAGAAACACTTAGCGGATCATGTTCTGGGCTGAGCCGCAGGCTGCTCGGGCGATATGCGCTTTCCTAGCCGGTTGCGCAGACCGTCGCAGAGCGCTTTGCTCAAGATGCCGACCCGATAGCCCTTAGAATCATCAAACAATAAAATACCAAGCAGGTTCCGACCGTAGCACCAGACCGATCTGGTAAATGCCCTAAAGAATCCGAAGGCCTCTCTTTCAACCACGATATGGTTCCGAACAAGATAGTAAATCCGCCAGTAGTCCTCCCGGAGCACTCTCAAACGTCCGCGTCTGCTTGAGCGGCAACCTGTGAATTGGTGATGCAGAACAGTGGTTCCCACCACGAGAATTTCACCCAATCGCTTGAGCCGGATGGAGAGAAGGTTTTCATCTGCATAGATGAAAAAATCGGGGTTCACGAAGTCAACTTTCTCTAGAGCGTCTGCCTTGACCAGCAAGCAGCAGAGCGTCGTGAAGTCTACCGAGGCCACGCCTAGTCTGGAGACATTGTCGGCAAGGTCGGCTTTCTCCTTTCTGGACCTGAAGTCCGCTAGGAACCCCCCCAGAGCTGTCTGGTGACTGACAGGGTCCTGGAGCACACAGGTCTTGCCCACGACCGTCGAACCTGACATGGACTTAGCCCTCAGCAAATCCTCCAGAGTTAGTTCGCTAGGTAGGGCATCGCTATCGAGACACCAGATCCAATCGTGGCCATGCCCACAGCCGAGCCTCATCCCCACGTTAAAGCCACCGCTGCCGCCCATATTTTCGGCCAAGCGAACATAGTTCACTTTCCCGGAGAACTTCTCCTTGATCATCTCTTCCGTGCCGTCGGTTGAGGCATTGTCAACGACAATAATTTCGTCCACCGGCCTGGATTGGAGTAATAACACTTCGAGCAATTGACTGAGAGGACCCTTGCAGTTGTAAGTCGGAATGACAGCACAGACGCTCTCGCGGCTCGGTTTTTCCGGAATATGCGCGGATGACATAGTCCCCCTAAAGTAGCGCGCGCTCAGTCCGGCGCGGAGCCGCCACGAGCGGCCATGGACCAACTTGAGATCGCGACTTCTCAGTTGCGCCGGTTAGCAGAATGCGCTCCATCGTTGCAGCCGACTTTTCCCATGTGAAGTGCTTCGCCGTTTCGTTTCCGCCCCTGGCAATCCGATTGCGATACTCAAGGTCGGTGATGACGCGGATCAGGCCGTCAGCGATCGACGCGGGGTTTTTCGGTTGAACGACCTCCGCCGTCTTCCCATGAATGGCATAGTCCTCGGTTCCGTACTGTGTCGTGATGACTGGCAAACCACATGCCACGGCATCAAGGGGAAATAAAGGGAAACTCTCAGCCCAGGAGGCGCTCAACAGTATGTCGGCACCCTTATAAGCCTCGGCAAGTCGCCCGGGTGGTAAGAAACCGAGTGCTTCGTATGCGGCCACGGGGTTGTCAGGCGGCAAAGTAGCGTTCCCTCCGTAAACCAGCCACTTGATATTTCGGTGTGGGAGTTTCTCTCTGACGAGCCTCATCGGCTCGGCCATCTCGTTAAACCCTTTCCACACCCTTCCTCCGCCGCTGTAGCTGATAACCTTCACGTCTGCTACAGCTTCAGCCACTTTAGGCTCACCATGAAAGATTTCATGGTCAATGGCATTGAGGCATAGGGCCACCTTGCTGCCCGGAAACTCAGCCTCGATCGTGGATTGAAGCCACGAGGAGTTGGCTATCATGTTCAGTCCCAGCCCGTAGGTGAGGTACGCCGCGCGCTCGGCCAGTTGGGGGCAATAGGAATCCCCCGCGAAAATCGGTTTGAAGTGCTGCGTGAAATAGTACAAACGTCCCGTACCAACTAGGGCTGCCGGGAGGGCCGTCGCGGCTGCGGTGGCGATTGTTACATCTGCCTCACGCATGACACGTCGGAGATAATAGAGGTCGACACCGGCCCACAGCTCATACGGCAAGAGGGGCCGGAAGAGTACGCCGGCGGCGCCACCAAGGTCGCGCAGCCGCTCTGTTCTGCCGGCCGGTTTGTCAGGCAATGCTTTCAAGCACGCTGGCAGTCCTTTCAAGACCAGTCTTATTCTCTCGGATCGGGGAGTTACGATTAGTTCTCCGAATTCCTGGTTGAACCACTCCAACTGGTGCCCCACTGGGCTTACGGGGACGACAGTAACCCTATGGCCACGCCCAGTCAGGCCGGCCGCATATTCTAAAATGCACCACAGTCCGCCAGTGAACGTGGCTCTAGACCATCCCGGCACTACGATGTTGATCCTCATCAGCGTTACTCAGCATGTCTCCGACTTAGTCCTGCGAGAGCACCTTGATCGCTTCGCGCTGGGACTGGCGTGCGACCACCCCGACGTAGAGCCCATCGCGAATCGAGTCCGCGATGCCCTGAAATACCCAGCGCCCATAGCGGCCGACCATCAGAATGCCGTCTTCTTCCAACTTCGTGAGGGCACGGGTGCGCCACTTGGAGCCGGGCCAGGACCAAGTGTACGCCACGTCAATCCAGGTCGGGTCAGCCACTTCGACTTCGCCAATGTAACCCCAGTCGCGCAACTCGCACATCGTGGCCGCGACGTACTCACGGCTCTTGCCCCCTGTGGGTGAGACGCCGCCGGCAAACGCCCGTTCCACGTAAATGCTCACCCGGTCGCCGTTAGCGCGTGATGACTCCGGTAAAAAGGAAGAGTCAACATTGCTGTAGAAACCAATGCGGTGAAATCCCGCCTCGCTGCGAGGGACGTAGACCCAGTGGTCGCTTGGACAAGCCGGGCCCCGCTTGGCGCCAATATTCAAGACAAGAACCGACGTGTAGGGGTCGGGCTCTTCGTCCACAGGCAGACAAGCCATCTCCAACATCTTATTCAACGGAAGGGTCGAGATCAAAAGGTCATAGCGGGCTGTCGATCCATCGGCAAAGAACACTTCCTTACGATCCAAATCAATCCGGGCGGCTCGCTTTCCATGATGAATGTCACACTTGTGAGTCATTTGCCGGGCAAGGGTATCTAAGCCCTCTTCGGGATAGACGAAAGTGGCATTGTATCCCACAGGAGGAGCAGCTTCGAAAGCGCCGCCGATAACCTGCTGTTGGTCGATGGGGGATTTGTAGCCGTCCTGAGGCGCGATCTGTCGCCACAGGCCCGCCGTGTAAAGCTCATGGAAGGGGCCGAAAAACATCTCCGCCAAGGTTGGTCCGAAGCTTTGGGAAAGCCACTCTGCCATCGTCTGGGGCTTGGCTGCAGGTGCTGTGAGGATCTCCGTCAGAGCTTTCACTCTGACTGCTTCGGGCATGTACCGGAGATTATTCTGTAGCGGGTATGGGACATAGAGATTCTGGTCGGGGAAGAACACGGAAGAGCGCCGCTGGTAGCATCTCACCGGTGCAAGCTGGCGGATGAAGCGGAGGACGGCAGGATCTCCGCCGAAGATCCAGTGCCCGCCGCCGATCTCAAACCGGTAGGTTTCCCCGTCCTCCGGCGGCTGGTGCAGTCTTTCACAGTTGCCGGGACGAATGTAGTAAGACGAGCAGATTCCGCCCGGGGCGTCCTCAGCCTCGTAAACCGGTAAGCCGGAAGCCCAGCCGGAGGCCAGTCCGGTCATTCCGCCCCCGAGGATCAGGACCTCAGCCTCGCCTCTTTTGGATGAAGAGGATGTGCTTTTGGGCATCAACATACGATTCTTGGATCTCATTCCGGTGCTCCCCGCACAGGTCGTCTAGCGTCGAAGTGACCATAGGTAGGTCATATCCGTAGTCGTGAAACGCCACCACCCCGCTGCCGGACCGCTTTTTCCAGACCAGATGGAAGTCGTTCCGGACGTAGTCTGGTGCATGATTCCCGTCGATAAATGCGAAGCAAACCGCATCGGTGGGCAAGGTGACCGTCCTTGAATCTGCGGCGATCACCACAACGTTGCGAAGGCCCTGCGTGACCTTACGAAAGACTTCTTTCTGCGAGCGGCCACGCAACGACCGTGCGTATAACTCAGGCATTCGAATCCCCGCGGTGCACTCCGTCTCATCGAAGGTGATGTCGAAGCAGTCGATGGCGTAAACCTTCTTCGAGAGGTGCCTCCGCATCAAAGACCTGGCGAGCTTATAAGTCCCGCCACCGCAGAACGCGCCGACCTCGACGACGTCACCGGGAAGGCCCAATATTTGCTTGGTCTGCATGAAATCGATTAACGTCTCATAGCCGACCAGATCCGTCCCACTAGGCGGAGGAAAGAACCCATATTGGACCGGATACAGCGCGAGCCTCGCAGCTTTCCAAAGCGGGCGCAACACCGTGCGAATGGGTTGCGGCACCAAGGCCCGTAGCTTCGTCGACCAATCAGGGTTTAACATGCGCGACATGTTTTAAGCCCCCAACCTGGCCTCACCTCCGGAGGGGGTTCGATTTTACCCTCCACAACCAAACGCAAGAACCACACCCCCGGCACGAGGCCTTACAACGCGTTCCGCGCACACGCCGGCGGCGAGTCGAGTCATTCCGCCACCGAGAACGATCACTCGATGCGCTCTCCGCGACGCATTTTCGGTCCCTGGCAAAGGTCTCTCCCAGAGGTGGCTGAACCGAGACCGCAATCGTTGGCAACCGCTATGGCGCCATCTCGAGCATCACATAATCTCAAAGCCACCAATCAAACCTCTCCGGGAGTGCTGGCCACCACGGCCTCGACGGCAAGCACGCTCTCTTGCGCCCCAACCTCTGCGGAAGAGTCCTCGCGGGCCTGCAGTGGGTTAAGGTGCGCCTTCCAAAGATAGCCAAACATCACCGCCGTGACCGCGAACTCTGCCGTCGTCACTGAAAATGCCATGCCGTTTGCTTTCCAAGCAGGGGCTAGGAGGAAGGACAGCGCCAAGTTCACGGCTCCGCCCACGGCGACGGATGCCAGAGCGACTCTCTCTCGGCGAAACGGAAAGAGCACTTGGATGCCCAGGACGTTGCTGATCGCGATCATAAACGGCAGCGGGGACAAAAGGCGTAAGGTTGTGACCGAACTTTCGTAGCGGGGCCCAAAAGCCACCTTAATGATCAGCGGAGCCCCCAGGAACAGAGTCGCGGAAATGAGTAACCCCGCTGCGCCCATCACGAGGAGCATCCTTCTTCCCCAGTGCAGCGCATCGTGTTTCGAGTCCACGGCCAACTTGCTGAACCGGGGGTAGGCCGCCTGCGATAGTGGACCCCAAGCAGAGGTAGCCATTCGGGCAACCCTCTCCGCTGCGCTGTAAAAGCCAACCATGAGGTCGTTGGTGAGGAACCCAAGGATGAGTGCGTTGGCTGACGTGTAGAAGCTGACCGCGCCCGTGGTCAGAAAGGAGACCCACCCTTCCTTTAGGCACTCCTGAATGTCCCCCCAGGATGGCAGGACGAAGCGCAGCCGAAACTTTCGGATCGCTACCCACATTCCAGCCACACCCGCCAGTAACGCACCAAAGGACATCAGCGCGGCGTAGACGACATAGTCTTCTGATCGGCGCACTAAGACGAACATCGCCGCGGCTGAGAGGGTGCGGACGGACAGATTGATGACAGAAATTGGCACCATTTTCTCCAGCCCTTGAAAGAGCCACGCCGGAAAAAAAACGCTCCCCACCACACCTACGAACAATATCAGTATCAGGCTGGAGACGGCATGAAACCGGGGAACGAGGCGAATTAGAATGACCACGATGGAAAGACCAGACAGTGCGAGGAGCCCCTTGGCTGCCCAAACAGTACTCACAATCCGGTTCACCACATCAAAATCTTCCCTTTGCGCAGAAATCCTCCGGGTCGCCGATAAGCCGAAGCCGTAGTCCACTGCCAGGGCGAAGTAGGCCATGAGGCTCTGGCCGAAGGCCAGCGTTCCAAGCCTCTCAGGGCCAAGAACGCGGACGAGATAGGGAATAGTGATTAACGGAAGGATATACTGTGCAAATTGAATCGAGTAAAGGGAAAGCGCGTTCTTGCCGACTGTGCTTTTGATCGCGCGCCGGGCGAGCGCGACAAGGTCGGCAAGCCGCCGTGGCGCGATGGGCGGGGCTGAGGCTTCGACGGGGGTCATGACTTGTTGCTCACCTCGGGCATGGCTACGCGACTCAGGGGTGCAACCAAGAGCAAATCAAAAGGCAAAGTCCAAAGGGCAAGGGGCGAAAGTAGCTCGCGGCAGTTCCGTGGTCGCAGTCGTGGTTTCTTCTTTTGAGAGCCTGTGGGCCGGGGCTTGCCCCGGCCCACAGGCTCGGCCCTGATACCGCATCAGCGCCTTAACTTGAAGGGGAGGACCTCGCAACCTGGGGCCTCGACTTCCATCTCCCACTCCCCTACCCACTCATGCCACTCGGCGATTACGGGCAGGACGCCTATCGCTTCCGCTCGCTTCGGGATGAGCGGAACGACGCCCTCGGCGAACACGTTGCCGCCCTTGTCGGGCGGGTTGCGCAAGCGGACCTTGACGTTCCGGGCGTCCTGATCGCCCAGGTTGATCAGGTAAAGCCGCATGGTCTTCGGCTCGACCAGTCCTAAGCCATCCTCGGTGTAGTTCGGCTCCACGAGGTCGGGGGATACGACCAGGGTCGGCTTGTCATGCCGGCTGGAGAAGGTCTTGGCGAGGGCCAGGAGGTCTGCGGGCAGTCCTGAGCCGTCGGTAGGAAGGTCGGGATGCCGGGCGCAGAAGGCGTCCGCGCTGGCCAGCAGTTCGCCTTTGCCGTTGGTGCCGCAGTAGAAGCCCACCCCAGGCGATTCCGGGGCGATCAGGCGCACGAAGCGGATTTGCTGTTCGAGCTCCTCGTCAGTTTCCGCCCAGGTGGTGCCGGGTAGGCCGCCGTTCCCCACCCCGAGGACCACGATCGTCTTGGGCAGGATGCCGAACCTACGCGCGGACCAGACCTGGCAGGCCATCCACCAGTACTGCTGCTTGCCGCTCAGGTAGCTCTCCATCATGACGAGGTCAGCCACATCGCGGTAGGCTTCCGCCAGGACGCTCGGGATGGGGCCGCGCATCTCCCAGACCGCGAGGGCCAGCTCCGGCTTGCGGCGCTTGGTGAGGCGGAGGAGCTGGGCGGATTTCTGGTCCATGCTACCGCCGAAGTCGAAGCCAAACTCGTCGATCATGACCACTGGCCGCGGGTTTCCGCCGTAGTTCATACCAACCAAGTTGTCCACCGCTTTCTCGAGGGGTGAGCGCAACAGGTCGTACCACGTGTGACCCACACCCGTCACGACACCGCGCGTCCGCCAATACTGCCAGTCTTCCGGCTTGCTCGGGCCGAAGAAGGTCACCGAGCGCAGTTGCTTGGGGTCAAAGTCCTTGATGTAAGTGAAAGCGATCACCTTGTCCAGGCCCAGGACCTTTGTCTCCGCGCCCTGCGGCGCCGAACGGCCAGCGGCCAGCATTCCGCCGAGCACGGCAGCCAGCAGAGCCGCCGCACTCACCTGAAGGAAGCAAGAGCCTCTTTTTTTGATAACCGCGAATAACATAAGCTTTCTGATCCGGACACCCCTTCTCCCAGTACACCGTCCGAAGGCGGGACGGGAATGACAATGCCGCAAGCGCTCCTCCTGCTGCTCACTCGTATGTCTTCAATCCGCTGAGTTCCAGAATCGAGCGGGCGGCAAACTGCGGGCCGTAGACGAACGCCCGGCGCCAGGTTCTCCCTGGTTCATGGAAGAAACGCCAAAGCCATTCGAAGCCCGACTCCCGAATCCAGGCTGGAGCGCTTTTGACCTTGCCGCTGACAAACTTGAACGCCGCCCCGACGGCGATCATCACCGGCACGTTGATCTTTTCCCGATGCGAGAAAATCCATTGTTCCTGTTTTGGCAACCCCAGTCCTACCCACAGGACATCCGGTCTCGCCTGGTCAATCATCTTGACGACTTGCGCGTCTTCTTCCGGAGTAAGTTCACGAAAAGGCGGGGAATATGTGCCGACAATGCGCAGGCGCGGGAATTGTTCCGAGAGTCTGTTGGCGCACAGGGCAAGAACTTCCTCCGTGTCGCCGTAAAAGAAATTCGTATAGCCCTTCTCGTTCGATAACCGGCAGAAAGCCCGCAGGAAGTCAGCGCCACGAACTTGTCTTGGGGCACAAGCAGCTTTCTTGGCCGCCACTCGCGCTGTCCACTTCCCGTCAGGGACTGAGAGGTCCGCCGATTCAAGAACGGCTTTGAACGCGGGGTTTTTCTGGCCCTCAACCAGCCCGTGTGAGCTAGTCACCGCGATCCAGCGGGTCCCGTCCCGCTGGCAGAGCCACTGTTCCATGGTTTGGAGAACCTGCCCCAGGTCCAGGACGTGCACGGGTACGCCCAGGACGCGCACACAGGGTGGGGTCCCACGCGGATCGAAGGAATCACTCGAAATCACCTTGAAGCCTCCTCCACGGAAGACTCTTGCGGAGTGTTGCTGTAACCCTCGGAGGGTGAGGAAAGCGGTTCGCGGAATGGGTTTTCTACCGCCGCGCCCCGCACTCGTCGCCGTCGCGGCAGCCTGCGCACCCGCAGCACTTTGGCAGTTCGGGCCTCCCATTGGCCGGCGAAGGTGACGAAAAAAGAGACCAAGACAAGTCGAAGATCGAGCAGGAAACTCTGCTTGCGAATGTAAAGCAGGTCGTAGCGAAGCTTGTGCCGCCGCGATATTTCGCTGTGGCCGTAGACCTGGGCCAGCCCGGTAAGACCAGGCCGAACCTTGTGGCGTAAATCGAAGCAAGGAATCTCTGCCCGGAACTTCTTCACCAGCTCAACCCACTCCGGCCGTGGGCCGACAAAGCTCATATCACCCCGGAAGATACTCCAGAGTTGTGGGAGTTCGTCCATAGCCGTCGCCCGCAGAATCCTTCCAACCTTCGTTATCCTGGGGTCGTTTGCAGCGGCGGGTACTACGCCCCACTTTCTGTCGGAGTCAGCAACCATGGAGCGGAACTTCAGGCCCGTAAAGACCCGCCTGTCTTTCCCCACACGCTCTTGCCGATAAAAGACGGGGCCGCCGTCGTGGAGCTTCACCGCCAGGGCAATAATCCCCCACAAGGGCAGCGAGACGATAAGCCCCACCCCGGACAGTAGAATGTCAAAACCCCGTTTGAGCACGCGGGTTCCTAGTTTCGTGGATTTATGAAGGAATCAGGCGCCTGCGGCCGGAGCGAACAAGTCACGAATGGACGCCAGTATGGCCTTATGATGCCAGTCAAAACTCAGGTTCCCATTCAGCCTGGACAGCAGATCAATTCCCTTTGCCCTATCAAAGGTCCTTTCGATGAGGCTGTCGGAAAGGCGCGCCGCGAGCTTTCGGGCGAGATAACCCGTCCACAGCTCGATGCCGAAAGCGGCGCGCCAGAAGCGCTCAAACTCGCCCAACGTCTGAACGCTGAAGTCGCCCTTTCGAAAGGCACGAAGCATGACGTCGGCGGCCATTTCCGCTGATAGAAGACCGAAGTAAATCCCACCTCCCGTTGACGTCTTAACGTGAGCTGCGGCCTCCCCGATCGCCACAATCCGTTCCCCAACACAATTTCCCACCGGCATCTGTCCTATGGCCTTCTGCCGGACCTTCGCCGCACCCCGATCCAGTCCGGGCGCCACTCTTTGCAAGAGTGCACTGAAGTATGGCCGGGGATCTTCCACGCACATAAGACCGACGCGCACGCGGCCGTGTCCCAAAGGAATCTTCCAGCCGAAGGCCCCGGGCGCCACAGACCGCCCCACATACACCTCGGTCGGGTTGGAGATCCCATCCTTCCCCAGCGGGATATCAGCCTGGATGGCCCGCAAGAATTCGCGAGGTTTCACCAGTCCGAGGGCCCCGTTCAGGGAACCGTTCACTCCGGAGGCTATTACGGCGACCCGCGCCCTCAGTTTCCCAACCGCCCGCTGGCGCGAGCAGAGGTGCAAAAGCACTCCGTCCTTTTCACGGTCGATGGCCTCGACAAACCGGCCTAAACACAACTCAGCCCCGGCGGAACGAGCCGAGTTCCCAAGGTCGCGGTTGAACTCTGACTTATCGACCACGCGAGCCAGTGGCGTCGCCGAGCGATACTCCAACGTTTTTCCAGCGGGCGAGACCGCCTGAATGCAGCAAATGCGGTTCAAGACCGATCGGCTGGGCAGACCAAAACGAGCAAACGCCTCTTCCCCGATGACACCGGAACAGACAGCGTTTTCACCGATCCTCTCCTGGGCATCCAGCACCGTGACATCGAGGCCCGCCGAGGCGAGTTGATGAGCCGCATACAACCCAGCCGGACCCGCCCCGATCACAGCAACATCTCGCATCAACGTCGTGTCACCTCTCGTCACGAGATTCTAACACAAGGGTCATCTTATCTGCGTGTGAGGGTGGGTGGCTCATCGTTGGCAAAACCCGCCTCAGCAACTTTCCAAGTTGAGCCTTCCCGGGAGTAGGAATAGTTGTAATACCCATAACGCGAACTGTAGTACCCGTCAACTCGATTGGCCAGCTTGTTGAGGACAGCACCTAGAGTATTTGCGCCGGCCCGGTCCAGGATTCGACGAACCCGATTCAATGCGCCGCGCGAGGTGGATCCGCTTTCCACAACCAGAACCACGCCATCCGTCAGGGTTGAAAGAAGGATTCCATCCGTCACCAGCAACAAGGGCGGTGAGTCGAACACGATGTGTTCGAAGCGCTGGCGGAGATCCCCTACCAGCTTCTCCATAGCAGGTGAGGACAACAGCTCGGCCGGGTTGGGGGGAATCGGTCCGGGTGGAAGCAGCCACAGGTTGGGGACTGCTGTGTAGGCCTGGAGTGCCTGGTCGATGTCATGCCCGCCCGTGAGAAAGCTACTCAGTCCGGGTCCCTCACCATCCGACAGACCGAGGACCTTTAAGACATTTGGCTTCCGCAGATCCGAATCCACCAGCAGGACGCGGCTGCCACGCTGGGCCAGCGCCAAAGCCAGGTTGACAGAAGCGAATGTCTTCCCTTCACTGGGATGTGCACTCGTAATCAGCAGCACTTGAGGCGGCTGCGGCGCGCTGGAGAGCAGAATCGAGGTTCGCAAGACTCTGAAAGATTCCGCCATTTGCGATCCGGGCGCATTGAGAATGGTCAATGCCTGGTTTCCATTTCCCCCTGCTCTCTGGGCATTGTGCGAAAAGTAATGGCCATACCGTCCGCGCGATGCTGTCCCGAGCGGAATCACGGCCAAAGTGGGAACAGCTATCTCTCTCTCGATGTCCTCCGCTGTCATGAGGGTGCGATCCAGGCTCTCCCGGATAAACGCCAGCGTGACTCCGAGAATCAAGCCCACCAGAAGTCCGGCGGCAATATCCACGGGCCTGTCCGGACGGATGGGAGAACTGGGAACCAACGCCTCGTCAGCCAGGCGGACATTCGCCGCGCGCAAGCTTGCCGAGACGGTAGCATCTTTGAGACGTTTCAGCAGATCGTTGTAAAGCTGCTGGTTGGTCTCGTATTCATTCTTCAGCAGGTTGTATTGAATAAGAAGTTCATCCAACTTCTCGACCTGGGCTCTTTGCTGAGTTACCCCCCGGGAGAGAATCTGCTCACGGCGCAGGGCGGTGCGGTAATCGCCCCCGATCCGCTCAATTATCCGCTTGCGCTCTCGGTCGACGAGCGACTCCACCTCATTGATCTGATTGCGGAGTTCCTTCACTTTATAGAAGTTCGGACCGTATTGAGAAGTGGTCGCGGCATACTGGGTCCTGAGATCAGCGTATTTCGAGTCCAACTGCTGCAGTAGGGCGTCGTTGGCAATGATGGCCGCCTCGGCTTTGTTGCTCTGCACCGAGTCGTACAAGGATTCCTTGTCGGCTCGGTCAGTCTGTGCCGTGGTGAGGTCTTTGCTCAAGTCCGCAAGCTTTTGCCCCACGACGTTCTCTTTGTTCCCGATATCGGCAATCGAGTTCTCGCGCTCATAATCAACCAGCGCCTGCTGAGATTTCTCGACCTTCGCTTTAAGCTCGTCGAGTTGCTGTTCCATCCACGCCGAGGCTTGCCGGGTCGTTTCGTATTTGGAACGATAATTGGACTCCACGTAATTCTTGACATGGGCGTTGGCTACACGCGCCGCCAGGCTCGGGTCAACACTCTCGTAGCTGACCTCCACCAATCGGCTTTCACTCAGCAGCGACACATGAAGACCCGCCTTAAAAGCCCGAATCAGACTTGCTTGAGTTGCTGCGCGAGACCTGTCGGTGCTCGCTGGCCCGCCCTTCCCGGCAGCGCTGAGCTCCGGGTACACAGACGCAAGCCCCAACTGCTGTATCGTTTCCCAGGCGAGGTTGTTGTTCTGCAAGAGATCCACTTGAGTTTGGAGGAATGCATCGTCGGCACTCGCACTCGGGTTAAGCTCGTTGAGCGTTTGCAGTTGGGGGGTCTCCGCCTGGACCTCCATGCGAGCCGTGGCGCGGTACACTGGCTTCGTTCGGAAGACAACGAATGTCACCAAAACTGTAATAATGAAGGCAACCGTGAAAACGGTGCCCCGGCGCTTTTTAAGAACCGCCCAGTAGGTATAGAATGAGTATGCCTCAGGCCCCGAAGCCTCGGCGTCCAGGACGGCGTATCCAGAATACCCCGGGCGCTCAGGTGGAACGCCGTTCGTCGGCATTAGCTTGTCGTTTTCTGCCATCTCTCTCCCCTCATCCCCAACTGCGTTTCTTGCTCGCGCCCCTGAAGGGCCGCGTGGCATGAAACGCGCCAATGTGCAGAGTTTAGGCCTTCACCAGCCGTACTCAATCTCTAATATGGCACATGCCAGATCGTAGTGGTCACCACGGCGCTGACAACCATGTCGAGGGTTCTCTTGACCCCGCTCTCGGGCACATAAAGGATGTCGCTGGCCAGCAGTTGTTGATCCGGAGCCCGGTTCGACAGCACCTTCTTGAGGTCTACCTGAAGTTCCTGTCTTCCGCCGGGAGCATTTGGGGCCTTCCGGATGATTACGGCTTTTCTTGCCTTTGCCTCGCGCGTGAAGTTGCCCGCCAGGGCAATAACCTTCAGCACCGTCATTTGCTCCTGGTCGTTGGAGAGGACAAAGCCCCCACCCCGGTTCACGCCTCCCACCACGTAGACAATTCCTGCCCGTTGAACCATAACCCGATCCCCCGGGTACAAATCTACGTTCAGGCTCGCGTCGCCGTTCTGCCAGAGTCGCCAGACGTCAACGTTCACCGTACGTGAGATCGCTGGATCGGCATCCTGCGCGGCCCGGGCAGGGTTAGGCCCCGTCCCCCCCGGAGCATTCTCCGCGCGGGTGATAATCGCCGTGCCGCCCGCATCGTCGCTAAGACCTTCGCTCTCGGTCAAGAGTTCGAGCAACGTCGTGTGACCGTAAACCGGATAAACCCCCGGTTTCTTTGCCGCGCCGGAAAGGACCACTGTATTCCACGGCGAAGATTTCACCGTAACAGTCACTTGGGGGTCCGCAAGCATTCCGGCGTCAAGAAGACCTTTGCGAATGGCTTCCGAAAGCTGGTCGAGCGTCAGGCCTGCCGCCATGACCGGTCGCGACAGCATCGGAAGTGTTATCATCCCATCCCCGTCTACCCGATACTCGCGCGAAAGCTCTTGTGCATCTACGACGTAGACTTCCAGAAGGTCGTCCTTGGCGACCACATACCGCGCTCCCAGCCGGTTGCTCGGGGAGGCGCTCGAGGCTGCCGGC
The DNA here is from genome assembly GCA_050012175.1 of Terriglobia bacterium. Taxonomy (GTDB): domain Bacteria; phylum Acidobacteriota; class Terriglobia; order UBA7540; family UBA7540; genus CAVROP01. The sequence continues at coordinate 26,884 of JBEKHR010000028.1, read as the reverse complement.
CTCAGGGGGGAGATCGGGGCCACAGTCGTAGGCGAAACTGGATTCTGCGCCCACGCGAGTCCACTCAGGCAGATCAAGCCAACCCCAGCCAACACCACCCCCAACTCAGCTCCCCTTCCCGGGCGCGCCCGGTAAAGTGAACGGCCACCTGCCTTGCCGCTGGCGCTCCCCAGCCACATGACGCTCGAGCGCGAATCTCTTACTCCCTCTGCCATGCTCATCACTCCTTAAGACAACTTACGCTCCGGGTTTGCCTTCAATGTATCTGTGCTAACGACTATCCTTATACCGCGTACTTGACCCTCCGAATCCCCCATGTCGTTTCCACCACGACCAACTGTAGCCGGCACGGCGCGGACCTTTTAGTTCGGGTACCAGATAAGGACTCCAATCCTCGACCTCATTTCAGTGCTTCCTGCGCGCCGCTGCGGCGGCATTAATTCCCGCTTCCGGCTCACTTCCGCCGCGCCCCCGCTGCGCTTCCCCCATTGATTCCAGCTTCCCGCCCCCAGGGCGATGAATGAGTGCTGCCCCCCACTCGCTCCACCGCAGATACGTCGACTTCCACGGCGGCCGATCGCTCCAGTATTTCTACCGAAAGCACCAGCCGGCACAGGTTCTTCTTGCGAACGAGAATTCCCTCGAGGCCCTGCAAAGGTCCGGAGATGACGCGCACCCTGTCGCCACAGCGGAGAAAGGGGTAAGGCTCAACTCGATTTCCCCACTCGACCGCCCTGCGCACAGACTCGATCTCGGATTCAGGAATGGTCGCCACTCGACCATTGATACTTAGAATAGAAACTATCCCCGGGGTCGTCACCACCTCGAGCCGCCGCTCCTTCATTCCGCGGAGAAATAGATAGCAAGGGAACAAGGGAAGCGAGAGGTGCATGGTCCGGTCCTTCCATCGGCGAGTTGCGTTGTAGAGCGGAAGAAAGACCTCCAGCCCCTTGGCGGAGAGAATCTGAGCAATTGCCTTCTCGTGCTGATGTCGTGTGTAAATTGCGCACCACGCCCCGCTGATATCCAACTCGCTCCCTCCGGTTCCTGAATTCACTAGCCCCCTATTCTAGCCGAAACAAAAGTTTTCTGCTCGTTGTTCCATTTTGTCGAATGACGAGGAAGCCATCAACTTTCAGGCAAAGCATTGGCGCCTTTTTGCCGATAAGTGAAGAGTAACGGCTGGAGGCTTCATTCCTGACTCCTCATTTCTCACCGCCGGGATGTCAAGCGCGGCACCTGTAACTGATAGCGTACAGCTCCGCTCTCTGACTTACAGGAGAACACCTTGCAATCCCATAAGTGCTAACGCTCGCCGCCCTTATCACCGAACACAGGCCGCTTGTTCTTCACACTCTCCGAGTCGGTCAAGGCCGGATACTTTCGTCCACCGGAGAGGTACGATTTCTGAGAGATTACTTATATTTCCCCCTGTTAGCCAAGAGTACGAGGGTACCGGTACCTCTAGCGTACCGGTGGATCGGGACTTCTTTACGAGGCATTGCCTAAACGGCGGACCGCTGCCAACCTTGCGGGCTTCGGGGTGGATTGCCTGCTCAGTCCAGGTGGTTGTTCCCCCGGACGAGCTCTGAAGATGACACACCGCCTGTACATCCTATGGTCGAACAAACTGATAGTAGGAATCCTTGGTCGCTACTACGGGGGCATCACCATTACTGGCCGGGCCGATCCGATCACGTAACCGCACCCCGACAAAACACCTCGGCAGCCCTCGGCTTGATCATTTCATTAGCAGGCACATGCGCCGCGAGAGGATCAGACCTTCAACCGCCTGGGCGGACCGCCGAGATCGTCGGCATCTCGGATCAGAGTATGCGGCGCTGGCGGGAGCAGTACGAGGGGTACGGGCAAAATGGGCTGTTAGATTGTCGCGAGGCGAGCCGGCCCCAAGGGGGTATCGGTCCTAACGCACATCTTTACTTGTCAAAAACAGTCAAGGGAGACACCGGGCTTAGTTAACAACCGAAGCCAGATGCTCCTGCAACTCTACCCCACACTAAGTTTTTTCTTGATCCTAATTACTGATGATGGACGGTGGAATCCCGCGTGCTGGCATTTGCTTGTGCCGTAATCGTCGCGGAATCCTATGGCGCGACGTTGACTACGTCGCTGCAGCTAGCCGTCCGCTGCGGCCCTGATCCCGTCAAGCTTGGCTTCGTGCCAAAGAGCGCCCATGGCTCCCTTGGCAGGCGCTTGCTGCCGGACAAGAGCTTTGGGCGAATTAGGCCGCGAGCTCAATGCTCGCATTCTCATTGGTCCAAGAAACGGGGGTCTGGTCAATCTGATTAGCACAGCAAAAAGATCTGTACCAAAACGATAATTCCAAATTTGCCAAGTAGAACTACGAGAAAGTACTTGACAGAATTTACAAAGGGGTATTATTTAAATTCTTGGAAATGGATGCGCGGATTGTTCTAGCTCCTGATGCGAGCCCGGGTGTTCAGCAGTCGCGCGCTGCTGGGCCCAAACTGATTTGACTGCGCAAAGGAGCTTGTCCGACTTCGCAAAGTGTGCCGTAACCAAATTAGGTGAGCAGAGCTGGCTGATTCGCAGGGGAGAAGCCGGTGGAAGGGATGCTGTTGCCGGTGAACCAGTGCTGACAATCCAAGGTCTTAGCCCTTGAAATCCCCTGAATCCCGAGGTTTCAGGGAACTTGAGAACACGACCAAAGACAGTTTTCGTTCTGTCACCTATTACGGTGTAATCGAAGGCGAGGGGCCGTTCTTCACATGATTACCATATTGCTCCTCTTGTTAATCCTGATCAGCCTTTGGATAGGCTTTTACCAGATCGTCAAGCAGCAAGGTCGAATACTGCTGCGTCTGGACCAGCTCGAGCAGAATGCGCAAGCCGCGAGAGTTGGGCTGGAGAAGCCTGGTGAGGAAGCTGAGCCGCCGGGGCTTCCGCTCCAAAGCGATTTCCCCGCCTTTAAATTCCCCGACCTTGCGGGAAGGCCTGTCGCACTTGAGGCTTTTCGCGGCAAGCGCGTTTTGCTGGTGCATTGGAATTTCGAGTGCGGGTTTTGCGATTCGATCGCAGCAGAGTTAGGCCGTCTTGAAACCAATTTCGAAAAGCAAAACGTTCAGTTGGTGCTCCTGGCTTACGGTGACGCCCGATCCAACCAGGAACACGCGGCCGAACATGGCCTGAAGTGCCCCATCCTGCTGATGAAGGATGGAGAGAAAGCAGCGCCTTTCGAGCACGAGGGCACACCGGTAGCCTATCTGCTGGATGAGGAAGGGCGAGTGGCTGCCCCCTTGGCGCGGGGAGCAGATCGGGTCCTGGCGCTAGCCCTGGAGGTGGCCGGCCTTGAGCCTGGCGCTTCCGGGGCCGGCAAAAGCACTCCTCAGGGCAGCGCGCTGGGGAGCGAAGGGCCTCTCAGCGAAACCCTCGCGCCTCACCGAGTGAACCTCCCCGGATTTCTTGTCAAACAAGAGATCGGGCTTGGGGACGTGATCAAGCGTGTGACCTCCGCCATGGGAATCAAGCCCTGCGTGGGATGCGAGCGGCGGGCTGGCGTGCTTAACCGCTGGATGGTTTTTTCCAGTACCGGGGGAAGTGGACTCAAAGCCGGCACGCGCGCGCCTGTTTTTCTCCTGCCCGACCTTCAAGGTCGCATGGTTTCGCTCGAGGAGTACCGGGGCCGGAGCGTACTCCTGGTCTTCAGTGACCCTCAATGCGGACCTTGCGACGAACTCGCCCCCCATTTGGTCCGCCTGCATCGAGAATACGCCAATGACGGCTTGGGCGTGATACTCGTCGGACGGGGCAATGCGGAGGAGAACCACCGCAAGGCAGCGCAGCACGGTTTTGAGTTTCCGGTGCTGCTTCAGGATAGGAAGTGGAAGGTTTCAAAAGAGTACGGGACTCTGGCGACGCCGGTGGCTTTTCTGATTGGGGAAGACGGTGTGATTGCCAGGGACGCGGCAGTCGGGAAAGACGCTATATTGGCTCTCGTCCGTGACCGCCGAGGTGGTCAAAGGGAGGAGTGAAATGAGCGCGCTTTTGGACGACATATCACGGATTATTGCCAGCCCGATCCCACGTCGCCAAGCTTTGAGGCTGCTCGGCGGAGTCGTGGGTGGCGGCGTATTGACTTACCTGGGACGGGCTTCCCGTGGCTTGGGGGCGCCTGCCGGGGGCGCACAACAGGGGGGGCCACAGAAACCCGAAAAGTGTGGGCACAATCAATTCCTCTGCCCCGACAACAAGACATGCTGCACTACGGGCCAGACGTGCTGTAATGGGAACTGCTGTCCCGCCGGCCAGACGTGCTGCGGCAGCAGCGGCAGCACTGTATGCTGCGCTGGAGGCCAGGCATGCTGCACGGATGGGCCAAGTGGTCAGGCCAACTATTGCTGCGGCACCGCGAAGGGCACCGCCGAATGCTGCGCGCCGGGCTATTATTGCTGCAATCACAGATGCGTCAAGGCGAAACCGTCCGGAGCCAGTCCTTGTGCTTCTGGTTAATCCGCGCCGCATGGCGAGGCTTGTCCTGGTTGCAGAAAGCAGAACCCGGATAGGCTGCGGGGTCACATGATTCGGCCGCAGTTGGGGGTCGCGCGAACCGAAATCTCACTGCGCGCGCGCTCTCGAGCCCTCCTCTTCCTCCTCGCGGTCGGCTGCGCAAGCCTGCTTGTGGCAGCCGAGACTTCGCTGGTGGGGATCACTTTCTCGTTCGAGACGCCTACGGTGGGTCGCTGGCTCCTGGCGTGGGACGCGGACGATCCTCGGCTTCAGAACCGGCTCGGGCAAGCCTACAGAGACATCGATCCTGCCGAAAGCCTCCGCCACCTGCGCCGCGCCACACAGTTAAGCCCCGATAGCCGGCTCTACTGGTCAGACCTTGAGTCAGCCTGTGAATCCATAGCTGATACGGAGTGCATCGATCACGCTGGGGAGCGCCTGCTGAAGCTCTGTCCCATGGTGCCTTCTTACCATTGGCCTGCTGCCCAATCCTCTCTGCGCACCAATCAACTTGACAGGGCCTTGGCGGAATTTCGCCGCTTGCTGGAACTTGACCCCACGTATGCGGCGGCCACTTGGTCTTCTCTTCAAACTGTGGAGAAGCCCGACCCTATCTTCCAAAAAGTGTTGGCTGACAGTGCGGATGCCCAGCTCAAAGTTGGCTACGTGGATTTCTTGAGCGACCAAGGGGATAATGACACCGCCTATCGAATTTGGAAGCTGGCTGTTGCAAACCCTCGTCCGTTTCCCTTCACTTCTGCCGCGCCTTACCTCGAGCGTCTGATCGCTCTGGGCAGAATCGAAGAGGCTGTGAACGTCTGGCAGGATCTTGAGCGCCTGGGAATTGTCAAAAGGCCGGAGGCGAATGAAGTAGCTACACCACCCGAGACTAAGGCATTGCTGAATGAAAAAGACAATTTGATTTTCAATGGCGATTTCGAACAATCGCCTTTGAACGCGGGGTTCGACTGGCGGGCCGGCCCCCTAACTTATCTTGCGGTCGATTTTTCCGCTCCTGGAGCTTACCATGGCGCCCACTGCCTTCGTGTAGACTTTACGGTCAGCCGCAACGATGAGTATGAGCCCGCCTATCAAATCGTGCCGGTCCTCCCCCATCATGCGTATTCGCTCCAGGCTTACATCCGCTCGGAAGACATCACCTCCGACACCGGCCCCTGCTTGCGCGTGAGTGATACCCAACAACCGAGTTTTCCGGATGCGATCAGCGACACCACGGTGGGAACGACGCCCTGGCATCCCCTGCGTCTGTCTTTTTCGACCGGACCGCAAACCCAGGCGGTGCGGCTTTCATTCTGGCGACCTCGCAGCCGGGTTTTCCCTACGGAAATCTCCGGGACTTGCTGGTTGGACGTGGTCTCGCTGGAATGTCTGGGCCCCGAGCAGTCAGAAGCGAAAATTGTAAAGGGTAAGGGAAAAGGCTAAAGGGTGAAGGAAGAAGAGCAAGCATGACGAGGTCAGAAGCAAAAATTGTAAAGGGTAAAGGATAAAGGGTGAAGAAACAAGACCAATTGATGAAGGCACAAACCCAGCAAGAGGCAAGAAGCGACGATCAACCTTCACCCTTTACACTTTACCCTTTAGACCTTACACCTTACCCTTTACACATCGCTCGCATCCTGCTCGTCGCTGCCTTGCTCGGCGCGCCCTTGGCCTTTGGCGCGGTAGTTCCCTGGGCCTGGGTGGCCCTGGGCCTTGTAGCCGCCCTGGCGCTTTTCTTGTGGGCCCTGGGAAGCGTTCAGCAGGGAGCGCTGAAATTGATCTGGTCGCCGCTCTACATCCCTCTGGCGCTGTTCTTTCTTTTGGGCGTGGCTCAGTATGCGGCCCGGCTCACACTCGACAGGTCGGAGACCCGCCAAGCTCTGGTCCTGCTGGTTACGGATTTGGCGTTTTTTTTCCTCGCCGTGCAGCTTTTCGCCGGAGCCGGCAGCAACACTTTGCGCGCGTTCGGCCTTGCGGTCCTGGTTTTTGCCGGTTCCATGGGACTGTTTGCCATTGTGCAGTTTGCTTCGGGGGCGCATCGGATTTATGGCATCGTCGATACCCCAGGTGGCGTCTTTGGTCCCTACGTCAATCGCGACCACTTCGCCGGACTCATGGAAATGCTCATCCCGGTTGCGGTCCTCTACATTGCCGGGCGGCGCGGAAGGTTATCGCTGGAGGCCTCGGCATGGCGTGTTATCGCGGTTGCGCTCGCGCTCGCCTCCCTGTTGCTTTCCGGTTCGCGAGGCGGCTTGCTGGCACTGTCAGCGGAGATCGCAATCGCAACCAGTGCCCTGCGCAGGGCGGGTGCTCGGACAACGGAGCGACGGCGCTTGGTGATGGCCGCCGCCATCACCCTCTTTGCGGGCGTAATGCTGTTTGCCTATGTCGACCCCGGCTGGGTCGCGAAAAAGCTGGGGTCGGTAGCCTACGTCGACAGTGCTCGGGCGGAATGGGCCGGTTTGCGTAAGCGCATGGCGCTCGATTCGCTCCGCATGTGGCGTGACCATCCCGTCCTGGGTGTTGGCTTGGGAGATTTTGAGACCGCTTACCCCCGCTATCAGAGTTTTCCCGGCGACTTGTGGATCGATCACGCGCATAACGATTATGCGGAGGCTGTAGCTGAGACCGGACTGGTCGGCGCGCTGCTCATTCTCTCCGCTCTGGCGCTTTTTCTTCGTCTGGCCTTTCGAGATTGGGGTCAACCCTTTCGATCTCGAGCTGGCTGGATTCGGTTGGGCGCCGCCATTGGATGCTGTGGCCTGCTGGTGCACAGCTTCTTTGATTTCAACTTGCACATCCCGGCCAATGCGGCATGGTTTGCAGTCCTGGCAGGCATAGCGACGACAGCGCGGGCTTCAGAGGCAACCCAAGACTAGGTTTTCATTGGCGACTGGAGATCGGTGATTGGCGAGCGACGATTGGCGATTGGCGATTGGTGATTGATCCCGCCCCGCTGTCATTCTGATCCCGCCTTGCGGGAGAAGAATCTCGCTCTGGACTTTTCCGCCGACCAACGTTGGAGATTGTCGATTGGCGATTGGTGATTGATCCCGCCCCGCTGTCATTCTGATCCCGCCTTGCGGGAGAAGAATCTCGCTCTGGACTTTTCCGCCGACCAACGTTGGAGGTTGTCGATTGGTGATTGGTGATTGACGATTGAATGTCTGAAATCTGCAATCTGAAATCTGCAATCTGAAATCTGGAATCTGCAATCTGAAATCTGCAATGTGAAATCTGGAATCTGCAATCTGGAGTCTGCAATCTGAAATCTGCAATCCGAAGTCAGCAGTGAAACCCTGAGCTTTTAGCGATCAGCAAGGGGAACCCGGTGTTGTAAATGATAACTGACAACTGATGACTGATAACTGACGGCTGATAGCTGAGAGCTGCCCCGCCGCGGCGGGAGGCCTGACGGCTGATAGCCTTGTAATTTGATTCATTAGTTAATGCCGCTGTCACCACTTGACAGGCTAGAATTAGAACGCTCTGACGTGTCTTCGTCTGGAGTCTGAAGTCAGAAGTGAAAAGCTCGGCCTCCAGCGATCAGCAAGAACACCCCAGTGTTGTTACTGATAGCTGAGGGCTGATAGCCGAGAGCTGATAGCTGAGAGCTGACGGCTGGTACTAGTACCTTCGTAATAGCTGACGGCCGTACTGTCGTAACTTGACGGGCTCTGATTAGAGCGCTCTAATGTGTGTTCGTGCGGACTCGTGTCATCTGTTGGATGCCGGGAAATGCCCTCAGCGGCTCCCTTGAGGTTCTCGTCCTGCCGCTGTGGGTGCCGGGTCGGGCCGGAGTGCCCGGCACGAGCCCGTTACGATACGCAATTGACGTGGTCGCGGGCCGTCGGACGGGGCAATGCGGAGGAGAACCACCGCAAGGCAGAGCAGCACGGTTTTGAGTTTCCGGTGCTGCTTCAGGATAGGAAGTGGAAGGTTTCAAAAGAGTACGGGATTCTGGCGACGCCGGCAGCTTTTCTGATTGGGGAAGACGGTGTGATTGCCAGGGACGCGGCATTCGGGAGGGACGCACTATTGGCTCTCGTCCGTGACCGCCGAGGTGGTCAAAGGGAGGAGTGAAATGAACGCGCTTTTGGACGACATATCGAGAATTACTGCCAGCTCGATCTCGAGGCGAGAAGCATTCAGGCTGGTCGGCGGAGCCGTAGGCGGCGCCCTATTAGCTTCCCTGGGCTTAGGACGGGCTTCCCGTGGCCTGGGGGCGCCCGTGCTGTGCCCCCGCTCCAGACCAGTCCCCTGCAATGGGAACTGCTATCCCCCAGACTATACGTGCTGCGGCCGGACGGTTTGCGACAGCGACGACAAATGCTGCACGGACCACTGCTGCGAAAGGACAGAGGCCTGCTGCGGCAGCACGTGCTGTCCCTCAGGCCAGACGTGCGTCAACGGAAAGTGCTGTCCCTCAGCCCGGTCCTGCTCGGGGACGTGCTGTCCCTCGGGCCAGACGTGCACCAACGGAAAGTGCTGTCCCTCAGCCCAGTCCTGCTCGGGGACGTGCTGTCCCTCAGGCCAGACGTGCTGCAATAGGACGTGCTGTCCCTCAGGCCAGTGCTGTAATTTTGGGAGGACCTGCTGCCCGCCGGGCCAAATGTGCTGCGGTAACACGTGCGTCAAGCGGAACCCGTCCGGAAGCACTCCTTGTTTTGGTTAATCCGCGCCGCATCGGTCGGGAGTGCCGGGCACGAGCCCGTTACGATACGCGAATGGAGCGAGATTTACCCGTGGGAAACTCACCACGAGCATAAAATTTAGAGCACGATCCCGAGGCAATAATTGTAACCAGGAGGAAGTAGCCATGAGCCGCAATCGCTGGAAGTTGAAGTTGTGGACTGCCGTCGCGACGGTCGCGATGCTTGCAAGCCTTACGGTGCTGATGTCGGGCCAGGAAAACCCGCAGCAGCAACGGGTCCCGGGGATCGAAGATTGGTCGACCCACCACATGGTTTTCTCCAACCCTGGCAGTTTCGCGCAGGCGACGCAGAGCCGCTCGTTCGTGGATTGGTACAAAATCCAGATGGATCCTCGCTACAAAATGTTCCTGGCCAAGCGGAACGCGACCTGGACGCGCGCGGCGGGGGGAGCGAGTGTCGCGCCCACGACCGATCGTGCGGGCAGCCTCGATTCGGATTTGGCAATCTTCCGCCCGTCGCCGAAGCCCCCACCCCTGCCGAAAAAGACGCCCAAACCCCAGGGTGATTGGAGCAACTACCTGGGGGGCACCGCCAGCGCGGGAATGGGCTTGAATATGTATCCGGCCAAATACACGTGGGACGTCAATGCTACCCCGGACTGCACCAACGACTTTCTGGTTGTGCCGGTCAATAAGGCGCCCTCCAACGTGACGCGCGCCACCGGTACGATAGTCATCGTTTCGGATCCTCCCGCACCTGATACGATCACGATCGGCAGCAGCGTGTATGACTGGCATAACACTCAAAGCCTCTGCGTCACTGGTCAGAAATGCGTAGATCACACCGGGTATACAACCAGCGATGCAACGAATCTGGCAAATGCCATCGCTGGGACATGCTTCAATGGCGCCTGCGCCGTGGACCCGGCCGTGACGGTAAGTTCCGTCAGCAGCAGTACGGTGAACCTGCAGGCCATTGCCACCGGTCCGGCTGGAAGCGTGACCCTGGCAACCAATGATACTTACAGCATATACCTAAACGGGGTCTCCCAGGCAAGTTCCAGCCTCACAGGCGGCCAAGATGGGCAAGCCTCCATCATAGCTTTTAACAACCTATACTCGGGCGCGGGGGAGTCGGCGACCCAGATTGGCGCCGTCTCGAGCAACGGCGCGACCAGCACCTCAACCGTGACCATCGGCTCCGTGACCTTGGATGCCAGCGCCCCGACGCCGGCAACACAAATCGGAACGTTTGCGAGCGGCCCTACATCCAGCAGTAACTCCATATCAGTAAAGGTAGGCTCGAATACTCTCAATCTGAGCACCAACGCCACGCCGGCAAGCTCCACCGGCACGTTCACGGGGGCCGCGTTGTATACCACCTCGATCTCGTTCACCAGCGGCGGAAATACCTTGACCATGACGCCGGGCGGAACGGCGCAAACCGCCGCCGCCGCGTTTACCGCTGTGCCCGCGCGGACCAGCCCCGGGATGACGATAACCAACGGCACAAAGGTGTTGACCGTGACGCCGGGCGGAACGCCGCAAACCGCCGCCGCCACGTTTACCGCCGTGCCCCTGACGACCAGCAACCCGATCGTGATCACCAGCAACTCAACTACGTTGACCATGACGCCGGGCGGCGCGGCCGCAAACGCTGTCGGCACGTTCGCGGGGACCCTGACGACCGCGATCACGATCACCAGTGGCTCCACGGTGACAACCATAACGCCCACCGGGGTCGGCTTTGTGAACGATAACGGCACGCAGGCCGGGTTTGATAATGGCGATGCCGTCACTATCGGATCTCTGACTTACACGGCCCAGCTCACTAGCAGCGCCTGTAGTGCGGGGCCCTGTTTCTGGGAGGCACATAGTAATGCCGATGGCGCGAGTAGTCTCTACGCGGTGATAACGAATGACCAGTCGAAATGCCCCAGCGACGTCGGCACTAGTTTTTCTAGTATTTCCGGATACTGCTTCACCAACGGAGCTACTAGTACGAGCGTGACAGCAACTCTGAGTGGCACCGTGATCACCCTAACCAACATCACCTCCAGCGGTGTAGCCTTGACAAGAAACAGCACGCTTATTACCGACGGCTCCGCCGTGATATCCCCAACCAGCGGCGGGATTCTCGCCCCGGCGACCGGCGCGTGTGCGGGTTCTGGCATCGCCTATTCCGGCAGCTTTATCGGCAGCGGCACCTTGAGCGCCGAGCAGTCGAACCTCCTTAGCTTACTCCAAGGATGCCCTTCCGCAGTCGGTTTTACCGCGACTACGGGCGGCACCAACGCCGTACAGGTTTCCTACCCAGCCCCCGGCTCCCTTTTTACCCTCACGGGCGCTGGTAATGTCACCGGAATCTTTACCTGGACTAACAACTTGGGGAATAACGGCTCAGCCCCCACTTGCACCAGCTCAGGCCCGTACACGGGGACATTTGTAAATAGCAACGTTGCCGCGACTTTGGCGACCAACTTTTATAACGCGGTCAGCATAAGTGCGTGCGCGACGGGCATGGGTTACTCCGTTCCCAGCCCCGGCGGCGGCACCACGGTAACGCTTACCGACCTATCACCCGGCGCTTCAGCTTCAATCGGCGCCTTCTCGGGCGCCGCGGGCAACGGGGTGACGTGGGTTAACAATAACGGGACCGACCTCGGAGCCGCCACCTGCTCCGGGTCAGTCAACACATACACGGGAACCCTTGTAAATAGCAATGTTGCCAACACTTTGGCGACCAACTTTTATAATGCGCTCACTACGGGTACCTGCGCGACAAACGTCGCTTACTCGGTTCCCGCTCCCGGCGCCGCCACGGTAACCCTTACCGACCTATACCTCGGCACTGCAGCCAATGTCGGCACCTTTACGGGCGCCGCGGGCAACGGGGTATCGTGGACTTACAACGTAGGGACCACCGGCTCAGCCACCTGCACCGGCTCAGGCACTGCGTACACGGGCACCTTTGTAAATAGCACCACTGTCGGTACCTTGGGAAACAACTTTAATAGCGCGCTCAATACGAGCCCCTGCCCGGCATCCGTCGGCTTCTCCACTTCCCACACCACGGGCAGCGCCGCGGTAACGGTTACCGACACAAAACTTGGCACTGCCACCTTCGGCGCTACGAATGCCACCAGCATCTTCTCGTGGAGTCCCTCTTCCGCAGGGGGCAACGGCTCATATACTTGCAGCGGGTCAGCCCCTACATTCACGGCCACCTATATAACCGACCCCAGCACGGCGAACTTGGCGAGCAACCTTAGCTCGGCGATCAGTTCCTGCAACGCGTCCGCGATGGGCATTACCTCCGGCAGTGTAGTTGGCAGTTCGTTTACGATTAGCGACGCAACACCCGGCACCGGGGGCAACGGCGGCACCACCTTGACCCCCACGAGTACGAGTGGATACTTTTATTGGGGCTCGGGGAGCTTAGCCGGCGGCACGGACGGGACGACCAACGGCTCGGGATTTGCCTACGTGTCGGCCGGTTCTCCTGTTAGCACCACTCAATTGGCCACCAATATCGCGGCGGCCATCAACGCCAACACCACGCTGCAAGGGACCTCGGGCGTTACCGCCAGTGTGAGCGGCAATGTGATCACCGTCACGGCTAGGACCGCCGGGACGGATGGAAACAGCATTGCACTCGACGATAGTTTGTCGGGTTTCGCCTGGGGTGGCACGACCCTGGAGGGCGGCTCGGCCAACAGTTACTGCAATACCGCCGGACCCAGCGTGAAGTGGGCCTACAATGCTAGCACTGGGGGCACGGCTTCGCCGATATTGGGCTCCCCCATCCTGAGTTGGTATGGGAACAAGGTGGCCTTTATAGAAAGCTCCACCTCCGGCGCCATTCTCCACATCCTGCGCTGGAAGGCCGGCGATGGGGGGACCAATTTAAGCGCTAACCCCGTCGCTCCCACGGGCTCCTATACGAACGACACGGCTAGCTACGCGACCTGCCTTGCAGGGACTACTTCCTGCATGTTGAACCTGAGTCTGGGCTCGAACACCAATACCAACTCCCCACCCTTTTACGATTACCTAACCGATAGGTTGTGGGTCGGCGACGACAAGGGGTTGCTCTGGCAGGTTACGGGTGTCTTTGGCGTCCCTGGTGTCTCTACCGGGACGACGCCGACGGTCACCACCGCATCGCCTTGGAATTACACTGCTAGTGGGGGGTTGCAGGTGAACACTTCCACTAGCGCTATCCTGACAGGCCCGGTCTACGACTATGCTTCGGGGTACGTCCTCGTGGGCGACAGTACCGGGCAGCTCGCCTCTGTGAACCCGGCGGCGACATCCGGCACGAACAAAGTTACAGTTGCGACCTCGAGCATCATCGCCGACGGGCCCGTTGTGGACTCTAGCACGGACCATGTTTACGTATTCTCCGGGGGCAACTCGCAAGCCTCGTTGGTGACGCAATACGCTATCACTACCGCTACTGGCGCCCTGGGAACCAAGCTGCAGGTTACCACCGCTGGATCTAATTTGAGTGCTGGATCACAGATGCACGATGGAATCTTTGACAACATTTTTTACAACAGCTCAGGCGGCACGGGGAACCTGTACGTGTGCGGCAAGGGTTCGAGTACGGCCGCTGGCCCGGTGCTCTATAGCATCCCTATAACCGCCGGCGTCATGAGCACTTCGGTGGGCGGCACGTCGCTAGGCCTATCGACCAGCAGCACGGCGGCCCAACAGTGTTCGCCGCTCTCGGAGATCGACAACACCAATCAATACGGTGGGGTTGACTGGCTGTTCGTAGGCGTTCCCGCCAACTGCGCCTTGGGCGGCACCAACACGGCAGCCGGATGCATCATGTCCTTCGACATAACCAACGGTTTCCCGACTGCCGTGTACGCGGCGGGACCGGAGACCAGCGGGACCACCGGTATCGCGGTCGATAACGTGAGCCCACTGACCCAATACTCCCAGGCCTCCAGTGCCTACTTCCTGACCTTGGGCAGCCCTGGATCCGGATCAGCCGGGTGTACCAGCGAACCGACCGGCGATTCCACGACCTGCCTGGTCAAACGGACCCAAAATGGACTGCAATGAATTATGCGCGAGCTTGGGAATTTGATAAAATGCCGCGTAACGAGGGAGACGAGAAAAGGGAAGAGGTTATAGGGTAAAGGTTAGGGGAACAAGGGGTAGCAAGGAGCGCAGGTTTCGGTCGCGGGTCTGAGGTCTTGCGGGAAAGGCGAGCGGCACGAACGCCAGACGTTGGGAAGCAGGTTTGCCCTGCCGGGCAGTGGGTCAATTTGATGCTGTAGCGGCGATCCCGCGTCTGCGGGATCGCCAAATGGCGGCGTAAAGCCGCCTCTACTGCCGGGTCAATTTGACGGCCTGTTTCTCGTTGTAGTATGTTTCTTAATCGGAGGTTCTCACCATGAGGCAGCCAGAAGACACCGTTCGGCGCGCCGGTCCTTTGGAGGCGCGGCCGCCGGTGCGAAAGCCCTACCGGAAACCGGCGGTGCGCCACGAGCAGGTCTTTGAAACCAGGGCGCTGACCTGTGGCAAGATAGGCGTCACGCAATCTGGGTGCCACCTTAATAGAAAACACTCATGACCAAAGCGGTCACAGCTTGTAGCACAGCCCGGGAAACGCTGGGATGTGAGTTGGCGGCGGAGGTGCTCCGCTCCTCGGGGAGACTGCGCCTGCGAGCCACCGGCACCAGCATGCTGCCCGCCGTCTGGCCGGGCGACGTCCTTTCCGTGTGCAGGGGAAGTGCCACCCAGGTGCTTCCAGGCGATATCATATTGTTTGCCCGGCAAGGGCGCCTGTTCGCCCACCGCGTGATGGTACGAACCCTCGGCCAGGACAGAATTCAATGGGTGACGCGCGGCGACAGCGTGGGCGGTAACGACGCTCCAGTTTCAAGCCACCAGTTGTTGGGCCGGGTTACGGCCATCGAGCGCGGCTCTCGCCGGCTCACCCCGCATCAGTCCGTCGCCAGCCGCCTTACCTCCTGGATTCTCTGCCGGTCAGATCTTGCCATCCGGCTGCTGCTAAGAGTTAGGGGCTGGGTGCTGGGGACTGGGGGCTGGGGATTCGGGGTCCGGGATTAGAGATTCGGGATTAGGGGTTGGGGATTCGGGAAAGACAACGCGCGATTCTTCCTTTCTTCTTTCAGGGCAAGTTGTGCACTATAATCGAATTTTTACGGCCTGTTCCCAGAGAGAGGGGGGCCGAGGCATGGGGGCGGGCGGGTGGTCTTTCAAGCGTAGTCTAAGAGGGGAGAGGTTACAAAGGTACAGTGGACAGGGTAGAACGTTAAGAAAATCTTCCTTCCGGATCGCGGATTCCGAATTCCAGGTCCCGAATTCCAGATCAGAATTCCGATTCCCGAATCCCGAGTCCGGAATCCCGGATTTTAGTCTTTTCACGATGCTGGTGCCCACATTGATTGCCATTCACGACGTTACCATTGACATCGGCGGGATACCGATCCTTGTCCGCACGGACAGCGCGGATTTCGCGCACATGCTTGAGGATCGCTATGGCGAGTTTGTAAATGCGGACGCGCCGCACGCCGTGATGGAGCTCGAGATTGAGCTGATGAAAGAGCCGGGATTCGTGGTTCGGGATTCGGGGCTTGGGATGGGCGAAGAAGACGACCTGAGCGTGCGCCGGGAGGCCGGACGCTGGGTCATCGAGAGGGGCAGCTACCGCGCGGAATGGGATCCACAAAGCAACCGGGGCTGGGTGCGGCAGAGCGCGAATCCTTATGCGATCGACGGGGTGCTGCGCATTCTGCACTCACTCATCCTGGCGCGCGAAGGCGGCTTCCTGGTTCATGCGGCAAGCGCCGTGCGCAACGGCCGGGCGTTCGTGTTTGCGGGGGTCTCCGGCACGGGAAAAACCACCCTCGCGCGGCTAGCTCCGCCGGATGTCGTGCTGCTTACGGATGAGATTTCGTACGTGCGAGGATTCAGGATTCAGGATTCAGGATTCAGGGGTCCGAAGTCAGAAGTCAGAAGTCAGAAGTCAGAAGTCAGGACTGAGGACGAACACTCGTGTGGTGGCCTTGCCGAAAGGCAGAGCCTCTCCGACCCGCGGGGCGGGACGGCACAGCGGCTCGTGACACCTGGCACCGGGCACCTGGCACCTGACACCGGGCGCCTGACACCTGCCTTCGAGGCCTTTGGTACGCCATTCGCCGGGGAGCTGGCGCGCATTGGCCAGAAGGTGCAAGCGCCACTTGCAACGCTGTTCCTTCTGGAGCAAGGTTCGGAGAACCGGATTGAACCGCTGGGCGATGCCGAAGCCGTGCGGGAGCTGCTGCGGCACGTGCTTTTCTTCGCTCAGGACGAGGAGCTGGTGCAGATGATTTTCCAGACCATCTGCGATTTTGTGAGGCGCGTTCCGGTCCGCCGGCTGGTGTTCACTCCGGATGCGCGCGTGTGGGAGTTGATCGTATGAGCCCGCTCTACATTGCCCGAAGCCATGAAATTGCCGCGCGCGTGCTGGACGGCGAAATGATGATCATGTCCGCCCGCGATTCCACCCTTTTCAGCCTGAACGAGTTGGGCACGATGATCTGGCAGGCGGCGGACGGCGCAACCTCGCTCGAGGAGATCGTGGCGCAGAAGATTTGCCCTGAATATGACGTGGAGCCGGGTCAAGCCCTCAAGGACGCGGAAACCTTTGTCCGGGAGCTGGCTGAGCACGGAATTCTGATACTTTCCGAGAGTCCACTCGGAGAATCAAGAAGCAAGGAGTAAGAAGGAAGAAGGCCGGACCCCTACTGAAAGGTCACTCCCGAGCGACCGCCGTGTGATTCTTGCTTCTTGATTCTTGCTTCTCGATTCATGCTTCATGGAGCGCGGATTTTATGGCCACACTAATGGAGGAGATGAACGAACGAGCGCTGAAGGCGGGTGTGCCTCTGAGCGTCCAGCTCGATGTGACGTACCGCTGCAACGAGCGCTGCGTCCACTGCTACCTGGACCACGACGATCACGGTGAGATGACCGCCGCGGAGATCATGGACGTACTCGACCAACTGGCCGAGGCCGGCGTTTTCTTCCTCTGCTTGAGCGGCGGCGAAGTGCTGATGCGCATGGATTTCTTCCGCATCCTGGAATACGCCCGCTCCCTGCTCTTCTGCGTCAAGGTCAAGACCAACGCCTTCATGATCCGCGAGAAAGAGGCGGACCGCCTGTGTGCGCTGGGAGTGCAGGCGGTGCAAGTCAGCATCTACTCGCACCGCCCGGAGGTCCACGACGCCATTACCAAGCTGCCCGGCTCGCTGAAGCGCTCGATCGCCGGAATGCGCTTGCTCCGTGAGCGCGGGATGAAGACGGTCATCGCCAACGTGCTCATGGGCTCGAACCTGAACGACTACGCGGGCGTCAAGGCGCTGGCTAAGGAACTGGGGGCCGAGTACACCATCGACCCGACCATCACGCCCAAGATGGACGGGGACCGCTCCATCCTGCCTCTGGGAATCGGCGGCGACGACTTGCAGCAGGCCTTTCACAACGGCGACTTGGTGGGCAACGTGGAGGAGTTCTGCGCGCCTCCCCCGGCCGTGAATGACGATGTGCTCGACGGACTCCCGTGCAGCGCCGGCCATACGGCCTGCTACATTTCTCCCTACGGGGACGTTTATCCCTGCGTGCAGTTTCCGCTGCCCACCGGCAACGTGCGCAAGCAGAAGTTCCTGGAGATCTGGCGGCACTCGCCGCAAATGAACGAAGTGCGCTCCATCCACGCCCGTGACCTGCCGGCCTGCTCCACGTGTACGCACGTGGGTTCCTGCACGCGCTGTCCCGGCCTGGCCTACATGGAAGGCAACATGCGCGGCCCATCCTCGCAGGACTGCGAAAAATCCTTCGCCCGCACCGGACTTCTTTCCGCCAACATGATCCTCAAGAATGCTTCGCGCGCCCAGTCCACCCTGGTGCAGATCGCCGGCGTGCGGCAACCCCAGGACGCTCCCCTCAGCCGGATCATCGATGCGGCCCCCTCTGCACAGCCTTCCGAGGAATCGTTCACCCGCCCTTAGCCCTGCGCTTGGCGCCCAGCGCCACTCGCTGAGCCTTTCCGGGGACTATTCGGCGTTTCCGGCGCGCTGGTGAAGCGCGCGCCAGAGGCTTTTTATGCCGGCTTCACCGAACGACCATGCGGTCTGGCAGGCGACGCGGAAAGGCCGCAAGGCGTAATAAAGGAAAAAGAGCGAGTCGGGGAGAGGAAGGAATTTGCAATCGGCCGGCGTCGGCACCAGGAGGCGAATGGCGAGATAGCGGAGCTTTCGGGCTGGTGTTTTAAGCAACCGAAGCAAGAAAAGGTTTTCCGAGGGCACCTGGAGATCGGAAGGAGGCGAAACACTAGACTGGCGGGGAGGCGGTGTGGAGCCAAAGGCGGGGTCAAGGGGTGTCTCGAAGAGGGAGCCACAAGCGACGAGGCTGGATTGAATTGCCGCCTCCCAGCCCAACCACTTCGCTTTTTCGTTCGCCTTTTTCCAGTCGATCGCCCCACGGCGACATATCCGGTCAAGGTCCACATACCAGGTGAGAGAAAGCCAGCCGTGCTGGGCGGCATGCACCGCGAGGTAGAGAAACTCCCACTCCGCGCTCAAGGCGAAGGCAGGGACTCCGTAGAAGCTTTTGTGATCCGCCTCTGACCAGATTGCCTCGAGCAACTCGCGCTCCAGTTGCCCTCCCCACAGGAGACCGGAATGAAGTTCAAGCGTGTAGGCACGCAGGCGGTCCTGTCGCGTCAGGACGAAGTGTTTGCCATAGCGCACCACAAGGTCCAGGAGACGTGGCTGAGTGAACTCCGGTTGATAGCCGGAGGACACGACGACGTGGAAAGCCTCAATTGCATGGCGGGGGGGAACGAGGACGTCGATGTCGGCGCAAACGCGGAGAGCGGCGTCGCCGTACAGTGACTCTCCCAGGGCGATGCCTTTCAGCGGCATGACGGGTATTCCAGCGTCACCGAGTAGCCGGAGAATCCGGGCCAACTCCCTGGCGAGAAGCTCGTTCTGAATCGCGTTGAAGCGGAAGATCTTCGACCATTCCGAGCGAACGGGGTCGGGGACACCGGGAAAGCCAAGCGTGCGGAGGCGAGCATAGAGGAGGGGAAAAATCCCGTATCTCCTGGCGCGTTCGAAAAGCCGAGGCCATTGCAACGGGCCCGCCAGCAGGCTCAGTGCGCGCTCCCGCGCCTCGGGTGAAAGCTGGGCGCGAGCCAGCAACAAACACAGTTCATCTTCGGGAGACATGATTCCTCAGAAGTGGCTGAGCGTGCCGGTGATCCTTGCCCAACGGACACCCAAGTGAAAGGCCAGCAGGCTTAATGGCAAACCGACCAGAGCGAACAGCCCCAACACTCCGATCTGGGGAAGCAGCTCGAGGATGGAGGCGTTGTGCAGGAGCGCCGCCCGCATCCCTACCAGGGCGTGGGTGATGGGCAGGAGCTGACCAGCGTGCTGAAGAAAACGCGGCAGAACCTCGAGCGGGTAGAACACGCCTCCTAACAGCCAGGAAAGCCCTCCGAAAAGCCACAAGAAGGGGTCACCCCGCTTAAAGACCAGGGTGAAGGTCGCCGAAAGGATTCCGATGCTGCTGAAGGCCGCGACCGATAAGAGGAAAATCAGCAGCACGGCCAGAAGGTTCACCCGGCCCAGCGACAGTCCAAACATCGTTCCGGCAAGCAGGTAGAACACGGCATCGAGGGCGGCGCGCACAAACGGGTAGAGCGAAGAAAAAAGCACGAACGCCACGGGGGAGGTCGGCGTGACCAGGACCATCTTCAGCGTGCCCAGCGGCTGATTCCCCCGGATGGCCTGCGCGAAGCAAACCAGAGAGGTAGTCATATAGCCGTTGACGGCCATTCCCACCAGGATGAAGGGGAAGGGCTCGTAGCCCCGATAAGCTCCTTTGCCCAGGATCCGAGCCAGGAAATAAAACGCTCCGATACTCACCAGGATATCCACCACTTGAAAGGCGAAGGAAAGCTTGTAACTGAGGTCCGTAATCAGGTCGCGCTTGAAGAAGGCCCAAGCTTTCCAGACTACTGGCATGAGGTCGCTCCCACCGCCCTCTCGAAGGCCGCCGTCAAGTCCTCCCCGCCGAAGGCTTTCTTGATTTCCTCGGGCGTTCCAATTCTCACGATTTGCCCGCGATGCAGAATTGCCAGCCGATCGCACACTTGTTCGGCTTCCAGCAGACTGTGGGTGACCAGCAGCACCGTTTTGCCAAGCTTAGCCACCACCCGTTCCCGCAGGAACTTGCGAATCTCCCCCTGCAACACCGGGTCAAGACTCCGAGTCGGCTCATCAAGAAGCAACAGTTCAGGGTCAGTCAGAAGCGCTCGGGCCAGGGCCAGCCTATGCTTCATCCCTTCCGAGTACAGTTGAAAAGGAACGTCGCTGCCGGCCTCCAATTCCATCAGGTCGAATACCGTTTGGATTCTTTCCCTGGCTTCTCGAGGCGATAAATCATTCAGCAGCGCAAAGAACTCCATATTTCTCATTCCCGTCAAGCGCGGATAGAAATTCTCTGACGCGGACGGACAATAGCTGACCACCTTTCTGACCTGCCCGGCTTCCCTCACTACGTCGTAACCGCATATTGTGGCCTCTCCGCTGGTGGGAAGCAAAAGGGTGGAGAGAATCTCCAGCAACGTAGTCTTCCCCGCCCCGTTCGGCCCCACCATTCCCAGCGCCTCGCCTTGAAAGACTTCCAGGCTGATCCCTTTCAACACCTCCGTCCCCCCCTTCTTTGGGGGATTCTTTTGAAGTGTCTGGAGGAATTTCCCGACTGAGAACGTCTTGGTGAGCTTTTGGATCGCAATGGCCACCCTGCTCATAGACCGTTGAAATCTCCTCCTCTTACCGGCATCCGAGCCAGGTCGCCTTGAATGGGACAGCGGGAAGTGATCCCTCATCGCCATGCCACTCGACGACGCGCGTTCCCACCTCGGTGATCTTCAGATTCCCCGCCTTCCTCCACTGGAACGGTAATATGCAAATAGAGGATAGCAATCTAAAGAACAACTCGACAAGGCCGGAAGACACCATTGTAGGCGATCCCCGGGTCGGCGTAAAGAGCCAAGGCGTCGCTGCTTACACTTGGAGTGCGGCGAATGAGGGCGTTCTAGCAAGAGCATGGGGCACTGTAAAGGCGCCCATATTAGGGCTTGTAAATGCCACAGCTAGCCCTCCTTCTGCAGGAGATGTTGCGCCTACATTAGCTGTGATCCATACATTTCCTTTAAGCCCTGCAGCAGAGGCCAATAGATAGAGATTCGCAGCGTCATAGGCAGTTGGAGACTGAAACACCACCGCACGAAACGGAGGGGATTGGAGTTGAATCCAGTTTGTGGGCCATGGCGGTGATGGCTTTGGGTGCCCCTATCCGGACGCGCAGGTTGGCCATCCCCGCGACCCCAATCAGGTCGCTAATGACGTTCGCCAACTGCACATTCATCTCCGTCAGCGCCATCTGGATATGCTGCATGCAGGTTCCGTCGGCCGCCACCAGATTCTCCCGCTGCCGTAAGTAGGTGCGCAGCACTCGAGTCTCCTCGTAGGGCAGAAATGAGTTGTTCAGTAACCCGAAGGTGTGCAGCTTCTGCAACCACTGGCACTCTTGCACGTCCGTCTTCCGCCCCGGCAGCGTCTTGGTGTAGCGGGCGTTCACCACTCTCACCTCTAACCCGTACATCTCCAGAATCTTGGGCGGTTGGGGTACAAGAGCTTTGAGGCATACCTGGAGGAGAAGTTTCCGGACTCCCGGCGGAAGGCATATTACCTGATATCGATCCACGATCAGCTAAGGCAAATCCCGGCGCCAGAGATCGAAGCACTGGGCTGGTCGAAGGCGTTGGAACTGGCGAAAGTGGCGCGGAGCGAAGGCAGGCATTTTGACTGTGCAACCTGGTTGCACAAGGCCAAGGAGTCGACCAAGCAGGAGCTGAAGGAAGAGGTCTACAAGTACTTTACGGGGGAAGATTACGAGCCCTACGAAATGGTTTACTTCAAACTGTTCGAGAGCCAGCTGCCCGTGGTGGAAAGGGCTCTATATGTAGCCTCGCGGATGGTGGGGACGGAGCGCTCGAGGGGGTACTGTCTGGAGCTGGTCTGTGCGGATTTTCTGGCAGGGCGGACGGAAGAGTCGACGCCGGAGGAGATCTTGTTAGTGATTCATCGGCTGGTTAGCCTTTTGCCGCCAGATTACCAGGCCGGGCTTCGTGGCCAAGCCGGAGGGGCTGAACTGGAGCCTGTGCAAAGATGTTGAGGAAGGTAAAGCGGATCAAGCTGGGGAAGCAGATTTACCGGAAAGCAGTTACATAATACCCATCATTTTGAAGCAGTCACCATTTATTATAGGTGGCATCCCCTCTTTGGAAATTCTCTTTTTGTGTATGACCGAAAGAGGACGCGCCAAGGAGAGTATTTCGTCTGTCGTGTTCCGGATAGTACCACCCTTGCGGTTCCGGCGTGGATGTTGAATCCGGAATGCGCGCAGTTCTCACTCGGCCCTCCCTTGGTGGCGGTCGAGGCGCTCTATGAACTTCGCGATCTGCTCACCACCTTGCGACTTCCTGCTGATTGCGATAAGGCTTCGCTGAAGACATCTCTTCAGGAGGAAGCCCATGAAGCCACCCACGAAGTTGCCCCATCTGCAGTTCAATCTGCCGCTCCTGGATCTCCCGGCGCTGGCGGTTCCCAAAGAGAAAGAGAGGGAACTGGCTCTCGCACTGGTGGAACTCTTGATCGACGCGGCTCACCCCCACGCCCAGTTTCAAGTCAACGGAGGTGGAGATGAACCCGAAGCTAACCGTTGATCATCTGCGTCGGCGAGCCCTGGTCTATATCCGTCAGTCCACCCCCGACCAGGTCCTGCACCATCAGGAGAGCACGCGCCGCCAGTACGGCTTGGCGGACCAGGCCCGCGCCTTGGGTTTTCAAAATGTGGTGGTGATTGATGAAGACCTTGGGCGCACGGGTTCGGGATTGGTCGAGCGCCCGGGTTTTCAGCGGCTGGTCGCTGAGGTGTGCAGCGGCGAGGTAGGGGGGGGTGCTCTGTATTGAGGCGTCGCGGCTGGCGCGCAACGGTCGCGACTGGCACTATCTGATCGAATTGTGTGGCATGGTGAAGGCCGTGGTCATTGACCCGGATGGAGTTTACGACCCGAACCTCACCAACGACCGCCTGCTGCTAGGGCTGAAGGGCTCCATGGCGGAGTTTGAGCTTCGTGTGTTGCGGCAGAGGTTGCTCGAGGCGAGACGGCAGAAGGCTCGCCGGGGCGAGATGCAGTTCCGTCTTCCCGCCGGTTTTCGTTGGACCTCGACCGGCCAGATCGAGAAGGATCCCGATCAGCGGGTGCAGCAGGCCCTGGAACTGGTCTTTCGTAAGATGACCGAACTGGGGAGTATTCGGCAAGTTCTGATCTGGTTCCGTCAGCAGAAGCTTCCTCTGCCGGTTGCCTCAGGGGGTAGGGGTGGAGCCCCGGTCGAATGGAAACGACCGGTTTACCACAACCTCTGCGTGATGCTCGCTCATCCCCTCTATGCGGGCGCCTACGCCTTCGGTCGGAGAGAGGTGCGAGTGGAGATCGTGGAGGGCCGGGCGCGCAAGAGTAACGGGCATATGAAACCGCGATCGGAATGGACGGTCTTGATTCGGGACCATCATCCCGGATACATTTCCTGGGAGCAATACGAACGGAATCAAGCGATGATTGCGGCGAATGCTCACATGAAGTCCGACGGGGAGGCGAAGGCCGGCCGCGGGGGCCGCGCGCTGCTTTGCGGCTTGCTGCGGTGTCGGCGCTGCGGGCATATGCTTCATACTTCCTATTGCGGCCGAGGCGGCGCCGTTCTGCCTCGCTATGAGTGCACTGATCAACATCGCTGCTACGGGGGAGCGCGGTGCATCGCCTTTGGGGGCTTGTGGATCGATGAAGCGGTGGCGAAAGAGGTGCTTCGCGCCATCGGCGGCAACGCGGTGCAGGCAGCGCTGGAAGCGGCCGAGCACATGCGACAGCAACGCCAAGATTTGCGCAAAGCCATCGAACTGGAGGTCCAGCAAGCTCGCTATGAGGCCCGGCTGGCCGAGCGGCGCTATGAAGCGGTCGATCCCGATCAGCGCCTGGTCGCGGCCGAACTCGAGGCTCGTTGGAATGCGGCCTTGCAGAAGGCGGGCGATCTGGAAGAGAGACTGGAGAAGTTCGATCGCGGGATCAAGGCCGCGCCCCTGCCGGACAAGGAACTGCTGCTGAGCTTGGCGCAGGACCTGCCGGCCATCTGGAATTCACCCTCCACCGACCTGCGGGTCAAACAACGAATCGTCCGCATCCTCATCGAGGAGATCGTGGCCGACGTGGAGGAGGAGAGCCGTGAGGTCGTGCTGTTGATTCACTGGGCGGGCGGACGCCATTCCGAACTGCGCGTAAAGAAGCGCCAGACGGGCCAACACCGTTGGTGCACGAGCCTGGAGGCGGTCGAGATCATTCGGCAGATGGCGGGGAGGTTCCCTGACGAATTGATCGCCGCCACGCTCAACCGGCTGGAAATGAAGACCGGGGTTGGCAACACCTGGACGAAGGATCGCGTCTACTCTCTCCGCCATCACCATCATCTGCCGGGCTTCGATCCGAATTACCCTCAGCGCGAGGTGACTCTGGAGGAAGCCGCGCAGCGCCTGCAGGTCAGTCCGGCGAGTGTGCGTCGGATGGTCAGCGAAAAGATACTGCCCGCACGTCAAGTGGTGCCGTACGCGCCGTGGGAGATTCCGGTCGATGCGCTGGATTCAGAGAAGGTGCGACAGGCGGTCACCAGGATTAAGAATCGAATTCGCACCCCGCAAACTCAAATCGCTGAAGAGCAGCAGGCAATGTTTTCAGGCAGTTAGCGAGGAGGAGCAGAATGTTACAGGCTTCCGGCGGTTGATGAAGCGGGTGCTGGAGCGAGACGGATGGTGATGCCAAAAGTGCGGCTCGGTGGAAAATCTCCAGGTGCATCACAAGATCAAGAGGAGCCAGCGGGGTAATGATTCACTCGAGAATCTCGTGACGCTCTGCGCTTACTGCCACATGGCTGAGCACGGGCAGCTTTTCTATTCAGTCCCAGCGGTCAGAGTTTGCAACAAGCCCAAACCGCCCTGTACGGGACGGAATGGCATCGGAGGCAGACGCAAGAAACGCGGGAGCCAAAGGCCGAGAGCGATCTTACGGCGGGAAGTTCATGGGGCGCAGGAACCCTTGGAAGCGGAGGGCTTCGATCGCACTGCCGGAGGGCACAATTGTTCTTATACTGCCTCAGCCTTTCCGGCCGCTGATCCCTTACGAAGTGAAAAAGCGTCAGCTATGCGTTCCATCTCGGAAGCAGTCGAGGCTTGCTCCGGATAGTTAACCACTTGGACATCGAACGAGAAACCGTTGCCAGCGCCGGAAGCGTCAGTGAGGCCTTCCGTAACCCGGTCGACGACTCGGTTCATATCAGCTCGACACGTGTTGGGCAAGACGATGCCGAACACACTCGAGGACAAAAGGTAGAGTGAGTCATCCGTGCGCAGCTTGCGGAGGAGCACCTTAGCTGCGTCCATAAGCGCTATAGAGATATCCCCTGGGCTGTCGACCGCAGGCGAAGGTTTCAGACGCACGAGTACAAGAGAAAGTGGCTCGCCGATCTGGGCTGCACGGCGAAAACCCATGGTCAGCCGATCCTGAAAACGACTGAAACCCGGCATGGTTCCTAGCAAATTAGCGCTCGCCTCCTGGCGGAGGCGCGCGATTTGCGCTTGCTGCTCGACCACATTCTTGCGCAGCCGGTAAACGACATATTGCCGGTCCACCAAGTAGGCGATCATGAGCACACACAACGCACAGAAGCCAAAGAACAAAGTCCGTGTAGTGGGCCCGCCAAAAACGGCAGGATACATAAGCAAGGCCATACCCGCTCCCAGGACGAGAATCATCCCGAGCGAAAGCATCGACAATTGCCAGTGACGGCGATCGAGCGTCTTCGGGTCGACCTTGTCAAACAAATCCATTGAAGGCCTCTTGTGGAGGAAAAGCGGACGCACTCTCTGCCTTTAGCAATTCGATAGCATCAGAACTAGCATGCGTTGACCACGCTTTGTATAACACATGTTCCCCGCAGTGTCAATCCAATCGTTCAACATCCAATCGTTCAACACTGAAAAACGAGAGCGGCGCTGGCACGGTAGTGTGCCGTCTTGGGCGCACAAGGAAAATAAAATGGCGAACCTCAGCGGAAGCATAACGATCAACGGTATAGGCGATGTAGAGTTGCAGGAGATATGGGGGGATTAAGATCAAACATGAGAAGTCTTTGGTCATCAATCCTCAACAACTTCAACCAGTGGCGGATCAGCGCAATCCCCAGGCTAGGGCGACAGAGGCGATGCAGCCACAACACTACAACAATGCCATTTTGCGTGGCAGACAGACGATGGACTAGAAGCGGTTCATCAAATAATCTCTACACCCCTGAAGAATGTCGGCAATCACGTAGAAACGTAGAAATTTGCACACAGGCCGGTCTTGGAGAGTGAGTCATCATCATCGCCGCAGGCGATTTTTGGCTCTGAATATCATCGCCGCAGGCGCTTTCGGAGGCAGTAGGATTTGGTAGGATAGGTTCCGGGAGGCGTACAGAGGAGAACCCCGGTTGTTTGCGCAACCGGGGTTTTTCATTGGTGGCCCCGATCAAAGGACCTCCAACTTCAGTAGCGAGAGCC
>JBEKHR010000027.1:0-76094 GCA_050012175.1 Terriglobia bacterium | reverse complement strand
GGCGCAGGCCGTCACCCTGAGCAACACGGGCAACGCCGCCTTGAGCATTACCAGCCTCGCGCTGACGGGTACTAATGCCAGCGACTTTGCGCAGAGCAACACGTGCGGCAGTTCGGTGGCGGCCAGCGCCAACTGCACGATCAGCGTGACGTTCACGCCTGCGGCCAGTGGCAGCCGCACGGCCTCGGTGAGCATCACGGACAATGCCAGTGGCAGCCCGCAGACGGTGAGCCTCTCCGGCACGGGCACGGCTCCCGTGGCCAGCCTTTCACCCACCAGCCTTGCCTTCGCCAACCAGTCCGTAGGTACGACCAGTACAGTTCAGACCCTCACCCTGAGCAACACGGGCAACGCCGCCTTGAGCATTACCAGCCTCGCGCTGACGGGTACCAATGCCAGCGACTTTGCTCAGACCAACACGTGCGGCAGTTCGGTGGCGGCCAGCGCCAACTGCACGATCAGCGTGACGTTCAGGCCTGCGGCCAGTGGCAGCCGCACGGCCTCGGTGAGCATCACGGACAATGCCAGTGGCAGTCCGCAGACGGTGAGCCTCTCCGGCACGGGCACGGCTGCCTTGGCCAGCCTTTCACCTACCAGCCTTGCCTTCGGCAGCCAGTCCGTAGGTACGAGCAGTACAGCTCAGAGCCTCACCCTGAGCAACACGGGCAACGCCGCCTTGAGCATTACCAGCCTCGCCCTGACGGGTACCAATGCCAGCGACTTTGCGCAGAGCAACACGTGCGGCAGTTCGGTGGCGGGCGGCAGTAACTGCACAATCAGCGTGACCTTCACGCCTGCGGCCAGTGGCAGCCGCACGGCCTCGGTGAGCATCACGGACAATGCCAGCGGCAGCCCGCAGACGGTGAGCCTCTCCGGCACGGGCACGGCTCCCGTGGACGGCCTTACACCCACCAGCCTTGCCTTCGGCAACCAGTCCCTAGGTACGACCAGTACGGCGCAGACCGCCACCCTGAGCAACACCGGCAACGCCGCCTTGAGCATTACCAGCCTCGCGCTGACGGGTACTAATGCCAGCGACTTTGCTCAGACCAACACGTGCGGCAGTTCGGTGGCGGCCGGGGCCAACTGCACGATCAGCGTGACGTTCAGGCCTGCGGCCAGTGGCAGCCGTACGGCCTCGGTGAGCATCACGGACAATGCCAGTGGCAGCCCGCAGATGGTGAGCCTCTCCGGCACGGGCACGGCTGCCGTGGCCAGCCTTTCACCCACCAGCCTTGCCTTCGGCAACCAAGCCGTCGATGTGACCAGTACGGCGCAGACCGTCACCCTGAGCAACACGGGCAACGCCGCCTTGAGCATTACCAGCCTCGCGCTGACGGGTACTAATGCCAGCGACTTTGCTCAGAGCAACACGTGCGGCAGCTCGCTGGCGGCCGGCGCCAACTGCACGATTGTCGTGATGTTCACGGCTTCCGTCACCGGGACCGAGGCGGCCTCGCTAAGCATCGCGGACAATTCCAGCGGTAGCCCGCAGACGGTGAGCCTCTCTGGCGCGGGAACGCACGACGTGATTCTATCCTGGACCGCCAGCACGACTCCCGGCGTAGTTGGGTACAATGTTTACCGTGGCACTACCTCGGGTGGGCCGTACCCGACGGAACTGAATTCCGCGCCTATTAACGGAACCACGTATACCGACGAGACTGTGCAGGCAGGGCAGACGTACTACTATGTGGTTACAGCCGTGGCGTCGAATGATGTCACGCAGAGTGCGGACTCGAATCAAGTTTCAGCGACCGTGCCGTGACCCTAATACTACAATGTGAAGTAATTGTCCTGATTAGCCTTGACCGCGTAGGGAGCAGCGACACGTGGGGATGGCCTGCCCCCTAGCCCGATTATCGCTCCAGACTATCGCATAAGTGTGGGAGCCGTGGGATTTTGGCTCCTCAGCAGAATCTGTGGGTGCATTCTGGTTCAGGGAGCGCGCCCACACCGCAAAGCGGTTCACCCGCAAACCCAAGAGGTGAGCTGGGCCTGCCCCGGCTTCAACGACAAGAACCGCTCAGACCGTCCGACGCCCTGCCACCAGGACTTCTTGCGCAAGTTCGCCCGCGGCACCGATGCCCAACGCCTGCTGAAGTGGTTCAACCGCGAAGTGCTGCGCTGCCTGCGCGCCCCGAAGGTGTTTGATGAAGAGGGGCTATTCATTGGCGATGCCAGCTACTTGCCGGTGCCTGTCTCACGACACGCGCAGGTCTTACTACAAAAACTTCCAACATCGGTGACAGGGGCTTCTCCGTTTTTCGCTCACGTTCCCCCGACTCTGCGCCCCCAACTGTCTTCTCCCTCCCCTACTGTCTGGAACGCAATTATATGGTGACAATCCACACAGGGTGCGGCGACCCGTGCTAGAATTGCGCTCCAGCGTAAGAGGCAAAAGAAAAGGAGAATGACGATGAATATCCACTCACTGCTGGCAGGCCTGATGCTGCTCTTTACGTTGACTGCTGAGGGGCAGCAGCAAAGGCCTAAGATTGTGGCGGAGGGCGGCACGCCGGATGATCGGGCCTCGGTGCGAGTGCTCTACTGGAACACCCAAACCAATGCCGCTGCCGGGCAGTTCGCCATCGACTATGGCCGGCCCGTCTGGAAGAAGGAATACGAAGACCCCGCCAAGTTCGACGCCATGACCAGGGGGAAAATATGGCGGATGGGCAGCAACTTCTGGTCCATTTTGGATACACAGCTTCCCTTGTCAATTGGCGGGAAAAAGGTTCCGGCGGGGGTCTATTACCTGGGCCTGCATCGCTCCGAAGAGGGCTCCGAGTGGAGCCTGGTTTTTCTTGACCCTGGCAGGGTCCGCAAAGGGCGACTTGACGCGTTTCAGATTGAGAAAGCTCCGGTGGAATTCGAAGCGTTGATGTCCATTGCCAAGGCGGAGACCCAGACTGAGAAACTGACCATCACGCTGTCATATCCGAAGGACGACATCAAGCATGTCACAATGCGAGTTGCCTGGGGGAACCTGGCACTCAGCGCAACGGTTGAAGTGCCGGTGCCGGAGTAGCCGCGGCCACCCGCTACAATCGGAATCTCGAAACCGCCTTCCTTCCTCCGGCCTTTGGGGATTGAACAGGTGTTTGAGGAATGCTTGCAGAGAAAGGTGTTATTGGAAAGGCCATGGAAGAGCCGCAGGACCGACCATCGGCTCCTGGAAGAGCCGCTGACCTCCCAACGCGTCGGAATACGCTTTAGCGGGGAGAGACAACAAGTGGCATCCCGGATATAATGAGCTGCTTGTTTCACGAGGTGCCCCGTGACGTGCTGCTGCCCGGCCTACGCCAAGGCCAAGATGGCTGGGCGGTCGACACGGGGCGCTTAACCAGACCCAAACCTCGCCCGAGGCGACGATGTCGATTCATAGCATTTACACACTCTCCAAAGATGACCCCGAAGCCCGTAGCTGGCTAAGCTTCTTTCACTTGCGCGGTTACCCCCAACTGAAGAATCTAGTGATCGAGCGCGTCTTTTGGCTCGAGGGATCGGTGGACCTCGAACGGCTGATGCCGCTTCTGGTGAATCCGCTTTACCAAGTGGCTGCTGAATGCTCCCAACTCGAGCCTGGGCTGGGGCCTATTGTTGAAATCGCTTATCGGCCCGCCGTGACAGACCCGGAAACACCCTCCATTCTGGCAGGGGCGCGGGCACTGGGTGAAGCAGGCTTGGAATTCGCACGACTCAGCAGGCGCTACCAATTCTGGGGCCTGGATGAATCCGAGGCGCGGGGAATTGCCGCCCGTTTCCTATACAACCACGTGGTCGAGCGCATCCGCGAGCCGAACGAAGTCCTAACCACGCTTCGTCCCACCGGGAATCCCGATCCTGTTGCGACGATTTCTCTCCTGGATTTGACGGATGAAGAACTGGTTGCGCTCTCGAAGGCCCGTTCCTGGTACGCGCCACTTTCCCAGATGAAGGCCATCCAGGCGCACGAGAAGGCCCAGGGCCGGCCCCACACGGACGCCGAGATCGAGATCCTGGCGCAATCGTGGAGTGATCACTGCTACCACACCACCTGGAAAAGTCTTGGACTCCTGAGGAGGTTGAGTGACGCGACAGCGCGAATCAACCATCCACTTGTTGTTTCGTCCTTCAAAGACAATGCCGGAGGCATGGAGTTTTATGAGGACTGGGTGGTGACCATTAAAGGTGAAACCCATAACTTCCCCAGCTCCATAGCTCCCTTCGGGGGTATTGCGACGAAACACGGCGGCGTCATCCGCGACACGCTGGGATTTGGCAAGGGGGGCTACCCCATTGGCGGCACAACCGTGATGGGAACCATGGACCCCAGGATTTCGGAAGTTCCCCCCGGAGCTTTACATCCACAGTTGATTGTTTCGGAATCGATCAGGGCAACCGCCTATTACACGAACCCCATGGGCATTCCCATGATGCAACCGGTTTACCGCATCCATCCCGGCTACGCCAAGTGCTTTGCCCTTGGCCATTCAGTGGGATTGATTCCCAGGAAATATGCTCTCAAGGACGCTCCTCGTTCAGGTGATGTGGCGCTGCTCATCGGCGGCGAAACCGGCCGGGACGGGATACACGGGGCCACGGCCAGTTCCACGGGCATGACCGGCGAGACTCTGCAAAAAGAATCAGCCGCGGTGCAAATCGGTCACCCCATTACGGAGCGCAGGTTCACTTCGGCAATCCCTGTTCTGCGCGACCAGGAGTGCATTCGGGCAATCACTGACCTCGGAGCCGGGGGCATCTCATGCGCTGTGGGGGAAATGGGATCTGAGACCGGCGTGCGCATTGACCTCGACTCTGTTCCGCTAAAGGACAAGAGCCTGACAGCCTGGGAAATCCTGCTCTCAGAATCGCAAGAGCGCATGCTGCTGGCGGTCCCGCCGGAGAAAGCTACGGAAGCCCGCGCCATTCTCGAGAGGTACGAGGTAGGGTATTCAGTCCTCGGCCACTTTACGGAGACCGGTTGCCTGGAGGCGATTTGGCGCGGCCAGAAGGTTGTGGACCTCGAGATGGGTTTCCTTTGGGAAGCCTGCCCCATCGACCCGTTGCAGGTCGCTAAACCGCAGCGAAACCTCCAACCCTTGCGCATTCCCGAACCACACACCGAAGCGGAGTGGGCTGGCGCCATTCGGGGCGTGCTTGGACACTACCACTGCGCTGACCAGAGCGCCGCCGGTTCGCGCTTTGATACGACGGTGCAGGGACGAACTGCCATGGGGCCTTATGGGGGCAAGAATCATCGGATGCCCACAAATGTTTATATTTCGGCGCCCCTGCGTGGCAAGCCGTACGGCCTGATCACCACCTTAGCCTTCAATCCCTTTTATGGGGAAATTGACCCCGCGCGCATGGCGCGTCTGATGATCATTGAGGCAATCAGCAAGGCGGTGGCGGCGGGTGCAGACTACCGGCAGATGGTCCTTTGTGACAACTTCTACACCCCCCGCGTGCGTCCGGAAACAGCCTGGGATTTGCGCGAGATGGTTGAGACCATCGCAGACATGTCGGTTGCCCTCGGGGTTCCCTTCATTTCAGGCAAGGATTCAAGCTCCGGGACATTTGAGACCGATGGCCGAAGGATCGATGTACCCGCCACGCTGGTGGTGACGGCCATGGGGCGTTTGCCGGATGTCAGGGAGGTGGTGAGCAAGAATTTCAAGCGGCCCGGAAATCGCCTTGTCCTCGTGGGCCGGTTCGATTGCGAGGCGCTGGGTGGCAGCGTGTACGCCGATAGTCGCGGGCAGCGCGGCGAGCGCCTCTTCGACGCTTACGATGCTAGTGCGATCCAGTCGGTGTGGGATGCGCTTCTGGGGCTCCACGGGAAGGCGGGTTACGTCTCGGCCTCCGCCATCGCCGAGGGCGGAATCCTTTTGCGCCTTTTTGAGGCGGCCTGGGGATCTGGATACGGCGCGCGAATCACGCTTGACGCTTTTCCAGAGGGCCGGAAGGACGGCTCGATTTTCGGTGAATTCGTGGGATCGGTCCTGCTTGAAGTGCCTTCCGAATGCAATTTGAACGGACAGTTAGGAGGCGTGCCTTACCGGGTCATTGGAGAGGTCTTGCCGGAGCCGCAGTTGATTCTTCTTGACGGCGGGAAAGTGGTTTGGCAGGAACCCACTGCGGCCCTTGGCGAGGTCTGGAGTAAAACGTTTCGGGAGGTCATCGAATGAGTCGGAGCGTTACTGCGATTCTTTACAGCCCAGGCACCAACTGCCATGAAGAGACTGCGGCCGCCATTGAATTCGCAGGTGGAAGGACTGAACTTGTTCTGCTGCGGGATCTATTGGACGGCCGCACGCGGCTTCGGGACTACCAGGCGGCAGTCATCCCCGGTGGTTTCTCCTATGGCGACCACTTGGGAGCGGGACGCATATTTGCCACGATGCTCGTGGCCCGCCTGCGCGACCAACTGGAGGAGTTCCTGGAAGCGCGGAAGCCATTGCTGGGCATTTGCAACGGTTTTCAGGTTTTGACCGAATCGGGGATTCTGCCGGGCCGCACACCGGGAAAGCGGAGCATGGCTCTGCTGGAGAACCAGTCTGCCCACTTTGAAGACCGGAAAATCCGGCTGCTGGTTTCAGCGCAGAACTGCGCCTGGACTGAGGATCTGGGGGGTGAGATTCTGGAGATGCCGACTGCCCACGGCGAGGGCCGTCCCCTGTTTTGCGATGCTGCTGACGCGGCCGTGCGCGTGGTTTTCCGTTACACTGACGCCCAGGGGCGCCCCACCATGGAATATCCCAGTAACCCCAACGGGGCGCCGGGCGCCGTTGCCGGCGTCACTGACGAGACGGGCTTGGTCTTGGGTCTTATGCCTCATCCGGAGCGAGTTTCGTTGCCGGCGCATTATTCGCAAGACGGGCTTAAAATATTCGCGAATTTGGTCAAATGCCTCAACCGGTGAAATCACTTCTGCTGGTTGAGCTGAAAGGATAGGGAGACAAATTCACGCTTGCTTTCCGGCCTTCTCTTGTAAAGAATTTACCGTACCATGAAAATTCTCCTGGTGGACGACGACCCCGAAGTGTGCAGATTGGTCAAGACCATGGTCGAACCCTTGGGAGTGGAAGTGCGCACATCCTCGGATAGTCAAGAAGCCGCTTTAATTCTGGCCAACGAAAAGTTCGACGGCATAATGCTGGACGTCGCCATGCCGAATCTGGACGGCTTCGAGCTAACCCGGAGAATCCGCTCGACTCCGCCTAATCAGCAGGCTCCCATCATCATAATAACCGGCTTTGACGACGTCGATACCATTCGACACGCATTTGAAGCGGGAGCGACATTCTTTATTGGGAAGCCATTTTCTCGCGAAAAGATTTACGCGATCTTCCGCACGGCGCGCGGCGCCATGTTGGCGGAACGACGGCGGTCCGCGAGCCTTCCTTACCGCACCTCCGTCACCTGCGCACGGGAGGGGGAAAGGTTCAATGCTACGAGTATAAGTATCGGTGAAGTCGGCATGGCACTCGAAAGCTCAGGCACGGCGCAGGTTGACGACGTCCTTGCATTGGAGTTCAACATGCCGGACGTTAAGAAGCCCATCAAAGTCACCGGCAGGATCCGGGTCAAAGAGGCCGCCGGCCGGACCTCGATAGAGTTCATCAACCCTTCGGATGCCGGCCGTGACGTGATTCGAGAGTATATTCACGACAAGGTTACGGAATGATCGGCTTAACCTGCCAGGCCCGACCAGTGGAGATAAGCCTCCAGGAGGCGCGTGCCGTCCAGGGCCGAGTAAACGGCGGCGATTGCAAGGAATGTCCCGTAAGGCCAGTGATAATTGCG
This sequence comes from Terriglobia bacterium, assembly GCA_050012175.1. GTDB lineage: Bacteria > Acidobacteriota > Terriglobia > UBA7540 > UBA7540 > CAVROP01. The sequence continues at coordinate 68,303 of JBEKHR010000027.1, read as the reverse complement.
GAAACGCGGCGCAGCCAGGGTGAATGACAATGCAATGATCGAGCCTCCAAGTGAGCCCAGGAGTATGGTGAGCAACGTCAGGGGCGCACCGAGAAAGGTCCCAACCATGAGCATCAACATCACGTCGCCGAACCCCAGGTACTCCTTCTCCCGTCCGCCCAAAATGTAAAAAGCCTCCCCGACGGCGTAGAATAACCCGCCTCCCGTAACTGCACCCACAATTGCGCCCAGGACCGACGAAACCGGTCCCGGAAGGAACAAGCCCATCCGTTCCGCTAACCATTCCACTGGACGGTTGTCAACCTGGGTAAAGAAGCTTAACGCCAGGCCGAGGCTGATACCGAACACGGTGACGGCGTGGGGGATTCGCCGCTGCCTCAAATCTGTGAAGATGAGCACGATGAGCATCATCACCAGTGCGGAGTATTTCACGAATTCGGGGCTGAGGCCATAGCGACGGAACGTGGCCATGAGCAAGAGCGTGGTGAGAGCTTCGACGACGGCATAGCGCGGGGAAATTCTCGCCTGGCAATCGCGGCAGCGGCCCCTCAAGAGGAGATAACTCGCCAGTGGGATGTTGTCGAACCAGCGAATGGGATGTTTGCAGAGCGGGCAATGGGAGCGCGGAACCAGTATCGATTCCTTGTTGGGGAGCCGAACAATGCACACGTTCAAGAAGCTCCCGAACACCAGTCCCAACAAGACGACGATGAGATAGCTCATTGATATCACTCTGACCGACTTGATCGGAAGCAAAACAGCGCAGCTTCGAGTCGAGACCCGGCATGTTCCCCGCCTCAGATCTCACATCGCCAGCACCTCATCGTAAACATCGCAGGTCTGCTCCGCCGTGCGACGCCATGTAAACTCGCGTGCGCGCGCCAATCCGCGCCGAATCAAGTTGTCACGAAGGCTGTCGTCCTCGACGGCACGTGCCACGTTTTGCGCGATGTCGGCGGGATCCCGAGGGTCTACGTACAATGCTGCGTCTCCACCGACTTCCGGCAAAGAACAAACATTCGAAGTGACCACTGGCAACCCGTGGGCCATTGCCTCGAGCACGGGGAAGCCAAATCCTTCTCCGAGGGACGGAAACAAAAGGACGCTTGCAGCTTGATACAAGGAGGAGAGGCGTTCGGCCGGAACGTAGCCCAGGCGAATCACGCGCGACTCAAGCCCCTCTGCACGGATAAAGTCGTAAATCGATTCGCTGCCGTAACCACTTCCTCCTGCCAGAACCAGCTTATAGCACGGCGGTAGCATGCTGACAGCTCGCAGAGCATTGAGAGTGTTTTTCCGCGTCTGGATGGCACCCACGCTCAAAACCATTTCATTGCCTTCCCCGACTAGTCTGGTCCTTTCCCGCAAGCGCTCCTCAACTTTCATGCTGGCTTTTGGCGGATCGACGCCGGCAGGGATTACTCGAATTCGTTCTCTGGGCACGCCCCCGTGTGCTTCGAGTTGGTCGGCCGTGTACTGCGACAGGGTGATTGTACGTGCCGAGCGGGATACAGCGTCCAGGAGCAGAGCAGAAAACTTCTGGCGAAATTTTGGTGTGAAATAGTCCTCCCCCGTGAGGGTAAAGTGATCAAACACGGTCACTACTTCCTTCTGAAAGGTAAAGGCTGGAGGGCGTTGTGCCAGGCTGTGAAAAAGCTGTGCCTGCCAGGGTAACCAGAACGTAAGCGGTTCCTGGTAGAGTTTAGTGCAAAAGGCGGGGCCGCGAGGACCGGAAGAATTGCCGGGCCTCAGGAACTGATTTCGACGCCCGAACCTGGAGAGGCGATAGCAGAGGAGAAAGCGGTGGGCTTTGTCGAGCGTCGCAAGGGCTTCAATCAGGCGTCTGCAGTAGACTGTGACGCCCGTAGGCTCGCGATCGACGGTGTAGGTGGCATCTAAAGCGATGGTTGCCATCTGCAAGAGACCGTCCCGGTTGCGATCTCACCTCTATTTCCTCTCTTCATAGGGCTATCGTATCTCGCGGAGCCGGGCGCGTCAACTACGCGCCGCTAGGCCACCCCGGCGACAATCCATCCCTGAGGCAAGTCGATAGTCGGGCCCGTCCGATTTGCGTTGCTAACGGGCACCGACGAGCCGGGCGTAAAAAGCTTCCGTTCGCGCGATCATCTGATCGACAGAGAACTGCCGGGCTCGCGCACGGCCACACCCGCCGTACTCGCGCAATGTCGAGCGGTTCGAAGCGGCATCAAAGACAGCCTCCGCCAAGGCCTGGGGAGATTCCGGAGGGACCAGCCATCCGGTCCTTCCCTCCTCCACGATCTCCGGCAGGCCGCCGACTCGGCTGGCCACGACGGCAAGACCGCTGGCCATGGCGAGTAACACGGACGCGGGCAAGCCTTCAGCTCTGGAAGGCATGATGTAAAGGTCGAGCCCCGCCAGGAACTCCCACGGATTCTCCAGGTATCCCATAAGCCGAACCCGGCCAGCCGCCTCTCGCAGCCGGGACGCCAGACGGGACAATGCCTGTGCCGTGGCATCACCCGCCAAAAGAACTCGCAAGCTGGGTAGCTTGTTGGCGAGCAAAATCGCAGCTCCGATGGTGATGTCCTGACCCTTCTCGTGGGTGAAGGTACCGAGATGACCCACCACAAACCCGTCCTCGCCGATGCCCCAACGGGCGCGCACTCTTGAGCGCAACTCTGCTGCAGGCAGCTTCTCAGGCCAGTCTATACCCACCGGGATGACCTCGATTTTCGACGAGGAAACCCCCGCGCTGACCAGCAATTCCTTCACGTGCTGGCACACTGCGATCACGCCGTGACAGGTGTATTCGTATTTCAGACGATGGATCAAACTGCCACCTGCAAGCTTCTTTGGCCGAAACATGACTTGGCGGCTTGCGACTCGACGGACTGGCATTCCCACGGTCGCTAGCCAGGAGATGGTCTGCCCTTTCCCATCATGGGCGTGAACGATGTCCGGGGGTTCTGGGAGTAAGCATTGCCTAAGCAGGAGAACGCCGTGAGCGTGTGCCGGATCGTGTGCGGGCAACGCGAAAGCCCGGAAGCCCGCCTTCCGAGATCGTTGCTCGAGGCTACTGCCCTCTGGACAAACGATGAGTTGTTCATGACCCCGCTGGTTCAACTCGCGGGCCAGTCGAAGCAACTGCTGCTGGCCACCGCGGAAATCCATGGCGGTGTCAATGTGGGCAATCCGATACGTGGTAGCAGACAACCTGCGTTCAAAGCGGCTTGCTTCCTGGTTTTCGCTTTCCATTGCGCGTTTCACTCGCCTTGCCCAGCGCTGGCACACTCATCGCTGACCATCCTCGCCCACTTCGCGTATTTGCGTCGGACGGTGCGCGCCGCCATCCACGCGATCAGAAAACCCGGGTAACCGTCCAGGATTCCCAAGCGAACGAAATAGGAGTTCGTAAAGACCCACGCCGGGGCGAATGCGCGACGTATGCGGTTGGGTCCTGCACCCCTGTCGACCAGCTCCCTTGCCGCGAGGTCGGTGTAAAGCTCGATCCTCTGAAAATGTTCCTCAAGGCTGTCGCAGGTGTAGTGCAGGATTTCACCAGGCATGGTCTCGACACTGCCGTTCACTATCACGGACTCGTGAACGTACTTCCCGTACCACCCGCCCTTGCGCCGGTTGAAGAGGCGAACCTTGTAATCCGGATACCAGCCGGAATGCAGGATCCAGCGGCCAAGATAGCGAGCGCGGCGCGCAAAGCGATATCCGTCCGCTGCGGGTTCGGAGTCCTTCCAGCTACGAATTGCATCCTGTGCTACGGCATCAAGTTCCTCATCCGCATCCAGGCTCAGGATCCACTCGTGCTGGGCGTGGTCTGTGGCAAGGTTTTTTTGCGCCGCGTATCCCTGCCAGGGTTGGTTGATGACCCGCGCTCCCAGGCGTGCTGCGATGGCCGGCGTCTCGTCAGTCGAACCGGAGTCGACCACCACAATTTCATCGGCACAGGCCAGCGAGCGAAGGGCGCGCGCGAGGTTGTTGGCCTCGTTGCAAGCGACAATTGTGGCTGAAATATGGGGCATGGAAAGATCAATTGTGGCTCGCGCCGGTTGTCAACACCTCGGCGAACGCGCCCTCGGAAACAAGCTGCGCCACGCGGGCGATATCCTTGTGCAATGGTCTATCTTTGGTTACGGGGGGTGAGACGGCTCGAAGCACCGCCTTGGCTTTTTCTGCCAGGCGCCCGCTCCTGAGCGGAGCCAGCAAATCAATGGCTTGGCAGGCCGCCAGCAGCTCGATGGCGATTATCGCGGTCAAGTTGGAGAGGAGGGGGCGCAGCTTCAGGGCCGCTGCCATGCCCATGCTCACGTAGTCTTCCTTGTTTCCGGAGGTGGGGATGGAGTCCGCAGAGGCGGGATGGGCCAGGATCTTGTTCTCCGAAGCCAGAGCTGCAGCCGTCACTTGCGTGAGCATGAATCCCGATTCGAGGCCTGGTGACTTTGTCAAAAAGGGCGGCAGGTCGGACATCAGGGGATTCACCAGGCGGTCGATTCGCCTTTCGGAGATGCCGCCCAGTTGCGTAAGCGCCAACGCCATGAGGTCAAGCGCGGTGGCCAACGGTTGCCCGTGGAAGTTGCCCCCCGAGATAACCTCGCCTTCGCCCACGAAGACCAGGGGATTGTCCGTGGCGCTGTTCATTTCCCTTTCAAAGGTCTGTCGCGCGTAATTGAGTGCGTCGCGTACAGCCCCGTGAACCTGCGGCATGCAGCGCAAACTGTATGCGTCCTGGACGCGCGAGCACCCCTGGTGCGACCTGTTAATCCCGCTTCCCTGCGTAAGGCGCCAGATGTTTTTGGCGGTCACCATCTGCCCGGGATGTGGGCGGGCTTGATGCAGGCGCTCATCAAAGGCCCTGCGTGAGCCGCGCAAGGCATCCAGCGAGAGCGCGCCCGCCACGTCTGCCGTATCCACGAGAAGCTCGGCAGAACGTAGCGCGAGAAGCCCCACAGAGAGCATCGCCTGAGTGCCGTTCACGAGGGAAAGACCTTCTTTGGCTTCGAGCGCCAGGGGCTTTAACCCTGCCTCCTGCATGGCGGACAGCGCGCGCCTGCGACGGCCCTGGTAGAGCACGTTGCCCTCGCCCACCAACGCCAGCGCCACATGGGCCAGAGGAGCAAGATCGCCACTCGCCCCAACTGACCCGCGCGCGGGCACCACGGGATGCACCCCGTTGTTAAGGAACCCACAGAGCAGTTCGGCCACCTCCGGCCGGACGCCCGAAAGGCCGATGGCCAGCGCATTCGCCCGCAACAGGAGGATGCCGCGGGTCTCTCGAGCGTCAAGCGGCTCTCCCACCCCGCAGGCGTGGCTGCGCACCACGTTTAATTGTAGTTCTCGTGCCTGCGCGGGCTCAATCCGTTCCGTGGAGAGACTTCCCACCCCGGTCGTAACGCCGTAAACGGCCTCTTTTCCCTGCATGATCTTCTCCACGAGTTTGCGGGACTGCGTCATGGCATGGCGCGCCTGCGGCGAAAGCTTGACGCAACGGTCTTCCCGCACCACTTGGTAAAAGTCGTGTGGGGTCAGGTCATGTCCGGTGAGCTGCAAATCGCGGGCCATCAAGTCCTCACTAAATCAGAAATCAGAAACTAGAAATCAGAAAATGGAAATTAGAACTCGAAATTTGAAATCCGAAACTCTGAAACTCAATTCGAGACTACCGCTCTTGTTTTCGAATTTCTGATTTCTGATTTCTAATTTCTGATTTCCCTAGGAGCAATTCCCGGTACTTGTCGGGCAAGGTGCGCGGGCGGCCGTCGCGGTCGGTGATGACGTGTACCGTCTCGCCTTCAGCAATGAGTTCATCCGTGCGCGGCTTGTAGATTTCGTAGCCGAAGATCAGCACCCGCCTCCGCATCCCGGTCAAGCGGGTGCGAACCTCGAGTTCGTCGTCGTAACGCGCCGGGGCTTTATAACGGCAACGCGCTTCGGCCACCATGATGTAAAGCCCGTCCTCTTGCTCCATATCGCGGTAAGCGAAACCGTGCTGCAAGCAGAAGTCCGTGCGCCCGATCTCGAACCAGACCAGATAATTCGCGTAATAAACTACGCCCATCTGGTCCGTCTCCGCGTACCGGACGCGGACCTCGGTGGACGTCCAATTCCTGGCTACCGTTTCCTCAGTCATATGATTGGATGATATGAACACTCCAGAAACAAACAGTCTACCGTAAATCTCAATTTCCACAAACCTGCGGGAAAGCAGAAACTGGAAATTAGAAACTGGAAACTGGCAGGACTGTTTTCTAGTTCCTGATTTCTAGTTTCTGGTTTCACTTAATCCTCCACAATCTGTCATTCTGAGCGCAGCGGAGCGAAGAATCTCGCTCTGGACTTTTCCGCGGAGAAACAGCAGGGCGATCCCGCTGTAGCGAGACCGCAAGGCGGGAATGGAATGACAGAGCAGGGTCGCGCGGCGTCTACGCGTCGGTTTTTGGCCATATTTTTGGCTTTGATTGGCATTTTTTGAACTCAAAAAACAGTTCGTTTTGGGGGCCAGAAAACGCTAAGTCATGTATTTTCACCATAATCTTAGGTTCGTTCCGTCAAAGTAGTATCTTTTTTGCGTTTTCGCGTCGATTCCCCGTGCCGGCGCTCCGGTTTTGATCCCCTCTTCTCGCGCTCTGTTGCCGCGTTCCCCATAGGTCAACCGCACTAGCCTATCATATTTCCAACCACCTGTCAAGCGACAGAATGCCGAAGCCAGGATTCGGTCACCCACGGCGGGAAGTATTCCCGGCGGCGCGCTCTCGGCTTTTACCTGACTCCGTCCCGCCCGTGTCTGTCTTGCTGGTTGTGCGTCTCTGCAATCTGAAATCTGTAATCTCGAATTACCGCCAGGTGTCACGTAACATGTGCAGCCTGCCCTCCGCCTCCCTCGCAGCACGGGCGTCCCGCCACCGTTTGCTCGTGCACGCTTACGGGCGAGAGAAGGTGTGAAAAAATCGATTGCATTAACCACAGAGACACCGAGGCACAGAGAAGAAGCCCCTTCTTTTGTTTCTGAATTCCGGCCAAGAATTCGGCCCAGGGTCTCGATGCGCCGCCCTCAAAGCAAGCTTTCTCCGGCGCCATCCACGGGGTTCCGAAGCACGTGACCGAGGTGGCCAAGAAAGCTCTTGAGCAGGTTGCTTGCTACCCGCCGCAACTCGATGCTCCCAGCCAACTCTAGACTGCTTTCTGGCGAGGTGCCCTCCCTGGCACAGGAGAGAAATTCACTCGCGGTTTGCCAACTGAGGGTCAGGTCCGGATGCTTAGCTGGGCGGCGCTGGAATGCAATTTTCCCGCGATCGATAGTCACAGTCCAAGCCAAATCCCAGTCTTCCACAATCCACAGGGTTGTAAGGCGGGCCTCACGAAGGTGCTGGCGCAGTTGCCTGTCACGTCCGGTAAGAACAAAGGCGCGTTGTATGATGCGACGGGCGGCGCGCTTGGAAGGCGGCAGGGAGGATTCGTTACTGCCATTCTCGCTTTGAGTCATGCTTCTGGATATATTTCACCTCGTGGTAAGAAGCTGGAAATTGGAAACAGGAAACTGGAAATTGGAAAATGGAAACTGGCCGAGCCCCCACCTTCCCGGCATCCCTACTGGGAACCCGCTAGGTTACTCCTTACATGGAACGCAGAAGATGGGGAGCCTTATACCAGTTTCCAGTTTCCAGTTTCCAGTTTCCAGTTTCCTTCTCGCATACCCGGCATAGATTACTGCTCATACGCAATGCCGAAGTTGGGCCCTTCACCAGTTTCCAATTTCCAATTTCCAGTTTCCAATCATTCGTGCCGGCTTGCGGGCCGCAGCCAGGGCGCGGCGCGCCGCCGCCTCCACCAAATCTGTAGAGGGAGCCAGTTCATCGACCAACCCCAGCGTCAGGGCCTGGGTGGCCGGAACGCGTTCCGCTGTCAACAAGAGTTGCGTGGCAGCCGCCCTGCCGATCAAGCGAGTCAGTCGCTGAATCCCTCCCCAACCGGTGATGATGCCGAGGGAAGCTCCGGGGTGGCCAAAAGAGGCATCGTAGGTGGCGATGCGCGCGTGGCACGCCAGGGCCAGATCCAGGCCTCCTCCCAAACAATACCCTCGGATGGCCGCAACGATGGGAAGAGTGAAGTTCGCCACATGGTTAAAGAGCGATTGTCCCGCCCGCGCAAAATCGCGGGCGGCTGCCCCTTCAACAGATGCGACCTCCTCGATGTCGGCGCCCGTTGCGAAAGAGTGGGAGTTGGCGGCAATCACCACGCCCTGGAAAAGGCCGGAGAGCTTGACTTCATTTAGGAGGTCGCCCAGTTCCGCAAGGACTCCCATCGTAAGCCGAGGGTACCCAGCGTCCGGCGGAAAACCCAGCACGGCGACCGAATTGTGGCTGCTTAGCTCCATGGGCAAGGATTCAGGAGTCAGGATTCAGGGAAGCAGGTTTCAAGGGTCGCAAGGGAGCAGGCACGAGGGTCGCACGCCCTGAATCCCGAATCCTGAATCCTATCTCACGTGCGACCGGATGAAGTCCACAATCTGCTGAGTTGATGCTCCCGGCTGGAAGACTTCCGCAACGCCAACCTTTTTCAACTCCGGAATATCTTCATCAGGGATGATGCCGCCGACGACCATCAAGATATCCTCGAGACCTTCTTCACGAAGCAGCTCGCAGATACGCGGGACGATGGTGCGGTGCGCCCCGGAAAGAATAGAGACGCCGATAGCGTCCACATCTTCCTGGAGCGCTGCGTTGACGATCATCTCCGGCGTTTGCCGGAGGCCGGTGTAAATCACTTCCATTCCGGCATCGCGTAGGGCGCGCGCCACAATTTTCGCTCCCCGGTCGTGGCCATCCAGGCCGGGCTTGGCAACGAGTACTCGAATGCGACGGTCCATAGATTGGTGACGTGTGACAAGCAAGGATTCAGGACCTGCGATCCCCGCGTCTCGTCTCTCCTGACATCTGAGACCTGAAACGCGCTCTCCTGACTCCTGCTCGTCACTACTCCTATCGAAAAGCAGGCTCCTCGTAGGTCCCGAAAACGCGCCGCAGGACGTCGCACATTTCGCCGAGGGTGGCATAGGCGCGCACAGACTCGAGAATGTAAGGCATCAAGTTGGCATCTGTGGCAGCAGCGTTTCCCAAAGATTCGAGGGTCGCCTGGACGCGGGAATTATCCCGCTGCTTCTTCAACTGCTCCAACTTCTGTCGCTGATGACGGGCAACGTTCTCATCGATTACCAATAGGGTGATGGGGCGCTCTTCCTCGGTTACGAAATCGTTGACACCCACAATGACCGCCTCTTTCCGTTCGATTGCCTGCTGATAGGCGTAGGCAGCATCGTGAATCTCTTTTTGTGGGAAGCCTTTTTCGATTGCCGCCACCATGCCCCCCAAGGCGTCAATCCTGTCAAAATACTCGTAACAGGCACGCTCGGTTTCGGCCGTCAGCTTCTCCACGAAATACGAGCCGGCGAGCGGATCAACGGTGTTTGTTATTCCGCTTTCGTGAGCAATGACTTGCTGCGTCCGGAGCGCAATCGTAACCGCCGCCTCGGTGGGAAGAGCCCAGGCTTCATCAAGGGAATTGGTGTGCAAAGACTGCGTTCCCCCCAAAACCGCCGCGAGAGCTTGCAGGGTAGTGCGCACGACGTTGTTGTAGGGTTGTTGCGCGGTGAGCGAGCAACCCGCCGTCTGGGTATGAAAACGGCAAAGCCAGGAGCGGGGATTCTGCGCGCCAAAGCGCTGCCGCATCACACGCGCCCAAACTCTGCGCGCAGCTCGATATTTTGCCACTTCCTCGAACAAATCGTTATGCGCGTTGAAAAAGAAGCTGAGACGGGGAGCAAATTCGTCCGCGCTCATGCCTGCGCGTACCACCCACTCGACGTACTCCATGCCGTCGCGCAACGTGAAGGCGAGTTCCTGCACTGCTGTCGATCCTGCCTCACGAATGTGGTAGCCGCTAATGGAGATGGCATTCCAGCAGGGGACTTCCCTGGCGCCATACACAATCGTGTCCACCACGAGGCGCATCGAAGGCTTGGGCGGAAAGATGTATTCCTTTTGGGCGATGTACTCCTTGAGAATGTCATTCTGTGTTGTTCCTGAGATTTTCTTGAGCTCGGCCCCGCTCTTTTCTGCCACGACCAGGTACATTGCCCAGATGATGGCCGCGGGCGAATTGATGGTCATGGAGGTGGTTATGCGCTCGAGCGGCAGCCCGGCAAGCAAGGTCTCCATATCAGCGAGAGATGAAACCGCTACCCCGCATTTGCCAACCTCACCCTCAGCCAGAGCATGGTCGCTGTCGTAGCCCATCAGGGTAGGCAGGTCAAAGGCGATAGATAGTCCCGTTTGCCCTTGCTTCAGAAGGTAATGCAGGCGCTGGTTGGTGTCCTCGGGGCTGCCGAATCCCGAGAACTGGCGCATGGTCCAGACCCTGCCCCGGTACATGGTACGGTGGATGCCGCGTGTGAAAGGGTATTCACCCGGATCGCCGAGGTCGCGGGAATAATCAAAATCAGCGAGATCGCATGGAGTGTACAGTCTTTCAACGGGCACGCCGGAAAGGGTCGTGAAGATTTCTTGCCGCTCGGGGGAGCTCTCGAGGGCGGGCTTGAGTACCTTTTCCTCCCAGCGGGCTTGGGCAGTGGAGGGTTGGCGTTGAGAACGCCCTGTCTCGAGTTCGGTGCCCGTTTTTCGCCCTCTCTGCATCGTACACTGCGACCCGGATGGCATCTTAGTTCAAGGCCAAATGCAAAGTCAAACTTCGCCAAATACTGGTCGTGCCCCGATGCGAATGTAGGGTCGCACCTTGGGGCGGCCGCTGGAGTTTGGCCATTTTCCCGGTCTGGCCGGGGCAAGCCCTGGCCCTACATCCCAGGGCAGTGGCTGAGTCTGAGTTCTCGCTAGGGTGAAATCTACGAACACCCATGAGGGAGGAGTGGCGGAGGAGAGGGGAGGGGGGGAGGAGAGAAGTCCTTCCCCCACCTACAACCTACCTACCTTGTGAGACCCCGCCGACGTTCCGCTTATCCTTGCGGGCTTGCAGGGGGCGTCTGAATGGCCGGCTCATCGTGCGTGCCTGGAATGTTCGGCGAGCGGGCCACCTTCCCTTGAAGCGCGTCATTCAATTCGACATGGTGTTCAGCCAAAATGGTGGCGGTCACTTGCTGAAACTGCGTGAGGGCCTTGGCGTAAGTCGAGCGCGCCTTCACTTCGTTGCCCTCGGCCGTGGCCAGGTCGCGTTGCGCCTGAATCACCAGGAAGACTGTGGACTCACCCAACTGAAATTTCTTCTGTTCCGCGTCGAGGGTCTTCTGCGCCAGCAGGACGGCCTTCACTGCGGCCTGTATTTGGGCCTTGGCCTGAATCACCCCGATTTCTGCGCTGCGGACATCCTGCTCAACTTGATTCTTCTGCTTCTGAAGTTGTTCCTCCAGTTGTCTTTGCTCTAGAAGGGCGCGCGCTACGTCGGCCTGCGCGGAGCGGTTGCGAATCGGAAATTGCAAGGTGAAGCCAAAAGAATAATCAGGATAATTGCCGTGGAACAATTGGGACAAGGATTGCGAGATGCCTTGGTTGGACACCAGCATCGGCCGCGGAATTGCTTCGAGGCCCGTTGCCAGGCATTGGTTCCCACTCGCCGTGTACCCGGAAGGGCAAGGCCCGAGCACCGAACTGAGACCTGAGAGTCCCGTTGGGGCGTAAGTGGCAAACAGGTCGAGGGTGGGCAGCAAGGCATTGCGATTAGCCTTGACGACGATTGACTCGTAGCGCACGTTGAGGTCAGCCTGTTCGACTTCCGGGCGGTTCTGGAGTGCTTGCTTCAAGGCTTGATCCAAGGGTGGAATATCGTCCGGCGTTGGCTGCGGGAGTTTATCCACCGCATCAATCTGTGCGCTTATCAACTCCGAGTCGACTTTCCTCGCGAGCGCCGTTTTGATCAACTCTGCCTGTTGTTGCAGGCTGGTCTGGGCAACAATCAAACTCTGTTGATCGGAAGCCACCTCGGATTCTGCCCGCACTACTTCAATCGGTGCCAGGGTGCCAATTTCGACCTGACGCTTATTATCGGAAAGGAGTTTCTCAGAGAAGGCCAGGGCTTGTCCGGCTACACGAACGTTTTCCTTATAAGACAGGTAATCCCAGTAAAGATTCAAAACCTGAGCGACCGTCGTAATCACCTGTTGACGGAAAATACTGTTTGATATTTTCAGGTCATTTTGTGCGATACGAATGAACTTGGCGTTGGCGCGATAGCCGAATCCGTTCAGCAGTTGCTGGTCGAAGCCCACGGTCAGGCTTGTAGGCACGACGGGGTTGAACAGCGTATTGAGGGAAGTTGTGGATTGGCGGTAGCCGCTCACTGCCACTGCGTAGCTGGTGCCAGTCAGAAAACCCTGGCCAAAGTAGGCGACACCGTTGCTGGTTTGAGTGGTGACCACGGGAGCGCCGCTGACTACTGTATAATTGAGTGGGGAGGTTCTGCGGTCCCATCCGAACTGGGCCCCTGCCACTGGATCGCAGCAGCCGATTACCCCGACGTTCGTAGCGCCCCCACTGCCCGTCACTCCGCTGGCGCTAGTCGTACTGCTGCTGCTGATGCCACTGATGCCGCCTCCGATCGCTCCTGCAAACAGCGCCGAGGAGGAGAACGCGCCTGGAACCCCGCGGGTTGCTCCGCCGCTCTTGGCACGCAAGAGGTCCGTCTGTGCAAAACCCAGGTTATAGCGCGCCACGGAGATGTCGAGGTTGTTCTCGAGCGCCAGGGCAAGGGCGTCCTCAATGGAAAGGCGCAACTTCCCCCCGCTGATCAGCGAGTGAACCCGCTCCGAGTTGCTCATTCTTGGCTGGGGAACATAAGGCGAGCTATAAGGCCCCCAGAAACTCGGAAACCAACCTGTGTTTCCAAACTCCATGGTTGCCGGGTTGGTGGTTCTGGTCGCTTGGGCATGCATGCTCTGGGCGATGAGAAGCGATCCCAGAGCTACAGTTAGGGCAAACCAACGCAGGTTCTTATGGTTCATCGCGAGTTGTTCTCCCTGCAAATCGGATTCATTGAACTTACTGGCATAGAATCATACTTACGCAATGCTTGGACGTGGAGTTTCATAAAAGGTCATCACGGGTTCTGGATGGTCAGTCGTGAGTTAGTTGAAATCCGGAAGTTCATCCAAGGATCGAACGCCGTCTTCGCCTGCTTAAGCGCATCGGTGGACCCATGTGCCTGGCTTTCTTGACACCCGGGCAACTCCTGCCCCCAACCCCTGAGCGCGCATAAGAGGAGAGCCTTCCCGAGAAGCCAAACTCTCAGGCCTAAAAGCACAGGCTCACAATGAGGTCTGTACTTAGATAACAAAAACACACGATTCTAACATCCACCGCCGTAACTGACAATCGTGATCAAGTATCGGCTGCGAGGTGTTTCAGGATGCAAAGCCAGCCTTGAAGCCGTATACTTTTCGGAGGCGAGGGGTGGCCTTCGATTGGATCAGCGAACTATCCATGACCCTTATCCAGTCCTCATCTTGCTCGTCGGGTTGGCCCTGAAGAAGCCGTGCGCGAACGAGCACAAAGAGGTGATGGCAATATGAAAGACTCCCATAGCGCGGCACCGGCGAGTGGAACGGACGCAACCTCTCTGACGAGCGGAGCGCAGCAGTCGTCCGTGGAGCTCGTGAGCGGGGACGAGGCGGTGGCGCTGGCGGCATTCGACGGCGGAGTGTCGCTCGGGACGGGTTACCCCGGCACGCCCTCCACGGAGATCCTCGAGGCCTTTGACGGCTTGGGCGGCCGGGCCCAATGGGCTCCCAACGAGAAGGTGGCGCTTGAAGTGGCCCTCGGTGTTTCGCTGGCAGGGGCTCGATCGATCGTGACCATGAAGCATGTGGGCTTGAACGTGGCAGCCGACCCGCTGTTTACGGCGGCATACCTGGAACTTCCCGGGGCTCTTGTGGTGGTTTCCGCCGACGACCCCGGAATGGCATCGAGTCAGAACGAACAGGACAACCGCAGGTACGCCGTGGCGGCTGGGGTCGCCATGTTGGAGCCGTCGGATTCCCAGGAAGCGTATGAGTTCACGCTACGCGCCATCGAGATTGCCGAGCGGTGGCGGAAGCCCGTGATGTTGCGCATGACCACGCGGGTCTGCCACGCAAAAACGGTGCTGCGGCGTGGCAGGGCGCCGTCGATTCCGTCCCCGCGAGGGGCGGATTTCGGACGGGATATTCCGGGCCGCGTGATGATTCCCGCCTACGCCCGACCGGCGCACAAGAGGCTGCGCGCCGCTCTAGCGCAAATCGCCGAATGGAACGAAACCGCGGACGTGAATCGGATCGTCGACGGATCGCCGGCCATTGGCATCGTTACGTCCGGCATCTCCTATCAGCACGTTCGCGAGGCCGCCCCTGAAGCGAGTGTGCTGAAGTTGGGCATGACCTATCCGCTGCCGTTCGGGCTCATCCGAAGGTTCGCCTCCACAGTCGAGCGCGCGCTCGTCATTGAGGAGGGCGACCCTTACCTGGCGGAAGCGGTGCGCGCGGCTGGCATCCCCGTCGACGGGAAAACCGAGATGTTTCGCCTTGGCGAACTGAATGTTAGCCGGGTGCGCCGCATCCTAGCCTGCGATGTCTCTCCCGAGCCGGAGCCGCTGTCCGGCAAGCCACCCACGCTCTGCCCGGGGTGCGGGCATCGCAGCGTCTTCTCCAGCCTGAGAAACCTGAACTGCATCGTTTCCGGGGATATCGGTTGTTATGCCCTTGGGGTGCTCCCGCCGTTTGAAGCCGTGGATTCCGTCGTTTGCATGGGCGCCTCGATTGGAGTGGGTCTCGGTTTGAGGCACGCCCTTCCACCCGAGCAGGCCAAACGGGTCGTCAGCGTAATCGGCGACAGCACATTCATTCACAGCGGGATCACCGGAATCCTGGAGATGGCTTACAATCCGCCGTCCACGGGCCATGTCGTGTTGGTGCTCGATAACGGCACCACCGCCATGACCGGTTTCCAGGAGCATCCCGGTACGGGGCGGACGCTGGACCATTCCGCAACCGCCAAGGCGAGCATAGAAGATCTGGTCCGTGCCGCTGGCGTGCGCAATCTGCATGTGATCGATCCGACGCGCGACCCCGCTGCTTTCGAGCGCCTGCTGAAGGAGTGCCTGGACAAGCCCGAACTCACGGTCATCGTGGCCAGACGGGAATGCCTGCTGGCGGCAAGGAACATTCGGGAATACGAGAGGATGAATGCGCAGTGTAACTAACATCGTCATCGCCGGTCTCGGCGGTCAGGGCGTGCTCACGGCTTCAGACATCGTGGCCGATGTGGCGCTCCAGGCGGGCTTCGACGTGAAAAAGAGCGAGCTCCATGGAATGAGCCAGCGCGGCGGCTCCGTCGCCAGCGATGTGCGGTTCGGGCGCGAGGTATACAGCCCGATGGTTCCTGCGGGCGAAGCGGACTTTCTGGTGGCGGTCGAGCCGGACCAGGTTTCCGTGAATGCCGCTGTCTTGAGCCCGAGCGGCATTATTGTCGAGCCCTCGCAATTCCGCGTGGATAAGCTGCGCAGCAAGAAAAGCCTGAACGTCGCATTACTGGGCGCGCTAAGCCGCCATCTGGAGTTTTCCGAAGAGGCCTGGATTGCGGCAATAACGCGCCGGTTACCGGAAAAGCTGCTTGAGGTCAATCTTGAGGCGTTTGCGTTGGGAAGGGGCTGAGGTTTTCGAGGTCCGGTCCCACTGCACGGCGGTCTTCCCCACGCGACGAAGCAGGTCCAGGGTTCGCTCAACATGCCTGATCTTCGTTCGCAGGGCCTGTACCACTTCCACGAGTGGAATCAGATAGGGCGGGTTCCACCTCCTCTACCTTCCGGGACAGACCAGGGGGCCTGGCCTACGTGGCGCCGTATTCCCGCGCTGGCTCTTCTCCGCACAGCACGCGCAGCACACCCTCGGCGAGCGCCTGCAGTTCGTGTTCGCCCGGGTACACGACCACCTGCGCAATCCACCCGACTGCGGCCTGCACCGCCGCGACCAGCCGAGCCGAATGCGCCATGCCGCCCGTGATCAGCAGCGCGTCCACGCGGCCCAGCAGCACCGTGGCCATAGCGCCGATCTCCTTCGCGATCTGATACGTCATGGCATCGAACACCAGCGCCGCACGCCCATCGCCGTTGTCGATCCGCCGTTCCACTTCCGCCAAGTCTTTGGTGCCGAGGTAGGAGTAAAATCCGCTCCCGCTCTGCAGCAGACCTTCCACCTGCTGATGCGTATACCTGCCACTGAAACAGAGGCGTACCAGCTCGGTGGTCGGCAGCTTGCCGGCTCGTTCGGCCGAAAACGGCGCTTCACTGTTAGCAGCGGCGACATCGATCATCCGGCCGTCCTCGTGCGCCGAAATGGATATTCCGCTTCCCAGGTGTGCGACGATCAGGCGCAACTGCTCATAGGAACGGCCGACCTCCCGTGCATACCTCTTGGCAACTGCCTTGGTGTTCAGGGCGTGCGAGAAGCACTGGCGCTCGATAGACGCAAGCCCCGAGAGCCGCGCGCGCTCCGGCCATTCCTCCACGCTGACCGGATCGACGATGAATGCGCCCACGCCGGCGCGCGCGGCCATGGCCCGCGCCAGAAAGGCTCCCAGGTTCGAGGCGTGCTCCCCCCGGCGCGCCTCACTTAAGTGATCGAGCATTGCCTGGTTCACTCGATACGTCCCGCTGCGCACCGGTCCCAGCAGCCCTCCTCGTCCCGCCACCGCATGGAAGCC
Source organism: Terriglobia bacterium (assembly GCA_050012175.1). GTDB lineage: Bacteria > Acidobacteriota > Terriglobia > UBA7540 > UBA7540 > CAVROP01. Next base: position 51,576 of record JBEKHR010000027.1, on the reverse strand, counting down.
GGACGGATCCTCGCCGGCCGTGACGAGCTCGCGCTCCACCGCCTCGCGCCGGAACTCCTCCTGGTCGAGTACCGGCCTGCCGCGGAACGGCGCCATCTCCCCATCGGAGTGCTGCAGGTTTCGCACCAGCACGGCCTGGGAGCCGGCGAATACGCCGAACTTGGTGGAAGTCGATCCGGGATTGATCGCCAGTATCCGATACTCAACGGGCGGCAAAGATCACCCCCAGGGCGATGGCGTTCAGCTTGTCTTCCGCGCTTTCCACGCGCGACGGAATGAGGATCGGTGCCTTCGCCCCCACAACGACGTGCGCGCAGGCCGAGCCTCCCAGGTACTTCGCCGCCTTGCCGAACATGTTGGCGGCCTCGATGTTTGGCGCCACCAGACAGTCCGCGCGGCCCGCCACCGGGTTGCGGATTCCCTTCGCCGCCGCCGCCGATTCCAGCAGCGCGTTGTCCACGGCCAGCGGACCATAGACCTCCGCGTCCCCGAATGCTCCCTCCGCGCCCATCGCGGTCAGCGCCTGCGCGTCTCTGGTTGAGGGCACCGCGTCGGATACCGCTTCGGTCGCGCTCATGATGGCGATTCTCGGCCGCACGATTCCGAGGCTGCGCATCACCTCGATGGCGTTCTCGACAATCTGGATCTTCTGTTCCAGTTTGGGAGCCACGTTCAGTCCGCCGTCGGTCACGCCCACCAAGCGGTGCTCGCCCTTCCCGTATTCGAACAGCAGCACGTCGCTCAGCAGGCGGCCCGCGCGCAGACCGTCCTGTTTGTGAAGCACGGCGCGCAACAGTTCGTCGGTGCGCAGATGCCCCTTCAGTAGAATTGCGGCGCCGCCCGCCCGCACCAACCGGACGGCCGCCGCCGCGGCGTCGTTGGGCGCGTCCACGAACTCCGCGCGCTCGATCAGCCCGCCGAGTCCTAGCGCTTCCGCGATTTCGTGAATTTTCCTGAGATCGCCGGCCAGCACCGGTATGGCGATGCCCAGGCGCAATGCTTCCGCCGCCGCGGTCAACGCCACTTCATCGTCCGCCGAGACTACGGCGACGCGCCGCGGGCCGAGGCCTTTGGCGCGTTCCCGAAGTTCTTCGAAAGTGCGGATCACCATCTCAAACGACACCGTACTTGCAGACCCTCGGCGGCGCCGGGTTCAGTTCCGCCTCACCGATTTGCGCCACTAGCCGCACGATGGAACCATCGCCCATGTACCAGCGCAGCGGGAAGCCCATTTTCGATATTCGCCATGGCGTTCTCCAGGTCCTTGGCGGTGATCGGCTCCCACTGCTTCTTGGGAATGTCCACCACTACGCCTGTGCCGTAATACAGGTCGAGCGGCAACTCGTGCGTGAACTGCAAGCCTTCGATCACGTGGGCCGGCGAATCGGCATGCGTGGCGCAGTGCATCATCGTGGTGACTTATCGGAATACAATACCATCGTATTGCAAATTTGCAAACCCGCCAGGAGAAGTGTAAGTATCGGAAGAAATATGAGAGACGTTGAGGCGCGACCGGGAGGCCCGCGGTCAGCAACATGCTGTGCAAGATTGCAAGAGTCAAGTAGCCGAAAATGGACAGCGCGAAAACGCGAGTGTTTAACCATTCGTCAGTGCCGAGCAGGTGGAGGTTGGTTGTTTGTGGCGCCCGATTTAGTGTAAGTTAGCAGCGGGTGCAGGAGGGACTGGCGCAACTGACTACTGAGAACTGTCGGCTCACTACCGCTTTATGCGCAACATCCGCTTGCTAATCGCCTACGACGGGACGGATTTTCATGGGTGGCAGCGCCAGTCGAATGCGCTGACGGTGCAGGAGTGCCTTGAATCGGCGATCGAGAGAATTCTCGGCGAAAGGGCGCAGGTTTGGGGATCCGGGCGGACCGACGCCGGGGTCCATGCCTTAAACCAAGTGGCCAACTTCAAAATAGATTGCCCTATCCCCTGCGACAACCTCGTGAAAGCACTGAATAATGCTCTCCCGCCCACAGTGCGCATTAAGGAATCCCACAAAGTCTCTGCCAAGTTTCACGCCCGCTACGACGTTCGGTCGAAGACTTATCGCTACCGGATTCTCCAGGCTCCGGTCTGCTCACCTTTTCTCTGGCGGTTCGTTTGGCACTATCCGTTTCCCCTGGACAGTGAGCGTATGGCGGAGGCGGCGAAACTATTTGAAGGGGAACACGATTTCACAAGCTTCGCTGCCGCCGATGGGTACGCTGCGGAAGAGGAACACCAGGGCCTATCCGAAGAGCAAAATGCGCCTCGCCGGGACAGTGGAAGCGGTGGGCAGGCGGCTGCGCACAAAATGGAAACAGCAAGGGTGCGAAGAATATTCGCTTCCCGAATTTTCCGCCACCCCCGGACATCCATGCTGATCTACGAGGTTTCCGGGAATGGGTTTCTTCACCACATGGTCCGCAACATGGTGGGCACGCTCATGGAGGTCGGGGGAGGGAAGTTGGAACCAGGTGGCATCATCCGAATTCTCAAAGCCCGCGACCGCACCATGGCCGGTCCCACGGCTCCAGCCCGGGGACTTTGCCTGGTGGAAGTCGAATACTAAGAATTGATGCATTGATTCATTGACTCATTGATTCATTCTGTGAACTGTTGACTGTCGACTGTTAACTTTGCAATGATTCAATGGAGAAATGAATCAATTCCGGGGGGGTGACGTGGCTTTCAAAGTCAAAGAGAAGAAACCCGGCCAGAGGGCTTGTGATGAGAAAGACACGAAGGGAGAGCTTTGCGTCGGCCACCTCAAGCGTTGGTATTACGACGATCCGCACCGTCTCTTTTCCAGCGCGGAGGAAGAGGAAGCCATCAAGGCGTTCGGCAGAGCCGCGGAGGTTTACCGCTGCGAGCGTTGCCGCACGCTTTACCGGCCCGTCTTGGCTGACCACTCGACGGCTGGGCAAAAGTACGAGCCGAGGTCTGTGAACTTGCTAGGCGACTTCAGCGGAAAGAAGTGACGAGCGGCCGGAAATAGACCAGCAGGTCAAAATTCAAATGGCAAAATTCAAATGGCAAAAATCGCTTAGTGACCTTAATTTTGCCATTTGCCTTTTGAGCTTTGCCATTTGACCTGCTCTTTGACCAGCTTTGCGGGCGACCAGCCCAATGATGATCTCCAGCCCTCCAGCCATTCTTTGCCCAAAGAAGCTTGAGGCACAGAGCGAGATTCCTCGCTCCGCTCGGAATGACAATCCTCCGGCCATTCTTTGCCCAAAGAACCTTGCGACCCCTCCGGGGATCGAAGCGCCGTCCCCGGATTCCGGAAGTGGATATCCTTGAGTACCAGAACAAAAGCCGAACTTTTCCTGGTGGTGGTTACCGCCATCTGGGGGTGCACTTTTGTGGTCGTCAAAGGGGCGCTCGCCGACGCTTCCCCACTGCCTTTCCTGGCAGTGCGCTTTATGCTCGCCGGATTTCTCCTTCTGGCAATCCTGGGGCGAGGGCAGGTGAATCGGGCTACCATCCTTCCCGGTTCAATCCTGGGACTATTCCTGTTCGCAGGATTCCTCTTTCAGACCTGGGGCTTGATATATACCACGCCCTCGAAAAGCGCGTTCCTCACTGGTTTCAGTGTGATCCTGGTGCCGGTGATCATGATGCTCTCCGGCTTTAGAATGGGTTCTGCGACCCTTGTCGGGGGAGTCTTGGGACTTTTCGGGATCTATCTCCTGGTTGCCCCGTCAGGCATGGCAGCGGTGAACAGGGGAGACCTACTTACCCTGGTGGGTGCACTTTCTTTTGCGGTTCATATCGTCCTCGTGGGGCACTATACGAAGAAGTTTTCCTTTCTCCATCTCGTGCCTGTGCAGGTTCTGGTGGTCGGTCTGCTCTCATTAGGCGCGCTTCCCTTTGTGCCGGATCAAACCCTGCATTTGACCGGCCGGCTGGTGGGGGCAATCCTGGTAACGGCGGTGCTGGCAACTGGGGTAGCTTTCTCGGTTCAGAATTGGGCCCAACAATACACCCCAGCCGCGCACACGGCGCTGATCTTTGCCCTGGAGCCTGTATTTGCTGCACTCTCTTCCTGGCTGGCGATTGGGGAACACTTTGGGGGCAGGGTGCTGCTGGGCTCAGGACTGATTCTGGCGGGCATGGTGATTTCGGAAATTTGGGGTGGCAGCCTGCCTTCCCCCGTGGAAGGCTAGCCCCAAAAAGGTAGGTGGTAGATGGTCGGTGGTAGGTGGGGGGAAACAGGTTGCAGGTCGAGCCACAAGTGCCAGGGGCTGGGGGCTGGGGCAATTTTGGATTTTGGATTACCCTCTCCCTTGTGCCGACCGCTTGCTGCCTACTGCTTACTGCCTACTCTTGCCTGGGGTCTCTCCGAAGAGTGGCGCACGGTTGTTCAGCGACCTGTCAAATTTAGAAGCAGCGATGAGCGGTTACCAGAAGGCGAATACATTCGTCAAAAGTACGCAGGAGTTCGCAGGCACAGTGATGCTATAATGGATCTGTGCGCCCCTGAAGAACGGTGCGGGCGTTGGGAGGGGAAGCGGAATGAGCACAAGCGGACGTAAGTTTTTCCCGGCGGTCGTAATCGTCGTGACGCTGGGGATGGGAATTTTGATCGGCACGGTCGTTTCCCACGGGGTGCGTGCCGCCCGAAGTTCGCCCGTGGCTCGGGACGCCAAGCCGCTTCCTCCTCCTTCACCTGCAGAGCTATCAAGCTCCTTTGCCCAGGTTGCGGATGCCCTCGCGCCTGCCGTCGTGAACATTAACACCGAGAGCACAGTTCGCGTCGCGCGCCGACGCTTTCGCGCGCCCGACGAGACACCCTTCGGCGATTTCTTCGACAAGTTCTTCGAATCGCCTGGCGCCCCATTGGGGGATCTCAGGCAACAAAGTCTAGGTTCCGGAGTTATCCTAAGTACGAATGGCTACATCCTGACGAACTATCACGTGGTTACGCAGAATGATGAGGATAAACCTGTTGATCGGATCAACGTATCCCTGCACGGAGACGACACTACCAGGTACAAGGCTAAGATCATCGGCTCCGATCGATGGACGGACCTCGCGATTGTCAAGATTGACACGAACAGGCCGCTGACGGCCGCCCCATTTGGCGATTCTGACGCCATGCGAGTTGGCGATTGGGTGTTAGCAATCGGCAGTCCTTTCGGTTTGGATTCTACGGTAACCGCCGGTATTGTGAGCGCCAAGGGACGCGACATCGAGGGTGGAGTGCAGGGGCAGTTCAAGCGCTTCATCCAGACGGATGCGGCGATCAATCCCGGCAACAGCGGTGGGCCGCTGGTCAATCTCGCGGGGCAGGTGATTGGGATTAACACGGCTATCGCCACGCAACGGGGCACCTATGATGGCATATGTTTTGCCATTCCCTCCAATACGGCCCGAAAGGTCTACAACGCTCTTATTACCTCGGGCAGCGTGCGGCGCGGCGCCATCGGTGTTCAGTTTTATAGCCAGAACAATCCGGCCTTACTGAGAAGCTTCGGAACTGATCACGGCATCGTCATTAATGTCGTGGAAGCAGGCAGCCCTGCCGAGCGCGCGGGGTTGAAGCGCGGGGATGTCATCTTGAGCGTCGACGGGAAACCTATCAAGAACGCGGACGAGTTGGTGGCTATCGTCTCGGACACCGAAATTGGCAAGAGGCTCCGCGTGGAATACCTTCGCGACAGAAAACCGCTGACCACCGACGTCGAGGTGGGCGACCGTAATAAGATCGTTGCCGAATTGCGCGAAGGTCCTGGAAACGAGGGCGAGGAAACTCCTGCGGAGGGAAGCTCCGGCGTCCTCGGGATAGCAGTAAAGAGCCTGACGCGCGAGCAGGCCCAGGAGCTCGCTGATAAACTCCATCTGGACAGCCAACAGGGAATCCTGGTGATGAACGTCCAGCCGGGCGGATTCGCGTCCGACTTGGGCGTTCAGCATGGCGATATCATTCTGGGCATCAACCATCATGCGGTCGCTTCAGCAGAGGACTTCAACCGCATACAATCTTCCCTGAAATCCGGGGAGGATGTGCTGCTGCTTATTGCACGAGGCAGCGGCCCGCACTCGTATACCACCCTGTTCCTTGCGGATCGCCTGCCGTAAGGGACTGAGGAAACGGAAGTTGAAACACTGGAATAAGAAAACCTACGCAGGACTAGTGCTCCTTGCCGCACTGGCGTGGATATTGACGGTCCAGTTACCCGCTGGCACCACCACGCCACAGAAAAGCGCTGGCACGGCGAAGCGGAAGTCCCACACGCCCCCCAAGCACAGCACTCAGAGGGCCTCTGCTGGCACGGGCCAACACCGATCCGCGCACCACCCTGCGACACGGCACGTTTCTTCCAAGGCCAAGCGAGCCGCCGCGGCACGGCGGCGGCGGGCACAGTTGCGTCCGGAGCCAGAACGTATTCAAGAAATTCAACAAGCCTTGTTCCAGGCAGGCTACTTGAATGCACAACCTAACGGCCGCTGGGACGATCAGACGCGCGAGGCGATGCGACGCTACCAGGCCGATCACGGGTTTCCGGTGACGGGCCTTCCTGAGGCAAAATCCCTGATGAAACTCGGCCTTGGCCCGCATCCCCTGCCGGCAGACCTGGATGCCAGTAGTGGAGCCAGGGCCGGCACCGATACAGTCAGCGACACTCCCGCCGCTCCGGACACCCAGCAGGACCCGCCTGCGGCAGGGCCTCAACCATGAACGGCAGGTGGTAGGTCGTAGGTGGTAGGTGGGGCAAGGGAAGGTTTCAGGAGTCAGGCTTCAGGTGCCAGGGGACAGCAGCAAGCATAGCGCAGGTCGCGCCCTTGGGAAGTAGGCAGTAAGCAGTGTGCTGTTTTTCCCCCACCTACCACCTACCGTCTTCCCCCCACCTACCACCTACGGCCTACCACCTACCGGTCTGACGTATCAATTTGCGCCCGCTGCAACCTGTCGCTGTAATCCACGTAGACAGCTTTCCACTCAGAATAGAAATCCAGGGCGGCGGTGGCGGCTTCGCGGTGGCCGTTGCCTGTCTGCTTGGTGCCGCCAAAAGGCAAATGGGTTTCGGCGCCGATGGTAGGAGCGTTGACGTAAAAAATGCCGGTCTCCATATCACGCATGGCCTGGAAGGCGCGGTTGACGTTTCGGGTGTAGATGGATGAGGAAAGCCCGTAGACTACTCCGTTACCGATTTCAATGGCCTCCTCCAGGCTCGAGCAGGGGATGATGGAGACGACGGGACCAAAGATCTCGTCGCGGCAAATTCGCATTTTGGGATCGCAATCGCCGAAAATGGTGGGTCTGTAGAACCAGCCGCAATCGTAGTCGCCGCCCACCAGGCGCTGGCCGCCGCAAAGCAGCTTGGCGCCTTCGTTCTTCCCAATCTCAACGTATTTCTCGACGGTCTTTAATTGGTTCTCGTTGATGAGAGGCCCCATGTGCACAGTCGGGTCGAGGCCATTGCCGACTTTCAGAGCGCGCGCACGCGCCACGAACTTCTCGAGGAAGTCCTTGTACACGTCCTTGTGAACAGCGATGCGGCTGGAGGCGGTGCAACGCTGCCCGGCGGTCCCGAAGCCGCCCCAGAGAGCGCCCTCCACCGCGAGCCCCAGGTTTGCGTCCTCCATCACCATGATGATGTTCTTGCCGCCCATCTCGAGGCAGGAGTGTTTGAAGGTGCCCGCACAAGCCTCGGCTACCTTTTTTCCCACTTCGGTTGAGCCCGTGAAGGAAACCACGCGGACATCGTCATGGGTCATCAAAGCAGTTCCCACCTCGACGCCGCTTCCCGTAACGAAGTTCACCACCCCGCGCGGAATTCCGGCTTCTTCCAGCGTCTGAACCAGGTTGTACATCGAGAGCGGGGTGTCCGTAGCGGGCTTCATCACTACCGTATTGCCGCAGATGAGCGCCGGCATGACTTTCCAGGAGGGAATGGCCATGGGGAAATTCCACGGCGTGAGCAGCGCGCACACGCCGATCGGGCTGCGCACCCACATGCAAAACTTGTTGAGCAATTCGGAAGTGGTGGTTTGCCCGAAGAGCCGCCGGCCCTCACCTGCCATATAATAGGTCATGTCAATGGCTTCCTGAATGTCGCCGCGGGTTTCCTCCAGGATCTTCCCCATTTCGCGCGTCATCTGCTCGGCGTAGGCTTCCTTTCGTTCCACGAGCAAACGTGCGGCCCGATAAAGAATCTCGCCCCGCTTGGGAGGCGGGGTAAGCCGCCAGGATTTGTACGCTTCTTTCGCGGCTTGAATGCCGTTATCAACATCCTGCTGGTTGGACTTCTGGAACATGCCGACCAATTCGTGCGTGTTGGCGGGGTTGACGTTATCAAAAGTGTGTCCGCTTGCCGACGAAACCCACTCCCCATCGATGTAGTTCTTGAAGACTTTTGGTGGCGCCATTTTCCCGTTCCTCCATGAAGCCCGCGGAGGCCGGAAGCCGAGTCATCCGCGAGTTGAATGTGCAGGTCGAATGTAATGGATAGCCGGTAGGGACGGATGTTTGACTCCACCGACTCCCTATCATCTACGACCTACCTTTAACGACAGACCGGAAACTATAGCAAACGTCGGCGAGGGCTTCAAGCACGGGGGAAGGTCAACACATGGCTAGCCTCGTGTCAACTGCAAAACTATAGAATTCAGGAGCGAGGATTCAGAGGAGCGGCCTTGTGAATGTGCAATGGGGCGTGTAATCCCCTTTCATGTCCCGCTTGCGCCGCCTGGCATTGGAGTGGAAGTTCGCGCCTCGTCTGCGTATCATTTGCGCGCGGCTCGGCAATGCGGATCTCCGGCCGGTACTGCTTCGACGTTGGCGGCCACCCCGGAAAAGCGCTCCAGCAGAGCGATCAATTCTTGGACTCTTATGGGCTTTGGAATATAGCCATCCATGCCCGCCGCCAAGCATCGTTCCTGGTCGCCCCGCATGGCGTGGGCCGTCATGGCGATGATCGGCAAGTGTCTGCCGGTGCGCTGTTCTCGGACTCGGATGGCGGAAGTGGCCTCGAACCCATCCATCTCCGGCATCTGCACGTCCATCAACACCACATCGAAGTTCTCCTGCTCGAGGGCGGCGAGGGCTTCGCGCCCGTTAGTGGTCAGCGTCACCCGGTGTCCGTGCTTTTCCAGCAGACGCATGGCGAGCCTCTGGTTGACGGCATTGTCCTCCGCCAGCAGAACGTGGAGTTTCCTCTTCCCCTCTCGTAAGGTGTGGGGCGTGAGCAGCGCGGCCGACTCGGCCCCGGAGCTGGATGTGCCCAGAACGCGGACGATACAGTCAAACAACTCCGCTTGGCCGACGGGTTTGCTGAGGAAGGCGGCTACGCCCAACTGCCGGCAACGCGCGGCGTCGCCTCGCTGCCCGGCCGAGGTGAGCATGATGATTTTGGCCTCTACGCCCGGATCGGGACCTTGCCGGAGTTGCTCCACCAGAGTGAAGCCATCCATGTCGGGCATATGGAAGTCGGTCAGGATCAAGGCGAAGGGAGCCTCAGCCTGCTTCACGCACTCTAACGCGGTGGTCCCGCTCTCCACCAGGGTGGGTCTCATTCCCCAGTTGCTCAGCATCTCCTGGAGAATGCGCCGGTTAGTGATGTTATCATCCACTACCAGCACGCCCAGTCCCGCCAGGGCGACGGTGGCCATTGCCGGGGGCAGTTCTGCCACTTTGCCCACCCCGAGGCTGGCGGTGAAGTGGAAGGCGCTACCTTCTCCCACCACGCTTTCCACCCAGATCCTGCCGGCCATCATCTCCACCAAGCGTTTCGAAATCGTAAGTCCCAGGCCAGTGCCCTCGAACTTGCGCGCCGTGGAGCCGTCGGCCTGAGAGAAAGCCTCGAAGATGAGTTTCTGTTTTTGCGGGGCGATGCCAATGCCCGTGTCTTGGACAACGAAGTGCAATCGGACCTGATCTTGCGTCTTGGAGTCCAATGCGACCTTGAGGCCCACTTCGCCCCGTTGGGTGAACTTGATGGCGTTGCCAATGAGATTGACGATGATTTGCCGCAAACGGCTAGGATCGGCCACCACCACCTCCGGCACTTCGGGCCGGATATCGCAGGTCAGTTCCAAACCCTTCTGGTGGGCGCGCAAGGCCAGGGTCTTGATGGTCGGCATCATGCTGTCTCGCAGATTGAACTCGAGGGACTCCAGTTCGAGCTTGCCCGCTTCGATTTTGGAGAAGTCGAGGATGTCGTTGATGACGGTGAGCAGGGAGTCGGCGGACGACTTCACCAGGCTGGCGTAGTCGAGTTGTTCGGGGTTGAGGTCAGTGTCCAACAGCAGATCGATCATGCCGATGACGCCGTTCATGGGGGTGCGGACCTCATGGCTCATGTTGGCCAGGAATTCGCTCTTCGCCCGGCTGGCGGCTTCGGCACGTTCCTTTAGAACTTCCAAACGCTCGAGTTGGTCCCGTATGGTCACTGTTTGTTGTTTTACTCTCAGGCGAAGGAGAAAGATCCAGCCGCCGGCGATGATCGCGGCGCCCAAAGCTGCGCCTACCACGGCCTCCATCCGCTGAAGTGTCCACCAGGGCGGCCTCGCCACTACGAAAACGGCGCTCGGGTTCGCGAGGAGGATACGAAAGGCGATAGGTCTGCTGTAACTGTCAAAGGTGATGACGCAAACACCGGTCAGGCGCAGCACACTTCCAACCTCAGGCTGACGGGCTAAAACGCGCGCCGACGTCGGCAGACTAGCAGTGAAAGTGCCGCCAGGCGACTGCAGAACAAAGGTTGATCCCTCGGATCCCGGTGAACTCCTGACGAGTGTGCCTTCAATCCGAACCAATCCAAGATCGAACTTGGTAGCGGTGTGCAAGAAAACGGTCGGGTCGCCATTGGGCTCGGTCGTTTGTGCAAGAATCTGTTCCGCGGCCACGGGCGTTGCGTGGGGCTGAGGTCCTCTAGAGTTGAAGCGACAGCTTGCATCAACAACGCCAGGTCTGCCGTCGACAAGGCCACGGAAGCCGATCACGTCGATAACATCACCAGGATTTGGCGAACAGGTCGGAAACGATTCGACGGCCAAGCTAGTGTCCAGGTTTGACAGATAGATTCGCGGGCCAGGTTCAATCGCGGTGACCGTGCCGCGAACGTGGATTTGAGCTTCCAGATCGGACACCACATCATACTGTCCGATGCTGTTCAGCGGAAGCGTAGGCATGGAATAGGGGTCGCTGGGAGGCGCCTTCAACATAGATACGAATTCAGGACCCGGTACAAAGAGCTTCACACCGCGCGCTTGGCGGTGGTCATTGTACAAAGCGCTTAGAGCGCCGCGCACTACGATTTTCGAACCGACCAATAGATGCCGCCACCCGGCATACTCGCGCATAATCACCAGGATCTTACCGTCCCCGGTGGTTAGGTTTAGCTGAACGCTGCCTGATGTTGCCTGTATAGATCGAACAGTCCCTTCCACTTCGGCCCAGTAGCAGGCCCATCTCCCGGTGATGAGCTGCTTGAATGGAAGTCGCTTGGGAACCGGCAATGCTCCCTTTCCAAGAATCTTGAACGTGCCGTTTTTCAGACAGGGAGAGAAATCGCCGGGGGTCGTGATTCCTCGGACCTCGATGATTTGGCCTGGATGCAGCTCGGGCTCCGAGCCGGTCGGATCAAAGTACACGAATGTGCCCCCCGTACTATCTTGAACAAATATGTGCCCCAGCTTGACATCGCCGTACGTGACTACCCCACGGATGACTGCGGGATACGCTTGCTTAGCCTGTTCGATGGAAAGTCCATTGACTTGATCGGCGCGAGTCAAAACTGAAGGGATTTTCCCCTGCGCGCCCGCAGTGGGGGCGACGAGAGCAAGAAGCACTTCCAACAAGATCGCGATGGTCAGGCTTTTCATCCGCTTTGCCCTATCCTCTGGTAGTCACATCGGCGCAATCATCGCGCTCAATTAGCCGGAATCTGCACGTCCATCAACACCACATCGAAGTCTTCCTGCTCGAGGGCGGCGAGGGCTTGGCGCCCGTTCGTGGTCACTGTCACCCGGTGTCCGTGCTTTTCCAGCAGACGCGCGGCGAGCATCTGGTTGACGGCATTGTCCCTCCCACTCAGGACTGGCCGCGTTTCCACAACTCTTCACACCTCCCGCATGCCGGCTCTCCTTACTCTCATTCTGGTTCTCGACTCCGCCAGCGTAGGGCGCGAACGCCGGCGTGCTGTCCCCCTTGTTTAGTCCGCAAATGCTCCCTCATACTGCCCGTTGCTAAACATGACACAATGTAGACTAACAGTCCGCCTATGACTTATGTATAGAACAAAGGTACTAATTGTAAATCACTGACATATTGCCATAGCTTCACAAGTAAACCGAAGCCCCTGCAGATGGCGCGGGGGAGCCCTTGGCTTGATCAGAGCGTTGAGCATACAGCATGCTTCGCTCGGTCGAGTGCCCGAGCGTAATCGGTGGCGCCTATCATCGCGAGGATAAGGAGGGTGGATGCGAACCTGAAGACGGTTTCATTCAGCGACCCCAGGCGACCCTCAACTCTGCTGGGGACGCTCCGGCGCAAGGCGCATCTCGGGCCTCGCAACCCGAAAATCCAGTCGAGATGCCGCACTCGTGCCATCCTCATTGCACTGCTTAACTTAATCGGCCATTTGAGACCTATCTTCAGCCTTCAATGGCTTGTAAATCCAAGGCTTGGCGGGGTTTCCATTTCGACTTACTCATGCCGCCTAGCCAGCCGACGGCTGAATGGTTTCCGCGTTGAGGCTCCCAGGGAGGAGATCCGCAAGCACCTTCGCGCTGTGCTACCTGCTGGCCATCTCCGAGGTCATAAGAGGAGAAGGCAGGAGTTGGAAGTCAGGAGTCAGAATCAGCAATTAATTTCGCGGCACGTGCCGGGGCGCCGTGTGCGTTGTCGCCCGAGATTGAGGAATTGCCACCCGGATTCTGATAGTGTCTCAGTTTGACGATGTAGCGGCGAGTTTACCTCGCCAAATGGCGGCGTAAAGCCGCCTCTACATCAAACTGAGACACTACCCGGATTCTTGACAGCTTCCGGCAAGGCCGATAAAATGGATAGTGGAGATTGGTAGCCTCTAATCATTTGAGGCATTGTGAGTTAGATTCAACATGAGAGACCGTGGCGAGCTTCCAAGTCGCGAGCGCGACATCCTGGTTGCCGTGGTGCGCCAATTCATTGAGACCGGCGCCGCTGTGGGCTCCAAGACCGTGGCGGAGAAGCTGCCGGAAGCCCTGAGTTCGGCGACCATACGGAACGTGATGGCAACCCTGGAATCCCTGGGGTACTTGTCTCAGCCACACATTTCCGCCGGCCGCGTCCCGACTGACAAGGCCTATCGCTATTACGTTGACCGCACCGTGAGTTCTTCCCGACTTGCCCCGGCCACCGAAGAATACATCCAGGAGAGCCTGCGGGTTGAAAGCGGTGCCCTGGAGCAGATGATGTCCAGCGCCTCGCGCGTTCTTTCCGAGGTTTCGCACAACGTGGGACTGGCCCTGGCGCCGGCGCTCGAGGAAAAGGTGCTGGAGCACATCAAGTTCGTGCTGCTGCCGGACCGCCGCATCCTGGTGGTGATCGTCTCCAAACCGCATTTGGTGGAAAGCAAGGCCATTCGCCTGGAGGAAGATTTCTTGCAGAAAGAGCTCGACCGAACTGCGGATTTCCTGAATGCCGAGTTTGGGGGCTGGTCGCTGGGCACCATCCGCCTTGAAATCTTCAAGCGCATGGAAGAAGAAAAAATCCTTGCCGACCGCTTGCTCCAGAATGTGGCCATACTTTTCATGTGGAGCGCCTTGATCAGTGAAGCCCCCGGCTCCCTGTTCGTGGATGGCACCGCGAAGATGCTCGACCACGTGGAGTTCGACGATATCCGCAAGATCAAGGAACTGCTCGAGACCTTCGAAGAAAAGGCCAAGCTGGTGAGGATATTGAGCGCCTGCCTCAACACGTGGGAGCCCGGAGTCCGAATCCTGATTGGCCACGAGAATTCCGAAAGTCGGATGCATAATTGCACCCTCGTTGTCGCGCCGCTGCACTATCGGGATCGCGCCGTGGGAGCGCTGGGCGTTGTCGGCCCGACGCGCATGGAGTACGACCGCGCGATCAGCACGGTGGACTATATCGCCCACCTTTGCAGCAGGCTCCTCAGCTCCAACTGAATGGCAGGAACGGGGCTCCAAGGAATTGGGTCATTGATTCAATGAGTCATTGACTCAATGGGGGAATCGTAGCGCAGGTTGCGCCTCCGGACTTGGCGCTCTTCAAAAGCAGAAAGCAGTAGGCAGTAGGGAGAACCGGCAGGTGATTAACAGTAGGTGGGGACAAGCCTCCATCCCCACATGCCACCTACTACCTACCAGCCACTGACAAAGGGTATACAATCGTAAGGTCATGGAGAACGAAAAAGAACAGCTTGCCAAGCCCTTGTCCGAAGCTGCTGGGCCAACCGATGCACCTGATCCGAAGGAGAATGTTGCGCCTCTAAGCGAAGACACAACCATAAGCCAGCCAGCCGCAACAAGCCTGGAGGCTTGGGCGGCCTACGAAAAGCTGAAGGAAGAGAAGGCGGAGCTTTATGGCCGCTTGCTGCGCAAGCAGGCGGAGCTGGAGAATTTCCGCAAGCGCGCTCAGCGGGAGAAGGAAGAATTTCGCCAGCACGCCACGGAGGACTTGATCCGATCCTTGCTGCCGGTTCTGGATGGGTTCGAGCGAGCCTTGAGACAGCGCGCGCCGCCAATCCCTGAAACCTTTTACCAGGGAATGGAATTGATCCACCGGCAGTTGTCCGACGTCCTGACACGGGCGGGCCTGGAGCCGATAGAGACATCCGGCCAGTTGTTTGATCCACATTACCATCAGGCTGTCGAGACGGTCGAGGATGCGGGACGGCGCGACCAAGAGATCGTGGAAGAATTGCAACGAGGTTATAAGCTGAAGCACCGCCTGCTTCGTCCTGCCATCGTCAAAGTGGCGGTTAAGCCAAGGGCCGGGGGTTCCCAAGCCGCGGAAGAAATGGCAGAGGCAGACTGACCGCGGGCGCGCGACGTGTTCTTAATGTCCAGCGGGGTTGAGCGTTGAATAACAAGCGAGACTATTACGAAGTTCTGGGTATTGACCGCCAGGCGTCCGACCAGGAAATCAAGAGCGCCTATCGTAAACTCGCCATGCAGCACCATCCGGACCGCAACCCCGAAAACAAAGAGGAAGCAGAGGAAAAATTCAAGGAAATCACCGAAGCCTACAGCGTGCTCGCCGACTCGCAAAAGCGGGCCGCCTATAATCAGTTCGGGCCCGCTGGCGTGAGCTCCACAGGCGGCTGGAGCCCTGACTTCTCCTCGACGATTTTCTCGGACTTCGAAGATCTCTTCGGGGACTTTTTCGGTTTCGGCGGATTTGGCCGGGGCACGCACCAGCGCCGACGCGCCTCCCGCGGCGCCGACCTGCGATACGACCTGGAGATTTCTCTCGAAGAAGCTGCGCGCGGTCTGGAAACAAAGATAAAGATTCCCCGTTCGGAAACCTGCAGCGATTGCCACGGCACCGGGGCGAAGAAAGGCAGCGAACCGGTCACCTGTCCGGCGTGCGGTGGGCGAGGCCAGATTCGACATCAACAGGGCTTCTTCACCGTTTCACGCACATGCTCGCAATGCCGGGGCATGGGGCAGGTGATGCGCGAGGCTTGCCCGGGTTGCCGGGGCAAGGGGCAAGTTCAGCAAGAGAAAGTCCTGGGGCTCAAGATTCCAGCAGGCGTCGAGGAGGGGACGCGTCTGCGTGTGAGCGGAGAAGGTGAAGCCGGCAGCATGGGGGGGCCGCACGGTGATCTTTATGTTGTTCTGCGAGTCCGTGAGCACCCCTATTTTGACCGCCAAGGCAACGACCTTTATTACACCATTCCCATCTCCATCGCGCAGGCGACTCTCGGCGCGGAGATCAGAGTCCCTACCCTCAGGGGCCAGGAAAGACTCAGAATCCCCGAGGGAACGCAGAATGGATCGGTGTTCCGCCTGCGAGGCTCGGGAATGCCCAGCGTGGACGGGCGGAGGCAAGGGGATTTGTACGTGTCGGTCTATGTGGTCACCCCTACCGGGCTCTCGCGGGAGCAGCGACGAATGTTCGAAATGCTGAATCCGGCGGTGCGGGTGGAAAATCATCCCCTGGAGCGCCGGGCCTCCGAGAAGGTTAAAGACGTCTTCGGGTAGATCGGGAAGAGCAGGTGTCAGGTGCCAGGTTTCAGGTGTCAGGGGGCAATTCCATTCTGAATTATGAATGGCTCTCTTCTCCGCATTCCTTACCGGCGAATGCGAGATCCCTGTTGCTCACTGCTGACCGCCTTCTGCCTAGCTCCTCTTGTTTACCGCCTGATCTCGGCCGCCCGCGACTGGAGCAGTTTTGAGTTTGGAATTTTGAATTGCTTCCTTCCTGGTCCCCACTGCTTGGCCCTGATTGCCTGCCGCTGGTACCGCCAGCGTTCTGCTCTTAAAGAGCCGCAGGTCTCCCCCCGAGCGGGACCGGACCTGCACTAAGCTTGCCCAGGATTCAAAAGCTCTGCGGCTCCGGCGCTTTGACCGGCTTGAGTTGTGCATGCCAGCAGCGATACACAGTCAAGAGGATCTTAGCGCCCGCGCACACGCTGCCCGAGATGGTTCCGGAGATCTTCGACTTTCCGAGCCGACGCCGGAAGTACTTCACTGGCGCTTCTGTCACCCGGAGCCTGAGGCGTGCAGCTTTGGCCTGCATTTCCACGTTCCAACCGAAGTCATGATCCTGGAGGTTCAGCCGATTAAGCGCCTGGCGGCTGAGAATGCGCATGGGACCCAAATCGGTGAACGAGACATGCCAGATCTTGCGGATCAGCAGAGTGGTCAGCCAATTTCCGAAGCGTTGCAGGAAAGTCAAGGAGCCGGGTTCGGGCCTCCCGAGGACCCGCGAGCCAATGACCAGGTCCCATTCGCCGTCCTCGAATAGGCGAACAAGCTGCTCGAGGTCAGCGGGATCATCCGAAAGATCCGCGTCCATGAAGGCAACGGCGTCGACTTGCGGCGCGAGGTGTGCCAGCCCTGCCAGACAAGCTTGCCCATAACCCCGGCGCGCTTCTCGAACCACCTCCGCCCCGGCCGCCTGTGCCACTTCAGATGTTCCGTCATCGCTTCCATTGTCCACGACGATGACCTGGGAAAAGAGCCCCCTCGGGAGCCGATTCAGAACCAAGCCGATCGATTCGGCTTCATTAAGCGCGGGGATGATAAGAGCGTACACGGCTGGGATTCTAACAAAAAAGCAGGGGTTAGGGCATTTTGGATTTTAGATTTTGGATTCTAAGAACAGGGCTGGGGGCTAGAAAGCTGGGAACTAGCGACTGGGGACTGGGGACTGGCGGCTGGGGGGGACGACCGAACCAAAACACAAAATCCATCCGGAATCCAAAATCTGAAATCTAAAATTGCAAAGTGGTGCGCAAAGTTACCCATGTGGTATAAAATCTTTAAGGAGCCAATGCAGGAAAAAGAGCAACCCCCAGCCCAAGTGACCGACAGACGGGAAACACAACGAAGCCCGCGACGCCGATTTTTCGAGACGCGTTACTGGTTGCGGGACCTCATCCTCTCTATCCTGCTGGCGTTCATCGTAATTGTTTTCCTCTACCAGCCGGTACAGGTGGAGGGAACCAGCATGATGCCGCGGCTGGAGAACCACGAGCGGATTTTCATCAACAAATTCGTCTACCGCTTCGAGCCCATCCGAAGGGGCGACATCGTGGTCTTCTGGTATCCCCTCGATCCCTCGAAGTCTTATATCAAACGCGTTGTGGGCTTGCCGGGCGAGTGGGTCAGCATTCAGGATGGCCGGGCGCTGGTGAACGGCGCACCGCTTACGGAACCCTACCTCCCCGCATATTACCTGGATCACCAGAGCTATCCACCCGTTCAGGTCGAGCCGGATCACTACTACGTGCTTGGCGACCACCGGGATTCTTCCAACGATAGCAGAGTTTGGGGGACCGTCGATCGGAAATACATCTACGGGAAAGCCGTATTCGTCTACTGGCCTTTCAGGGTGTTTGGATCTCTGGAATGAACCATTGTCCGTTGTCCGTGGTCAGTCGTCCGTTGTCAGACCGTAAACTGTCGACTGTCAACTGTTAACTATTCTCGGGAGCTGAGATGGAGGCGATACTCGCCTTAGAGGATGGAAGAATATTCCGGGGGCGCGGCTACGGCGCCACTGGCGAACGTTTTGGCGAGGTTGTCTTTAACACTTCGCTTTCCGGCTACCAGGAAATCCTGACCGACCCCTCGTACGCCGGTCAGATCGTTATTCTGACTTACCCTCACATCGGGAATTACGGGATAAACCCGCTGGACTCCGAATCGGCGCGACCCTACGCGGAGGGCTTGGTGGTGCGTGAATTATCCGAACTGGCCAGCAACTGGCGGTCGGTTGAGGAAACATCGGATTTTCTGGCGGAATACGGTCTTCCGGTGATTTCTCACATCGACACGCGTGCCCTGGTACGGCACCTGCGGCAGTACGGCACGAAGCGAGGCGTGCTCTCGACCGTGGATTTCGATGAAGCCGGCTTGGTGGCAAAGGCCAAGGCGGTACCGATAATGGTGGGGCTCGACCTGGCCAGCCGGGTCACAACTTTGTGGCGCTACCAATGGACGGAACCGACGCGCGACATTTTCAAGGAAAGCAAGCAATTGGAGTTGCTGGCCCGGTTTCACGTAGTGGCCTACGATTACGGGATCAAGCAGAACATCCTGCGCCGCTTGGTGGATGTAGGCTGCCGCGTCACTATTGTGCCCGCTACGACTTCGGCTGAAGAGGTTCTGGAATTGAAGCCCGATGGGGTATTTCTTTCCAATGGGCCGGGCGACCCCGAACCTCTCGAGTACGCCGCACAGGCCGTCCGAGGCCTCATGGGTAAGGTGCCCATCTTCGGGATTTGCCTTGGCCACCAAATCATCGGCTTGGCGCTCGGCGGGAGAACTTACAAGCTCAAGTTCGGCCACCACGGCGGCAATCAACCCGTCATGAACCTGGAAACCCGGAAGGTAGAAATCACCGCCCAGAATCACGGCTTCGCGGTGGACCCGGACTCGCTCGATTCCACCGAAGTCGCATTAACCCACATGAATTTGAACGACCAGACGCTCGAGGGCCTGCGGCACAAATCCCTGCCGCTTTTCAGCGTGCAGTATCACCCTGAGGCCTCGCCCGGCCCGCATGACTCGGCGTACCTTTTTGATAGGTTCGCGAAGATGATGGAAGAGTTCAAAAAATAGTGAATGGTGAATGGTAAAGGGTGAAGGTTAAAGGGTAAATGGGTCTCGGGATTGTTGATATGTTGGCAAGGATGATGCGGGGAGTTTAAGGATTAGGGAATGGACATCCAAGAAGAACCGTTGCAACTCGAATCTATCCGGCGCGGGTTCGCGGAAATGGAAGCGGGACACTACATCCCGCACGAGGCGATGAATGCCTGGCTGCTGTCATTGGGCTCGGATCACGAATTGCCCCCGCCGAAGTGCGTTTGCGGTGAATCTCACGACGATCCGGGCGAACGCCGAGGGTGGTAGGATGTTGCAGCAGGGAACGGTGAAACGGGGGTGCGTGTGACGCTTAAAGAAATCGACCGTTGGATGACTCGGATAACCGACGCGATGGTGAATACAAGTACGAAGCTCAATCAAGTCGCGGACCTGGATTTGGTCTTAGGGCGAAAACTCGACCGTTTGGCGGCGGGACTTTCGGGCAACGCCGAACAGAAGATTAACCGGCTGTCGGAAAAGATTGATAAGCTGGCCGACCTTCCCACGAGCGCACAGAACAAACTCGACGGGGCGGCGGAAAAGATTGAAAGGCTGGGGGAGCTCTCCGCCGCCGCTGAACAGAGGGTTGACCGGCTGTCGGACAAGATCGATAAGCTGGCGGACGTCCCAGTTTCTGCGAACCAAAAGCTGGACCGGCTGGCCGGAGCGCTGCTCCGCCGCGAAGGGCAATGACCCATAGGCAAGCGAAGGGCCGCTGTCGGATGACGTTTGTCGCAGGGGGGCTGGAAGGGCGGGGCTTGGGCTCTGCCGCAGGAGTTTCTACATTTTTGCTGAGATTTTCTGGCCATGCGCGACTTGCCCTCTCCCCCTTGGGGGAGAGGGTGGACCGCCGCCGGCGTTCTCTTCAGCCGGGGCGGGCCGGGTGAGGGGGTGGTGGGCCTGCGCCCGTCCGTTTGCAGTTCACCCCGCTCCGCTGAAAGCATTGGGCAACGACCATGCGACGTCCAGCACCTTCTCGAGAAACCTGGGGACAGCGTTGCGTTGTTTGTGGTTTCAGGGCATTGACCCCCTCACCCCCCGGCCCCTCTCCCCCAAGGGGGGGAGGGGAGAATGTAGAAACTCGGGGGGGGGGGCGGGCCTTTAGGCCCGCCGTAACAGGGCGCGAGGTCATTGGGGCTTTAGCCCCTGAAGTCAATCAGCTCGATGTGGCGGGCCGTGTCTCGAAGAAAACCCGCACGACTCGGCACCTTTGTTCGGTCGGTCTGTAATCATGACGGAAGAATTCAAAAATCAGGAACAACACTAGATGAAGCCGAAAGACCAAAAAAACGACCTCCGATTTTGGCTGGCAGTGCCTGTTGTACTTATCGTCCTCTGCGTTGGCCTAACGTTGTTTCACAGATGCACAGAGCTAGGGGAAAGTCTATCGGTAGATGACTTAGCCATGGTTGGTACGACACTCTTCGCTGCCGCCATCGGCTTCCTTGCAGTCGTCTTCCAGGTTCGGTCAGCTTCGAGGCAATTGCGCGAACAAATGGCTGACCAACACAAGGCGTCTGCTGAGGAGTCAGAGAGACAGAAGCGCGCAGTCGCCGCTGCTCTTTTAGCGGAGATCGATGATTTTTACGAGTTTTTGCTCAAGGGCCTCTGGGAAAAACGGCACAGCATCTGCGGTGCAATTGAGTTGTTAATGAAGCCGCCACCCGAGCTAGGACCGCTTCCTTCGACTACGCTCGTAATATACAGGTCGATTGCGCATCAGCTTGGCACACTCAGCGTGGCGACTGTGAAATCTATCGTCAGCCTCTACAACTTCATTGCCAACTTTGGCGAAACCTACGAAACATACAGAAGAGCTTGGTCGCCGTCGAGTCCCCCCGCCGACCCTGAGTTGGCGACGAAGCTGCGGGACATTTTCGATCTGGTGCCCACACTCGTACTTGGTAGCTACCGAGCTTGCGAACAATTGGCCAAAGAACGGGCAGCCCCTTTGAGAAATCCGGGTTTAGCATTGCGCAGATCGGCGAGGCCGATGAAAAGGGCCAAACAATGAAACAAGCCCTGGAAGGCGAAGCCGCCCGTATACGCCAGCGCATAAGCAAGGGCAAGGACACTCCGCGGAGCGATGTTAGGCCGGATGAAATCAGCCACAACGAGCACTAATGCCCAAACGCACTGATCTGCACAAAATTCTGATCATCGGCTCCGGGCCGATCATTATCGGCCAGGCGTGCGAGTTTGACTATTCGGGCACGCAGGCGTGCAAGGCGCTCAAGGCCGAGGGTTACGAGGTGGTGCTGGTGAATTCCAACCCCGCCACGATCATGACCGACCCGGAATTCGCCGACCGAACTTATGTCGAGCCGCTCACCCTCGAGTACCTGACGGCCATCATCGAGCGGGAGCGGCCGGACGCGCTCCTGCCGACCGTGGGCGGGCAGACGGCCCTGAACCTTTCGGTCGAGCTGGCTGAAAGCGGCGTGCTGGAAAAGTACAATGTGCAATTGATTGGCGCCTCGCTCAACGCCATCAAGATGGCCGAGGATCGGCTCTGGTTTAAAGACGCCATGCAGCGCGTGGGGCTGGATGTGCCCAAGAGCGTCCTGGTGAACAATGTGGACGCCGCGCTCAAGTTTTCTCAGCAAGTGGGATTCCCCCTCATCATTCGCCCCTCCTTCACGCTGGGCGGAACAGGGGCCGGCATGGCCTACAACAGGGAAGAGCTGGCCGAAACGGTGAGGAATGGGTTGGAGATCAGCCCCGTCCATGAGGCGCTGGTCGAAGAGTCGGTGGTGGGCTGGAAGGAATTCGAGCTCGAAGTGATGCGCGACCACGCGGACAATGCCGTGGTCGTCTGCTCCATCGAGAACTTTGACCCTATGGGTGTACACACGGGGGATTCCATCACCGTGGCGCCTATACAGACGCTTACCGACAAGGAATACCAGTTGATGCGCGACGCGGCCTTCAAGGTAATCCGCGCCGTGGGTGTGGAGACGGGCGGCTCGAACATCCAGTTCGCCGTCGATCCGCACTCGGGACGCATGGTGGTGATCGAAATGAACCCCCGCGTGTCGCGCAGCTCCGCGCTGGCCTCCAAAGCCACCGGCTTTCCCATCGCCAAGATCGCCGCCCGGCTGGCGGTGGGTTACAGCCTGGATGAGATTCCCAACGACATCACGCAGAAGACGCCCTCTTGTTTCGAGCCGACCATCGACTACGTGGTGGTGAAGATTCCGAAGTGGGCACAGGAGAAGTTTCCCGACTCCGATCACACGCTGGGCCCCCAGATGAAATCGGTGGGCGAGGTGATGGCCATCGGCCGCACCTTCAAAGAATCGCTGCTGAAAGGCATGCGGTCGCTTGAGACGGGCAGAAAATCGCCCACCCCTCCGGACGACCCCGCCGAGCTGGAACGTGGCTTGACGATCCCCCATCCCGAGCGCCTGTGGTACTTGCTCTTTGCCTTGCAAGCGGGTTACAGCGTCGAAGGCCTGGCGGAAATCACGCGCATCGACCCGTGGTTTTTGAACCAGCTCGAACAGATTGTGGGCCTGCTGGGAGAATTGAAGCGCTTCGATGTGGAAACTGTGCCTGCGCCGGTGTTGCGGGAGGCCAAGCGCCACGGCGTTGCGGACGCGCACCTGGCAGAAGTGTGGGGCACGTCGGCGGAAGCCGTCCGCGCGCGGCGTCTTGCCGTCGGCGTTCGCCCCGTATTCAAGCGTGTGGACACGTGCGCAGCCGAGTTCGAGTCCTTCACCCCTTATCTCTACTCGACCTATGAAGATGAGGACGAGGCCGAACCCACCCAGCGGCGCAAGATCATGATCCTGGGCAGCGGACCCAATCGCATCGGGCAAGGAATTGAATTCGATTACTGCTGCGTTCACGCCGCCTACGCGCTCAAAGAGGAAGGCTTCGAGACGATCATGGTGAATTGCAATCCCGAGACCGTCTCGACCGACTACGACACCTCCGACCGCCTCTACTTTGAGCCCCTCACCTTTGAAGACGTAATGGCCATTGTGGATGAGGAAAAACCTGAGGGCGTCATCGTGCAATTCGGTGGGCAGACGCCGCTCAATCTGGCGCGCCAGCTTAAGGCCGCCGGCGTGCCCATCATTGGCACTTCGCCGGAGTCTATCGATCTGGCAGAGGACCGCAAGCACTTCGGGAAGCTGCTCGCCGACCTGAAGATTCCCCAGCCTCGAAATGGCGCCGCAATGAACGTCCAGGAGGCGGTGGAGATCGCGCGCGAAATCGGATATCCCGTGCTGTTGCGTCCCTCCTACGTGCTGGGCGGACGCGCCATGGTGATTGTGTACGACGAGGCCATGCTTCGCGATTACGTCCGCCGCGCGGAAGAACTGCAGCGCGCTTTCCCCATCCTTGTGGACCACTTCCTGGAAAACGCTACGGAGGTGGATGTCGATGCATTAGCGGACGGGGCTGAGGTGGTCATCGCGGGCGTCATGCAGCACATCGAAGAGGCGGGAATTCACTCCGGAGACAGTTCTTGCGTTCTCCCGGCGGTTACCATCGGCGAGCCGCAACATCGGGCGCTGTGCGAGTACACTGTAAAGCTGGCCAAGGAATTGAATGTAGTCGGACTGATGAACATCCAGTATGCGATTCAGAATGGGTTTGTCTACGTCCTGGAAGTTAATCCGCGCGCCTCAAGGACTGTCCCTTACGTCAGCAAGGCCACCGGCGTGCCGCTGGCGAAGATTGCCGCGCGGCTCATGGTAGGCAGCAAACTCTCGTGCTTCGGTCTTGCGCGGGAACTGCCGGTGCGCCACTTCTTTGTGAAATCCCCGGTCTTCCCCTTCCAGAAGTTTCCCGGAGCTGACACCATACTCGGTCCCGAAATGAAGTCCACCGGGGAGGTCATGGGTGTTGCAGACTCCTTTGGCCTTGCTTTTGCCAAGGCCCAGCTTGCCACCCGTAACCGCATACCGACTTCCGGGCGCATCTTCATTTCCGTGAACGATCATGACAAGCCCCTGGTCATTCCGATTGCGCGTGAGCTGGCAGAGATGGGATTCAAGCTGGTCGCAACGCTCGGCACGTCTCAGGCCTTGCGCGCCGCCGGCATTCCGGTGGAGAGAGTTTTCAAGGTGGCGGAAAGACGCCCGAGCATTGTGGACCTCGTTAAGAGCGCTGCGATTGATTTGATCATCAACACGCCGCTGGGCCGTTCCTCCCGCCAGGATGACCGGGTGATCCGCCGCGCCGCAATTCAACATGGCGTCACGTGCATTACCACTCTGTCCGCTGCCGGGGCGGTGATTGCAGGGATTCGGGAGTTGCGAAAAGGGCAGGTGTGGGTTGCAAGCCTGCAGGAGCTGCATCGGAATGGGGCGGCCGACAACCAGCGTTCCGACGTGGGTGCGCCATTTTCGCTGAAGGCTGACGGCTAAAGGCTGGAACATCATGACACGCAAAGAAATTATCCAAAGTCTCAAAGGAATGTTTTCTCCAGTAGTTACTCCGTTCAACCGCCGGGGGGGAATTGACGAAGGGCTATTTCGCGAGAATCTACAGAAGCTCGTTGGAATCGGGCTCTCCGGGGTCCTCGTGACGGGCTCGACGGGGGAAGCTCCCTACCTGACAGAAGGCGAGCGATTGCGGCTGGTGGAGGTGGCGCGGGGTCTGGTGCGTGCGCCTGAAATTCTGATTGCAGGTACCGGTCTCGAGAGCACCGATGCCACCGTGCGCCTCAGCCAGGAAGCCGTAGCGCGTGGGGCTGACGCCGTATTGGTTCTGACGCCCAACTACTACAAATCCAAGATGGATGCTGACACGCTTGCGGCGCACTATCGGGCGGTCGCTCGCAAAGTGGAACGGCCCGTCATCATCTACTCCATCCCGCAGTTCACCGGACTTCACCTTGAACCTTCCACCTTCGGCAAGCTCTCGCAAATCCCCAACGTGGTCGGATTGAAGGAGAGTTCAGGAGACATTCGCTTTGTGCGGGCGATTCTGCGGCGGGTGCGGCCGGGCTTCCGCGTGCTGGTTGGGTCCGTCGTGATTCTCAACCAGGCCTTGCGCGCAGGCGCAGTAGGCGCCGTGCTGGGCCAGGCGAATTTTGCTCCGGAGCTGTGTGTGGGCCTGTACCAGGCATTCCTCCAAAGAAAGAAAAAGACGGTGCGGGAATTTCAGCAGAGGCTGCTTCCACTTGCCCAGAAGATTTCGCTGCCTTTTGGCGTTCCCGGTATAAAGGCGGCCCTGGACCTCAGCGGCTATGCCGGGGGCTTCCCGCGCGCCCCGCTTATGCCACTAGGAGCCGCCTCGCGAGAATTGGTGGCAGCAGCTCTCCGTGAAGCTCGCGCGGGTCTCGAATACTGAAGTCGGCAGGTGGTGAGTGGTAGGCGGTAGGTGGGGGTAGAACTCCAGCTCGCGCCCCGTTTTTTGAATTGACCACTGGCAGGCAGAAGGCAAAAGACAAGAGGCAGCAGGCAACCGCCGGTAGGTAAAGCGGAGAAGGAAAGAACTAAGTATTCAAAATCCAAATTAAAATTCAGAATTCACAATTCACTATTTACTATTCCGATGACAGGCACATCTTTTCCATACCAACGGGTTCCACACTCGAGCGCGCTTTTCGTGGATTATCTTTATCATTTTGACCGGGTCTCAGGCTTCTACAACGGACCCCCGTACCTACTTTCCAGTTACAAGACTGTTGCTTCCCAACTTCCTAGTTTCGAAAGGAATCGAGGGGAAGTTTGCGCAATCCTCGAGCGACAGAACAAGGCATTTGGTTGCGGCGAGGCCACATTTGAAAACTTGCAGAGACTCTCGCAGGCCGGCAGCTTCGCCGTAGTCACGGGCCAGCAGGTGGGCTTGTTTAGCGGGCCGGCTTTTACCGTCTTCAAGGCCCTAACCACCGTCCGCCTGGCAAACCACCTTACCGAGCTGGGTGTACCTGCGGTGCCTGTGTTTTGGCTTGCCACTGAAGATCACGACTTGGCAGAAGTGGCGGAGGTAGCAACTCTCGATGACGAATACAATCTCGTCTCCCTGGCTGACCACGGCGATTCGCCCAGCCCGCGGTCGCCGGTTGGAAATGTGCGCTTGACCCAGGAATCCACCGAGGCGCTTGCGCGACTGGAAGCCAGCCTGCCTTCCGGGCCAGCTCGTGAATGCCTTTTGCAGGATCTGCGCCAGACCTACACGCCTGGCGCCACCTGGGTTGATGCCTTCGGGCGATTCATGGCCCGTCTTCTAAGCCCCTGGGGAGTGATTCTTCTAAACCCGCTCGACCCAGCCGTTCACCAATTGAGCGCAGAGGTTTATTCGCAAGCCCTCGAGCAGGCGCCAGAACTTAGGGCGAGAGTGCTGGAACGTTCCCAGTCGTTGATCAGGAGCGGCTATCATGCCCAGGTAAACGTGACCGAGGATTCGACCTTGGTATTCGTCACCAGGGAAGGGAACCGGCTCCCTATTCACCAACGCGACGGCGGCTACTTCGTCGAGGGAACACAAAGGACCTTCATCCAAGAGTTGCGCAGTGAACTAGCCGATGACCCAATTGCCTTTTCACCCAACGTGTTGTTGCGGCCTTTGGTTCAGGACACCCTGCTGCCGACCATTGCTTACATTGCCGGCCCCTCCGAGCTGGCTTATCTCGCGCAGGCACAGGTCTTATACGAGACCTTCGGCAGGCCACAACCGGTCTTTTTCCCTCGCGCCGCTTTCACGCTTGTGGACCATCGGATTCAAAAATTCCTGGAGAAATACCGGTTGAGCGTGGAGGACGTATGGCTAGGCGAGGAACACCTCAGCAGGAAAATCGCCGCGGTGGGGCTTGCCGAGGGATGGTCGGAACGCTTCGAGCAGGCGCAACAGGACATGGCCAGCCTCCTCGATCGCCTCCGTGGCGACATCGAGCGGCTTGATCCCACGCTACTTGAGGCGCTGCAACATGCTCAGGAAAAGATCCATTACCAGATGGATCGGCTGCAAGGGAAGGTGAGCCGTGCCGGTCTGGCGCGTTCCGAATTGCTCCACCGTCACGCGCAGGCCCTCAAGCGGTTTCTCATGCCGGAAAAGGATTTGCAGGAGCGCCGGGTCGGCGGTGCGTATTTTCTGGGGCGCGCTGGTTATGAATTGCTTCACCGGCTGCTTTCGCAAATCCAGACAGACTCTCCTGGCCACCAAGTGGTGAGCCTGTAGCAGGTTGATCGTAAAACGTGTAACCCCATCTTGAAATTCTCCTAATTCGCATGTCAAGGCCGTCTGATATAATCAACAATTAGGTTGCGGGGCTGCCGCTTGGGGGAGACTTGCCATGAATGCACGTTCAATTTCGGATCTGCTAACCCGCGACAAGGCGATTTTCGAGCTCTCGAATGGCGGAAGCATTGTTCTGAAGAATCCCCAGAAGTTTGTGAGCCAGACCCTAGACCAGTTGGTCGGGAACGCGGTTCTTGCAGAAAGTGAAGAGGTGCGCAGTGTGGCGCGCTGGATCATCCGTAGAGCCGGACTGGAACTCCGCGTCGTTCCTTCCTCCCTCCAGGGTCTTCACGAGGCCCGCGGCCGAAAGGAGTGCAAGGGTTTCACTGTTCCCGCCATCAACGTTCGCGGCTTGAGCTACGATGTAGCGCGGGCGATTTTCCGCGCGGCGCTACACCTGAAAGCCGGCGCCTTCATTTTTGAACTTACACGCAGGGAGAGCCATTACACCGACCAGCGCCCGGCGGAATTGGCTGCGGTGGTTGTCGCGGCGGCACTCCGCGAGGGCTTCGAGGGCCCTGTCTTCATCCAGGGAGATCACTACCAGGTTAACCCCCACAAATTCGCCAAAGACCCGGAGTCTGAGTTGCAGACGATCCGTGACTTCTGCCAGGAATCCGTCGCGGCAGGGTATTACAACATTGACATCGATGCGTCAACGCTGGTGGATCTCGCGCAGCACGGCGCCCGTGAACAGCAGAGGGCCAACTTTGAGGCCACCGCAAGCCTGGCAGCCTATATTCGCTCCATCGAGCCGCCGGGAATAACCATTTCGCTGGGAGGCGAAATCGGCGAGATCGGGAAACAGAATTCCACTCCTGAGGAGCTGACCTCTTTTGTGGACGGCTTCGTGGAAACCTTGACCCGGCGCAGCCGTTACAAGAAGGGACTTGCAAGGATCAGCGTCCAGACCGGAACCAAGGATGGCGGCGTGGTGCTGCCAGATGGCAGCATTGCACAGGTGGCCATCGACTTTGAAACGTTGCGCGCGCTCTCGGCGCTGGCCCGGGACCGTTACGGAATGGCTGGCGCAGTCCAGCACGGGGCGTCCACCCTCCCTGCCGATGCCTTCCATAAGTTCGTAGAGTGCGAGGCTGCGGAAGTTCACCTGGCGACGGAATTCCAGAACATGATTTATGAGAATGCGGCCTTTCCCAGGGATCTGAAGGAAGACATCTACAAGACGCTGCGCAAGCTCTGCGCCGATGAACGCAAGGCTTCAGACACAGACGAGCAGTTCTTGTACAAGACCCGGAAGAAGGCCTTCGGCCCCTTCAAACGCAGGTTCTGGGATTTGCCGGCGGATATTCGCGCCCGCATCGGACAGGACCTCGAGAAGAAGTTCACCTTCCTGTTTGAACGGTTAAACGTGCAGCGGACGGCGGAGTTGGTGAAGAAGACCGTCACCTTGGTCCCCGTAATCCCCCCCGTGCCTCCCGCCTTGACCGAGGCGCTTGCCAAAGTAGGCAACACACATTGATGAGGAACCGAACGGGCGAAGGGCCGGCAGGGACAAGATAGAAAGGGAGAGAAGAACCATGACATTGGAGGTTGGCAAGGGAGCCTCGAGTGAGAAACCGCAGACGCGTTCTCACCTTTTGCAGGTTGAGACCAAGTCGCGGGTTGAATTCAAGGAAATCACGGAAACGCTCCAGAAACTGATTTCGGAATCCGGTGTGCTTCAGGGCACATGCTTCGTGTTTGTCCCACATACCACAGCGGCTGTCCTGATTAACGAAAATTATGACCGGGGCTTGCAAAAGGATTGGGACGACTTTCTCAATCGGCTGGCTCCTCGCGACCGTGACTACCACCACGACGACGGAAACTGTGATTCCCACCTCAAAGCTGCCCTGATTGGAAACTCCAAGTCGTTGTTCATCGAACATGGCCGCCTCGTCCTGGGACACTGGCAGGGCGTTTTCCTGTGCGATTTCGACGGGCCGCGACGGCGCGAAGTCAGAGTCAAGATTGTGGCGGATTAGGAGGACGGTCCAAAGTCGAACGGTCGCGGCGACACAGGGTAGGCTCTTCATGGTGTTCAGCCTGTCCAAATTACGGACTCCCTAAGCTGTAATTATGGGGATCTTCGGTCGTCAACGCCTTTATCGTGGCACATCACCGCCAATTAGCACGTGGAAGTCCGGGTTAAAAAGTGCACGCAGTTTTCGATTAGCAGGTATAATCCCTGGCAGGAGCACCGGGTGGCGGTGGCTGGCGCAGACCTTCTGAGATGTCTGCCCGCCTAAGGCGCGATTAGTACAAACACCGCAGGCGCTTGAGGGCCTGCACCAGCCGGCCCAGGGGATGAGATGAATGGCTTGAGCATCAACGCAGTGGCGCTGGCACTAGGCGTGATTCTAATCGGTTTCATGCTTCTGGTGTGGGTGGAACAGCAAAGGCAATCCCGCAGGCTGATGGAAAATGTGGAGCGCTTGCGTTTTGGGGAAACGGACCTGCGTCGACACCAGATGGAAAACGAGGAGCGCCTTCTAGCTGAACAAGCCAAGCTGAGACAACAGCAACTAGACGAGGAAAAACAGCGGCGGGAGGAGGATCGGGAACGGGAAGAACTAAGGGAATACCGAGAGCGCATGAGACAAGAGGAGGAGGCGCTCCGGCAAGCCGTCGGGCCTGGTAGTGGCGGGTACATTGTCATCGATCTTCCAGACGACAGAAGGCCGCTCTTCCATGACCTCCTAAAGGGTTTTGAGGAGTATGCCCGCCTGAAGGGTTACTCGGTGTCATTCTCGATTGATTCAACCCTCAAAGATAAGATCGCATTCAAGTTCACCATCGCTAATGACGTGGTTAACGTCGGCCCTGGGCGAGTGCGCGAGGACTTTCAAGAATACGTCCGACGCGTGGAAACCGGAGATGATCTCTCTGACCTACCGGTCGTGACCTCGATCGAGGAGCACAACCTGTTAGTTACGATTCTCAAGAACCGAATTAGCTTCCTCCAGCACAGCTACAACCTTCAAAAAAACGCGACAGATTTTTACATGGGGCTCTTGCGGAACCTACCTCGTGGGGCGGTCCTTCCAGCCGCTACTTTGGTAGTTCAGACAGGGGGACTTATGGATTCCAGGCGCTATATTTCGACCAGTTCGCAGAAGATGATCCGGGGGGACAGTAACACCCTTGCGGATAGTTCGGTCGATGCAAGCATCACGATCGGGAACTCGTTCAACGAAAGACGCGCGCAGGTGGATTTTCTTGCGAAGTTAATTGAGGAAGTTAGGGCCAAAGTGCCTGACGCCGAAAATACGACAAGCGTCGTGCGCGACTTCGAGCGAGTCAAGGACGAACTGGAGGAGCAAGAACAGCCGGACCGGTCTCGCATCAGAACATGGCTAGAAAGGGCCAAGAGTGGCATACAGGCCCTAGCGCTCGGTAAGGAAACACTTGAGCTGGTGAACCAGGTGCTGAAGTCGTTTGGAGTGTCGATCTTGCCCGGAGCGTGATTGGCATTGCTGAGGCCGACGCGCAAAGGGCAGAGTTAGAAAACAAGTCTGCGCCCCTGCTCTGCAATGCCAGGTCGTAATTCCCTGTTTTTTTAGCGAGCTTTTTCCAGGCACCCCTGCCGCAGCCGCATTTTTGGAGAGTTTTCACAGATTGGTTACCAACAGGGCTCGGGCTGGGTAACGGCATCGTTTGGTTCCGGCCAGAGGCCGCGCTACCACCTTCTCACATTGCGCCCGTTTCCGACATCACGGATAGCCGATTTCGGCTATGAACGCTCAGGATGCCAGCCCTCATGCCCAGGATGGCGGGCACTTCGCTCGGTCTGGGCAAACGTCGCCATCGCAAGTCTCAGTTTATGTAAAGCAGCTTCCAGCACCCATGCAGTCTCTCGCGATCTACGTTCAAGTTCCCTTTTGCGCCTCGAAGTGCAGCTTCTGCAATTTCAGTTCGCGGGTCGAATCCCGCACTATCTTCGACCGTTATTGCGACGCGGTGGAGCAAGAAATCGACCGCTTGCCAGCCAGCTTTGGGGTTTATGGGCTGGCCGAAGAGGTTCTCACACTCCCGGTGGACACGGTCTATTTCGGGGGAGGAACGCCGCCGCTGCTCGGTGTGGAGAGACTCAGGAGCATCGTCCGTTCCCTTCACCGGCGCTTTCAAGTTCAAGCCGCCGCTGAATTCACGATCGAAGTCACTCCAGGCTCGGCCGACATCCAGTTTCTGGCTCAGGCCATGAGCATGGGTATGAATCGCCTGAGCATTGGAGCGCAAACCTTCGAGGACCAGGAACTCCGCGCGGTGGGGCGACTGCATTCTGCCGCAGACACACGCCAACTGGTCGGGCGCGCGGGTTCCGTGGGCTTCGAAAACATCAGTGTTGACCTGGTGGCTGGTTTGCCGCACCAGACCCCTGAGTCGTGGCAACGCAACCTCGAAGCCGTGCTCCGGCTCAAGCCCCAGCAGATTTCCCTTTACCTGTTCGAAATCGATGAGAAAAGCCGGCTCGGCAGAGAAGTGCTGCAAGGCGGAACGCGCTATCATGCCCTGGCAGTTCCAGG
The DNA here is from genome assembly GCA_050012175.1 of Terriglobia bacterium. GTDB lineage: Bacteria > Acidobacteriota > Terriglobia > UBA7540 > UBA7540 > CAVROP01. The sequence goes on along the minus strand of JBEKHR010000027.1, from coordinate 19,591 downwards.
CGAGGACTTCATGGCCGACGCCTACGAGATTGGGCGGGAGATCCTGGGACGGGAAGGATACATCCAGTACGAGATATCGAATTTTGCGCTGCCAGGGTATGAGTCTCGCCACAACCTGAAATACTGGCAACTCGCCCCTTATGTCGGACTCGGTGCTGGAGCCCATTCTTTTGACGGCATGAACCGGTGGGCCAACGAAGGTGAGGCGCGGCTTTACATTGATAGGCTGGCAGGCATGCGCCCGCCTATTGCGGGCGTCCGCAAGCTCTCGCCGGAAGAGCAGTTAGAGGAGTTCTTCTTTCTCGGATTACGGCAGGTGGAAGGCGTTAGCCTCGATCGGGCACGGAAACAATGGGGAAAGGATCTGGTGAGCCGCTGGCAAGGGAGAATCGAAACCCTCACCCAGGATGGGCTTCTGACGACAGCCGGAGATAATATCAGGCTTGCGGAAACGGCATACCTGGTTTCCAATGAGATTTTCCAGGAGTTTGTGGAGGTCTAAAGACGTCAGTGGTCCGTGGTCCCGCCGCAGCGGGTCCGTGGTCCGTTCGCAGCTTTCAGCCCTCAGCTTTCAGCCGTCAGCAGGCAAGACGCCCTTGCTGACAGCTTCTTGTGGACAACCGGCGCTTAACAACGGACCACAGACAACGGACCCGCCGTGGCGGGACAACGGACAACGGCCGACTAACGACGAACCCGCCGCGGCGGGGCAACGGACGACGCAACACGGACAACCCACCGAATGGAGCGATAAGACACATGGACACAGCCATCGTTGATTTGCGCAGTGACACCGTAACCCGGCCAACGCCCGCCATGCGGCGTGCCATGTACGAGGCGGAAGTTGGGGACGATGTTTACCGTGAAGATCCCACCGTTAACCGCCTCCAGGCACGCGCGGCCGAAATCTTTAGACGCGAAGCGGGGCTTTTCGTGGCTTCAGGAACCATGGGCAATGAGATTGCCCTCAAGGTCCATACTCGGCCCGGCCAGGAAGTGATTTGCGAAGCGCGAGCGCACATCTACAACTTCGAGATGGGAACGGTGGCGGCCTTTGCCGGCTTGGTGCCTCGGACCATCTGGGCAGAGGACGGAATCTTAAGATGGGAAATGATTGCCCCACATGTGCGCGGGCGTGGCGATCATCGGTCGCGAACCGGGCTGGTAGAGCTGGAAAACACCTCCAATATTGCCGGCGGCTCGGTTTACCCTCCCGACGTGTTTGACGAAATCGCCGACCGCGCTCACACCGCAGGTTTGCCTGTGCATCTGGATGGCGCGCGCATTTTCAACGCCAGCGTGGCGCTGGGGCGTCCAGTGACAGAGCTGACGAAGAAGGCTGATTCAGTGATGTTCTGCCTCTCGAAGGGACTCGGTGCGCCCGTCGGTTCCATGCTGGTGGGAAGCAAAGAGTTCATCGAGGAAGCACGGATCGCGAGAAAAATGCTGGGCGGGGGAATGCGCCAGGTGGGTATCCTGGCGGCAGCCGGCCTAATCGCCCTGGAAGAAGGCCCGAGGCGCCTCGACGTGGATCACGAGAATGCCAAGTTTCTGGCTCGAGGGCTGGCGGAGATTCCCGGCATCAAGATCGAAACGGAGAAGGTAGTCACCAATATCCTCTTCTTCGACGTTTCCGGCGCCGGGCTGAGCGCGCCGGAGGTGTCGCAACGGCTGAAGGCTAGAAACGTCTGGGCAAACCCCTACGACTCCAAACTGATCCGAATGGTAACCCACCTTGACGTGGACCGAGCGGGCTGCGAGCGCGCACTCCAGGCTCTCCGCGAGCTGGTGGCCACCAGTCGGAAGGTGGTCGCCTCCTGAGCCCAGTTGTCGGTGGTCCGTGGTCAGCCCTCAGCTATCAGCTTTCAGCCGTAAAGAAAGGGACTGGGGGCTAGGGGCTGGGGACTGGGTGCTAGGGCGATTTTAGATTTTGGATTGACCCCGCCTGCTGCCTTCTGTTTTTCCCCAGCCCCTAGTCTTCCCCCACCTACCATCTACCACCTACCACCCGTCATTTCTTCTTAGCTCTTTCCTGGGCAAGCCTGGAGAGGATATCGAAATAGTGCGTGCGGTAAGTAGGGTCTGCGGGATCGAGTTGGGTCGCCATGCGGTATTGCTTCACCGCCTCGTCCAAGTCGCCCATTTTTTCCAGTGCGTAGCCAAGACCGTTATAAGCGTCTGCATCCGTCGGGTCATGCCGGATGGCTTCCAGCATCTCGACGCGTGCCCGCTTCCAGTCCTTGCCCAGCAGGAACGTGATTCCCAGCTCACGGTGCAGGTCGGAATTCTCAGCGTCGAGTTTGAGCGCCGCCCGCAGACGTTCAACAGCCTCATCCAGCCTGCCTCGGGCCCGCAGTTGCACTGCTTGCTGAACCAACTGGCGCAACTGAATCTTGACTTCGGCGAGGCTGAGCGCCGGAGTGGCGTTAGGGTTGGAAACCTCTTCTGCCTTCTTCCCATCGAGCGCGACATTCTCGCCGGAACGAGGCGAAATGAAGAAGGCTTTCTCTTCTTCACTGGGGCAGCGGAGGTGGAGGTAGTGGTCTCCGGGCTCAACTTCCTGCAACACTAGGACCCCGTCGTCATTCGTCTTGCCCAGCCGCTGATCGTCGAGGTCTACTGAACAACCCGGTCCGCGCGCACGCACCGTCACTTGCGCTGACGCCTGCTCGTGAGCCTTCTCACTCGGCAAGAAGGCGTGAAGACTGGCAGGAATCAGCCAGACGGCAAAGCAAAGGAAAAACCTACACATTATTGTCGATACCGATCTCCAGCTTCTGCGGTGCTGTACCGGCTCTTAGGTGGTTGGTCAGCAAACCCCCAAAAGCCCTATGTTGCCGCCCCGCGCGCTCAATGCATCTTAGCACGGCACGCTGTTTTTGACGCTCCGAGCAGGGCGGTAGCGTCGCAATTGAAATGTAGGGCCGCCTCTCCCGCAAGGCGGGACGGGACGGCCAAGCCGGGGCAAGCCCCGACCCTACATCCACATTACCCGCAGAGCCAATTCCTTGACGCTGCATGGCTTGTGGTATAGCCTTGATTGTGGGGAGATTGTACGCGACCAGGGGACCGGTGATATCCAGCGCATGGTAACAGCCCGCGAGACACTTGGCCGAAACCAGGGCGGGCCCTGCCACCAAATGGCGGATTCAATCCAGACTTGGGCTGCGAAAGTGCTCGCGGGAGACCGGCGGGCCATCGCTCGCGCTATCTCTACGGTGGAGGCCGGCGATACGCTGGGCACGGAACTCTTGAAGAAGCTGTTTCCTGCCTCCGGGAAGGCGGAAGTCATCGGGGTTACGGGGTCTCCCGGGGCCGGGAAAAGCACCCTGGTGGAAAAGCTCGCGGGCGAGTATCGACGCGCGGGAGCGCGCGTGGGAATCATCGCGGTTGACCCCACCAGCCCGTTTTCGGGCGGCGCCCTCCTCGGCGACCGCATCCGCATGCAGAGCCTTTCGAGCGACAAAGAGATTTACATCCGCAGCATGGCTACACGCGGACAGTTGGGAGGCTTGGCGCCAACTACCCACGACGTGGTCACTATCCTCGACGCGGCGGGCTGCGACGTGGTGCTGATTGAAACCGTAGGGGTAGGACAAGACGAAGTGGAAGTCGCTCGCCTGGCAGACGCCACAGCCCTGCTCTTGGTCCCGGGCATGGGTGACGAAGTGCAAACCTTCAAGGCTGGCGTTATGGAAATTGCCGATCTCTATGTCATCAACAAGACCGACCTCCCCGGCGCTGACCGCCTCGAGCAGGAAGTCGAGGCTATGCTTTCCATGGCTTCCCGTGCGGACGGTTGGCGTCCCCCCATCGTCAAGGCGATCGCCACCACGGGTTCGGGCGTGGGAGAAGTAAGGCAAGCACTCGAGCAATTCCGCTCCTTCCAAGAGCAAGGTGCTTTGAAGGAAAAGCGCCGAAGGGGTTACTTGCGTAGCCGTTTCCTTGAGCTGCTGCGTCGGAATCTCTTTGAGAAAGTTGTCAGGGAACGTTTGCGCGACGGTGCCCTCGAGCAGTTCGTTGACGACCTGCTCCAGCATCGCGCGGATCCCTATTCACTGGTCGAGAGAATCGTCGCCGAATCAGTAAAGCAGGTTTCGGGTGTCAGGGGCGAGGGCAATTCTGAATTCTGAATTATGAATGGCCTTTTTCACTGTTTCCGCTGCCGCCGGGCTTCTGCTTATTGCATACTGCCTACCTTCTGTCTGGTGGGAGCTGGGGAAGAACAGTAAGCAATAGGCGGTAAGCGACAGGCAATGGGCAATTCATAATTCAGAATTCATTATTCAAAATTGTCCCTGACTGCGTTCTTCCAACTGATGACTGACAACTGAAAACTGTATTTATGAAACTCCATCACATTGGCATCGCAGTCGGCTCGCTAGCGGCCGCGCGCCCTGTTTTCGAAAAACTGCTGGGGAAGCCACCCGACTCGGAAGAAGTTGTCGAGGAGCAGAAGGTACGCGTGGTGATGTTTCAGGTGGGCGAAACCCGCCTGGAGTTGCTCGAGGCTACCTCCGAGGATTCGCCCCTCGCGCGCTCCGTCTCCAAGCGCGGGCAGGGCCTCCACCATGTAGCAGTTGCGGTTGAGGATCTTGCTGGGACGCTCCGCAAGCTGGAAAACGCCGGGGTCCGCTTGATCGACCGTGAGCCTCGTCGCGGGGCAGGGAACGAGCAAGTGGCTTTTCTACACCCCGCAAGCACCGCTGGGGTGCTCATCGAACTGGTCGAAGAGAAATGAAGTTAGGCAACTTCGAACTGCACGCGATCAGCGACGGAACTTTTGCCCTCGACGGAGGACAGATGTTCGGCGTCGTGCCGAAGCCCCTGTGGGAACGCAAGGCCCCAGCGGACGAACGCAACCGAATCCGGCTTTCCTTGACCTGCCTGCTGATTCGTACCGGGAGGCAGAACATTCTCGTGGAAACAGGCATTGGGGACAAGTTCGACGCGAAGTTCAAGGACATCTATGATGTCCAACATCCCCCGACGCTCCTCCCGGGACTCGATGAATTGGGGCTCAAGCCGGAGGACATCCACATTGTCATCAACACGCACCTTCATTTCGACCACTGCGGTTGGAACACGCGGCGTCTGGGCGGGAAAACTATCCCCACTTTCCCGCGCGCTCGTTATTTCATTCAGCGAGGTGAGTGGGAACACGCGCTGAATCCGACGGAACGAGACCAAGCCAGTTACATTGAGGAGTTTTTCAAGCCCGCCGAGCTGCAAACCGAGTTTCTCGATGGCGAAGCGGAAATAGCCCCAGGCATTCGGGTTGAGGTCGTACCGGGTCACACGCGCAACTTGCAGTGCGTGCGCATTGAATCCAGGAACGAGTGTGCCTACTTCATTTCCGATACCGTTCCCACCGCTGCGCATCTGGCTTATCCATGGATCATGAGTTTCGACTTGTATCCGATGGAGACTCTCGCCAGCAAGAAGCGCCTGCTGCCCGAGTTGCCTCAAAAGGAAGCTATCGTGGTTTTTCCTCATGACCCGAATGTGCCCTGGTTGCGTTTAGTGGAAATCGACGGCAAGATTGCAGCGCGGTCAGTGGAGTAGGGGCACCCCTCGTGGGTGCCTGGTGTCCTGTCACGTTTTAATTGTTGACCACTCGATCTTGTCGGACCCCCTCACCCCCGGTCCCTCTCCCCCTTGGGGGAGAGGGTGGCCCGCACCGGAGCTTTTTTCAGCCGGCGCGGGACGGGTGAGGGGGTCGCAGCATTGTAAGAAGTTAAGTGTGGCAGGACACCAGCACCAGGAGGTCATGAATTCGAAGCGAAAGGGAGGACCTTTGCCACAAGCAGAAATTGGAATCATCGGAGGAAGCGGCCTTTATAACCTGCCGGGCATCGAGCGAGTCCGGGAAGTCCGCATTGCTACGCCCTTTGGCAAACCATCCGACGCCTACGTTCTTGGCAACTTGGAAGGACGCAAGGTGGCTTTTCTATCTCGGCACGGGCGTGGCCACATCCTTTTGCCGACGGAGCTGAATTCTCGGGCCAACATTTACGGCTTCAAGAAACTGGGGGTGGAGCGCATTATCTCAGTCAGCGCCGTAGGGTCTCTTCAGGAGGATTACCGTCCTATGGACATGGCCTTGCCTGCACAGTTCTTTGATCGCACCCGTCAGCGCGCTTCCACATTCTTTGGCGACGGCCTCGTTGCTCACATCAGTTTTGACGCGCCCGTTTGTCCTACGGTCGTGGACGTGCTAGCCGGGGCGTGCAAAGATGTGGGCGTTCGCTGTCACACAGGGGGCACTTACCTATGCATGGAGGGGCCGGCGTTTTCCACCCAAGCCGAGTCAAACGTTTACCGTTCGTGGGGAATGGACCTTATCGGGATGACCAGCCTGCCTGAAGCCAAGCTCGCGCGTGAGGCCGAGATCTGTTACGCCACGCTCGCCATGGTCACCGACTACGACTGCTGGCATCCCGAGCACGACGCCGTGACTGTGAACCTGGTATTGGAGTACCTTACGCGCAATGTCGAGAACTGTCAGAAGATTCTCCTGAAAGCAATTCGCTCCATGCCTCAACAACGCAACTGCAAGTGTCCTTTGGCGCTAGCCCACGCCATCCTGACGGACCGCCGGAGAATCTCACCGCGAGCTAAGAAAAAGCTTTCGTTGCTGGTCGGAAAGTATCTAAAGTAATACATTAGCTTTATTGGGCAATTGTACATAAAGAAAAGGATTATCAATGGCATTGTTGGTGGTTGGCACGGTAGCCTTTGATTCCATCAGAACCCCCCACGGGAGGGCAGAGAACATCTTGGGTGGGTCGGCGACCTATTTCTCGCTCGCCGCGAGTTGGTTTGTCCCTGTCCAGATCGTGGCCGTGGTCGGCGAGGACTTCGGAGAAGAGCAACTGCGATTATTTCAAGACCGCGGCGTTGACACTGCAGGCCTGGAGCAGGTACCAGGAAAGACCTTCCATTGGTCGGGTGAATACGTCGGCGATATGAATGAGGCGCGAACGCTCGAAACGCACCTCAACGTTTTCGAGAAATTCTCGCCCACGATACCCGCCTCGTATCTCGACAGCGAGTTCGTGTTCCTGGGCAATATCGATCCGGTGTTGCAGCTCCACGTCCGCCGGCAGCTTCCTAAGGCTCGCCTGGCGGCCCTGGATTCCATGAATTATTGGATCAAGGGCAAGCCGGAGGAGTTGAAGAAAGCTCTGGCTGAAGTCGATGTTCTGCTGATCAACGAGACGGAAGCGCGAATGCTTTCCGGCATTTCCAACCTCAAAAAGGCTGCGGAAGTTATCCAGAAGATGGGCCCGCGCACCCTGGTCATCAAGCGTGGAGAGCACGGTGTCATGCTTTTCTCCGACGGCGGAATCTTCTCCGCGCCAGCATTCCCACTCGATGAAGTCCACGATCCCACCGGCGCTGGAGACAGCTTTGCGGGCGGCTTCATGGGGCATCTGGCCAGAGCTGGTGACCTCTCGCATGGCCAGCTTCGCCGCGCGGTGATCTACGGTTCGGTGATGGCCAGCTACGCCGTCGAAGAGTTCGGACTCGCGAGGCTACTCCGGCTCACCCCCAAGGAGATTGAAGCCCGCTACCGCGAGTTTAAGAACCTTACTCATTTTGATGCTTGAACAAGCCCTCCACCCAACGGAATCCGGCGCCTGTCCGCCCCCTTTGTCTTTCAAGTCCGACGGCCTGGTGGCCGCTTGCATCGCTGCGGTCACCGTGGGGGCCTTTTACGTCTTCTACTCCCGTGGGCTGACGAACGTTTATGGCGACGCCATCGCTCACATGGAGGGCGCGCGGCGCATCTTCGATTCACTGACCCCTGGCTATGATGAGATTGGTAGTGTTTGGTTGCCCCTGTTTCACCTCTTGGCCGCCCCATTGGCCTCGAGTGACTTCCTGTGGAGGACGGGGCTGGCCGGAAGCATCGTTTCATCGGCAGCTTTTGCGGGCACTGCCTGGCTCCTGTATCGACTTGGGACGGAAGTCAATGGGGGCCGGTCGGCAGGCCTCCTTGCGCTGGCCGGGATTCTGCTCAGCCCCAACCTTCTCTATCTCGCGGGCACTCCACTGACGGAACCCTTGGCCATCTTTTGGGCGGTTCTGGTGGTCTACGAACTTTTCCGCTACAGGGAAGCCGGCAGGCTTCGGGCCCTGTTGGGCGCGGCGGGGGCAGGGTTTCTCGGGACACTCACCCGTTACGATGAGTGGTACGTCCTGCCCTTCGCGGCCTTGTTTGTGCTGCTGGCGCGGCGTCAGTCCTGGAAATCCCGCATCCGGCACGCCTTGGTTTTCTCGATCATTTTCGGGGCCGGTCCTATGCTCTGGTTGCTTCACAACGCCTGGCGCTTCGGGAATCCCCTGGAGTTTTACAATGGGCCATTTTCGGCCCAGGCTATATATGCCCATCAAGTTGCCACCACGGCGTTTCCCTATCCGACCGACGGTAAGCTTCTCCTCTCCGCACGCTATTATATTGAGGACCTCAGACTAGTCTTCGGAGTGTGGCCACTCGAGCTGGCCATCCTTGGGTTGGTTGCATGGGCAGCGAACCGGCGAGTTTGGGGTAGGGGAGCGGTGGCTTTTCTGTTCTTGGTTCCTTTGCCGTTCTATGTCCTCGCCCTTGCGCATGCCTCCATTCCGCTCTACGTGCCAACTCTGTTCCCTCACACCTATTACAATTTGCGCTATGGGATGGAAATGGTTCCGGCCTTGGCGCTTTTCCCGGCCTTCCTTCTCCCTGGAGGTTTGCCACGGCGTCGGTGTTACGGATTACTGGCGTTCTTTGTGGTCGTGCTTGCCTGGCAAAGTTATTTACTTTTTGCCGGAGGAGTCGAGGAACTGGCGGTCGTCAAGGAAGGCATCCTGAATTCGCCTTGCCGATCACGTCGCCAGCAAGCTGTCATCCGCTTCCTCCGTGACAACTATGATGGACAGCGGGTGCTGGTGGCGGCGGGCAAGTGGCCGTGTGTTATGCCGGAAGTCGGAATTTCTTACCGTAATACCATTACCGAGATGAACCGCAGGTATTGGCGCAGGCTCCGGCCGGATGCCGGGAAATGGGTGGAATGGATTATTCGCGGCGAGGGTGACTCGGTGGATGAGCTTATGCGTGCCTACCCTCGGGCCTTTGCGGATTTTGATCTTCTCGAAAGGCACTCGTTTCCGAACGAATCGAGCGTGGCAATTTATCGCCGGCGGAACGGAAGAACCGTGACGAGTGACAAGTGACGAGCGGAAAAGCAGAAAGTAGAAATCAGAAAGCAGAAGGCAGGGAACAGAAGAAGGTAGGGCGAAGCATGCAATTCACTATTCGCCATTCACTAATCACAAATCACAAATCGCAATTCCCCTCCTCCCCGGTCTTTCTGCTGATGAGAGAGAAGCTCCGATGACAAAAGACGTCCCCTTCGCGAAGTTTCACGGCCTCGGAAACGATTTCGTTGTCGTGGGGGCGGAAGGCCTACCGCATTCTCTGTCCAAATTCGCGCTGGCGATTTTGGATCGCCATAAGGGCATCGGAGCGGACGGACTCTTGGTGGTGATGCCGCCCCACAACAAGAAGCACGCTGCGCGCGTCCGCTTTTTCAACGCGGATGGGAGCGAAGCCGAGATGTCCGGCAACGGCATCCGCTGTGCCGGCGCTTTCCTTGCGGAACTCTCCCCGGTCAGACAATCATTTCTTATTGAGACAGCAGCAGGTCTGAAGTCCCTCCAGAAGGTAAAAGAAGGGAAGGGTAAGTGGCTGTTTCGCGTTGGCATGGGCGCCCCGGTTCTGGAGCCTGCCAAAATTCCATTCAAGGCCGGAGACTTCCCTCCGCCCATCAAAGGTTTCGCCCTTCGCACCCAGCGAGGCGTGGTGCAAGCAACGGTGACATCGCTGGGCAATCCACATTGCTCCATTTTTGTGAAGGACTTTGAACAAATCGACCAAATCGACGTAGCGCCGGACATAAGGCCGGCATCTGCCGCCGCAAAAGCCGCAGAGTCTCTGGAAGGCGAGACTCTGCGCCACCCGCTTCGTTGGGAGAGTGTAGGACGTGTGATTGAGAGGAGTCCTTTTTTCCCGAACCGCACGAACGTGGAGTTTGTGAGAGTGCTCTCGAGAAATGAGATCGAAGTGCGCTTCTGGGAACGCGGCGTGGGGCACACGCTGTCGTCTGGCACAGGCTCCTGCGCCGCTACCGTGGCAAGCATCCTCGACGGTCGGACTGAAAGGCAAGTTCGCGTTCAAACGGAAGCTGGCCCGCTCCTGGTGGCCTGGCCGGAGAATGGAGAAATCATCTTGACGGGGCCAGTCGAAAGAATCGCCCAGGGCACCTACAATTACCGTTGAGTGTAACCCATGACCTCTCGAGAAAGGGTTCTTACTGCCTGCAATCATCGCCAGCCCGACCGAGTGCCAGTTGATCTTTCCGGTCACCCTTCCTCAGGGATCGCCGCCATCGCCTACGCCAAATTGCGCGATTATCTTGGACTCCCCAAGAAGACCCTTCGCGTTTACGACCCCATTCAGCAATTGGCCATCGTGGATGACGACGTCCTCGAGAAATTCGGGATCGATGTCCTCGATCTGGGCCGCGCTTTCGCCCTCGACGAAGCATCCTGGGCAGACTGGACATTGCCGGATGGCACCCCCTGCAAGATGCCGGCGTGGGCATTGCCTCAAAAGGCAGACGGAAGATGGGTCTTTCGCTCCAAGAGCGGGCGTGTGATTGCCCATATGCCGGAGGGCGCGCTCTATTTCGAACAAACTTATTTCCCATTCACGGATGAAAATGGACCCACGACCATCCCCGGGGCCATGCAAGAGTGCATGTGGCACGCCGTCGCTGGTCCTCCAGGCCCATGGGTCAATAGTGCGCAGTTGAGAGAGGGAGCAAAACGGCTGCGGCAGAGGACCGACAAGGCCATTGTGGGCGGCTTTGGCGGCAATCTGCTGGAGACGGGACAGTTCTTCTATCGCAACGACAACTTCTTTATGCTGCTGGCAGCCGAACCTGCGAAGGCGCACAAGTTCCTCGACGACCTTGTCGAGATTCACCTTGCAAACCTGGAGAAATATCTGGGGGCGGTCGGCGACTGTATCGACCTCATCAAGTTTGGCGACGACCTGGGAATGCAGAGCGGGCCGCAAGTTTCGCCCAAGATGTACCGGGAATTCTTCAAGCCTCGCCACAAACTCATGTGGAGCCGTGCTAAACAACTGGCCAACGTGAAAGTGATGCTCCATTGTTGTGGCGGAGTTCGGGAACTGTTGCCTGATTTGATTGACGCCGGATTGGAGGCCATCAACCCGGTTCAGATTTCTTGCGCCGGTATGGACGCCGGGGAGCTAAAGGCTGAATTCGGGAAGGACATGGTATTCTGGGGCGGAGGTTGCGACACGCAGACCATCCTGCCCAACGCCACGCCGGACGAAGTACGCCGGCACGTCAAAGAACAGGTGCAAATCCTCAGCCCCGGTGGCGGCTTCGTCTTCCAACAGGTTCACAATATCCTGGCCAATGTTCCTCCGGAAAACATTGTGGCCATGTACGAAGCCGTGCAGAAGACCAGTTGACAGTCGACAGTCAAGAGTCTAAAGGAAAAAAACGCGCCTTCGACCTTGGACTCTCGACCTTCGACTAATCAAGCTCTGTTGCCATTTCACGGCCGAACATAAAGAATGATTTTACTGGGAACTCCGTTCTTCGAAATGAAATCGACGGTCTGGGCGGGCTGCCAGCCGGGGACCTGAAAATCGTGCGAGACGATGCGCGCCCCAGAACGGAGCTGGCTCGCGAGCATGGGGCGCAGGCGCTCATTCACGGCGGTCAAAAGGTATAGCGTCACCACGGTGGCGTGACGGACATTGACCTCAAACATGTTTTCGTGGAGTATCTGGGCGCGGCCTTGCAAGCCCAGTTTTCGGATGCGTTCCGAGGATGCCTCATAAAGGTCGGAATTGAGTTCCACCCCCACGGCGCGAGCCCCGAATTTCTGCGCAGCCAGGATCACAATCCGCCCGTCCCCCGATCCCAGGTCGTAAACCACGTCGTCGGGTTGGACCTTGGCAACTTCCAACATCTTCTGCGCCACATCGAGCGGCGTGGGGACAAAGGGAACAAGGTGCTCCAGATACTTGCCGGCATCATTCGGAGCCGGGGAAAGGGGCGTGGTTTGGGATGTGGCCGGCTCGCAGAAAAGCAGAATCGCTGGAACAATGGCGAAAACCACAAACCTGCCGCAGCCTTTGATACCGTCAATGAGGCGCGCAACTCGTCGCATAATACAATTCTATGGGTTGCAAGGCATGTTGTCGAGGGAGTTGGCAGGCGGGAAAGCAAGTTGACAGTCAACAGTCGACAGTTAACAGTCGACAGTCAGGCAGCAGTCGACAGTTGACAGTCAACAGTCGACAGTCAACGGTGCCTAGGCTTTTTACTGTCAACTGTCGACTGTCGACTGTGGACCGCACTCAGACTGACAGCGGGAACCTTTTTGCTGTATCCTGTTAACCTTCGACTCTCGACGGTCAACTGCTTTCTGATAGCTGACGGCTGATAGCTGATAGCTTTCTCCCATGCCCCACCCCCAACCTTCTCTTAGCCGCGAACTGACCCTCACCAACGGCACGGCCATTGTGGTCGCGAACATGATTGGGGCGGGAATCTTTGGCGCCACAGGCTTCCTGGCAGGGGATCTTGGCAAGCCTTCATTGGTGCTTGGCATCTGGTTGGCGGGCGCGCTGGTCGCCTTGGCCGGATGCCTATGTTATGCGGAGCTCGCAATCAATTTGCCCCGCTCCGGAGGAGAGTACGTTTACTTGCGTGAGGCTTGGGGACCGGCCTGGGGATTTCTGAGCGGCTGGATTTCCTTCTTCGCAGGATTTGCAGCGCCCATCGCGGCCTCGGCGTTGCTTTTTTCCGAGTACCTGGCGCACTTTTTCCCCGCACTCTCGCCCAGATCGCCGGCAGGAATACTGTCCACCTCCTCGAGGTGGATCCACACGGGCAACGGGCACCTGTTGGCGGTAGGGGTGGTTGCGGTATTTGCGGTTACCAATATCCTTGGGGTGCGTTTCGCAGGCAAGATCCAAAACGTTCTTACCGGCTTGAAGGTCGGGATCCTGGGAGCCTTTCTGGTGCTGGCCTTCCTGATGGGGAAGGGAAGCGTCTCACATTTCTCGGCAGAGGCAGTCCGAACCTCTCACCACAGCCTGGGCGGACAATGCGCGGTTTCCCTCATCTTCGTGATGTTCGCTTATAGCGGTTGGAACGCTGCTACTTATGTGGCCGAAGAGATGAAAACGCCGGAGCGTACGTTGCCCGCTTCGCTTGTTGCGGGGACCCTGATTGTTGCGGTCTTTTATCTGGCGTTGAACGCAGCTTTCATCTACGCCATGCCTTTAGAAGCCATGAAGGGCATCGAACGCATCGGCGGAGCGGCGGCGGAAGCGCTCTTTGGAGGGAAAGGCGGAGACTTCTTCAGTGGGATGATGTCGGTCGGGTTACTCTCCACAGTGAGCGCCATGGTAATTGTGGGGCCGCGCGTCTATTACGCCATGGCCCAGGATGGCTGCTTCTTTCGCGGCGCGGCGCGCGTGCATCCGCGCTGGAGGACACCCATCCAGGCTATTCTTTGGCAGTCGGCAGCAACGGCCGTTATGATCCTGACGGGATCATTTGAAAGCCTGCTCTATTACATTGGCTTCGCGTTAGTCCTGTTTGCCGCCCTGGCGGTGGCAGGCATGGTACGCCTGCGCAACCGGCCACGTTGGAAGCGGCTCGGGGCCGTAAGTTGGGGATATCCCGTCGCTCCCGCAGTTTTTATCGGCGCCAGCGTGTGGATGCTCTGCTACACGATGGCACTCCGGCCAAAAGAATCCTCCTTGGGTCTGCTGACCATGGCGGGCGGGGCCCTGGTCTATCGCTGGTTTTTCCGCCGCCGCGCGGGAGCGTAGGTCAACTACCCCGCCCGAAGCAATGGCCGCTAACTCGGCGCGGCCCGGTGGCCGCAGCCCGAGAGGAGACTCACCACAGAGGCCACAGCGTTCGCAGAGAAGAGCGGAAGTATTCTGCTCTGTGGTCTCTGTACGCTCTGCGGTGAATTCCTTCTTCGCGGCAGGAGAAGGAGTGGACCGTTCGTGCTACAGTGAGTAGCCACTCTCAAACGCCTCGCCCGGCGCGTTCGGCCTGGACGGAAGCCGGCGTCGCGCGGGAGCGTTCGTCCTCAGACGAAGGAGGGGAGTCATGGCTGAAACGAACGTGCATGAAATACTTGGCAAGCAATATCGCGCCTCGATCGCTATGTTAAGGGAAGCAGTCACCAAGTGTCCGGAGTCTCTGTGGCTTGCTCCCGAGTATCCCAACAAGTTCTGGCACATTGCTTACCACGTGCTTTTCTGCACGCATAGGTATCTGCAGAATTCCTACGAAGAATTCACCCCCTGGAAAAAGCACCGGGAGAACTATCAGTGGCTTGGTCCCCTTCCCTGGCCGCCGCACGACCGGGTCAGGATCGAAACGCCATACAGCAAAGAAGAGATTCTCGAATACCTCCAGATTTGCTGCGACGAAATTGAAGCCAGAGTGCCCTCACTGGATTTTGACTTGCCCTCCGGGTTCCACTGGCTTCCGTTCAGCAAATTGGAGCTGCAACTCTACAACATTCGGCACCTTCAACATCACACCGGACAACTGATCGATCGGCTGAGAACCGTGGGCCATATCGGCGTCGCCTGGGTTGCTGCGGTTTGAAGCGCTGTGGAGTGCGGCCCACCGCTTTTGCGTCTCGAGCTTGCTCGAGCCGATGCCGTACCGCTGATGACAGGACACTGCCCTTTGAAATCCACCTATACGACCATTTTCCCCGAATCTCGCATCTATAGTGAGGGGAGTTGCTTTCGTAACACCCCACGGCCCGGCCACAGGTTCGGGCAGGGTCGAGATAGGCGTTGCGCCCGAAGGCCGCAGCGAGCTGGTTCGCTTGTCTCAGGCCATAAAGGGTGCTACGCTTTTAAGCAGGAGGGGAATATGCGTAGATTGCATATCGTTTTATTGTCGTTGGCAATTGCTTTCTGTGCTGTCGGCACTAACGCCTGGGCCCGAAGTAGCGGGGGACATGGCGGCGGCGGTGGTTTCCATGGCGGCGGTGGCGGTGGTTTCCATGGCGGCGGTGGCGGAGGCTTTCACGGCGGCTACGGCGGTGGAGGCTTCCGCGGTGGCTACGGCGGTGGAGGCTTTCGCGGTGGTTACGGTGGAGGCGGCTTCCGCGGTGGCTACGGCGGTGGAGGCTTTCGCGGCGGTTACGGTGGAGGCGGCTTCCGCGGTGGTTACGGAGGAGGCGGCTTCCGCGGTGGTTACGCAGGAGGCGGCTTCCGCGGTGGTTACGGAGGTCATCGAGGCGGTTACGGTGGCCGGGGATATGGACGCGGTTACGGCCACCGAGGCGGCTGGGGGTATGGGTTTGGCTTCGGGTTAGGATGGGGGCCGTGGGCCTACTGGCCTTATTGGGATTATGGCTATTACGGAGGGTGGGGATATCCCTACTATTCGTACTATCCTGACTACTCGTACTATCCTGACTACTCGTCCAACCCGTGCTATCCCTATGGTCCGTACGATTGCCGCATTTCTGGATACGGCCCCGTTTCCTATGCGCCCGACCCGGCTCCGGCTGGACCAGATCCGTCGACGTATTCCCAAAGGAGCATTTCACCGGCAACGGCCAGCGCTTACGTAGCTGACGGGCAATGGCACCACTTCGGCCCTCAGCCCGCTCCGGCAATACGCGCCTCTTCGCCTCGAACGGCGCCGCATTCTCAGGGAAGCGAGGCGGCTCGCACTTACAACGCCTCTGTGAGGGACGGGCAATGGCACCACTTCGGCCCTCAGCCCACTCCGGCAATACGCGCCTCTTCGCCTCAAGCGGCGCCGCGTTCTCAGGGAAGCGAGCCGACCCGCACTTACAACGCCTCCCTGGCGGAGCGCCAGTGATGCCGCTATTCGGAGAGGAAGCTAACGGTAGCAGAAAGCCGGCATGACTGATTCTTGCGTACGATGATGACAGTCCTGCTTGGTAGCTCGGCCGCCCCGGCGGCATTTCACCGCGTTGGCAAGATGACGCTGCTACGCGGAGTCATTCAATACAATCCTCAATAGACTGCATAAGGGCCCGGTCGCAAATTGCAACGGGCCTTTTTTGCTTTTGATGCGCGGGCCGGCGCGGGGTGAAGCCCACGCCTTTAGCTGCCTTGCTACTCCCGTCAAAGTCGTTCGGGGCAGCGTCCTAGGGCGGTTTGAGGAGACGTGCTCGGTTGGTCTTGAATCGTGAGTCTGAGCTATCGGGCGCGCGCTCTTCCAGCCGCTTCAAGTTAACGCCCCCCTCGGTCGCCGCGGCGGCGGAGGGGGCAGGGGGTGAGGGGATTCCAGGGTCGAACAGTGAACAGCCTCCTTGACATAGCTTAGGTGAACACCATTGCCCTTAATCCCGAATCCCAAATCCGGCGCAGAAGCGAGGATTCAGGAGTCAGGCAAAAACCACAAGCGCACTTGCCTGAATCCTGACTCCTGAATCCTGCACCTCCGCCCTTGACATGTGGACGGAAACGTGATAGCCTATTCTAGTTGACCTATGGAGAGCGCCGCGGGCGAATTCGCGAAGGGGGTTGGTGATGGGCCCGCAGAGGGCGGAAACTGGGCAGGAAATGCACAAAAGATGTTATTTAGACGGAACGAACCTAAGATTCTGTTGAACCTAAAGGAGTTAGCGTTTCCTGGGGCCAAAAACGAACTGCTTCTTGAGTGCAGGAAACCCCAATCAAAGCCAAAAAATGGCCACCAATCCACTCTTTGTGGACCAGTTCCTTGCTTGCTCGTGTCCCCTGGCGAAATGAACCGGCGTATGGACCTGGGATCTAAAAGGACTGGCATGCGGCCATTGAGGTATGGTTGTGCAGGCCTGATTCTTGCCTGCTGCTGTTTGCTTCCACTGCTCGCGGAGTTTTCTTTTGCCGCCTCCGAGCCCATTCAGTACCTGCTCGACTTGCGTGAGCCTGCCTCACACCTGG
Source organism: Terriglobia bacterium (assembly GCA_050012175.1). Taxonomy (GTDB): domain Bacteria; phylum Acidobacteriota; class Terriglobia; order UBA7540; family UBA7540; genus CAVROP01. Next base: position 2,550 of record JBEKHR010000027.1, on the reverse strand, counting down.
CGAAAGTGGTGATGACGGTCGCGGGGGCTTCAGCTTCCACGGAACTCCAGTTCCCGGCATGGAACAACCTTTACCAGATTCGAGACTTTGTCAGGAATATCCAGGAACTTGCTGCGGACTGTGATGGCGCGCAGGAGCAACTGACGCGCGTTGATCTTAACACCTGGAGGTCGGAGGCCAAGCCCTGCGAGAAGCTGGCGCTTCGATACGCTGTTTATGTGGCAGGATCGCCGCCGTTTTCAAGCGCGCTGGATAGCCAGCACGCCTTCCTGAACTTTGCCACGCTGCTCTTCTACCTGCCCAAGGAGCGAGGACGCGCCGCGCATGTGAAGCTCTTGATCCCTGCCGGGTGGAAAGTCGCGACCTTGCTCGAGGAAGACGGAGACGGATTCCTCGCCCCGAATTATGACGTCCTAGTGGACAGCCCGGCGGAGGCAGGGCAATTCCAGGATTACAGCTTTTCTCAGGATGGAGCAACCTATCGCGTGGTGGTTCACGCGGATGTTAAGGACTATTCTCCGGACCGCCTGCTGGCATCACTGCGGAAGATCACCGCCACCGAAACCGCGCTCATGCGCGACGTGCCCTTTTCTCGTTACACGTTTATCTTGCATTTCCCACGTGAAGAGGGAGGCGGCGGCTTTGTCCCGCATTTCCCGCGCGAGGAAGGAGGCGGCGGCATGGAGCACCGCAACGGGACCGCCATCACGGTCCGGGCCGGGCAGCTTCGCGAGCACTGGGAAACCCTGGAGGGTGTCGCGGCGCATGAGTTCTTCCACCTGTGGAACGTGAAGCGCATCCGGCCGCAATCGCTCGAGCCCATCGATTACGTCCATGGCAACGACACTCGCGACCTTTGGTTCTGTGAAGGCTTAACGAGCGCGTATGGCGAACTCGCCCTGTTGCGCGCGGGACTGATCTCCCGCAAGACTTTTTACGCCCGCCTGGGGTCGGCGATTGCGACGCTTCAATCCCGCCCCGCCCGTTTCTTCCAAAGCGCGGAGGAGTCAGGGCTGGAAGCGTGGCTTGAAAAGTATAACGACTACCTGCGGCCCGAGCGAAGCATCTCGTACTACAATAAGGGCGAATTGCTGGGCTTCCTGCTCGACATTGCCATCCGCCACGCAAGCGGGAATGCCGCGGGTCTGGATGATGTGATGCGCCGCTTGAACGAAGACTTCGCCCGCCCCGGCCGCTACTATACGGATGCGGACCTGCGGCGCCTGATAGCACAAGTGGCGCCCAGGTTTTCCGGGCTGGAGGCCTTCTTTGCTGATTACGTGCGGGGCACGCGGGAGCTGGACTATGATACGTATCTCGGCTACGCAGGCCTGGAGCGGGAGAGCGAAAGCCGCGGCTCGGCGCGCCTGGGATTCGACGCCAGCGTGAATCCAGGGGGCGAAGTCCAAGTGGAGTCCACCGAGCCCGGCCGCGCCGCGCAACAGGCCGGCCTGGCGCAGGGTGACATCCCGCTGAAAATGAATGGCCAGGCGTTGCGTGATTCTCCTGCCAACTTGCTTTCCTTACTGAAGCCGGGGCAAGAAATCCGACTTGAGGTGCAGCGCGGCGGGCGCGTTTTTGAGATTAAATACCGGCTGGAAGCCAATGAAGAGGCAACTTGCCGCGTGAAGGAAATCGCCCATCCTTCGCCTGAACAGGTCCAGGTGCGCGAAGGTTGGCTCAAGGGAGAGACCACGCGCGCGAGCGCTGACGAGCAATGATCCGAGCTTTCCTGGTAGTCGTCGTCACTTTCGCTTACGTTATGATCCTGGGACCGCCAGTGCTGATTTATGCTGCGATCAGCGGGAATTCCGATCCCGTTTACAGGATCGGAACGCTGGGCGCAAGAGTGGCCTTGTGGCTGGCGGGGGCGCGCCTTGAAATCCATGGACTCGACCAGATTCCCCGCGACCGGCCCGTTGTCTTCATGGCCAACCACCAGAGCAACTGTGACCCTCCGGCCCTGCTGGCCGTCTTGCCGCCGGTGCTCGTGCTGGTAAAGAAGGAGTTCTTCCGCGTGCCCATTGTTGGGAGAGGCATGGTGGCGTGCGGGTTTATCCCTGTGGATCGCCGCAACCGGGAACAAGCGCTCGAGGCCGTCGAAAAGGGCGTGCAGGCACTGAAGGCTGGAAAGTCATTCCTTGTTTATCCCGAGGGCACTCGCAGCCCCGATGGCACGCTTCAGCGCTTCAAGAAAGGCGTCTTTGTTATGGCAATCAAAGCGGGCGCTCCCATTGTTCCGATCTCGGTCTCGGGTAGCAACAAGATCATGCCCAAAGGAAAGTTCGTGATACGGCCGGGACGTGTCCGGACCACCTTCCACGAACCTGTCGCCACGGAAGGTTCTGCTATCGAGGACCGCCAATTGATCATTGACCGTGTCCGCCAAGCCATCCTGGCAGGCCTTGAGAAGGATGAATGGCCGCTAGAAATCTTGAAGTACGAAACTTGGTGTAAATGAGTCAAGTTTTCAGGCAGCCAATTGGGCTTGTTGGACCCAGGACGTCACCTCCCGGTCAAGTTTGTCGAAAGCGCGTCGCAGTGGGCAGG
>JBEKHR010000026.1:0-81090 GCA_050012175.1 Terriglobia bacterium | reverse complement strand
GGCTCCAGCAGGTCGGCCAAGAATTGTTCCAAGCGCTTTCGACATTTCTCGATTTCGCTCTCGGTCATGGACCGGAGCTTAGCACCTCTCCTGTGGGAGGTCAATAACTTAACGTAGTAGTACTAGCACCCAGCCCCTACTGTCTTCCCTCCGTCTCGCGTCGGCCGCCACGGTATCCCAGGCGAAGGGAAATCTGCTGGCTGGTGGCGCGAACCAAGCGGGCAATTCCGGGCAAGCGCGGAGGAGTCAGGCGCGTAGCAGGTCCGGCCACGCTGAAAGCCGCAATAACACGCCCGGTATGATCGAACACCGGCCCGGCCACGCAGCGCAGGCCTTCGACAGCCTCTTCCTGGTCCAGCGCGTAGCCTTGCTCGCGAATCTGCTCCAGTTCCTTCCTCAGGTTCGCCAGACTCGTGATGGTGTGCGGAGTAAAACGCGCAAAGCCTCGTGTGCGGGCGATCTGGATCAACAAGTCCTCGCTTCGATAGGCCAAGAGGATCTTACCGACGCCGGTACAATGCAAGGGCATTTCCCCACCGAGGCGCGCGTCGAGGCCCACCGGTTGGGGACTCCCGAACTTATCAATCGAAATAGCCCGAGTCTCCTGCAGAATCGCCAAGTGGACGGTCTCCTTGGTTTGTTGGTTCAGTTCCCGCAGGAGGGGTTGAGCCACCAAGCGGAAATCGAGGCGATCCAGAACCCGCAGGCCCATCCGTAGCACCTTGAAACTGAGTTGGTATCCGCCCGAACCAGGCGCTTCTTCGACAAAACCGTGGCGAACCAGGTTCACAAGCAAGCGGTGGACGGTGCTGATGTGAAGGGGCAGACGGCGGCTCAGTTGCGTGAGCGTATAGGCCGATTCCTCACCTTCCGCCAGAGCTTCCAAAATGTTCAGTGCCTTTACGAGCGACTTAACGGTGTAGGCACCTCCTGCCGAGGCAGGTGGGGCTTGGGCATTTTTCATAGGGTGAGAATTATTGCAGGAACCAAGACAGTGTCAACAGGTTTCAGGGTCTAGGTGTCAGGTGACAGGGGCTACGTGCTAGGGGCTGGGGCGATTTTGGATTTTAGATTTTGGATTTGGATTCACCCCGCCTACTGCCGACTGCCTTCTGCTCGGGGGCCGCTGCGAAGAGCGGCGAGGGGATTTGCCGGCAGCCTGCTATAATGCACGACCATGACACAAACGAACCCATCGTCCTCCAACTCACAACCACAGAAACGCTTCCTTTTGGCGGGGCTGCTGGCCGCTTTCCACAGGCGTGGGCACGACGGCGGGTGAGAAAAGCCCTCCTTGTGCTATAACTGACCGTGAGAGGTTGGCAATCCACTATTTCAGGTATCGGAGTCCCGCTTATGCTGGAAGCGAAAGACAACCCAAAGCCGGATCACGCGCCCCGGCTGTTTTCACCGGGCAATACCTTGCCCTTCATTTTGGTGACCGCGTTGTTTTTGCTTTGGGGCATTCCTAGCAATTTGAATGACATCCTGATCAAGCAATTCATGAAGTCGTTCGAAATCACCCGTCTCAAGGCGGGATTGATCCAATCAGCCTTCTACATGGGATACTTCCTTCTTTCCATGCCCGCAGCGCTGTTGATGCGAAAGCACGGGTACAAAGCGGGCTTGGTGACAGGACTTCTTCTTTACAGCGCTGGCACCTATCTATTTTGGCCGGCCGCCATCGTCGGGCAGTATGGCCTATTCCTGTTGGCCTTGTTTGTAATCGCCAGCGGCGCAGCGTTCCTCGAAACGGGAGCGAACTCCTTCATCGCACTGTTGGGTGATCCGAGAACCTCTGAACGACGACTCAATCTCTCGCAAGCCTTCAACCCTCTCGGGGCCGTAACCGGTGTGTTTGTGGGAACGGTTTTTATCTTTTCAGGGGTCGAACTGGGCCCTCAGCAGGTCAACGCTCTTAAGGCTGCTGGTAGGTACGACGCGTACTTGCGGACAGAGACAATGAGAGTCGTGACGCCATACCTTGTTCTGGGCACGGTGGTCTTCATCTGGGCATTGCTCATACTCAGAACCAGATTCCCCAGAATCGCAGAAGAAGCAGAACCCGAGGGCAGCCGTCAGCACGGCAAGCTTAAGGACTTGTTCCGGTACCCGCACTTTGTTCAAGGAGTGATCGCGCAGTTCTTTTATGTGGGGGCCCAGGTGGGAACCTGGAGTTACTACATTCAGTACATGCAGGACTACACGCGGCAACCGGAAAAGGTTGCAGGCTACTTTCTAACCGGAAGTCTTGTGGCGTTTGGCGTCGGGAGGTTTACCGCGACCTACCTGATGAAGTTTATTCAGCCCAGCCGTCTGATGGGGATTTACGGGTGTATCAACGTGATGCTGGTGGGTGTTGGGGTTCTGTTTCCGGGCTGGATTGGCGTCTGGGCGGTGTTCCTGACCAGCTTCTTCATGTCGCTGATGTTCCCGACCATATTTGCATTGGGTATTAAGGAGTTGGGTCCCAACACCAAGCTGGGCGGGTCCATGATCATCATGGCCATTATCGGCGGTGCGGTTGCCACACCCATCATGGGGCTGCTGTTTCAACTGACTCGTAGCATGGCAGTGGCCATGCTCGTGCCTTTGGTCTGCTACGCCTTCATCACGTATTACGCCTTCATCGGCTCGAAGGTGCGGTTGCCTGAGATGGCGGAAGTTGGCGTGTGATAGGATGTCTGGCCTGCCATTCCGAGCGAAGCGAGGAATCTCGTAGGTCGATTGCTTCCAGAGCGAGATTCCTCGCTTCGCTCGGAATGACAAAACCGTGGCACTGGCTTTCTCTGTCCATACCCATCAGACCAAGCGCGCTCTTGTAATAAGTGGGAGGTGAGAATTGCTTATGGAACCGAAGACGCTAGATGACCTCGCCATTATCATCAGACCCAAGAAAGATAACGTTGCCGTGGTGACGGCGGATTTCATCGAACATGGGACCCAGCTTAAGTACGGGGACCAACTGCTGACGATGTCCGGGCGCGCCCTCCGCGGGCAGAGCTTCGCCATCAAAGATATTCCCGAAGGAACGCCCTTTATCTCTCTTGGCGATCCCATCGGCTTGGCGTCCGTTTCACTCAAGCCCGGCGACCCAGTCGACGAAACCAATATCCAGCGACGGCTCCCACGTCTGGTGGTGCGGTATCGCGACAACCCGGAGCCCACCCTGCTTGACCCCGAGCTGGCGCGACTGACGTTCGACGGCTACTTACGCAACGACGGGAGTGCGGGAATCCGCAACCTGATTGGGGTGGTGACCTCCGGGATGTGCTCGTCCACTGAGGTGGGGGAAATCGCCAGACGCGCGATGCGAGAAATCTACACGCGCGAGAAGTTTCCCAACGTGGATGGCGTAGTCCCTATCGTGCACGAATCAGGCTGCGGCATGCCGGATGGGCGGGCGGTCGAGATGTTGAACCAGTGGCTCGCCAACACCCTGCGGCATCCCAACCTGGGCGCGGCTGTCTATATTGACCTCGGATGCGGGAAGACCTGCGTGGAATGCTCGGCCCCGGTCTTCCAAACCGCCGTCCCGGACTACAACCAGCGCGTCGTGAATATGACGATCCAGCATCTGGGCGGCAGTCGCAAGACGGTGGAGCGCGGGCTTGAAATCGTCGAGAAGCTGCTTCATTATGCAAACCAGTTCAAACGCCAACCGGCGCCAATCTCAAAACTCATCGTCGGGACCGAATGCGGCGGGTCGGATCGCTGGTCTGGGGTGACTGCTAATCCTGCCGTGGGAGTCGCTTCCGACATGTTCGTGAAGGCTGGGGCAGCCGTCTTCCTGCCGGAAATCCCTGAACTCCAGGGCGCTGCGATGGTGGACCTGGCGCGCCGCGCCCGCACTCGCGCTGTGGGGAAAAAGTTGATGCAGGCTCTGAAACGCTATGAGGCCTATGTGAAGAATTTCGGCGAGGATTTTCGCGACAATCCTTCTCCCGGCAACATCAAAGGCGGACTCTACAATATCTTCTTGAAGTCAAGCGGTGTGAAGGCCAAAGGCGGGACATCCATCGTTGAAGACCTGATCGAGTACGGCGAGTGGTTGGGTGACCGAAAAGGCCTGTACGTTCTCTATACGCCTGGATATGACCACCTTTGTACCCCTGCCCTTTTCCTGAGCGGCGCGCAGGTGGCACTTTTCACCACCGGCCGTGGAACCGGTATCGGCTGCGCTCTGGGACCGGTAATGAAGATTGGTTCCAATCCCCAGCTCGCCCGTAGCTACGAGGATTTGGATATCGATGCGGGAACCATCCTGGAGCGCAAGGAGACCATCGAAGACGTGGGTCGCAAAATCTTCCAGGAAACCCTGGACGTGGCTTCGGGGCGCAAACTCACACGCGCTGAGGAGTCCGGCTTCCACCACGAGTTCAAGATCTGGGACCAACTCTGGCCGGCGCTGTAATAGTTGTCCCGCCGCGGCGGGTCAGTTGTCAGTGGTCAGTTGTGCGTGGTCAAACGGATTTGTGTTCATCCTGAAGTTGCGTTTGTGCCCACCGGCGCCTGCTGCGCCAGATTTCAATTCAAGAAACTTATGCCAAATCTCCAGAAGAACCTCTTTCCCCTCCTCACTATTTGTGCGAGAATACGATTGATTTTCGACACACGATTCCAAATGTGTCTTCCTAGAACTCTTCCGCGTGAGGCCCAACAAGCCGCTATCAGATTCACAAACGGGTATGGAGAATTCCGGCGCTAAAGAACCCGGTAAGACGGTAACACTGCCTCGAGTCATGGTGGCCACAACCGCCATGCTCACCTTCATCTCCTTTTGGCGCGCCGCAGCCATTGTCCTGAACGATCTCGCGTCATCCGCCTTCTACGCTGGCGGTATCGCCGAGGAGGCCGTGGGGAAATCCGCTCCCTGGTTCATCTTCGGGATCATGCTTTTCTCCTACGCGGTACGGGCAATTTACGTGGAGAGCTGCAGCATGTTTGTGCGCGGCGGTGTCTACCGGGTAGTCAAAGAGGCCATGGGCGGGACGCTTGCCAAGATCTCCGTTTCAGCCCTGATGTTCGACTACATCCTGACGGGCCCCATCAGCGGCGTTTCAGCAGGCCAATATCTGGCGGGGTTCCTTAACGAAACTTTACAATACCTCCACATTCATCTCGTCCTTTCCACCAACGCCACAGCCGAGGTTTTTGCGATCCTCGTAACACTTTATTTCTGGTGGGAAAACGTCAAAGGTATTCCCGAATCGAGTGAGAAGTCTCTCCGCATCATGCAGTTCACCACGGTGATGGCGGTGCTCATGATCGGTTGGTGTGGCTATACGCTCTGGGTGCGCGGAGGGCATCTGCCGCCATTACCGTCCCTGACGAACTTCCACTTCGCCCCCGAAGCCCTGGGTTGGCTTCGCAACAGCCGGTTGCCTCACACCATTGGCCTTATCGGAATCCTGATCGGTTTGGGGCACTCCGTCCTAGCGATGAGCGGCGAGGAATCCCTGGCGCAGGTCTACCGGGAAATTGAGCACCCCAAGTTGCCGAACTTGAAGAAGGCGGGCTTGGTCATCTTTGTTTACAGCATGGTGTTTACCTCGCTCGTTTCTTTCTTCGCCGTGATGATCATCCCAGATGAGACGCGGAAGGGTTTCTTCGAGAACCTCATTGGCGGCCTGGCGATGAATGTTGCCGGACCCCTCACGCTCAAGCTGGTATTTCATGGGTTTGTCGTCCTGGTGGGCACACTTATTCTTGCCGGCGCTGTAAACACGGCCATCGTGGGCTCAAACGGCGTGCTCAACCGGGTTTCAGAAGATGGCGTACTGGCGGCTTGGTTTCGCCGTCCCCATCCGCGCTTCGGAACTTCCTACCGCATCATCAACGTCGTCGTTGCCCTGCAACTCCTGACCATTATCCTAAGCCACGGTAACGTCTACCTCCTGGGTGAAGCTTATGCTTTCGGCGTGGTTTGGAGTTTTGTGATGAAGGGTCTCGCGGTCCTCGTTCTCCGTTACAGGCAGCCAGGACCCCGCGAATTTCATGTGCCGCTGAATTTCAAGTTGGGCAAGACCGAGATCCCCGTAGGTTTGGGACTCATCACCCTGACCCTGCTGGCCATTGCGGTCACCAACATCTTCACCAAACAAGTGGCGACGATATCCGGCGTCGCCTTCACACTGGTTCTTTTTGGTGTCTTCACGGCCTCTGAGCGAATCGGACACCGGAAGGGGATCGCGCATACTGAACTCGACCAGTTTCACCTGGCATCCGGAGAGGACATCACGCCCAAGAGGCTGGGCTGCCGGCCGGGGAACATCCTGGTCTTTCTCCGCGATTACAACACCCTTTATCCTCTGGAACGGGTTCTCAAGCGCGTCAACCTGGCGAAGCAAGATGTCGTGGTTCTTCACATCCGAGTGCTGATGCGCGCCGGGTCAGGAGAAAGCGGCTTGACGCCTGATCAGTTCTTTGGGACGACCGAACAGTTTCTTTTTACGCGCGCGCTCTCCCTGGCGGAGCACGAGGGCAAGACCATTCACCTTGCCTTGGTTGCAGTCAATGACGTATGGGATGGAATCCTGCGCGCTGCGCAGTCCTTGGAATCGTCTGCCGCTGTCCTTGGCCTCTCTGCAAAGATGGCGATTACGGAGGAGGCCCGGCGCGCCGGCGTCGCATGGGAAAGACTTCCCGAACCGAAACCTCGTGTGACGCTCGAGATCTTCACCCCGACGGGGCAGGAAGGAATCTTCTTCCTCGGTCCTCATGCACCGCACCTGACGCCCCAGGAAATCGACCTTCTGCACGGCCTTTGGCTACGATTCAGTGATGAACTCGCGCCTGACGAACTCCACCACCACGACATCGTCCACTTTGCTCTAAACGAACTCAAGCAAGAGCTGGCCTATGGTAAGGATGATGAGGTTCGCGAAAGGCTCAGAAAGCACCTCGAGGAGATTAAGCCCCGGCGCACGCCGGACCTATAAAGACGCTGGTGGCGTGTGCAATAACTGGCGCGAGCGCTTCATACCCGGGTTCAGGCTTGTCTTTCCTCGGCTGGTCGAAAGACTTGAGTGAGGATAACGCCGATTGAAACCAGCATGACACCCCCGAACACCAGCCCGTTCAAATACTCGTTAAGGAAGAAGTGAGCGAAGAGCGTCGCCACCAAGGGAGTGAGCGAGGAGAAAGCGTACACGCGGGCCACTGCCATGAGGCGCAGAGCCGTAAACAGGCAGTAGATGGCAAGAATGCCGGAAAGGACCCCGCTGGTGAGGAGGGCCAATAGTGAATGCCGATTTATGCCGAGCAGCGCCGGCCCGCGGCCCAAAGCGATCAATCCCACCAATCCAACCAACACGCTCGTGGCAAACTGCAAGAAGATCGCCGTCGATTGGTGGGCGCCTCGAAGCTGACCGTCACGCCATAAGACTCCGGAAACCCCGTAGGTAAGAGCTGTGCAGAAAGCGAGGGGAATCGCCCAATACCAAAGCGGCGATGTGGGATGCCCCCGGAATTGACCCCACGAGAGGGTGACCAACCCAACAAAAATCAACAAAACACCAAGCACTGCATAGCGAGGAATCCGCTCGCGCAGGAAATACCAGGCAATGAGTGTCCCCCAAATGACGTAGGTTTCCTGCACTGGAATCGTTACGGTGACACCGCCAATACGGATGGCGAAGTAATAGAGAAACAGTCCTAGCGTCGAGACGATGCCGGCCCAGATGAAAGAAAGAATGGCGCGCCGGCCTATATACCGGGATGAAGCGGGGCGCAGTTGGTCCAACGTATGATGCTTCCAAACCAGAAAGATGCCCAGAAGCAAACTGGGCAGGCCCCGGAGAAAGGGCCCGATCAGGGGGTCGGCGTGTATGACGCCAAGGCGGTCGAAAATGTTGGCCGAGGCATAGCCCAGCACCGAGCCTGCGGCCCACGGCTCGCCGCGGCGACGGGAATCCCGGCGGGGTGTATCAACCATTCGGTTCGTCGAATAGCACGGAAATCCGAAATGAAACGACCGATGATTATAAGGGCATATGACGCTCTGTCAAACGTCTTTACATGTGGACATTAGGTCTCTTGAGGAAACAGCCGCCGCGGTGCTAAGATTGTCTCGGTAAATCCCCGACCTTCGGGGCAGGGTGAGGGAAGGACTTGAATGCGAGCCTTTCCAATTCCCAATCGGCGGTAAAGCCCGCGAGGGGTGGTCCGAAGCGCTCGAGCCAGCGCATGGGAGTCCGGGAAAGCGAACCGGCAAGCAAGAGGATAGCCTAGGTAGCCGGTGCAATCAGCGGACAGAGCGTAGAAGGCCTGCAAGCCCCAGGATCCGGTGAAACTCCGGGGCCGACGGTACAGTCCGGATGGGAGAAGGTCAGGACGGAAACCGGTCTGATGAGCGGATGTGCGTTCACCGGTATGGGTGGACAACATTCAACTCCCGCTTTTTTAGACCTGCCAACTGTTCCCTCCCGTTTGCCCCGATCGAAAACTTGGATGTTGAATTTGCTGGACAGCGCAGCAAAACCGCAACCGAACCGAGACTCTCTGTGCTCTCCGTGCCTCTCGAGCCTTCCGCAACCCAAGAGGAGACTCACCACAGAGGCCACAGAGTTCGCAGAGAAGAGAGGGCTCTGGAGTGCGGCAGCTTGCTGCCGCTTTTGCTCAGGCCAGTTTGCTGGCCGTGCACAGGAGCGTGGTATTCGGAGCGGTGAAGCGCGAGCAAGCTCGCAGGAGGAAAGCGGCAGCAAGCTGCCGCACTCCAGCGCGCCTGCGGCCGCCTGCGAAGAAGTCGACGATTTGCGCCACAGAGGACCGAGTCGCCGGATACTCGCCAGCCCCATGATGGCGGTTCTCCTATTCCTGGTCGCCACATTGGCTCACAATCTTTACGGACAAACATGGAACAGCCACTTGGAAGGAATTGTGCTTGACCCGAGCGGAGCGGCAGTCCCAGAGGCTGCGATCGAGCTTCGCAATTCTGCCACGGGCCAAGTTCGGCAGACTCAGACGGACGCGAACGGCTTTTACAGCTTTCCTTTTTTACCCGTAGGAAACTACGAATTGGAAATTGCCAAGACGGGTTTTGTTTCCAAGGTGGTCCGCGGGTTGGCGCTCCGAGTTGGAGAAACAGCGCGTGTCGACATTCGGCTGGAAATCGCACATCAACGAGTCGAAATCCAAGTTGACACTCGACCGCCCCTTGTAGAAGCCGCTTCTCCTGCGATCGGGGATGAGATCGAGAATCGGCGCGTTAGCCTTCTCCCGTTGAACGGCCGCCAGTTCTCCCAACTCGCCTTGCTTGCCGCCGGTGCGGTTCCTCCCTATCCCAACAGTTCCACGCAGCAATTCAACACCGCGGCGCTGGGGTTGGGTTTCTCGGTGGATGGACAACGCTCCGAGCGGAACAACTTTTCACTCGACGGCGTCACGCTGATGGAGCCCTTTGCCTATAGCCTCACGGTGAACCCTTCCGTCGATGCCATCCAGGAGTTCCGCGTTGTGGAGGACTCCTATGGGACCGACCAGGGCATTACGTCGGGCGCGCAGGTTAACATTGCATCTCGCTCAGGCGCCAACCGCTTATCAGGCACAGCCTACGAGTTTCTTCGCAATAGCGCGCTGGACGCCAAGAATTTCTTCGACGATCCGACCCGTCCCATCCCTCCCTATCGCCAGAACCAGTTCGGCGCCAGCCTGGGTGGGCCAATCCGTCGTAACCGCACGTTCTTTTTCACCAATTACGAGGGCTTGCGCATTCTCCAAAGCGTCACGAATACAACCTTGCTGCCTCCGACCGCTCTCCGCCAGGGAAATTTCAGCGGCATTAATCCCCAGACGGGCAACCCTTTTCCCGCCATTATTGACCCCACTACAGGCCAGCCCTTCCCGGAGAACACAATCCCGGCATCACGAATCGACCCCTTGTCCCGCGCTATCCTGGATCGGATTCCTCTGCCGAACAATCCCAATGCCCCGTCCGGTGAAAACAACGACATCAACGTGGGGCTGCATCGCGTGACCACGGACCAGTTTATCGCGCGAATAGACCATGAGCTGACGCCTAAGCACCAACTTTTTGGGCGATTTCTCCTGTTTAATGGGCAACAACTATTTCCTTTCGTGCCAGACTCGTTCGCGCAGAATCCCTCCGCCGCGCCGGGATTTGGCACGAACCACGATGACACGGGAAGGAACCTCGCACTCGGCCTTACTTCCGTCTTTCGGCCCACGCTCATCAACGATTTCCGGTTCGGCTACGCTTACTATTTCGGGACTAAGGAAGCTCAGAACATTCACAGCCATTTTCTTGAGTCGCTGGGAATCACCCGCGCTCCGGGGGCCACCAACGATGGCATCCCCGCCATTAACGTTCCCGGCTACGCGGACATGGGCGATAGCGACATTTTTCAACCTCAAATCCGCAAGAACCACACTTTCCAGTTCACCGATAACGTGGCGTGGGTCAGTGGCCGGCACACCTGGAAATTCGGCGCGGATGTGCGGCGTTACCGCCTCTTCTATCTGGTGGAAGATTTTGGGCAGGGCCTCTTCTCCTTCAGCGATGGGGCCGGGTCGGTTTCCGGCACTGCATTCTCAGATTTTCTTCTCGGCAGACCTTTCCTTTCTTATGCCCAAGCGGGCAACTCCGGCGGAAACGATCGTCTGGACTATTTCGGCGCCTACTTTTCCGATGAATTCCACGCCACGCGCCGCTTAACCCTCACTTACGGCCTGCGCGAGGAGTTCTACTCACCTCCAACCAACGCTGACGGACGAGCCTCTATTCTCGATCCAAGCAACGCCACGCAGTTCATTGTCCGGAACGACCAGGGACAGGCATCGGCATTAATTGCAAACCCCCTGATTCAGACCCTCCAGGGCTACTATGGGCTATCGTTCATTACCTCTCAGCAAGCCGGGCTGCCGCCCTCACTGATCCGTCCCGATTGGGCAGGATGGGCGCCTCGCTTCGGCTTTGCCTATGACCTCACAAAGCGCCACACCACTTCCCTGCGCGGGGGATTTGGCGTCTTCAATTCTCTTGGTGAACTCGACTATGCTTCTGAGACTCGGCTCAGCGCGCCGATCACGGAATTCCTCTTCGGACTCGACACGTGCAGGTTTTACGGACCAGGCGCTTGCGGCCAGACTTATGCCCCGCTCGTGCTCACTTACCAACTTGCATACGCGCTTGGCAACCAGGAGCCAACGGCCGTCTCCTCGCCGCCTAACCTCCGCAACGGCTACGTCTATGAATGGAGTATGTCAATCGACCATGAAATCGCGCCTAACACTGTTCTTTCGGTGAGCTATGCCGGATCCGACGGGCACAAACTTCCCCGCCGGGGATTGCAGAACCAGGGCATCCCGAATCTGCCTGACGAAAGGCGAGGCTACCATCCGCAACCGGGCTCGAATCAGTTCATCCGCGCCACGGATGTCAACTCGAACTACAACGCCTTGATCGTGCGCCTGGAACGGCGATTCTCCCACGGGATCTCCTTTGTAGGTGGCTACAGCTTCGGCAAGTCAATCGATACAGCTTCGGGGCTCAACGGTACCAGTCAGGCTCAGGACAACTATAATCTGAAGGCTGAGCGGGGCCTTTCGGATTTCGACATCCGGCACCGCTTCGTCTTCTCGAGCAACTGGGAACTTCCCTTCGGTCCCGGCCGCCGGTGGATGCGCGGAGGTGCGGCAGCCCGGGTGTTCGGCCATTGGGACCTGTCGAACATCCTCGCGCTTCAATCCGGGCAACCTCTCACCGCCACACTGCCCACCGCGCTCAGTGGCACCGACTCAAACGGCACCGACCGACCTGATTTGATCGCCAATCCCAATTTGCCGGCCGGTCAACGCACTCTCTCCCGGTGGTTCAACACGGACGCATTGGTTGCGCCGCCTGTTTTCTATGACAACCTCGGAGCTTACAGCATTCCGGGGAATGAAGGCCGCAACGTCATAACCGGCCCTGGACTGGCATCTTGGGACATGAGTCTTCAGCGCCAAGCGCGCTTGAGTGAACGGCTTAATCTGGTGTTTCGCTCCGACTTCTTCAATCTGACTAACCACCCTAACTTCGACCGGCCTGGCCTCATCTACGGGACTTCAAACTTTGGGAACATCAGTTCTGCGGAGAATTCCCGCCAGGTCCAGTTCTCCTTGCGTTTGAACTGGTAGCTGATGAGAAGACGTCGCCCCAAACCCATAGACGTCCGCTCAACCATGCTTCCGCCGGGTACGCCGTCATCAAGTCACTGCTGCGGGGCGCTTGGCGGGTTCACCTCCGAGGCCGCGGTGATCATAACCAACGCGAACTCGAAGTCCTTTGATTTCCCGCTTCTGTTGGTTGCGTGAAGGCGCATTCGATTATCGTGGATGGTGAAGGTGACTTGCTGGCCGAGGGCCAGAAGGTCGGTTTTCTTCTCTATCTTCTGTTGGATGTGGTACTCGGTCGAGCCTGAGCGCAGGACGTACTCGCGGCAGGGCAGTTCGCCGGTCTTCGTGAGACGCCCGCCGCAAGGGACCGAGTTCATGGTGACAATTGTCGCCGTCTGGCTGGCTTCTTTGTCTCGTGCAAGAGCCGACAGGAGAGTTGCACCGATCACAACACTGAGAACGAGCGCAGTTTTCATAGCTCAGCCTCCGCTTTGACCCCTTTCTGCTTCGATGCAGGTGACGCTCCGCGCCGGAGCCAATGACCGAATCAGGGCCTGCCAGCCTTGTATCACGCGTTCCGAGGCGTGTCAACCGGTCCCCTGCGGCGGCGTGTGCGACACAGAAGTGACGCTGCGGTAATTGCGTCGTCTGGAGCGTGTTTCCGAGCGCATTAAGTGCGCTAAGAAAAGGCCCGGGGCAGGGCCTGCGGGATAGCCCAGGGCCCAACCCTGGGTCCAGAAGGCCCTCTGGTGGGCTCCCCCCCAGGCTGATTTGGGACGTCGTAGCGCATTGCGACCGCTTGCCTCTCGGCTTGCGCGCGCGCGGCGAGTTCGAGTACGTGGGCCGCAAACCCCTCGGTGACGGCTTTACTGGTGTCCCCGTTCGCGAAGTGCGCGGCGCCCTGCTGCGGCCTTTCGACGGCGGGCGGACGAGCCTAGAGGTTAATTTCCTTCTGCCCAGCGGCTACTCAGGACAGACCCTCGAGACGCTCGCCCTGCCCAGCGACGCCGAGCCTTTTGAGCGCATCGTCGGCGTTCCCACCAAGCCGTATGTCTCCCTGACGTTCACGTACTACTTTGGTTCGCCATCGGGCCATCGGGTGGTCCTGTGATCGGGTAATTTAGCCAAAGCGTGATCGGGTGATTTGGTAATCAAGGCGGCCAATCGCCGCCCCCCAGCGCCGTTGGGTCTTCGCTTCATCCCGAATTCGGAAGTTAGCGTGGGTGCGATGTGCATCTTGTAGGGGCACAGCGCGCTGTGCCCCTACGCCCGGCCCCGCACCATTTTGTTCCTCCGGTATCTGCGTCAAACGGGCCTCTAATCAAGTGATTCCGCTAGACCGGCGGCTGCCAACTTTCGAATTCGGGTTCATCCGCGCCACAACTGCACAAGGCCCGGCTTCGGCCTCGCGACTTGCTCCGCGGGGCCGGAAGCCGGTACCCGCAAAAAGCCCACCACGTGAAGAGGGCTCGTCGTGGCTACCAGCCGCTAATTCGCCGGCAACGCCGAGCGCTCCGATTGTCCCGCAATCTCGAAATCAATCCACTGGCTGGCCGTCGCGCATTTCGGCTTGGCGAGTTTGTCGGTGACGATAACCTGAAACACGTAATCGCCAGGCTCCAGGCCAGGGCCGAGCTTCAGATGGCCGCTCAAGGACAATCGTCTTAAGTCGGTTCGGTTGTTGCCATCAAACGCCTTGTTGAAGGCACTCACCTGCCGCTCGTCGCGAAAGATTTGAATGCTTTCTTCAAGGTCAGGAACCCGCGTGACCCGGTCGAGACGGGCGTTATAAACCTGCACGCCGTAGGTCACTTCGTCGCCGAGTTGGAACCGGCGCACCGCCGGGCTTCTCTCCCCTTCACCTCTTGCGTTGAGGATGATGCCCGAGAGCGCCAGCCTTCCTTTGCGAGTATCCGGGACGTCGATGAACAGGCTCGCGGAGCCCACCCGCTGAGAAACCGAGTCGCGAACCCCGGCGCGGAGCTGATACCGGCCGGGCTTCACCGGAAAATCGAGCACGTGATCGAGGCCGTTCTTCAGCGCTCTCCCCAACTGCTGGTCGTTGAGTGAACCCGTGAAGGTCGCGTCCTTCCCGCCCACTACCCTTCCGTTGTCGCCGAACGTGAGGGCGGCGACGTCGAACGCCACTTTCTTACGCCCGTCGGGTTGGTTTTCGACTTGCAGATCCCGTGCCTCGATGTGAAGCAGGGATCGCAGCGTACCACTGCCATGCTCGTCATACAAAACCTGGGAGACGAGATAAAGATGCACTCCCCCTGAGCTAAACGGCGAGGCCAGCGCCGCCGCCAATTGCTCGTTCCTGGTGCGGTACACCGGCCTCGCTTCTTCGTCTGAAATCCCATAAAAGCCGCTGCGCGAGCGAACGCGCAGGCCCGGGACTTTGATCTTGACCTGAATCTTGTGGTAGGCCCGGCGGCCATTTTGGGCTTCGAAAGTGGTCTCCGAGGGTTTGTAACCAATCAAGTAATATCCGCTCTGGTCAGCCAGAATCTGCCTGATGCCCAGGTTGAGGTCGTTCGTGTCGTGGACAAGAAAGCCGCCGCTTTGTTGAGCGAGATATTCCATGCCCTGTTGCGAATCGAGATACTGTAGGCGCCGTTCCTCGAGGGCTTGCTCAAGTTCCGAGGGCGAGCGCTCAGCGGTCGGGACGGCGGCGGAAGGCCCGAGGGTTTGAAGTCCGCGCGCGTCAATCGCGTACATGACGACGGCGGACCGATTGGCCAGGTCGACCAGGGCACGCAGAGCCTCCAGCACGCGACTGTCGCCGACACTCTCGAGGGAGAGCGGTATGCCGTCAGAAAGCAGGATCACCGATTTACGGCCGGGCAGTTCACGAAGTCCGTTCAGCACGTAATTGAGCGCGCCGAGCGTGCCGTTAGTGAATAGGTCCGAGAAGAAGGCAGCCTGCTTCCGGCTGGCCGCTTCGACGTCTGCCAGCGTGTTTGCTCCGGTGGGATGCCTGCCCCATTGGCGGAGCCCACCTGCTCCGCGCCTCGGATTCCCTGCGTCGGGCTCCAGGGCAGGAATCGCGGAAATCCCGCCGCGCCCCATCGGATACCAACGGATGCGGTCAATCGCGGCGTAGAGCATCCGCTTGTCGTTCGTGAATTGCTGCATGGCGCCAAGGCCGCTGGCGGTACGGAGAATCGCCACTAGGTCGCCCGGCTGCACTTGAACGTCCACGAACTTTTTCAGGGTTTGGCGAACATAATAAGTGCTCTCGAACGACAAGCTGAGGTCGTCCACCACCAAGGCGATGGTCCTTCGGACTTGCTCGGGAGGGAGCGGGACCGGCCGGGTCGGCGCCGTAGGCGCGCCTGTCTTGAGGGGCGGACGCTCAATGGGTGGTGCGACTGAACCTGCGGGACCAGCTACGGATACGTAGGAAAAGTTTGTGATCTTCTGCGGACGGCGGTCCTCGAGGATTTCGAAATCCTCCGGTTTCAGATTCGTGACTTGGCGGCCCTTGGAGTCGGTGACCACCGCGTCCACTTGAACCAAGTCCACCGTGATGCGAATTACTCCGCCCGTACCGGGTTGTTGCGGAGCTTGCGCGAAGGCGGGCATCAAACCGACAAGCAGAAAAATGAGGTGTTTGCGCATGGCTAAACCTCCCGCAAGCGCAGATTCTGCGGGCAGCCCATGCCTGTTCTCTCAGACGAAGCCGTCGCAACGCCGGTTTCCTGGATCGGTGGGGGCGATCCATTCATCCTCACCCAAATGGCGCGGCTCGTCCAAATCAATGCAGATAGTAGTCACGACAAGGCCCCCGGCTGCCTCGCCGGGCATGAAGTCGGGGCGGTTCGCGAACCGCCCCTACTTGCCCGATCAGCAGCGGATACTGCGGCCCGATCAGGGCGTGCCAGTCCCGCCCTGCGGGATCAAAACCTATCGCCAGAGCAGAAGCCCCAGCCGTCGCCGCGAAGCCCCGACCACGTCGATGATCAGCGCGTATTCAGAATCGCTGAATCGTCTGATCTTCGCACGAAGGTTCACGTTGACAAAGAAGATCCGGTCCGTGAGACGCAGACGATGAATGTCCGACACGCCCTCAGGGTAGCACCACTGCCCAATGCCTTCAAGGAGCCACGGTGAGGACGGTCGCCCGCCATTAAGATCGACGGACCGTAGGCCGCGGCGGAACCGCGGCGCAACCTCCTGCGTAATCATGGGCAGAGAAGATCACGGGAGGTCTGCGTATGAGAGGCAGAGTCATCGCCGTCGTTGCCGATATCCTGAGCGGATTGGCGGCCCTTGTTCTGTTCGTCCTTGGGGTTAACTATTCTCATGTGGGCGCTGACCTGCGCATTGGTGTTGTCGCTCTTGCAATTCTTTGTCTCTGTGCCGGGCTCGTCCGCGGGCAGGGTCGTCCCGGAAACGCGTGGCTGAAAGGGTTCCTGGTGAATTCCGGAAGCTCTCTCGTCCTGCTCATTTTGGGATGGGGCTTCTCAGTACAACCTATCATCCTCGCCATACTGTTGTTGATTGCGAACCTGTTCACCATCTGCGGGGTGCGCGTCCGACATCTCTGGGCGGCGCAGTCCGCGGCCAGAGGAGGCATGATGCTCTTTGTTTCTCTGGCAGCGCTCGTCGTAGCGGCGGTGACCACGATTCCTGCGCTTACGACGCGAATCGCTACTCGTAAGACGAGCGCGCCCGCTCCTACATTTTCGATCAGCAGACTGGATGGCACGGTAGTCAGTTCCTCCGACTTCCGGGGGCGCGTCGTCGTCCTCGATTTCTGGGCGACCTGGTGTCCTCCCTGTCGTAGGGAGCTGCCGGAGTTGGAAAAGCTCTACAGGCGGTACCAAGGAAACTCGAAGGTCAGCTTTTGGGCGGTCGACGTCCAGAGGAACGGCGAGACCCCGGAAAAAGCGCATGACTTCATGCAGAAAGCGGGCTACACCCTGCCGGTTGCTTTGGGCAGCCAGAAGTCGTTCGAAGCCCTCAGCCTGGGAGGCTTGCCTTCGCTGATTATCATCGACAAGTCCGGACGGATACGCTTGGTCCACGCCAGCTACGATAGCTCGGAACAGCTCCAAGGCGAACTCTCCAAAGAGATCGATACCCTGCTGGACGAGCGCCCTTGACCGTGAGGGCAGAGGAGGAACGGTAGGCGCGAGCGGCCCAGGACGCCGGGAATCGCGTCGCTCCGAGGACAAGAAACCCACCCAGGATCGCCATGCTTGCGCAAGAAATCTTGTGCTCCCTGGCTCTTTCGTTTCCCCGGCGTCCCGGTGTCATCGCCACGCCCCCTTTACCGTGCCTGGCCGAGATCGCACCCGTAGCGCGGCTCGGGTAGGGTCAACGACCCGGAGCTTCGCAGGCGCCGATGTCAAATCCTTTGCCCTGTGGTAGGGGCGCCCCCAAAAATCCTGCGTGCCTGCATCCATGCCGAACTGCTGCCTTTCCGCCTACATTCGGCACGTGAATGGCTGTGCCCTTCGCAGCTTTAATCAAGGCTCGGCCCCGGCCGTAGGACCCGCCCACCAGCAAATCAGAAGGTAGACCTTCACCCTAGCCGCAATTTCCATTTTCGTTTTCGCGCCGACCGGTAACATACACCCGACCGCCTCTGACTACAAGGATCAGTCGAGTTTTCAGTGCTGGGTGCTTCGGCGGCTTTCACAAAGACTCTAATGCCGCGCCCAGTCTCTGTCGATAAGCATGGTGTGGAACTTTGTCCGACTCGAGCATCCGGGCTGCGTTTCGCGCTGCTGTGCGCGGGCGTGGCAGCGGTGTTGCTCGCTGTTCCAAGCATGGCGCTCGATCCACGCAAGGCGATCACGCAGTACGTTCAAACGGTATGGACCACGGAAGCCGGTCTTCCTCAAAGCTCGGTCTACTCGATCGCTCAAACCAAGGATGGCTACATTTGGTTCGGCACGGAGCAGGGATTGGCGCGCTCTGATGGCGTGCGATTCACCGTGTTCGACCGTCGCAACAGCAAAGGGCTCGCGGCCAATTATATCCAGAGATTGCAAGCCAGCCGTGACGGGAGCCTGTGGATCGGCACGGACAGCGGGGTGACGCACTATCAAAACGGTTCCTTTCACTCCCTCACCACGCGGGACGGCCTTTCGAATGACAACGTGTGGGCTCTTGTCGAGAGCCGGGACGGCAGCTTGTGGATCGGAACGGACCAGGGCTTGAACCATCTTCGGAACGGTAATATCCGAGTTTACGCAACCAAAGATGGACTGCCCGGCGACGCCATCAGGGCGCTCCTCGAGGATCGCGCGGGCGTTCTGTGGATCGCGACCAGGGATGGGCTGGCGCAATTCGATGGCAGCCGATTCACGACTTACACGACGCGAGACGGGCTTCCAAACAATTCCGTGACGACGCTGGCGGCCGCGCCTGACGGCGCAATCTGGGTCGGCACGTCTCATGGCGGGCTGGCACATTTGGATAACGGGAAGGTCTCCAACTGGTCGGCCGGACTCCCCAAGAATGACATCGTCTCACTGCTGGATGACGGCGATGGCAATCTCTGGATCGGGTTTGACCGGCACGGCATCGGGCGTCTCCGCCACCGAACGCTCGATCGGTACAGCTCACCGGAGGGCTTGCCTAGCGCGTATTGCACCAACGCTCTTTTCAAGGACCGTGAAGGAAACCTCTGGATCGGATCGTTCGATGCCGGCGTGGTGCAATTGAGAGACGGCAAGTTTACTAACTTTGGCAAGCGAGAAGGCCTCTCCACACACCTGGTGTGGGCCGTACTCGAAGCTCGCGATGGGACCATTTGGGTGGGAACTGACAGCGCGGGTCTGAACCACCTCAAGGATGGCAAGGTCGAGGTCTATACGGCCCGCGATGGGCTTCCGGCACGCCCCCTGGGCTCGCTGCTGGAAGGCCGTGACGGGAGCATTTGGATTGGATTCCATAACGGATTGCTCGGCCGGCTCAAGAATGGACGAGTCAACGTCGACCAGGACCCGCTCTCCAAGCACGCTGCGGTCGACTCCATGTTCGAAGATCGTAAGGGCGACCTCTGGGTCGGCATGCTGGGTTCCGGGCTAGCTCGATTCAAGAACGGCCGGTTCGAACACTACACCGCCTCTGGCCAGGTCAGATCCATAACCCAGGCGCCTGACGACGCGTTGTGGTTTGCGGCCGAAGAGAACACCGTGAGCCGGCTTCAGGGCAAACTCCTGACGGTCTACACGCGGAGGAATGGGCTGCTGAGCGACCATGTGATGTGCCTCTACGTTGATCGGCAGGGAGCCGAGTGGGTGGGCACCTTAGATGGCTTGAACCGCATCAAGGATGGCCGTGTCACTTCCTACTCAGTCGACCAGGGGTTGTTCGACAATACCGTGGGTTCGATCGTGGAAGATGATTCGGGATACCTATGGATGAGCTGCGACAACGGAATCTTCTGTGTGCGGAAACAGGAGCTGAACGATTACGCCGAGGGGCGTATTCGGTCAGTTCGCAGTGTCGCCTACGGCACAGTCGACGGCTTGAGGTCGAAGGAATGCACTTACGGCGCCACGGGCTCGGTGTGCAAAGGCAGGGATGGTCGGCTGTGGTTTACGACGATGGCGGGATTGGCCGTCATTGATCCCAACCACATCCTGAGGAACGAACTGGCGCCGCCCGCGTGGATTGAGAGCCTCTCGTTCGACAGGAAGATCGCACCTTTAGAGAACGGCATGCGTTTGGGTCCGGGATCCGGCAGCATGGAGATCCAGTTCACCGCTCCGAGCTTCGTGGCCCCGGCGCGTATGCAGTTCCGTTATCGTCTGGAGGGATTCGACCGGGAATGGGTGGACGCGGGCACGCGCCGGACGGCTTACTATACGAACCTGCCGCCCGGCCGCTATACGTTTCAGGTCCAGGCGGCCAACAGCGATGGCGTCTGGAACCGGACGGGCGCCTCGCTGGAGTTCGAGTTGCAGCCGCACTTTTATCAAAAGACTTGGTTCTACACTCTGTGCGGCTTGGCGTTGGCCCTGGGCGGATGGGTGTTCTATATGCTTCGCCTCCGGTTCCTGTCGCGGCGCAATCAGGAACTGGAAGAGAAGGTGACCGAGCGGACGAGAGAGCTCGGAGAGCGGACGGAGGAACTGGCGCGGCGCACCGCGGAATTGCAAGTCGTCAACCACCAGCTCCAAAAGGCCACCGAGGCCGCCGACGCCGCCAGCCGGGCGAAGGGCGAATTTCTGGCCAACATGAGTCATGAGATTCGCACTCCCATGAACGGCGTTCTGGGCATGACCGATCTGTTGCTGGACACTGAGCTCAACCCCGAACAGCGCGACTACGCGAGCCTGGTCAAGTCGTCTGCCGATTCGCTGCTCACCGTCATCGACGACATTCTGGACTTCTCCAAGATCGAGGCGGGCAAGCTCGAACTGGATCCAATCCAGTTCTGCTTGCGCGATAGCTTGGCCGTAACCCTCACACTCCTGGCTTTGCGAGGCTCCCAGAAAGGCCTGGAGTTGACCTGCGACATCCGCGCCGAGGTGCCGGAAGAAATCATCGCCGATGTCAGCCGCCTGCGGCAGGTGATCATCAACCTGATCGGGAACGCCATCAAGTTCACCGAGCGGGGTGAAGTGGGGCTCGAAGTCGGCGTCGATTCGCGCCCAGGCGACGAGATTCAACTCCATTTCAAGGTGCGTGACACGGGGATTGGCATTCCCAAGAAGAACCAGGCCGCCATCTTCGACGCTTTCTCACAGGCCGACGGCTCGACGGCGCGACGCTTCGGGGGCACAGGGCTGGGGCTGACGATCTCTTCCCATCTCGTCAGGATGATGGGAGGGCAGATCTGGGTGGAGAGCGAACCCGGCCAAGGGAGCTGCTTCCACTTCACGGTTCAAGCCCGGGCGGCGACGAGTACTTCTCCGGCCCGAACCATCGACGAGAGCGAACTGGTCGGCCAACGGGTGCTGGTGGTGGACGATAACGCCACGAATCGGCGCATCCTCGCAGACATGCTGCGGCGTTGGGGGATGGTGCCGGCGCTGGCCGCCAGCGGCTCAGAGGCCACGGCATTTCTGGGGCAGGTAGAGGCATCAGGCCGGCCGTTTGCCCTGCTTTTGATCGACGCCCACATGCCGGAAATGGATGGGTTCGAACTGGCCGAGCAGATCCAGAAACACCCGGGCATTTCGAGAGCCAGGATCATCATGCTGACTTCGGCGGGTCAGCGAGGAGACGCCGCCCGTTGCCGCGAGCTCGGTGTCGCGGCGTATCTCACCAAGCCCGTGGCGCAATCCCAATTGTTGGACTCCGTGCTCGAGGTGCTCGGCGCGAAAGCCCTGGAAGCCGAACCGGCCTTAATTACGCGCCACTCGCTCCGCGAAGGTCAACAAAAGCTGCGCATTCTGCTGGCCGAGGACAACGCCGTCAATCAAAGGCTGGCGGTGCGCCTGCTCGAGAAACGGGACCACGCGGTGACGGTCGTCAATGATGGGCGCGAGGCTTTGGCGGCCCTTGAGAAGGAGAACTTCGATGTTGTCCTCATGGACGTGCAGATGCCGCAACTGGACGGATTCGAAGCCACGGCGCTCATTCGCGAGAGGGAGAAAGCTACGGGCGGGCACCTGACCATCATCGCCATGACAGCTCATGCCATGAAGGGCGACCGCGAGCGGTGCCTGGCCGCCCAGATGGACGGCTACGTCCAGAAGCCCATCAAGGCGGAGGAACTGTTCAAGGAAATCGAGAGCGTCGCTGGTCAACCACCCGCGCCCGAAGGAAGGGCTGGATGACGCGGCTTGACGCACGTGCCGTTAGAGGCGCCCCAAGTTCCCAGCGCGCAGCCACGGTGCCGCCGCGGCCTACGGTCCGCCGATCTTAATGGCGGGCGACCAGTCCTGACTGTGGGCCCTTCCCCATGACCACAAGCCCACGGTCAGCAAACCACTGACCGCGGGGTGGCGCAGACATCGCTTTGAAGCTGTGAAAAAATCAACAGTCTCTCGCAAAGACGCCAAGGCGCAAAGACTCGCAAAGAACAACCGCTTTGTTTTCTTTGCGCCTTCTACGACTTTGCGCCTTCGCGTGAAATGCTTTTGGTCACCCAGGGATTATTTCACAGCTTCTTTTTGGTTTCTGCGGCATCGCAGTGGGGCGGTTGTTTTACACCTTACCGAAAAAGACCGATGGCGAAACATGGAAACGCTGGCTGAGCCGCGCGATGTGGTCGCGGTTCAATCGACGCTTGCCGGAAAGAACCAGTGATACAGTGCTCTCGCTACCAAGTTCCGCTGCGATGTCCCGTTGCGAGAGTCCATTCCGATCGAGAAGAAAGCGTAGTACGTCGATCGGGTCGGCGTCCGGCACCGGGTAGCGCTCCGCCTCGTAGCGCTCAACAAGAAGCGTCAGAAGCTCGATGGCGTCTTCCTCTTCCGGCGTTGGGTCAGACTTCGCCGTCAGCTTAAAGAGCGCCTCCGTGTACTTCGCGAGTTCCTCATCCGAGTGGATGAGGTGGGGTGCCCCCTGCCGGATCATCTCGGTTGGATTCGCCAGTGCTGTGCTCATCGTGTAACCCCTTTATCCCAGTTGGCGGGATAGTCGTACTGTTTACGCGTCAGGAAAGACCGGATATAGATGTGTCCTTCTGTGGTCCCGCCATCCCTCACGCGCGAGTAATGAATGATGGTGACCAGGCGGTAGCGGTTCTGACGAATATTAAAGATCACATACCCCTTCACACAATCGGCATCCTTGAAAACCTGCCGGACTTCCTCGAAATTCCGCCAACGCGCGGCCTTCGCGATTTTGCGCCAAGCCATGATTTGTCTGGCGGCGTCTGGATATTGCTTCATAGCTCGGTTCAGGTGCTTTTCGGTGACGACATGCATGAAGGTTCTTTCAGTGTCCTGCCGCAACAAGAACCGTTGCACTTCCCAGGATACTTTGCAAAATGAAAAGTGTCAACAGAAACTTCGCATTTTGCAAAGAACCTTCTCGATGTAATTGAACCGATTCTTGCCGCGCGCCAGGGTTTCGGGACAGACTTTAAGGCTCCAGGCTGGACAGGACCTAACGCAGGTGGTGATCATGTCCCGGGGAGATACATTTCTCTCGATACACGCGTTGGACCATTAAGTTGTGCGTAGATGGACGGGCGCCGGCATGGTTACTGCCGGGTGTGCCGTAACTCCGGCTATCGTCAAGGGAGATGTCTCAAGCCGCTTGCTCCGGCTTCCCCATGTGTACGAGGATACGATGCTTGACCAGGCCCCGATCCAATGGGATCACGCGATCCCGCATGCGCTGGCCATCCATCTCCACCCACGACACACCTCGCTCGCAGCCTTCCGGATTCTCGACCTGGATCTCATAGATTGCTTCACCGTGACGATAGCGCAGGCGGAAGCCCCCCCACCATCCGGGGATGACCGGATTCAACTGCATGTGATCCCCGCGCACCTTCAAGCCCAGGATCTCTTCAACCCAGGCGCGGTACATCCAGGCCGCCGAACCCGTATACCAAGACCAACCACCCTGACCGATCCGCCCGGGCAATCGGTACACGTCAGCTGCGACCACGTAGGGGTCAATCCCATAGCGCCACACTGCTTCCGAATCACGCGCGCGCTCAATCGGGTTGAGCATGCGCAGCATTTTTGCCGCCCGCGTACCATCCCCTCGACGTGCCAAGGCCATGGCGAACCACAGGGCGGCGTGAGTGTACTGGCCTCCGTTCTCCCTTACCCCCGGAGGGTACCCCTTGATGTATCCGGGTGACGGCTTCGATCTGTCAAAGGGAGGTGTTAAGATCAGCACCAGTCCTTCATCCTCGCGAACGAGATGTTTCCACGCTGATTCTAAAGCCCTATCCGCGCGATCTGTGTGGGCGGCGCCACTCAGCCAAGCCCAGGATTGGGGCAGGGAATCAATCTTCGCCTCTTCATTCGCCGAAGAACCAAGCGGCGTGCCATCGTCGAAGATCGCCCGAAGATACCACTCCCCATCCCATGCTGCTCGCTCGACACGCTGAATCAGCGCATTCCTGTCTTGATGATAGGTCCGACTCAAATCTGGCCGACCCAGTAGCTCAGACAACTCGGCCATACCCTGAAGCACATTCGCCATGAACCACGCTAGCCAAACGCTCTCCCCTTTGCCTCCAGCACCCACAAGGTTCATCGCATCGTTCCAGTCCCCTGTTCCTATGAGGGGCAAACCATGGGGTCCAAAGGTCATGCTACGCGTGACGGCGCGCCGGCAGTGCTCAAACAGCGTGGCGTGTTCAAACGCGACCTCCGGTGTGAAGAACATCTCGTGCTGATCGCCTTCCAGCTTGGGCCCGTCGAGGAAGGGGACCTCTGTGTGCAAGATCTCCACATCGCCAGTGACCCGGATGTATTGAGCGACGACGTAGGGAAGCCACAGGGAGTCATCGGAGATCCGCGAGCGGACACCCGCGCCGCTCGGTGGATGCCACCAGTGCTGGACATCGCCTTCCTTGAACTGACGGCTCGCCGCGAGCAGGATGTGTTGGCGTGCCAGCTCGGGATACGCGTATAGGAATGCCATAACGTCCTGCAGTTGATCGCGGAAGCCGAATGCACCGCTGGACTGGTAAAAGGCGGAACGTCCCCAGATCCGACAGCTAAGGCTTTGGTACAAGAGCCAACGGTTGATCAGGAAGTCCACTGCCAGCTCGGGGGTGTGCACTTCGATCGTGCCCAACAGACCATCCCACCAGGCTTTCGTCTGGCTTAACGCGGTCTCCAGTGCCAAGCCTTCCCGGTAGACTAGAACCCGCTTGTGGACCTCCTCCACTGACTCGGCCTGGCCCAACATGCACGTGATCTCAGCCTTCTCTCCAGGAGCCAGTTCAACCGTAACCTGCAGTGCCGCGCACGGGTCGAGTCCCGCCCCCGTCCGACGTGATAGCCCGGTCCGCTCCATCGCCGCGGGGCTACCCAGCGAGCCGTTGCGCCCAAGGAAGGGCGTGCGGTCGCCGGTGTAAGACTCCGCAGGCGGGCTGATGGCCGCGAAGGCGATCCGATCCCCGTACTCAGGGTGGTAGCGATTCCGAGCGATCAGGGCCTGGACTTCGTCATCCCAGTGGGTCACGACGTGCATCTGGGAGGATTCGCGGTTCTCGCCCAGTGTCCACTCCACATAATACGTGACCGACAGCTTGCGATGCCTAGAGGAGTCGTTCCTCAACTGCAACCTCTGCAGCTTAATTGGCTCTCCTCCTTTCTCATCCACTGGAACGAAGACCGTCAGCTCCTGCTCGATCCCATGGCTGTTATGCTCGAAGACCGTATACCCCGCCCCATGCCTTGCCCGGTAGGCGGTCTCTTCGCGGATCGGCGACGGAGTCGGCGTCCAGTAGACACCGGTCTCCTCGTCCCGGATGTACACCGCCTCAGACGGTGGATCCATGACGGGGTCGTTCGACCATTGCGTCAGGCGATTGCGCTGGCTGTTGCCATACCAGGTAAAGCCAGACCCCGTTTCGCTGACCAATGCTCCGAAGCTAGGGTTGGCGATGACGTTCACCCAGGGCGCAGGCGTGTGGGTGTTGGGGCCGAGATAGATCGCGTATTCACGCCCATCCGGGGTAAAACCGCCCAGGCTGTTGAAGTAGGGTAGCTCCATGAAGGGCAGCGGAGCCGAAGGCTCCCGGGGAGCAGGTCTCTTGGCCAAGGGTTCCGACAGCTCGGGAACCTCCGCAGGCACACCTGCTTGCTGGGGCAGCGTGCCGCGCGCCGCCACCAGCACCACACTCGCCGCGGCCATGAGTAGCGTCAGGTCTTCCTCCGAGATTTGCTCCCCGCTGCGCAAGAAAATCCCACCAGGCTGATCTATCCCCGTATACGTCGAATGCGCCTGGATCAAGCCCTCGAGTCGTTCACGCAACGGCTGCTCATAGCCGCCGGCCTCCTCGTTGAGGATCACCAAGTCTGCCATCAACCCGTGCCTTCGCCAATAAGTATGCGCCTGGAGCATCTGACGGACCAGGCTGATATCCTGCGCCTCACCAATGGTGATCAGGGCAATCGGCAAGTCGCCCGAGATTCCATAGGGCCATAAGCCGGCTTGGCCCTTGCGGTTCTCTTCGATGCGTTCGGGGGGAGGGCGAAAGAGCGGGTTGGGAAACAGCAGGTGGCTGGCAAGCTGCTGAAAGTGGCGAGCTTCGTCGGGCTGGATGCGAAGCAATCGCAGCTCAAGCTGGGCAGAAGCCGAGGCGAAATCCACCGCCCGATCGATTGCATGGGGATCGCTGTACTTACCCATCAGTCTCAAGACCTGCTGGCGTGTTTCGCTGGCGGCGAGAACCAAGGTAACCTGCATACGCTGGCCTGGACCAAGACTCAGGCTCTGGCGCAGGCTGAGGATCGGGTCCAGGACAAAACCCTGGCTGTTGCCAAGCGGCTGGAGGACTCCCATCGGATTCGCGAGCGTCCGTCCTCGGCCGATGAATCGGCGCCGGTCGGTTTCGAACTGCAAGGCTTCGTCCTCAGCGTGTTCAAGCGTAAGGCGGTGCGCAACGTATATGGGTGGGTCGTCTTCCGCGCGAGGGCGGCGGTACGCGAGGAGCGCTTGATGTTCAGGCACCGCCTCGGTTTGGATGAACAGCTTGTTGAAGGCCGGATGCTGCCGGTCTGCGTTGTGCGGCGCCAGCGAGAGTTCAACGTAGCTCGTGAGATTGAAACGGCGGCTGCGACCGGACCGATTGATCAGGGTGACCCGCCGAATCTCCACGTCGTCTTCTGGCGAGACGACGACCTCCGTTTCGGTTAGAATGCCGTTGTCGGCGCGCCGGAACACGGCACGGTCGAGCGCGAAGTTGGCGGAGTAACCCTCAACCTTCCCGCCGACTGGGTGATACATGTTGGACCACACTCGATCCGAGTCGGCCTCATGGATGTAGCAGAAGGTTCCCCACGGATCCTGAGTCCGATCCGACCTCCAGCGTGTGATCTCAAAGTCGCCCCACCGACTGTATCCCCCGCCTGCGTTGGTGATCATCAAGCCATAGCGACCATTGCAAAGGAGTTGGGTTTGGGGCGTGGTTGTATGGGGTGTATCGAATTTGCTCACCGATGGTGCGACTTCGCCGACGCTCTCCGCCAAAGACACTCTCTCGCGCGCGGAGATGTAGTTCAGCGGAAGCAGGATCGGTATGCGTTCATGGAGTAGGGGCTCAGCGGCACGCACGCGTTGGTCGGCGTGAAAATGTCGCTGGATAGGATTGCCATGGAGGAAGTTGGTCAGCGACAGGAAACCCATGCCTTGATGATGCGCCATGTAGGTTTGTACGATTACCCCACGCTCGCCCTCACGACTCGGCCGACGGCTGAAGTCCATCGCTTCGTAATAGCCGTAATCGTTCAGCAGCCCCAGGCTAACCAGTCGTTTCAGATTCTGCACGCTCTCTCTCGGCGCAACGTTCAGCGCCAGAAGGGTGGCATAGGGCGAGACCACGACCTTTTCCTCTAAGTTGCGCTTCAATCCGAGCTCCGGTACGCCAAAGGCCTTATACTGATAGGTATTGTTGAGGTCCAGATCCGCAAACGCAGACTCTGAAATCCCCCACGGTACGCGGCGCTTGCGGCCGTAGGCAATGTGGATCGCCGTCGCGTCCCTCGCCGCTTTATCCAGGAGCGAGTTCGCCTGGGAGCGTTGGAAAATCAGCGGCATCAGATATTCGAACAGAGTCCCGGTCCAACTGAGCAGCACTCGGCGCCGATCGATTGCACTGTAGGGTCGACTCATGGAGAACCAATGCTCAACTGGGATATCGCCCCGAGCGATGGCGAGGAAACTCCCCAGCCGCGCCTCACTCGCCAAGAGATCGTAGTAGGAGCTATCCAAGCGGCCTCCGGAAACGTTGTAGCCGATTGAGAACAACCGTCGTTCGGGGTCGTACAAGAAGCGCATATTGATCGATTCGGATAACTCGCGTCCGTCCTGGATGAGCCGCTCGCCCAAACCCAGGATTTCACCGGCCAGCCATTTCGATTTCGCGAAGGCCTGCATAAGACGGGCAAGCCATTCCAAGAGAGGGTCCGCGGCTGAGGGAGCCTCCTCCCGGATCGACTGGAGGATCGGAATACAGCCGATGTGCCCCTTGGCGAGATCGAGAAGCGAAGGCGCGTGATGCAGGGCCTGGCGGATGGCAAGTAGGGCATCCAGACCCAACTGGGCGACCTCTTCTTCCGTTTTTTCATCGAGGATTTCGATCCAATTGAGATAGCGATCCGTGATCCTTAGCCAGGCCGATACCTGCCCCTCCATCTGCCTGGCCCAATAAGCTGCTCCCGTTTCAACGCCCGCGGACTCACGCACCTCATCGGCTAGAGCCCTTACGCTATACTCCTCCCGCCGCAGCAGACGAAGCGCGTCGGCGATGCGAGCCGGCGGGGTTTCCCACGCGCGCATCAGTTCGTCGAGGACATGAGCATCAAGACCGGGGAGGCCTTCCTGTTGGACGGCCTGTTTCAGGATTTCCCCGGTATCCCGCAGGCCTTCAAAGCCTTTCACATCCAGGACAGGTGTCTGAATCAGCTCGTCCAGTCCACGCTCCAGGGACCATAAGGCACCCAGCAGGTTGCCGCTGTCCACGGCGGACACGTAGCGAGGTTCGAGAGGGGTAAGGGTCTGAATATCGTACCAATTCAGCAGATGACCCTCATAGCGCTCCAGTTTGCCGATCGTCTCCATAGTGTGCGTCAGCTTATCGACGACCTGATCCACCGTCAGATACCCGAAATCATGTGCGGCTAGCGCGCTGAGCATCCAGAGACCGATGTTGGTTGGGCTGGTACGCATCGCCGGTGGCTTCTGAGGGGACACTTGGTAGTTGTCCGGTGGAAGCCAAGACGTGTCAGCGCTGACAAAGTCCGAGAAATAGCGCCAGGTTCGTCGTGCAACCTTCCTCAGGAAGCGCAGATCCTTTTCAGGCAGCAGGAGTTGCTTTTGCTTCGCCTGCGGTCGAAGGATCAAGCGCCAACCGATCAGAGGGGATAGGAACCACAAGACGAGCCAGGGGCTGGCCATCGCAAGGCTGGATGGCCTCCAGCGCTGCACCGCCCAACCCACGATGCCGCTGAAGATGCTCGCCAGGCCCATGGAAATCACGAACCCTCGTAGCTGACCCGGGGCTCTCCCATCCGTCACTCGGGCCGAAGTCCACTCGAGCAACCCCCGATGAGAGATGAGGCGGCGATACCAGACCCGCAGAATGGCATCCAAAGCCAGCCCGGCCTGGTGCGGAAGCAGTGCAGCATCAGCAACCGTCCGCAGCAGGTCGTGCGCCACCTTCGAGAAGGAGAAGCTCTTCAGCCCCTGGCGGGTGGTCGCCATTGTGAAGGGCTGCGCCAAAGGTTGGAAGAGCAACTGCACGGCGACCACGAGGGTCGAGATCCACCCGATCTGAGGAGAAGTCAGCCAGCAGGCTACCAGCAAGCCCAGGCTGGCTACGGGCAGCAGGCTCCGGCGCAAGTTGTCGAAGACCTTCCAACGGCTGAACCATGAGAGCTGGTTTGGCCCTCGCCGTCCTCCAGGTTGGAGAACACGCGGTAAGACCCAATCCGCGATTTGCCAATCACCACGAATCCAACGATGTTGCCGGCGGGTGTAGCTCAGGTAATCCTGCGGGAACTCATCATAGAGCTCAATATCACTGGCCAAGCCCACTCGGACGTGAGCGCCTTCAATCAAGTCGTGGCTCAGCAACCACTCTTCAGGAAACCTCCCAGACAGCACTCGACTGAAGGCGCGCACATCATAGATGCCTTTGCCATGGTAGGAGCCTTCACCGGCGAGATCCTGATTGACATCGGAAACGGCCTTGGTGTATGGGTCAATTCCGACCGCGTCTGCAAAGAGTCGGCTGAAAGACGAGGCGCTCGTGCTCGGCAGGGAAGGGCTCACGCGCGGTTGGATGATTGTGTAGGAGCCGGCCAGGATCCTGCCTGCGGCATCGAAGCGCGGCCGGTTTAGGGGATGTGCCAGGGTCTCGATCATCCTGCGGGCAGTGCCAAGAGGCAGTTGTGTGTCGCTGTCTAATGTGATGACGAACCTCACATTGGACAGATGACCGGGGTCGCCGACGTATACCAAACGAGCGGTACCTACAGGTCGCGTTCCATCGATCAGCCGATTGAGTTCTTCTATCTTCCCGCGTTTGCGTTCCCAACCGATGAATTTCTGCTCGGATTCACTCCACGTGCGGTCCCGATGCAAGAGGAAGAAACGCTCACCACCATACCGGTGGTTGAGAGCTTCGAGGCCCTCGGTCACAGTCTGGAGCAGTCTTTCGTCGTCCTCACGATGCGCCTGATCCGAATCGGTGTAGTCCGTGAAGAGGCTGAAGAGCAGATTGCCTTCTTTGTTGGCCAGGTACCGGATTTCTAACTTCTCCACCTCTGCCCGGATCGTCTCCGCGTCCCTCAGCAGCACGGGCACAACGACCAACGTTCGAAATGCGTCAGGAATGCCCGAAACCTCGAAACCCATCTTGGGAAGGGCTCGGGGTGGAAGTAGCCGCATGACGAGGTAATTCAAAACCTCGAGCGCGAGTTGGCTGACGGGGATCAGCAAAAGGAGGGCGATCACAAGCCGGATCCCGGGCGTCTGTCCGCGCCGACCAAGCAGGACGATCAGGGAGATGAATAGAGCGGAGAGGAAGCTGAGCCCAAGAAAGTACACGGCAGAATGATGGCGGTATACCCAATGCAGGACGCGGAAACGTGGACCCTCAGGGCAGCGTAAGAGCCGCGCAAGCTCGCGCCTTCCTTCACCAATCAGATAGGTCCCGACGTGGATCCACCGGTCATCTTCCGTCGCTTCACGGGAGGCTTGCGCGGCTAGCTCGATGGCGTGTTGGGCGACCTGGTCTTCCGCCTGACCGGACCGACGCGCGAGCTCTTCAATCGCACGGCGATACCGATCGCGCGTGTCGAAATCCATCTTGGGATAGACACCGGATGGATCCAACCGAAGCCACCACTCCACGCGGCTGAGCTGCTCGAAGAGCCGTCTCCAATCCAACAGGGCGAGCTGTCGCAAGCTGGTAAACGCATTCCCAATCGATAGCAGATCCTTCGTCTGGCGGTTTTGCTCACGCAGGTTGAGCTCGCCCAGGGGCTTGTGGTAGGTGCGCTCCAGCCAGCTCTGGACCGGCGCTAACGCGGCTTCTTCGTCGTAGAGATGATCGACCAGTTGAGAAGCGAAATAGGGGCTTGGGCTGGGTTGGTTTTTAGCAAGTTCTGCCAGGATAGAGAAGAGCTGGTTGGGATCTCGCCGGTTGGCCGTAATAAGCCTGTTCGCCCAGAAGTCGGCGGTCTCACGTTCCCGCAACTCGGTCAGAGCGCTGGCGGCGAGATCCTGGATGCTCTCAATCAACGCGATGCGCAGCATCTGGGGGACAGCCCAGAGTTCGCCAATCCTCAACGCGCTCGCCGATTGATAGGCCTTAATAAACGCCAGGATGTTCTCCCGGTCTAGACGCAAGTCCGTATGATAGACGAGTTCCCTCGCCAAGCCGTAGATGCGCGGCAGGCCCCGGTAGGGCTCATTGGCGAGCGCCGGCAGCTCCTGGTAATAACGCCGGGGAAGGTTCAGTTGAACGTCGCGGGCGGTGCTCTCGATGACGTATTCATTATCGAGGAGCCACTCGGCGGTCGGAGGCACACCCTGTTCCAGTCGACCTGCTTCGGAGAGATCCGAGCAAACCTGATGGACCCACTGACGGGCCAGTTCGAGCCGCTCGAGCAGTGTGGTGTTCCGCAGCGGCTTTGGGTCCATTTCGTCGTCCATGGCCAGGCGCTGGGCACGCTCCTGGATCTGCGCCGGAGTGAGCGCAGCTCCTGGGCTTCGCACGCCTCCAATCGGACCCTCGCGCTTCGGATGCAGGACGAAGACCGCGGGCGGGATGTCGCCGCTTTCTCGAAGCACCGCCACTGGGAACCGCAGTGTTTCAATCGGCGCCTGGAGGATCAGGACGGTCTCCTCGGACACCAACCAACGTGTGTGATCCTCAAGCAGCCTTCGTTCCACGCCGTACTTCGATCGTCGTATCCACACCCCGGCAAAGAGGGCGCCGATGATTCCACCTGCAAGGGTCGAAATCAGGGCAGGAAGGGCTTCGCTCAGAATCGGCTCCGGCCAATGAAGGCCGATGAATGCAACTCCGGCGAGGACCCCGAACAGAATGAAAGCCAGGGTCGCACCGAAAGCCCGGCGCCAAAGGAAGGGATCCCAGGTACGTACATCTCCATCCGCGGTCTTGCTCACCAATGCGGCGCGGCGGAAACCCATTCTCTGCAACTTCCTGAGGGCTCGGCGAGCTTCATCTCGTTTTGCGAAGTAGCCTATGAGGATGCCTGCTTCCATTCTCCGTCCTTGCATCACCACTTGGTCTAAGCTTCCAGGCATTGCGACGGATTTCACTGGATGGAAATCTGCGACGCAACGCTACCAGTATATCGTCTTGTGGTGTCGCTGGCATACGTGTGAATTCTCGATTAGGACGTCATAAACGCCGTAGTGCTGGGGAAACCGGACAGGGGCACCGAGTCCTATCAAAGCAGCCCGTGTCGGCGGTAGAACCAGGACTTTACAGCCTGAACCAGGAAGAGGTAGGTCACGGCAAGAAGCGCAATCGCGCCCAACAACGACAGCGGCAGCGGGGTAAACCCCAGCAAGCTCGCGAGTGGTGTGTACGGCAGGACAGTGGCGGTAGCGACGACAGCTAACACGCTGGTTACCAACGGCAGGCTGGGACGGCTCTTGAGAGGATTGCCTGCCGTCCGAATCACGAACACCACGAGCGTCTGTGTTGCCAGGGATTCCACGAACCATCCTGTACG
This sequence comes from Terriglobia bacterium, assembly GCA_050012175.1. Taxonomy (GTDB): domain Bacteria; phylum Acidobacteriota; class Terriglobia; order UBA7540; family UBA7540; genus CAVROP01. Next base: position 48,148 of record JBEKHR010000026.1, on the reverse strand, counting down.
GAAGAGCGGCGCATTCGTGGAAGCGTGGAACACCCAGAGCAGTACCCCGAAAGTGAGGAAATCGTAGATCGAGCTGATGGGACCGACGATGATCATGAACTGGCGAATAAACCCAATCTGCCATCGCTTGGGCCGGTGCAGCAGGGCGGGATCAACATTGTCGCTGGGGATGCTGATCTGCGAAGCGTCATAAAGAAAGTTGTTGAGCAGTATTTGCGTCGGGAGCATCGGCAGGAATGGCATGAAGAGTGATGCCGCGGCCATGCTGAACATATTGCCGAAGTTCGAGCTCGTGCCCATGATGATATATTTCATGATGTTGGCGAAGCTGCGCCGCCCCTCCATGACCCCGTCGTTCAAGACCGCAAGATCCTTCTCCAGGAGGATGATCTTCGCAGCGTCCTTGGCCACATCGACGCCATTCACAACTGAAATGCCAACATCCGCAGTGTGCAGCGACGGAGCGTCGTTGATGCCGTCGCCCATGTACCCGACAACGTGCCCACGTGTCTTCAGAGCGAGGATGACCCGGTTCTTCTGTTCGGGAGACACACGGGCGAAGATGGCGCCATTCTCGGCCTGGACGGCCAGAGCGGCATCGTCCATCGTGTCGACTTGGTTCCCGGTGAGAATGCGGTCTGCTGCCAGCCCCACGTCGCGTGCTACCTTATGTGTCACATACTGGTTGTCGCCGGTCATGATGACCACGGAGATCCCATTCTGCTTCAACGCCTCCAGAACGGGAGCAATCCCTTGCTTGGGCGGGTCAAGGAATGCGGCGAACCCCGCCAGCGTCATATCGTGCTCGGCCGCCACCTTGTAAACGTCTTGCTTCTCCACCTTCAGCACGGCCACCCCGAGAGTGCGGTAACCGTCGGAACTCAGCTTCTGGAAGGTCTCCGCCGCTTGAGCCCGCCGGCTGTCGTCGAACGGCTGGGGGGAGCCATCGATGGTCACCGTCTTGCAGACGGCAAAAACACTTTCTGCCTCGCCCTTGGTAATGAGGAGGTGCTCGTCTCCGTGCCGCACGACCACCGAGAGGCGCTTGCGGTTGAAGTCGAAGGGAATCTCGTCCACCTTGGCATACTCCACAATCTTAGGGCGCGGGTATTTGAGGATGGCATCATCAAGGGGGCTCTTGATGCCCGCTTCAAAGTAGCTGTTCAGGTAGATGAGCCGCAGGACGTTCTCGTCTTCCTTACCTTGCACGTCCACGTGCCGGTCAAGCACTATCTCATCTTCGGTAAGCGTACCCGTCTTATCGCTGCACAGGATCTCCACGCTGCCAAAGTCCTCGATGGCCGAAAGTTGCTTGACGAGAACCTTCTTCTTGGTCATCCGCCTCGCGCCTTGAGCCAGTGTCACGGTGATGATCATGGGCATCAGCTCGGGCGTCATCCCTACCGCAAGCGCGACGGAGAAAAGGAAAGACTCCAATACCGGACGGTGCAAAATGAGGTTGACCAGCAGCACGAAAAGCACCAGCAGCATCGTCACGTAGGTGAGCATTATTCCGAAGTGGCGTATGCCGCGGCCGAATTCGGTCTCGGGCGGCCGCGCAGCGAGCCGCTGGGCAATCTCGCCGAGGGATGTGTCTCTCCCGGTGCAGACAATGACCGCGGTGCCGATCCCCGTCTGAACGGCAGTGCCCAGGAAAACACTGTTGCTCGCGTCGGCGACGCCGTGTTTCCCCGCGGGAAGATCAGTCGCTGCCTTCTCGACCGGCAGAGACTCCCCCGTGAGCGCTGACTCGCGCACTTGCAGGTCCTTGACATCCAGTAGACGGGCGTCCGCCGGCACAAGGTCTCCAGCATGGAGCCGGACGATATCTCCCGGGACCAGTTCTGCTACCGGCAGTTTCTGTTCTCGTCCGTCACGCAGAACGGTAGCCGTAGTGGCAACCTGCTTGCGAATCTCCTCCACCGCGTGTCGAGCCTGGAATTCCATGAAGAAGTTCAGCAGTACGCTGAGCAGAACGATGGCGATGATGATCGACCCGCCAACCGGGTCACCCAGTCCGAGGGATATGCCGCTGGCAACAAGAAGGATGATGACGAGGGGATTGGCGAAGAGACGGAAAACACTGAACAGTGTAGCGAAGCGCGACTCCTGCACCAGGCTGTTTGGGCCATACCGGCGCAATCGCCGCTTCGCCTCGTCGGTAGTCAGCCCCGCCGGAGTTGCCTGCAATTGCTGAAGCAAGTCGCGCAGCGGCCTCTCCCAGAAACCCTCTAAAGGCGATTTTGCTTTTCCCATGCAGGCGCTCCCTTTGGCTGTCAGGAAATTGCTCGCGCTATCATGAATGCTGCGGCTGCAGCTAGCCCACCCACGACCGTTGTTTGGATTGCACTACGGAGCGGTGGCGCGCCAGTAAAGCGGCCTTTGACGTAACCAAAAGCAGCCAGCGCGAAAAGAGTAATGATTGCCGATACTTTAAGGGCCGCGCTGGCCGTCGAGAGAACAATGTAGGGACCGAGCGGGACGAAACCGCCTGCGATGTAAGCTCCTGCAATCGTTGCTGCACTGATAAACGCTCGCTTGGGATCGGGTTTCTCAAGACCCAGCTCAAATCGCATCATGAAATCAATCCAGGCTTGTGGCCGCTTTCTAAGCGCATCCACAATTGGCTTGCTTACCTCGGCGGTCAGACCATAGGATTGGAATACCTCCGCAACTTCGTCCGCTTCAACGTCGGGCTTCTCATTGACTTCCGATTCTTCTCTTGCCCTCTCGCTGAAGTAGTGTTCCGCGTCACTCTTAGCGGCCAGATAACCGCCCAGTCCCATGGCGATCGAACCTGCAGTGATTTCTGCCAGGCCCGCGGTCACAATGATACCCGTTGTATTAATGGCGCCCGACAGACCGGCTGCTAGAGCGAAGGGAACGGTCAATCCATCTGACATTCCAATCACAACGTCTCGAACTGTTTCGGATCCGGTGAAATGACGCTCGATGTGTGGTGTTTGTGGCATCAGAGTTTGTCCAGTAATGATGGGGTATATAGCGCACAAGCCTGCTTAGAGCAGCGGGAATGTCACGTTGCATGCGTCTTGACCACGGGGCGACTCGATTGTAGTCGCTTTCTTAGCAGCATCGCCGCGGTCACCGCGATGACCACTGCGGCGGCAATCGCTAGCAACCACCCGGAATGTCCCCCCAGATGTCGCAGACCGACAACGAAGCGGCGGCCGTAGTGGGAGGCAATTGCGGCTATGGCTCCGTAACGCACTGCTCGGCCCAAAGCCACGGTAACGATGAATGTCCGGAGGGGGTAGTCCAGCGCGCCTGCTGCGGCGAAAAACGCGCTCGTAGGGAAGGGCAAAGGTATAACGGTAGAAACGACCAGAGCGCCTGTACCCCACCGCTGGAAGTACTTCAGCAGCTTGGCGACCTTGCGCTTTCTAAACTTGCGGTTGAGATAGTCCAAACCGGCCTTACGTGCCACTCGGAATGTTAAGTAGGCGCCGATGACCGAGCCTGCCGTGGCGACTCCGGCGTAGTAGTACCACGGTTCGCGCTGCCGCGCAGCGAGTATGGCGGTGAGAATGTCCAGGCCGCCAAATGTTGGGATGGGGGAGCTGTCGACGATCGCGAGAAGGAACAGCCCTAATCCGCCTAAGTGCCGCACCAGCGCCGTGATCCCTTGCGGGTGTCGTGGTGCCGGTTTAACAAAGTCCGCGAGTGTTTCTAGAAGCCGCACAGTTGCCCAGCGTTACGATACCACGTTTTCAGCGACTGGCGCAGTCGGCACTAAGCAGAAGGCAGTCCGCGGGCGCGAGGAGGAAGAGAGCAATTCACCATTCACAATTCAGGATTGCCCTTATCACCTGTCCCTGCTCTGCCATCTGCCGACCTCTGACTCCTGAATTCTGATATGGCACCTGACACCAGACACCTGAAACCTGCTCTTCCCCCACCTACGACCTCCCACCTACCCGTATGTGGTTGGTATGTGGGAGTAGGTTTTCCCCACCTACCACCTACCGTTTACTAACTACCTTTCTTTCCAACAACATTCCCGCTTTCAACGCGTAACTACCTTTGTTTTCTACAACATTCCCGCTTTGCTATGGGCCGCTGAAGTCCGGTCCTTTGTTTTCATTGACATTCCCGCATCGTTCCTTCACTTTTTGAAGTTACTATTTCTTTCTTTCCGTGTCGGCGGTGACATCTTGTCGTAAACTGCGGCACGGGCCAAGAGTCCCGCCAACTCCAACTTCCTTCAAACGCAGTAGGCAGCGGCAGTGAGCAGAAGGCAGTCCGCGGGCGCGGGGAGGAAGAGAGCAATTCACAATTCACCATTCAGAATTCAGCATTGCCGAAACCCCACCCACTATGCTAGCCTACCTCCTCCCTTTTGTCAAGAGACATGGAGTCCGCTTCCGGGAGGCATTTCCGACAGGGTGTGGGGAGACACACACCTCTGGATGCGCGCGTTCGACCATTAAGTTGTGCGTAGCTGGACGGGCACCGCCAAGGTTACTTCCGGGTGCGCCGTCATTACCGGCCAATGTTCTGAATCACACCCCTAAAAGCCGTGGCCGAGAAGCGTTATTCTCTTCCAGTTGGGATTTTCTCTTCAGGAGGAGGGGGGCTCCGCTTCCGGCTCAGATCTTGGCAGGTCAACGCCGGGGCAGAGCCCCGATCAGCTACGATTCTCTTTATCCCACTTTCCACGCCCACCACCAAAAAGCTGATGATGCTCCATGGCACCGTAAGCGACGACGGGAAAACGTTCACTGATGACAAGGACCAGAAGGCTTGGACGGTCCAGAATCCGGAAGCGCTCAAGGGTCATGAAGGTCATCACGTCAGCGTAAAGGCCCACGTCCATGCGGACAAGGGTGAGATCCACGTCGTGTCGGTGAAAATGTGGAAGGCGTCAAAAGGCTAGATGTGATCCTTGGGGGTAGGTGGTAGATAGTGGGGGGAAAAACATCCATCACCATATGCCATCTACTACATACTATCAAACGGCTGCGATTCGCAGGGGCAACATGGCGCTGTGCCTCAGCAAAACACCCTAACCCACACTTCCCCTTGCTTCTCTGGAAGTGAGTCTGCCGATTAGAGACGCGATTGAGCTTCGTTTTGAAAGAGCCTTTGAGCATTTCGCACGATGGATGATTCTCCGCAATTCGAACCGCCCGTGACCGCCGCACCGGGGGGCACTTCGGGTTTGCCCCGAGAGCCCCCCAGCTCTTTCTCCTTTAGAGACCGGGGCAATAAGCGTTGCATTGATAAGCAAGCGGGTGAATATCAAGGCTCGTGGAGACATATAAGCGAGTTATGGTGGGATGTCCTCTGTCCGGCCATGATTCCCATAGGCGTGTACTGGCCTCTCGGGGTGGTCGTCGGCATCAATCAACCCTTGCTCGTCGCACGGCTACATTGTTGCCAGATCCTTACAGCCAATAAGCCGACCGGGCGTAGTGGTCATAAAGCCTTTTCTCATACTGACGAGTGACAGGCATCGACTCGATATACTCCGGGCCGCTCTTGATGGTTTCTCGGGAGAGGCCTACGTAGACTTTGGAGTCCTGCCAACTCACATTGTCGACCCACTGGGGTGACACCAGCACCTTTTTGCCAGGCCACCAATTCCGCGTATCCACCTCGAGGTAACGAATAGCCCAGGTTTCATCATCGACGATGAAGTCCGCCACGTGACCGATCTCACCATCAGCCGCCTCGATGTGATAACCTGTCACCTCGTTGGTGCTGCGCAGATGTGAATCCGCCGACTCTTTTCCCGCCCTGGCTTGCGACGCTTTCGCTTCCGTCACCGCGTCCCTTTGAGCCGCCAAGCCTGCCGGGTAGGACGCAAGACCCCATAGAAAGGGCCCAATCCAATAATAGGGGTAACCGTAATACCCCATGTACACGGCCTCGTGCTGCCGTGAGACGGGCTTGTGCGTATCGATGCGGGGGCTGTCCTCGATCTGCTTTTTCGTCAGCGCCACATCGAGCCGCTTTGATTGCCACTCCGCCTGGCGAAGGGCAATGGGCGAGACCAGCACAAGCCGGCCGGGAAGCCAACCCCCGGTATTGACCACGAGGTAGCGGATGGCCCAGGTCTCATCGTCGAAATAGAACTGCTCCACTGTTCCAATCTCCCCATCCGTGGCTCGGATCGCAAAACCCTTTAGATGGGTGACATTTCTTAACATCGTTTTATCCTCGTTGGCATTTTGTAACTTAACTTAGCTTTGGTGGATGAGCGCGAACTCGCCACAATCCCAATCATTGGGGGGTCGAGGCGCTTCTGCTTCACCACTCATAAATAGCCCTTCGTTGATGAGTGGCGAGAAGTCAACCTTGAATTCGAGCAACTTCCCAAGGTTGATAACCCTCAAGCTGTGTCGCGCCGGCGCAATTGGGTTTCCACCACCCACCCGAGGTGGTCTGGCTCCGGCCTTTCGAGATAGTCCACGGCGCCTAGTTCCATCGCTTCCAGATAGCAGTGGATGTCCAGGCGGCGCGCCACCACGACGATGGGAATATTCCGATGCATCTCTGCAGCTCGCTCCAGAACGCATCGTCCCTCAAAACTCGCGCTTCCCTGGCCGACGATGGCGAAGTCGAAGTCTTCCATCTCGACTCGACGGGCTCCTTCTTCATAGGAACTGCACATGACGAAATCGTACCCGAGAGCCGACAGTATGCCCTCGTAAGATGGGAAGTCCCGGAGGTCGTCGCAGACCAGCAATACCCTTCCCGTGTTCACATCGCAACTCCCTCCCCTCGGCCCCGTTTATGAACTGCGGGCTGAGGAAATGGCATCGAAACGCAAGACCGAGACTTTAACGCAGGATTATCTCGCACCGAGGAGCTAACTCTGCACTCGCCAGTGACACCAACACGCTCCAGCCCGTGATCCAGGCCAGCGCGAGTCAAGCCTCGGTAAGTCTCCCGCCCTCCGCGATGGAAGCTGGTCCGCTAATCCCCCAGAACCTTTTCAACTTGGCCGATCTTCTTCTGGACCTTGCCGGCCGTCTTCTCGGTGGCGCCTTCGTTTTCCAGATTTGGGTTTTTGGCAGCCTTTCCCAACTTCTCCTTGATCTTGCCCTTCGCTTCGTGGAACTTGCCTTCCGCTTGGTCTTTGGTACTTGGTTTCATGGCATCTTCCTCCTTAAGTGTCGAACCACTTTGTCCTGTGCCGCGAGTACTCTGGGCATCCGGGAATTAGCTTGCCACTCTCGTGGCATCTGCTCCGACCACCTTGCTATGGGCAACAACCAGGGTCCCTACTCCGACTCTCATTTTCACGCGGTCGGGGGGTACCTACCCTGAGTCTTATGAATTGCTACCTTCTCTCGCTTGCCGATTGAACCTCACCGGGACAGATGGAATCCGCCGAACAGGTACAAGAGCACCAGAACGATCAGGACCACCCCTACGATCCCGATGCCTCCGCCCGAACCCCATCTCCGATATCCGTAATAGCCTCCGCCGCCGCCGAACAAGAGCAGCAGAACGACAATTAGCAAAATCAGTCCCATGGGTATCTCCTCTCAGTTAGTAAAATGCTTCGACCAGAATTTCCGTTTTGACTTCGCGGCCAAGCGATAACGTCCGCCTGTTCGTCTTGAGGATGCCGCGCCCGAGCCTGGTTCCGGTTTCGAGTCCAAAGTCTTTTCGGCGGCCGCCAGAAAATCCCAAGAGCCCCAAACTGACGCCTTTCCAACCAATTCGTTAGACTCTTTTGCCGTGGCAAGGAACCAGCTCGATTGCCGGTCCCTCCCTTGGCCTCGCGCGTCTCGGTGCTTCGCCGGACAGACGAGACAGTACAAAAATCAACCACAGCGGGTTGTTGGGTTTCTCAGCCTACTGCTTCTTTTCTGGTTCACTGCTGTCGCTGTGGGGAGAGACAGCTTTTTTGACTCCCTTACCGACTTTCTTGCCCCCCTTGCCCACACCCTCACCCAATTCCTTGCCTGCCGCGATGGGTTTGCCTTGCTTCACCTCGTGGCCGACTCCTTCGCCGCCCCTTCCCACATCTTTGCCGGCGGCTTTGAAATCGCCTCCGACCGACCCCGGCCCCACTCCCAGTTTGCCTGCTGTTTGGGCATCAAGGTGTCCCGTGACCGGCAGGTTCTCTGCCTTCTGATATTGTCTGATCGCCTCTCGGGTTTGGGAACCCATGACGCCATTGATCGGCCCGGGGTCGTAGCCCTTGTCGCGCAGAGTCTCCTGCACCTTCTTAATGTTGTCGTTTTTGGCTGCAGAAGCCCGGGGCATCAGGATCAGTCCTAACATCGCAGTCATCAGAAGGATGAAGACAACCCTGGTCCGTACCGCTTTCCTGTTTAGAGACATATTGCACCTCCATTTTGAACATGATTGCTTGTTTGCCATCCCCTGGAGCAGGTAGCTCACTTCGACGAGGTGGCCTTTGGGTTCTTAATCTCCAACTCGTTCACCACCTGCTTCACATTTAGAACTGAAGAAGCGACCTTTTCGGCCCGCGCGCGCTGGGTCTTTGAGTTGACCTCCCCGGTTAGGGTGACGACCCCATTCTTGACATCAAATTTCACAGCCTTCTGAACCCTATTTGTGATGAGCGCGGCGTCTAAGTTTTTCTCGATGCCTGCGTCTAGATCAGAGTTCACCGTCTTCGCCTCGCCTTCGACACCGGGAGGAGTCACGGCAATCTGATTCGCGATAACCTGCTCACCGAGCCGGGCCAGCACCACTTACATTGTCTCCGTCTTTCTTTCCACTATCTGTCCTGTTTTGCTCATTGCACTGGTCAAAATGAGTCACTACCTGTGACCAGGTGTCTGTGCATTTGTGCACAGCTCCGTATTGGTTACCCGTCCCGGCCAATTCAATCTTCTTCCCAATTAACAAGACACGTGGCGCTGGTGAAAGTCAGCACATGTGCCACACTGGTCTTTGACGAGTCTCCAACAGCGGCTGGTGAAGACGGGCGGGAGGCTGGTGAAACATGCCCGCTATTATTGGTTATTGTTGGCAGAGAGTCATCTGACGCGGCGGCTGTTCGGAGCGATGGTGCAACGGATGGCGGCTCTCACGACCCGAGCAGGGTAGAGCCACCGGTTTGTGGCGATGAAGAAATCGATCCCAGGAAAGACCCCGAAGGAAGCGGTGTCTGAAAAATCCGCTTCCAGCAGTGGCGACAACGGGTTTCGAGGACTTCGGGAAGGGCGGTTCGGAGCCGATGACCCTCCCGGGAAAAATGTGCTCGGAGTGTATAAAAGTGAACAGACAATTCTCTTTGAGGCGCGCAAGTTAGGTCTGCAAGAGGCATTGTCGGTTCGTTGCCGGATCATCTCCCTGCCGAGCCTGAGGAGTCACACAATCCCGAGCCCGGCTAACGGTTGAGGGAAAGAAGTATTCGCAGGTTTCGATTCTTTCCTCTTGCGCAATTCCCCTTCTGGCCCCCTGGAGGTGGGCAGACATGAAGAAATGGCTATGTTCCATCGCCGGATTGGCACTGGCAGGCTCCCTGGCCGCACAGGCACAAACTCCGGCAGTTCCGCCGCCTAACATCCTCAACATCCAGACGGACAACATAAAACCCTACGAGGATGCACCCTACGACAAAATTGCATCAGAATCCGCTGCCTTGTCGGAGCAACTCAAGGACCCGACGCACGTCCTGGGGATGGAGGCCCTGACCGGCTCACCTCGAGCGATTTACCTCTCCGGCTACGATTCTTTCGAGGCGCTGCAAAAGAACGAGGAGTGGCTCCTCGGCGACGAGGCGACCGACGCTAAGTTTGACGCGCTGGAGGCGCGCCAGGCCCTTCACGTATCCGAGGTCCGCGTCACCATCTGGCATTACCGCCCCGACCTCAGCAACAACGTCGCCGGAGCGGACATACCGCACTCCCATTACTGGGAGGTGATCATCTTCCATATGCGCCCTGGTCACAACGAACAGTTCAAGGAATTGATGAAGCTTTATTGCGACGCCAACCTCAAGATCGGCCAAAACATCCCCTGGGCGACTTACGAAGGACTGACGGGTGTGACGGACGCCTATCTTGTCTTGGTGCCGATGACGTCCCTCAAGGATGAGGACACTGGCTTGGCGCATCAGAAGGATTTCGGCGCTGCGCTGGGCGACGAGGGAAGGGGCCAGATGACCAAGCTTTCCGCGGAGAGCGTGGCCAGCGTCGAGGACAACATCTGGATGGTGATTCCGGAATGGAGCTACGTCGAGAAATCCTGGGTCGAAGCCGATCCCCAATACTGGGCGCCTGAGCCGGCCGCAAAGCGCGCGCCGAGACCTGCCGCCGGAGCAGCGCCTGCACCAAAGGCTCCGCCCGCACACTAAACAAGACCGATCGGAACACGAAGGGCGCCCTTACGCGAGGATGCCCCTCGTATTTTTGTTCACACAAGTGATTCGACGTTTCCGGCTTTACGGCCGCAGGGAGGGTCCAGATTGAGATACTGAAGTCCCCCCGAGTAACCCATAGAGCGAGAGGAAAATCATGTACAAACGGATTTTGGCTGCACTGTTACTGGCATTTACTTTGGGCGCCCTGTGCCCTGTGCCCGCAACCGCGACGAGCACGCCCCGTACCGAGAGGCATCGTCGGCATCGCCGGCATCATCGTGGACCAATAATAATAATTAGGCGATAGATGACTGGGGAGAGTTCCACGATTTCAACACGCAGCGGCGCGGTGGAGGTCCACATGGCGGGGCAGTGGTGGGCGCGTGGACGCTGGTGGCTGATCATAGGAGCGTCGCTCATAGTCATCGCAGGCATCGTGCTGATCGTGTTGGCCTGGAACTGGCCATTCACGCAACAGGCTGTCACCAAAGCGCTCCAGGACCGATTCGCCCGAACCGTCCAAATCCGCAGCTTCCGCAAAACCTACTTTCCACCGGGGTGCGTGGCTGAAGGGGTCAGTTTCCTGCACCGGAAACGCAAGGACCTGCCACCGTTGATCACCGTCCAGACGCTGATCATTCGAGGAAGCTACAATGGCTTTTTGCGGATTCACAAGCGCGTGGATGAGGTCCAGGTGAAGGGGTTGCACGTGTTAATACCGCCGCCGGGTCCGAGCGGCCAGCCGCCTAATGTGATGCCATTGACCACCAGCACTTCGGGCGCTTCGATCACGATTGGCGAGATCACCACGGATGGCGCTCTGTTGGAGTTTATGCCCCGGCAGCCGGACCGAGAACCCTTCAAGCTGTACGTTCATCGGTTGACGTTGGACAACGTCGGTGAGAACGGGGTCATCCCCTACCATGCCGCGTTGTTAAATACCGAGCCGCCAGGGGAAATCCGGTCGGAGGGTGAGATCGGCCCCTGGAATGAGGATGATCCCGGCAGTACTCCGGTGACTGGTTCCTACACTTATGAGCACGTGAACCTGGCTGTGTTCGAGGGTATCTCAGGTACCCTATCGTCCCAAGGCAAGTTTAGCGGCACCATCGGCCATATCGATGCGAATGGCGAAACCGACGTTCCCGACTTCCGCGTATCCGGAAGCAGCCACACCGTTCACCTGATTTCGAACTTCCAGGCGGTTGTGGACGGGACGAATGGAGACACGTATCTTCAGAACGTGGACTCGCGCTTTCAGCGAACCACTGTGACGTCGAATGGTAGCGTAGCCGGGCACCCCGGCCAGCAGGGAAAAACAGTTCGGCTGGAGATGGCCGTGAATGGAGGCCGCATTGAGGATTTGTTGTCCCTCTTTACGGAGGAGAAACGCCCGTCGATGACCGGCAGTATCAACCTGCGTGCGAAAGTACAAGTGCCGCCGGGGCCTCCGGGATTCTTGAGGAAGCTGGATCTTGCAGGCAGCTTCGGCATTGGCAGCGGACGCTTCACGAACCCAGACGTGCAGCAGCCGGTAAATACATTAACCCAGAGTGGGCGAGGCGAGAACAAGAAGCAGCAGGCCGAAGACCCGGAAACGGTGCTCTCGACGTTTAGGGGGCAGGTCTCGGCGAAAAATGGCGTCGCAACTCTTTCCAGTGTCTCCTTCAGCGCTCCAGGCACGCGCGCGCAGCTTCGAGGCACCTTCAACTTGGTGGACCGAAAAGTTGATCTCCATGGAATCTTGTACACCGAGGGAAAGTTATCCGACACCACGTCGGGATTCAAAGCACTGGTATTGAAGGCCGTCGGTCCGTTCCTGAAACAGAAGTCCGTCACGGTGGTTCCCTACTCAATTACCGGCACATCTGCCAACCCTTCTTTCGCGTTGGATTTCACTGAAAAACGCCGGGAATCCTCTCTCCCCCCGCCCAGCCAGTGAGCCACTACATTTCTTGCGAAACACCACGGCGCCGATCTGTAGCACTGGTCTTCAACTTCATCGCGCGGCGCGAAGAAAAGCAGATCCTTCGCTGCGCTCAGGATGACATGTGCCGGCGGGGCAGAGCGCCCAACTGCGACGATTCTTTCTTATCCCACTTTCCGCCGCGCGGTACAATAGCGCGTGCTGGTCAAAGGAGGGGGACATGTCCGAAATGATCATTCGTCCGACTATGAAATTCATATACATGGGTTACGCGGTCGTGGTTCTGATCGTGGCGGCTTTGGTCGTTGCGACGATGCGTTTGCAATGGCCGCCGTCGATTCCGTCGGCATGGCAGCCTTGGATTCCCTGGTTGCCCGTGCTTCTTCTGCTCTGGCCGCTGAAACGCCATCTCCGCAACCGCCTGACCAAGATGACGATCCTCGATGACCGGCTGCGGTACGAAACGGGCCTTCTGAGCAGGACCACGCGCACCATCCTGGTTTCGCGAGTGCAGGATGTGACGGTGCATCAGCGGGTTGGCCAAAGAATTTTCGGACTGGGCGATCTTTCGATCGAGACAGCGGGCGAGGCGAGCAGGCTGACAATTTCCCAAATCGACCGGCCGCAGGAAATCGCGGACCACATCAACCAACTCTCCGAGAGAGGACACTCAAAAGACCAACTCACATGACAGCGGGCCACGGCACGGACTCTGTGCCGTGGGCTTTTCAGAATCGCACAAAAATACTTTCGCGGGCGCCTCGGGGCTACTGTGGTTTTGGAACGGTAGCGGGAGATTCGGGAACCGGCAGTTCTGCGGTGGTCTTGGGTGGAGCGCTATTCTGCGGCAGCTTCGCGGGCGGCATTTCAGTGCCGCTAGGGTAAACGAGGATCTGGATTGTGCCCCAACCGCTTTCAGGGCTCGTGCCACTCTTCTTCCCCATTCCCAGTGTCTTGAGCCGCCGATCATCGAAACCGAAATTCTCCACAAGGTACTCGCGGACCACCAGGGCACGACCTTGGGTCAGGACCAAGTCTTTCCGGGCATCTCCTTCCATGCTGGAACACGCGACCACCACGGCGAGCCCAAAGTCGGTATCGGTCAGGAAATCGCCGGCAGCGTCCAGAGACTTCTGGTTTTGTAGCTTGGCCGTGTCTACCTTACCGAAGAGTTGCTTGGCCTCGTACGTGAACGTTTTCAGCGGCGTGCCCTGGGGCAGGCTTACGATTTCGTCTTTCGCCAGCTCCGCGGAATCTTCATAGCCGCGGTTCTTAAAATATCCGCGCAGGAAGAAATTGTGCTTCAGCCCCTCCATGTTCTCCTGGAAATCGGTGACCCCCGCTTGCGCATGGGCTACCACGTCACGGATTCCGTCCATTGTCTGGTTGAGCTCGAGATATGCCGTCTTATCGTTGATCAGCGCCCCGACAGTGCCCTGACCCTGGTCGATCTTGGCGCTGATCGAGCTTAAATTCGCGGTCGCCTGCGTGACGTTCTTGATGGCTTGCTGGCTGCTATCCAGCATATCCTCCGACTTCTTAATCAGGTCTGACATGGCGATCGGAGGGTGGCTGGCGATGGTATCACCGTCGTGTACGTTGGCCGCCCCGGCAGATCCAAACGCGATCGCCATATACTCGTTGCCCAGCAGGCCCTCGGTCTCGATTGACGCTACGGAGTCTTGCTTGATGATTTCGTGGGTCGAGCTGTCGAGGTCCATCACCACCGTGATTTTATCGCCCGGCCGGTGAGGCAACTCGATACTATGCACGGTTCCGCGGTAAACACCACCCACCCGAACCCCGGCGCCCACATCCAAGCCCACCACGTTGCTGAACTGCGCCTTTAACCGGTATGTGGAAGTAAAGAGGTATTGCTTGTTACCGATGATAAAGGTTCCCACTGCCAGAATCGCCAGTGTCGTAACGATGAAAGCTCCCAACCGCGCCGCTCTCGACATATATTCTCCTGACAGGTTGATGGGTGTTGTAGCGCTGACCCCGCAAGGCGGGGTCAGCACGTGCCGACCCCGCAGGGCGAGGTCGGCGCTACAATGTTTTTCATCAACCTCCTAAGCGTCCCGCCGCATAAAGTCTAAGACAAACTTGTCGTGACTCTTCTCCAGGTCCTCGAAGGCGCCTTCGATCAGAACATTTCCTTCGTGGAGCAGTGCCAGCCGGCCGGCGATGGTTTTTGCGCTTTCCAAATCGTGCGTGACCACGATGGATGCCATGGCATGTTCCTTTTGCAGCTTGAGAATCAGATCATCAATCTCGCCGGAGGTAATGGGATCCAGTCCTGCGGTGGGTTCATCCAGCAGCAGGATGTCGGGGTCGAGAGCCAGCGCACGCGCCAGCCCCACTCGCTTCTGCATGCCGCCGGAAATATCGGAAGGCATCTTCTTGAGATCGCCTTCCATACCCACACTCCTCAGCAATTCCTTGACTCGATCCCGCCGCTCGGACTCCGGCATTTTTGTATTGTGCTTCAGTGGAAAGGCCACATTCTCCTCCACCGTGAGCGAGTCGTAGAGCGCCGCCTGCTGGAACAAAAACCCCATCTTCTTCCGGATTTGGTTGAGCTTGCCGAGATTGATTCCGGTAATCTCCTGCCCGTGGATATTCACCGAGCCCGAGTCCGGCTTTTGCAGCCCGATGATGATCTTCAACAAAACACTCTTGCCAGTCCCACTGCGGCCGAGCACCGCGAGCGTTTCACCGCGGGCGACGGTCAGGTCAATCCCGTTCAAGACCACCTGGGCGCCGAAGGACTTGCGCAGACCTCGCAGGACCACGGGCGGCTCGCCATTCCCTATCTCGAAGTTCTCTATCACGATGCGGTTACAGGCCCCTTTCAGTGCCCCGTTGCGAACTCATAAGCGCCGGTCTTCATGGAAAAAACATGACGATCAGTTTCACCAGGACAACGTCGGCCAGGATTACAAACAGCATAGATAAGACCACTGAGCTCGTCGCCGTTCGCCCCACGCCCTCAGTGCCTCCCCGCGTCCGCATTCCCTGAGAGCACGCCACCAGCCCAATGATCAGGCCGAAGACAGCGGTCTTAAGGGTCGGCGGCAGAAAATCGTTGAAGCCGAAAGCGCTGAAGCCGTTGTGGATGAACTGTTGGAAGGTGATCGGCTCAATCAGGGCATCGGCCACCCACGCCATTACCACCCCGCAGAAATCGGCAGTGAGGGTCAGGAGTGGCAGTACCAGGATACAAGCCAGAATGCGGGTTGCGGCCAGCAGCCTATAGGGATTTACGGCTGATGCCTCGATGGCATCGATCTGCTCCGTGACCTTCATCGATCCCAACTCAGCGCCGATGCCAGCTCCCGCTCGGCCGCAGACGACCAAGCCGGTAACGATAGGACCGATCTCATGGATGATCGAGAATACGACGGCGGCGGGAAGCAATGAACTGGCGCCGAATCGAACCAGGCTGTCGCGGGTTTCAAGGGAGAGGATGGCGCCGATGGCCGCGCCCGCCAAAGCCACTAGAGGAAGCGATTTTGATCCAATCTCGTCGATTTGCCGGACGAGCTCGCGGAATTCAAAAGGTGGCGTCAGGGCAGACCGCAGAACTTGCCAGGAAAAAAGGCCCAGTTCACCGAACCATTCGAAAAACTCGTTGATCAGAGCCGTGCTGGAACTCGCAGTGGAGGACATGGACACAATCTGTAGCCTCAGAAGCAAGCCCTATTTCGGACCTTTTCCCCTGTCGGCAGTAACTTTCATCAATTCCGTATGGCGCTTATCTGGCCGCAAAGTACGGACCTTCACTTGAGGCTCAGCGGTGAATTGTCTGGACAGTGGCCTTAGCACACGGTTAATGAGTCGTGGCGCCTCGCCTCGTCGTCGGCGCCTTCGTTACGTACTGCAGTCTGATGTAGGCCGCGGCGGCGCGTACGCGCACGGCCTCCTTCTTGTCGTCCAGCAGGGGGACCAAGTTCTGCCGGAATCCTGGGTAGGGATGCATCGCGACCAGGTGAACGGCCGCTGCGCGCACAGACCATTCCTTGTCCGACAACGCTGAACCAACCGCATCAGCCAGGGCTGGATCACGCGAGCTTCCGATGAGCAGCAGAGAGGCGGCCCGGGCCGAAGAATCAGGAGCCGTCAGGATGCCTTGTGCCGAAGATAATCCGAACCCGAGACCCGGCACGGGTGCGAACCCTGCTGCCCCCATGCCGACGGTAATGAGAAGCTTAGTGGGAGTGTGCAACATGCGCAAGGCGCTCCGTTTCTCTTTGCTGAGATAGCTTGAGGACGCTTTAGACTCTCCGCTGACCACGGCGAGAAGAAACTGCTCTCCCTCGGGGTCGTGGAGTTGGTAAAGCACCTTGGCTGCGGCGAAGTCGACTTCGGGAACGGGATCCTGCAACGCTTTCTTCAAAAGAGGAAGGGTCCGGTTGTCCTTGAAGTCACCCAGGGTGACAACCACCGCAATCCGGACCGAAACGTCGTGGTCATCGAGCATCGGGGCGAGAGACTCAAGAGCGTTATCTTTCACCCCCACCAGGCTCAGGCCCTGCGCCGCGCCTATTCGAACGTCCGGATTCCCGTCATGGGCGGCCTCATCCAGCATGCTCCGGCACCTTTGGACGGTATCGGCGGGTTGAGTCTGCCCAAACGCCAGCGTCGTGCCCAGCAGCATCATCAGTATCCAGATGCGCACGGTGATTGACTCCTTCCTATTTCGAGCTTGGGCTGAGGGCAGCAGATTATCGCCAACGGGTAACCCAAGCAGGTTCGTGCTGGCTCACCTCTACACTCAGTGACCTCGTCGAGGATATTCCCCCCGAAATGCACTGTCTGTTCAAAAACGACCAATGGCCTGAGCAAAGTTGCACAGCATGGCGTCCGGACAATAGACGGTAGGCATACTCCCTGATGAAACCGGCCGTGCAAGCGACCCTCCGACTCCATGATGTGGAATGAGCAGTTTTGACCAAAGGTGTGAGCCATTCTGAACTGACACTGAATCAAGCCAAGGGTAAAAGAGGAAGTGCCCCTAGAATATGGTAGTAGGAGGCGGCGGTCGCCGGGCGCCTACTTCCCCCCTTGAGGACGCCCGGCAGAACCGAGAAGGAGAATGCGAACATGTCAGGGAAAAACCCAGCGGTGTTGGGTATATGCCCCGATTACTCCAGCGTGGAAAACGCTGATCAAAGGAAAAACATGAAAACGCTTAAACTGTGCTTAACCTTGCTCACGCTGCTCGCAGTTGGCAGCCTGCTGGGCTGCTCAGGAGCATCCAGGAAGTCGATTGATGTTTCTGACAGCATCCGCACTGCGCTCGATCAAGCCGGCCTCAAAGATGTCTCCGTAACACAGGATCGCGATAAGGGTGTCGTAACCCTGGGCGGAAACGTCGCGACTGAGGATGCCAGGGCACAAGCTGAATCCATTGCAAAGTCAATCGCAACTGGGCAGGTTGTAGCGAACCAGATTGCTGTGGTTCCTCCCGGCGCCGAAAGTGAGACAAAGACGATGAACTCGGATCTGGACGCGGGTATCGACAAGAATTTGGATGCTGCCCTCATCCAGAACAAGCTCCGCAAGGGCGTCGAATACGACGTTTCGAATGGCGTCGTGACGTTGACCGGCGAGGTTAATTCTCAATCCAAGCGCGTCCGCGTCGAACAAGTGGCGTCAAGCGTTCCAAACGTGCGGCAGGTAGTGAACGAGCTGCAAGTTAAAGGTCAAAAGGCCACCTCCACGCCGTAAGAGCCGGGAACGCGCTCTGGGCCGCATAACCTTGCCACTCTGTTTGCTCGAGAAGGAGATGACATGTCATTTGGAATTTACTCTATTGGATTCGTGCTCGTGATTGGCGGGCTGATTTACGGAGCCTATTTGATGCATGTCCCGGCACACTGGATTGCCGTGGGTGCGATCGTACTATTGGGCCTAGGGATTCTGACGGGTGTCAAAGCAACGCGCCAAAAGGATCCGCCTGGATAGCGGTAGTTGTCGCTCGGTCTTTCGGGCAGCCCCCGATAGTACCGCGGGCTATAAATATTGGCAGCCCGGGATGGCCGTGCGAGATTGTTTCCGTCAAAGCTTGCTTGCTCGAAACCGGGCTGGAGCGTTGCATGCTGAAGCGGTCAGGTGTAAATTGTCGGTTGGCCGCGAAGTCAAAGCGGAAATTCTGGTCGAAGCATTTTACTAACTGAGAGGAGATTCCCATGGGACTGATTTTGCTAATTGTCGTTCTGCTGCTCTTGTTCGGCGGCGGCGGAGGCTATTACGGATATCGGAGATGGGGTTCGGGTGGAGGCATCGGAATCGTCGGGGTGGTCTTGATCATTCTGATAGTCCTATACCTGTTCGGCGGATTGCATCTGACGCGTTGAGGTTTCCTGCTTTAAGGCGTTCCATGAGGAGGCTCTCCCTGTGAGGGCCAAGAATATAGGAGGAAGTCATGTCGCATAAGGTAAATCGTTGGAAGAACATTCTATTCGTTCCCGCATTAGGAGTATTGTTGCTGGCTGGTGGCGTGGCGCGCACGCAGGCGAGCGATAACGACCGCCAATGCCAGCAGCGTATCCACAGGGCCGAGGAAAAACTCCGAAAGGAAATTGACCGCCACGGTGAGCACAGCCGCCAGGCGGAGAAACGTCGCCACGAGCTTGAGGAGGCACAGAGGAGTTGCGGCGGGGACCGCGATAGGCACTAGGAGCGCCATTCTCATCTCATCGTTCGCGCCTTTCCCACTCGCGCGAGTACTTTGCCCTGGGCTGATCCCGCCCCGCGGAACCGTGTGGCCAGAACGCCTCACATGGCTGGTAAGCCGCGCCGCGCCTGCCGTATGTGCGAATTCGGATTGAAAGAATGCGTCTTCCCACTGTGGTATCGGCGCGACCCTCCATTACTACGAAGCCATTAGAAGTCAGTTTTGAGTTTTAGGGTACTTTGCTGATCAGTTGCACAGGCGATGGGAGCTGCGAGGCGTTCCAACCTCCACCGAGCGCCTCAATCAACCCTCCACTGGCCGTCATCTGCTGAATTCGAAGATTGACCGCAATTTCCTGATTGGATAGCAATGCGGTTTGCGCGGTAAGTACATTCAGGTAAGGATCGATTCCCAAGCTGTAGCGATCCTTGGCGATCGCGAGGCTCTTTTCCGCCGATTTGACCGCCGTGTCCTGATATTGAATTTCCACCGACAGGATCCGCAGCGACGCGAGGTTGTCCTCAACTTGTTGAAAAGCCGTTAGCACCGTCTGCCGATAGTTGGCCACCGTCTGATCGTACTGGGCTCTGAATTGCTCCACCGTGGCCCGGCGCAACCCCGCGTCAAAAAGGGTTTCCGCGGCCGCCGGGCCAATCGAGAAAAAGCGGCTCGGCCATGTGAACCAACTCGCAATCGAAGTGCTTTCGAGTCCTGCCGCGGCGCTTAACGTAACCGTCGGAAAGTATGCTGCCTTCGCAATGCCAATCTGGGCGTTGGCCTGAGCAACCAGGCGCTCTGCCTCGGCGATGTCGGGACGCCGCTCAAGAAGCTGGGACGGAACGCCGAGGGGAATCGCCGGAGGGCTTGAGGCGAGCGGTTCGATGGGAATTGAAAACGTCGACGCCGGTTGGCCGGTCAGCATGGCGATGGCATGTTCAAACTGCGCCCGTAGGACGCCGAGAGCGGCATCCTGTGCTTGCGTGGCTTCGAGTTGAGTCTCAGCTTGTGCCACGGCTTCGTCCGAGTCGATGCCTGTCTCGTACAGAGCCCTCGTTAGATCGAGAGTCTGTTGAAAAGCGACCACAGTAGAATCCAACAACTGCTTTAACGCATCCTGTCCTCGAAGTTGAAAGTAATCCGCAGCAACATCGGCCTGGACAGTGAGGCGGGTATTCTCGAGATCCGCCGCGCTGGCCTGCGCCCCGTAGGCAGCCGATCTGATAGTGTTCCGGATACGGCCGAACAAGTCCGGCTGCCAGGTCGCATCAAACGGGAGGGTGTAGTCAGTAAATGTACCTGCCGAGGAGGATGTGGAACCTGTTCCAGAGCCAGAACCAGAATTTGAGGAACCTCCCGCTTTGCCACTGGATAATGTGGCTGACGGCCGTTGCACGGTAATGGCGGGATTGGTCGTCACTCGAGGGAAAAGCTGTGATCGAGCTTCCTTGACCAGGGCGCGCGCTGCAAAAAAGCTTGCCGCAGCAGCGGCGATGTTTTGGTTTGAAACATTAACCTTTTCTTCCAGCGCATTCAACTGAGGATCGTTGAAAATCTCCCACCATTTACCGCGAAGCGCATCATCTTTGGGCTGCGCCACCTTCCAACCGTCCGTATTTTTGTAGTCGGCGGGAGTGAGTTCCTTGTATGCCGCAGGAGTTTCCGCGGTCGGTGTGTGGTACTTTGGGCCGACCGTGCACCCTGCCAGAAGGCAAGATGTCACGGCGAGACACATTCTGGCTCTTAGATGGAAAGAAGTCATAATCGTATGCACCCCCTAACCCCAATGCTGGTCACTTAAGGGGTTTCAGGAAATTGGATCCGAGCTTCCTCAGGCCTGACCCCCTCACCCCCGGTCCCTCTCCCCCAAGGGGGCGAGGGGGGAGTTGATTTGATTTTTTTGCCCTCGCCTCCGGCCCTTCTGTCGCCGCGGCGACCGAAGGGACATCGATTTGAATTTACTACCCTCTCCCCCTTGGGGGAGAGGGTGGACCGCAACCGGCGCTTTCTCCAGCCGGGGCGGGACGGGTGAGGGGGTCACCCAGCAACAAATCGAAAAGCCGAAACCCCTTAAGTGAATAGTGTTGCCCCTAACGGCTCCCATTAAACCGCAGCGCTGGGGGCTGGCCCGGCCGCACGGCCAAGGACAAGGATGTCGTGCTGCTTTCCCCGCATCCGTAGCCGCAGCCGGTCGAACGCCAAATAGACGACCGGCGTTGTATAGAGTGTGAGCAACTGACTTAAGATCAGCCCTCCCACAATCGTGATGCCCAGGGGCCGGCGGAGCTCATACCCCATGCCCGTCCCCAGCGCCAAGGGCAGAGCGCCCAATAACGCCGCCATCGTGGTCATCAGGATCGGACGGAAGCGCAACATGCACGCTTCAAATATCGCGTCGGCTGGGCTCTTTCCCTCTTCGCGCTCTGCCTGAAGAGCGAAATCGATCATCATAATGGCGTTCTTTTTTACGATTCCGATCAGCAGCACAATGCCAATGATGGAGACGATGTTCAGATCCATTTTAAAGAGCAGCAATGCGAGCATCGCGCCTACGCTCGCCGACGGTAAACTCGAGATGATGGTCAGTGGATGGACCAGGCTTTCGTACAAAATACCGAGAACGATGTAAACCGCCAGCAGCGCCGTCAGAATCAGGATGGGCTCGGTGCCGAGAGATTGCTGGTAGGCCAGCAGCGTGCCGGCAAAAAAGCCTTGCAGCGTGGAAGGTGTGCCGAGGCGCTTTTGCATCTGGTTGATGCTTGATGTGGCATCGCTCAAAGACACGTTCGGCGCGAGGTTAAAGGACACGGTGACCGAGGGGAATAAGCCCGTATGGTTGATGGCCAGTGGTGTTGTGTTGGCGTGGCCCTTGGCCACCGCGAGCAGCGGAATGTTCCTGCCGCTGGACGAAAGAAGGTAGATGTCTTTCAATCCTTCCGGGCTTTGCCAATACGGGGGAGCAACTTCCAGCACCACGTAATACTGATTTAACTGCGTGTAAATGATGGACACTTCCGATTGGCCGAATGCGCTGTATAACGCCGAGTCCAGCGACTTTACGGTAAGGCCGAGCTTTGCCGCGGTGACGCGATCGTAGCTCATCAGCTCATCAAGACCGCCATTCTGCTGGTCTGAGCTTACGTCCTGCAGACCGGGCAAGCGCTTCATCGCACTCTGTAGGATCGGTCCCCACTTGGAAAGATCCTGCACCGTATCGGTTTGAATCGTGTACTGGTACATCGCATTACCGGACCGGCCGCCGATGCGCAGATCTTGCACGGGTTGGAGGAACGCGGAAGCCACCGGCAGACGATTCAATTTGGGGCGCAGGCGGTCGATGACCTGAGCGGCACTGACGTTGCGCTCCGCCAGCGGCTTGAGCGCAATGTTGAGGGAGCCCGTATTGGTGGCCCCACCGCCGCCACAAAACCCCGTCACATTGGCGACGGCGGGATCATTCTTGATCACGCCGACGATCTGCTGAATGGCGTTGTTCATCGCCGGGAAGGATGAGTCCTGCGGCCCTCGCACTCCACCGGAGATCGCTCCCGTGTCCTCCACCGGGAAAAAGCCCTTGGGTATCTTGTAGATCAGCACCACATTAAGCGCGATGGTGAGGAAGAGTACGCTGAGGGTGAGGGTCGGATGGTCGAGCACCCAATGCAGGGTGCTGCGATACAACGACAGCACCCCGTCAAAGACCTTTTCGCTGGCCGTGAAGATGCGGCCATGTTTTTCCGCGCGCTCGTTCCTCAACAGGTAGGCGCACATCATGGGCGTGGTGGTCAGTGAGATGATCATGGACACGAGAATGGCCGTCGAGAGGGTGACGGCAAACTCGCGGAAGAGACGGCCCACGATTCCGCCCATCAACAGAAGAGGGATAAAGACGGCAATGAGCGAAATGCTGATGGTGAAGACGGTGAACCCGATTTCTTTCGCGCCCTTCAGCGCCGCGGCAAAGGGCCTTATGCCGTTTTCCAGATGGCGCGTGATGTTTTCCATCACCACGATGGCATCATCGACCACAAATCCCGTTGAAATGGTCATGGCCATCAGCGAGAGGTTGTCGAGGGTATATCCGAACAGATACATCACTGCGAACGTACCAATCAGCGAGACCGGAACGGCGACGGCGGGAATGAGCGTGGCGCGGCCGTTGCGCAGGAAGACAAACACCACGACGATGACGAGGCCGATGGAAATGAGCAGCGTCCTCTCGACATCACCGACAGAGGCGCGGATGGTTGTGGTGCGATCAAGAACGATGGTGGTATCAATGCCGAGCGGAATGGATGCCTGGATAAACGGAAGTTGCGCGCGTATGCGGTCGACCGTGCCAATGATGTTGGCGCCGGGCTGGCGGAAGATCATCATCGTAATCGCGCGCTTGCCGTTCAAATAGCCGGCAGCGCGGACGTTCTGCACGGAGTCTGTTACCTGAGCGACATCGGACAGACGGACCGCCGCACCGTGCTTATAACCGACGATGAGCGGCTTGTAGTCGTCTGCGCGCGAGATCTGGTCGTTGGCAATGATATCTGCGGTCACAATGCCATCAGAGATTTGGCCTTTGGCCAGATCAGCGTTCTGAAGGCTTAGCACGGACTGCAAATTCGCCACGGTAAGTCCATAGCTGGCCAATTGTGTGGGATTTGCATCCACACGCACGGACGGCAACGCGCCGCCTCCGGCAGTGACCTGCCCTACGCCTTGTATCTGCGACAGCTTCTGCTCGAGGACGGTGGAGGCTTCGTCATAGAGTGTACGGGGACCGTATTTGTCGGAGGTAAGACCGAGGATCATGATCGGCGAATCGGCGGGATTGACCTTGCGATAGGTCGGATTGGCCGGCAGGTTGGCGGGCAGATAGGATCGCGCCGCATTGATGGCGGCCTGCACATCGCGCGCCGCGCCATCAATGTCGCGGCTGAGGTCAAACTGAATGGTGACCGATGTGCTGCTGAGCGTGCTCGCGGAGGTCATCTCCGCCACTCCCGCAATATGACCGAACTGCCGCTCCAGGGGAGTGGCGACGGACGACGCCATAATAGCGGCGCTGGCTCCCGGCAGGCTTGCATTGACGGAAATAGTGGGAAAGTCGACCTCCGGCAAGGGTGCTACAGGCAGCACCTCAAACGCAATCGCCCCGGCAAGGGCAATCGCCACCGTGAGCAGCGTCGTAGCCACTGGCCGGCGAATGAAGGGTTCGGAGATGTTCATGCCGGCCCTGCCAGTTCTGCGCCTCCGGTTTCCGGCTGGTTCGATTTGTGCGCAAAGCGCTGCGCTAGATTGTCAAAAAAGATGTAGATGACGGGCGTGGTGTAAAGCGTAAGCGCCTGGCTCAGCAGCAGTCCGCCCACCATGGCGATGCCCAGCGGCCGGCGCAACTCAGAACCGTAACCCGTTCCCAGAGCCAGCGGCAGACCCGCCAGCAGCGCGGCCATGGTGGTCATCATAATGGGGCGGAAGCGGAGCAGACACGCATCGTAAATTGCATCCGTCGCGTTCTTTCCGTGCTTCCGCTCGCCTTCCAGCGCGAAGTCGACCATCATAATGCCGTTCTTTTTCACGATACCAATCAGCAGGACGATGCCGATGATCGCCACCACGCTTAAATCCTGGTGGAAAAGAAGCAAGGCGAGGAAAGCGCCCACGCCCGCTGAGGGTAGCGTGGACAGAATCGTAATCGGGTGGATAAAGCTCTCGTACAAAACGCCCAGCACGATGTACACCGTGACCAGCGCAGCAAGAATGAGCAACGGCTCATTGGCTAGCGAATTCGTGAATGATGCCGCGGTGCCTTGAAAACCTGTCTGCAGGCTGGGAGGCATGTGCATGTCTTTCTGCGCTTTGTCGACCGCCGTAATGGCGTTGCCCAGCGCGGCATTCGGCGCGAGATTGAACGACACTGTAATCGCCGGAAATTGACCCTGGTGGGTAATGGCGAGCGGCTCTGTCGTATTCTCAAAGTGCGCGAAGGCGCTCAGCGGCACGGCACTGCTTGTGGCTGAACTGGTAGTACCCGCAGAGCCGGCTCCCTTGCTGGAGGTCGCCGTGGAGGTGCTCGCC
This sequence comes from Terriglobia bacterium, assembly GCA_050012175.1. Taxonomy (GTDB): domain Bacteria; phylum Acidobacteriota; class Terriglobia; order UBA7540; family UBA7540; genus CAVROP01. The sequence goes on along the minus strand of JBEKHR010000026.1, from coordinate 23,158 downwards.
GAAAGCGCGTTCAAGGGAGGAGCAAGGGTATTTGCCGCCGGAGTGTACAGTGCGGAAGTCGTCAGCCCATTGGATCCCGCGGAGGATGATCCGGAAGACGCAAAAGAGGAAGAGGCCCCCGTACCGGTTGCGCCTGAAGACGCATTGGACTGAATGTAAAGCTGGTTCAGCTTGCTGGGGTTCTTCTGAAACTGCGGCTCACTCTCGAGAACAACGTGGTACTGGTTTACTTGCGTATACATCGTGCTGATCTGCCGCTGACCGAAGGCGTCATACAGGGTGTTATCGATGGTCGTAGGCGCGATGCCCAGTCGCGAAGCGGTGACCCGGTCGATCACCAGAGAGACGGCCAGCCCTCCCGGTTGTTGATCGGTGGCCACGTCTTCCAGTTCGGGCAACTGCTTCAGCCGGTTGACGAAACGGTTGGTCCAGTCATTCAGTTCATTCGCATCGGGGTCTTCCAGTGCGTACTGGTATTGCGTGCGACTGACCCGGTCGTCCACGGTAATGTTCTGCACAGGTTCCATAAACAACTGAATACCCTGAACCTGGTTCACTCGAGAGTTGAGCCTGCGGATGAGGTCTGATGCGCTGATATTGCGCTGGTCGAGCGGCTTTAGATTGATCGACATCCTACCGCTGTTCGTCGTCACATTCGTTCCATCGGCGCCGATAAACGACGAGACGCTTTCCACCGCCGGGTCATCCAGAACTGCCTTGGTAATCTCCAACTGCTTCTTGGCCATGGCCTGTGAACTGATCGCGGGCGGCGCCTGCGATATGCCCTGGATGACGCCCGTGTCCTGTATCGGGAAAAAACCTTTTGGGATCACGATGTAAAGGAAAACCGTAAGCAGCAGTGTAGCCACGGCGACCAACAGCGTAACCGTCTGGAATCGAAGGACAAACTTCAGTGTCCGGCCATAGAACGCGATCATCCACTCGAAAGCACGCTCCGAGGCTCTATAGACGCGCCCCTGCTTCTCTTTTGGCTCGTGCCGCAAGATTCGCGCACTCATCATGGGCGTGAGCGTAAGGGAGACCACTGCCGAAACGATGATCGTGACGGCCAGTGTCACGGCAAACTCGCGGAACAGGCGCCCCACCACGTCGCCCATGAATAACAGTGGAATCAGTACGGCGACGAGTGACACGGTCAGCGAGAGAATGGTGAAGCCTATTTGCTCCGCGCCCTTGAGCGCCGCTTCCATGGGTGGATCGCCCGCTTCGATGTACCGCGCGATGTTCTCGATCATCACGATGGCATCGTCCACAACGAAACCGGTGGAGATGGTCAGCGCCATCAGTGATAGGTTATCCAGGCTGTAACCAAGGACGTACATCGCCGCGAACGTGCCCACCAGTGACAGCGGCACAGCCACGCTGGGGATGATGGTGGCATAGAGACTCCGCAAGAAGAGGAAGATGACCAGCACGACGAGTCCAACCGTCAAGAGCAATTCGAACTCCACGTCGGAAACCGATGCTTTGATGGCGGTGGTGAGATCGGTAAGCGTGGTCACCAGAATGCCCGTGGGCAGGTTGGCCTCAAGCTGCGGCATGAGTCCCTTGATGCTCTTGACCACGCTGATGGTGTTGGCCCCGGGCTGGCGTTGCACATTCAGGATCACCGCAGGGGTCTGGTTCATCCACGCGGCCAGATTATTGTTCTCTACGCCATTCACGATGCGTGCTATGTCGGTCAGCATCACCGGCGCACCGTTGCGGTAAGCAACGACAACCTTCCCATAGTCGCCGCTGGTGACCAGTTGATCGTTGGCGTCGATCTGGTAATCCTGGCGCGGCCCGTCGAAGTTCCCTTTGGCGGCGTTCACACTGGCATTTGTCAGCGCCGTGCGCAGGTCTTCCAGGTTGATGCCGTAGGATGACATCGCCGTAGGGTTGGCTTGGATGCGGACGGCGGGCTTTTGGCCGCCGCTGATGGTTACAAGACCGACCCCGTTGAGCTGCGAAATCTTAGGCGCAAGGCGCGTGTCCACAAGGTCTTCAACCTGAGATAGCGGCATGGAATTTGAGGTGATGGCCAGGGTGAGCACAGGGGCATCGGCTGGATTCGTCTTACTGTAGATCGGCGGCGAGGGCAGGATGGAGGGCAAAAGACTCTGCGACCCGTTTATGGCAGCCTGCACCTCCTGCTCGGCCACATCAATAGCCAGAGAGAGATTAAACTGCAGCACGATGACGGAAGTGCCTCCGGAGCTGGTGGAGGTCATCTGGCTCAAGCCCTGCAGTTCGCCGAATTGACGCTCCAGGGGCGCCGTCACCGTCGTCGCCATCACCGTGGGGCTGGCGCCGGGATAAAACGTGAGCACCTGAATGGTGGGATAATCGACTTCCGGCAATGCGGAAACCGGCAGTTGTGTATAGCCAACCAGACCGACCAAGAGGATGGCAGCCATCAGCAAAGCCGTGGCTACCGGTCGCAAGATAAACGGACGAGATGGACTCACTGCGCGTTGCTCCCGCTCGTTTTGGCCGTGACAGGCTGGTTCGGAATGACCACCGCAGCTTTGTCCTGCAACTTATCGAAGCTGCTGTTGGCGACAACGTCTCCAGGGTTGATGCCTTCAACCTGCGTTACACCGCCGTTGGTAACCCCCGGCGTTACGCTGCGCATGTGAGCGAAATTGTTTTGAATCAAATAGACAAACGACGCTTGCCCGTTCTGTTGAATGGCTGATGACGGAATCAGCGTCACTCCCTCCAACGTATTCACGAGCAGGCGCGTGTTTACAAACTGGTTCGGAAAGAGTGCATCATTTGTGTTGGCAAAGAGTGCTCGTCCTTTTACTGTCCCCGTCGTAGTGTCAATCTGGTTGTCGAGCGTCAACAGCGCCCCGCTGGCAATCTTGGTCTGCGCAGTGCGATCAAAGGCATCGACGGGGAGCTTAGCCTTTGCGTCTAGGCGGGCTTCAACCTGGCCTAGACTGTCTTCCGGTATTGTGAAAATAACGGTGATGGGCTCTAACTGCGTAATGACGGCGAGGGTTACGTTTCCACCAGACTGCACCACGTTGCCCGGATCCACCAGCCGTAAACCCACCCGGCCGGCGATGGGAGCAGTGATATGGCAGTAGTCCACCTGAATCTGGTCAAATTGCACCGTTCCCCGGTCGTTTTTTACTGTGCCCTCGTACTGCAGGACAAGCTTTTCCTGGTCGTCCAAGGTTTGCTTGGCAATGGCGTTGCGTGCCCACGCGGCACGGTAGCGTTCAAGGTCCATCTGTGCTTGAGCGAGCAGATTCTCGTCTCGCTCCAGCGTCCCTTGCGCTTGCAAGAGCATGGCGCGGTATGGACTCGAATCGATGTCAACCAGCGGGTCGTCCTTACTTACCCGCTGACCCTCCGTATAATGCACGGCAACGACCAGGCCATTAACCTGGCTGGTAATCGAATCGGTATAGACCGGGGTGACTGTGCCGATGGCGTCAAGGTAGACACCGATATTACCCTTTTGAGCCGTCGCACTCGTAATGGTGATCCCCGGCGCGGCAGGGCGTGCGGCCGCCGCTTTTTTGGCTTCCTCGTGGTGGTGCAAAACCAGGAGGAGCGGAACCGCCACGATCAGGAGCAGCAGGATCCACATGACGACGTGCAGACCCTTATGGCGGGGAACAAAGGCCGGGAGTTGATGGTCAGGGCTGATGACGGCGTGCTCGTTCATGTCAGCGGTCAATCGGAATCTCCTTTTTCAGCTCCGAATCCCTCGCAGGGTACTGCTCGTGAGCAGCTACGCAAGGTACAGAATCTCGGGCTGGTCAGTCCCGGGCCCCTGAAGGGAGCGGAACTTACCTGGCCGTAAGACAACCGCCTTGCTCCATTGATCCGCAGCCTGAATTGGGCAAAAGAAAACGTAGGCAAGGACAACGGCGCCCCCCGGAATCCAGAAATCTTCAAAGCAAAGATCAAAGCATCCTCGGCGGTGGCGTGTCTGTATAACATTGCTCACCTTGGCGGGACATCATCGGAGAGGGAAAATGCGCCGAAAGGGCTCGGTTGGAGACAACCCGGTGTATACTCTCAGGCGCCGGAACGCCAAAAAGCGAATTCCGGGTAGATTGGATGTATCCAAGGCAGGAGAAGCATACGATGTGCGCGAGTCAGAAATCCAAATCGGAAATTCCGACTAAGGAAGACGGTGAGGGACATTTTAACTCAAGGGCTTTTACGCGATGCTGAATATTAAGAAGATTCTTTTGCCGGTTGATTTCCCGCTTGCTTCACTGGGTGTGATTCATCAGGCTGCCACGTTGGCGCGCCATTTCCATTCCGAGATCGTGATGCTGCACATCGTGACAGCGCAGAGCCACGCCGCTGGTGTGCCGGAGGACAGCCGCGAGCTGGCTGACTGGGACTTGCTCGCGGCGATCATTAGACAGGCCCAGAAACAGCAGGACCCGTCTCTCGGGCCGGAGCTTGATGGCCTTACCATTCAGCGCAAGTTGGTCAAAGGCGACGCGGCCCCGGCAATTGTGCGGACGGCTCAGGAGGAAAAAGCCGACCTGATCATGATGCCGTCACATAGCTTCACGTTCTACCAGTTTCTTATGGGCTCGGTGACAGCAAAAGTGTTACACGGGACCGAATGCCCGGTTTGGACTGGTGCGCACGTGCAAGAATCGCCAGTGCAGAAGTTTGCGATCCGCAACGTCCTGTGCGCTGTCGAATTCGGGCCCCGTGCTGACATGACTGTGTCGTGGGCCGCCCAAACGGCCGCCGAATTTGGTGCTCATCTTACGCTCGCTAACGTCACTGCCAGTGTGGAGTTTTGGGGGCCCGGGGGCAGCTACGTCGATCAAAGGTGGAAAGAGGAGCTCGTCGGCAACGCTTCCCAGCAAATGGCAAAGCTCCAGCAAGACACGGGCATCAAGGCAGATGTATTCATCGGCAGTGGTGACGTGCCCAAGGTGCTGAGCCAAGCTGCGAAGCAGACGAAGGCGGATTTGCTGGTTACCGGGTGCTACCCTTATGGCGGTCACCTGCGGACCCACGGCTACGGAATCATTTGCGCGGTGTCGATTCCGGTTCTGAGCGTGTGAGGGCGGAACGTTCCTATCCCTCGTGCCCTGACATCACCCCTCGGTCCCTTCCGAGAAAGTGAAAACGGCTGCGCGACAGCGCGCCGAAAACCCTGTCGTCTCTTCTGGAACAAATGCCGCCGGAACAGGTCACCCTGACTCTAACTGGATTCAGCCGCGTCCACCAACTCGAAGAAGTGGTGTCCCATGATGGCCAGAGTGAAGGCCTGGTGGAGATGCTGGCGATGGCGGCGCACGGCCTGCCCGATGAACTTCCAGTACTCCATGCGGTAGTCCGCAAGGAAACCTTGCCGCCAGAGGGAGCGTGCCACGGCCATGAGATCGGAAAAGACCACCGGTGTTTTGGCGGCAGCGCCGAGTTGCGACAGGCACGCCGAGGCGCGCTCAAAGTACTCTTCGGGATTATAGATGGTCCTCAGGATGCGGCGGTAACCCTCGATGAGCTGTTGCGTATCCATCTTGGGGATGAAATTGAGGTCGAGCAGAGTGTTATTGCCGAGGCTCTCCTTCAGGAGACGGCCTTCGGCCTTCAGTCGGCGCCACAACTGGGTGTGGGGCAACGCGGTGAGCAGGCCGACCATGGAGAGGGGAATCGCCGCCTCTCGAATGAATTGAATCTGGCGATCGAACACGTCCGCCGGGTCGTTGTCGAAACCGACGATAAAGCCTGCCATCACCTCCATGCCGTAAGACTGGACGAGCTTTACGCTCTCCAGCAAGTCCTTCCTCAGGTTCTGGAACTTCGTCGTTTCTTTGAGGCTCTCGACCACGGGCGTCTCGATGCCCATGAATACTCGCTTGAAATTGGCCGCGCGCATTAATCGCAGCAGGTCTTCGTCTTCGGCGAGGTTCAAGGAAGCCTCCGTATAAAGCGTGAACGGAGACTTGTGTTGGCGCATCCACTCCACGAGGCGGGGAAGCAGGAGCTTAACGTTTTTCTTGTTACCGATAAAGTTGTCATCCACCATGAAAACAGAGCCGCGCCAGCCCAGCCGCTGAAGCTGGTCGAGTTCCGCGCACACCTGATCGGGCGTCTTCGTTCTCGGCCGCCGGCCATAGATTTCGATGATGTCGCAGAATTCACAGGTGAAAGGACAGCCCCGGGAGTACTGAAGCGACATGGAACTATAGCGCCGCAGGGGTGCGAGATCCAGTTGCGGCAGCGGCACCTGCGTGACGTCGGGCCATTGCTTCTTGAAGTAGTGGGGCTGGGCCTCCCCCCGTTCGAGGTCCGCCGCGAGCTGGGGGACAATCTCCTCGGCTTCCCCCTCGACGGTGTGGTCGGCTTCGGCGATGGCGGGGTGCTTGGCGCTCACAATCGGGCCGCCAACCACCGTGCGCACCCCGTGACGCTTGGCGCGCGCGATCTGCTCCTTCATCGATAGTCCCTGCACAATCATGCCGCTGAGGAAGACGACGTCCGCCCAAGCTAGGTCGGAGTCCTTGAGGCGGCGTACGTTCAGATCCACGAGCCGGCGTTCCCAGTGCGAAGGCAGCATCGCGGACACGGTGAGTAAACCCAAAGGAGGAAATGCCGACCTTTTCCCTTCAAATGGTAAAGCGTGCTTGAAGCTCCAGAACGTGTCCGGAAACTCAGGGTAGACCAATAGAACCTTCACGAAAACCTCCTCTAAACCTCGGATGACTCAAGCAGCCTGCAATCCGAAGCGCCAAGGCTGGTAGCCACGCTGACATTTCTTTCGGGGTTTCCATTTTGGGTCCCCGAGTGGCTAGCGGTAAACGCAGGTTTTTCATTTTTGAGCCCCGCGCAACGATTAAAGCGTCCTCGGCGGCGGCGTGTCTGTTCAAAATTGCTCACTTTGGCGGGAAATCACTTCGGAACCAGGATCTGGCATTTGTGCAGCCGATACCTCAGACACCATTCCATCTCTTGCGTCTTTCTCAGCGACGGAGGAATGCTATAACAGAATCCGTACGAGCCTATCGCCGTGAACGAGAGACTGCGCCCCCGCTTCACGTTGCCGATTGCCGAACGGCCCTACAAGCTGGGAAGCCGGGGCGTGCGTGTTAGACCGGCACATCAGATCGCGGCCGAATTTGAGGACCGCTCCAGAACGGCGCGCACCGTGCTCCGCCAGATCACGGTCAGCGAAGGGAGATCTAATGCCGCGGGCGGCTCTTTTGGCTGAGTTGTTAGAGACTCCGCGCCCTTCTGCTATGCCAGAACAGAATTGACCGAAGGGTGTGTCCCCGGCACGAAAGCTGTGGGCCTGGCGCTGCTGTAATCGGACCTCCGGATCGGCCGAGTCAGGGTACGGCACGAACCCCAATTCCCGCTCAGGTGGAAAGGCAACTCACCGAGTCTTGTCCTCACGGGTTTGTACAGGCCTTTCGGGGTGGTCGCCAGCATCCTTGACACCCTCCACGACCTCGGCCTCGTATGCCTGATCCGTCTCGGCGAGTTCTGCGACGCTCTCCTCGTCAACGTCCGCAATTTGCGAAAGCCCCTGGGCATCACCCGATTGCCCGGCGCTGTCAGAAGCTAGTTCCTCCGGATCGTTTCCAAGTTCATCGATCTGAGCCTCGTCATTCCGCAATTTACGTTTCACCATGGACACCTCCCGAGAGCGCCAGAATTGAGTGCCGAACAGTGACTACTCAATGGATGAATCTCACCAACAATCGTAGGCGGCGTCTTGGTCGCGGCGATGCTCTTCAGTTTCGCGCGGTCCTTCACCATCGCCCGATGAAACCGGGTATCACGCTGTACGTTCGCGAGATCGGCCCTTCTGTGCTCTGGCGCTTCGCACCCGGCTCTCCGCGTCCCTGCTTGCGGAGAGCTGCTTTGTTTTCGACACCAGCTTCTGAGACTCTTGAACGGTTTCCGCTTCCTTCGCATTCACACGTGCAGTGATCTCTCGTCTTTCACCTGTGTTTGGCATATCTTTATGGTCTCTCATTTCTGCCATGCAAGACGTTCAGTTTTGCACAGACCCGCCACCCTCACCTGTTTGGGTCATATTGCGCCGCCGAACCTTTGTAACTCAAGATGGAATGGAGAATCAACGGTCCCCTCGGATTCGTGGCTATTCCCACTGTTCCAAAATCTCGATCTGCTTTCTGATGGACGCCACCCTGTCGTCTATTTCCTCAGCCTCCGCTTCGAGATTGGGAGAGATTGTTCTCAGCTTCCGGGCGTGGTGTTCCAGTTGATTGCCATCATGTTTGAGTGCTTCGATAATAGGCTTTAACGCTACTTTCATGATTGCTCTACTCCTCAAGGAACGTTCATCCCGGAGCCAGAACGCGGGGAACAGGCCTTCCTCTCCAGGAACACTACATCAGATGATGGCAGATGACGCATTGCACGTCTGTTCAGAATTGCTCATGGTCTCAGTTTCGCCTATTCCGTCAATCCATGAGAATCAGTATCCCCCGTCGAGAGCTTTGGCTCCCGTTCCCACCACAGTTGCTTTGCTTACCATTTGAGCAATTCTGACCACCCCTCTGAGCAGTTTTGAACTGCCTCGCGAGTCACATCCCTTTATAAAGGTCGTGTAAGCCAGGATAGCCAGCAAGGGAGGACAGGGGAGAATTCTATTGGTAACCGAAGTCATTAGACCACGTTCGGCTACCTTTAGGTGAGAGGCGATGCGAAGCTCAACGCAAGCTCCATGGATAAGCGACTACGATATGTATCTGCTGGAGGAAGGCACGCACTGCCGTGCCTACGAGAAGATGGGGGCACGCCTCGGCGAGTTGGCCGGGCAGCGCGGCGTTCATTTCGCCGTGTGGGCGCCCAACGCCAAGCAGGTCAGCGTACTCGGGGACTTTAACGGATGGGACCCGCGATCGAATGCCCTCGTATCGCGCGGAGCAACTGGGGTATGGGAGGGCTTTGTACCGGAAGTGGGGCCGGGAGCGCGGTACAAATATCACATTACGTCCCAGTATCGTGGTTATGAAGTAGATAAAGCCGATCCGTACGCATTTGCGGCGGAAATCCGGCCGCAAACCGCCTCCCGGGTGTGGGACCTCAGCACTTATTCGTGGGGAGATAGCGAGTGGATGGCGAACCGCGCCAGGAGAAACGGTCTGGGTTGCGCCGTCTCCATTTATGAAGTCCATCTCGGCTCCTGGAGGAGGGTGCCGGAGGACGGAAACCATCCACTGACTTACCTGGAAATGGCTGTGCAACTTGCGGACTATGTGCATGAGGCAGGTTATACGCATGTCGAGTTTCTTCCCGTCATGGAGTACCCATTCGATGGCTCCTGGGGGTATGAAGTCATCGGCTATTACACACCAACGAGCCGATTCGGCACGCCCGCGGATTTCATGTACCTGGTGGATTGCCTTCATCAACGTGAGATCGGAGTGATAGTCGACTGGGTCCCGGCTCATTTCCCCAAAGACCAAGCCGGGCTGGGTTATTTCGACGGCACGCATCTGTACGAACATTCCGACCCGCGGCAGGGCGAGCAGCCCGAGTGGAATACGTTCGTATTCAACTATGGGCGTTCCGAGGTTCGAGGTTTTCTGATCGCCAATGCCATGTTTTGGTACGACAAGTATCACGTCGACGGCCTGCGGGTGGATGCCGTCGCCTCGATGCTGTACCTTGACTACGGACGCCGCAAAGGACAGTGGATCCCCAATCAGTATGGAGGCAGAGAGAACGTTGACGCGCTTCAGTTCCTGCGGCAAATGAACGAACAAGTGTACGCCGCATTTCCCGATGCAATGATGATTGCCGAGGAATCCACCGCCTGGCCGATGGTGTCGCGACCGGTGTATCTCGGCGGTCTCGGCTTCGGCCTCAAATGGAACATGGGTCGGATGCACGACACTCTTGAATACATGTCGAAGGACCCGATTTATCGCAGGTATCACCAACATAAGATCACTTTCAGCTTGGTTTACGCTTTCTCGGAGAATTTCGTATTGCCTCTCTCGCACGATGAAGTGGTGTACGGCAAGGGTTCGATGGTTACCAAGATGCCAGGCGATGACTGGTGTAAGTTCGCGAACCTGCGGCTCCTTTACGGCTATATGTGGGGCCATCCCGGGAAGAAGCTGTTGTTCATGGGCAGCGAATTTGGGCAATGGGACGAATGGAACCACGATCGCAGCCTGGATTGGCACTTGTTGGAGCATCCGCTGCATTCCGGGTTGCGGCCGTGTGGAAGCGGTTCCCCTGCCGCTGCATGGTAGGCCCTACTCGCTAAACCTGACGATTCCGCCCCTTGGCGTCCTGGTTCTCAGGCCGGGGGCCCTGGACTTATCCTAACCCGGCGTAGCCGGAACCAAACAAGTGTCGCGTATGATGCCGAGTGGGCCTCACACTGCTGACAGAACAGTATGCGCATTAAAGCCAGGGTTTCGAAGTATCGGCGTGCAATTCATCGAGTGTGGTTTGGCCCACCTGGAGGGAGAGCAATTTGCTTTCGTGCTGGTGGGTCAAGGCAGCAAGGCCATCGAAGGCCGGAAGGTGCTGGATCGTGCCCTGTAGCTGGACCGTCACCGGGCAGTTCTGGTGGTGACGCGCTGCGTCGACAGGAGCTGCTACCTGGAGGCCATGCAGAGCGAGTGATACCGCACTGCGACGGGGTTGCGATCCCGCTGGAAGACGCACGAATCCTGTGGCAGCGATGATCCGATCGACGGAAGGAAAGAAAATGAAGAAAGCGACTGCAATCACCTGCGTGTTTCTGGATATCGGCGGCGTCTTGCTCACCGACGGGTGGGATCATCATGCCCGCAAACGGGCGGCAACGAACTTCAAGCTGGACTTGGCCGAGATGGAGGATCGGCATCACCTGACCTTCGACACCTACGAGGAGGGAAAGCTCACGCTGGAAGAATATTTGGGTCGGGTGGTCTTCTACCAAAAGCGACCGTTCACCCAGGCTCAGTTTCGGCGCTTTATGTTCGCGCAATCGAAACCTTACCCCGAAATGATCGAGCTGGTCGCTCAACTCAAGGTCCGGCACGGGCTGAAGGTCGTCGTGGTCAGCAACGAAGCGCGCGAACTGAATGTGTATCGGATTCGCAAGTTCAAGCTGGACAGGTTTGTGGATTCTTTTATTTCCTCCTGCTTCGTCCACGTCCGCAAGCCCGACGCGGACATCTTTCGGCTGGCGCTGGACATCGCCCAGGCGCCAGCCCGGCAGGTCGTCTATATCGAAAACACCCCCATGTTCGTCCAGATCGCGGAAGGCTTGGGGATTCCAAGCATTCTTCACACGGATTACAGGTCCACTTGCGCGAAACTGGCTTCGGTCGGATTGCCGAATGACGAAGGAATCAGCCATGAAACCAGCTAACCCACGCATCCTGACGATCAATGGCGGCTCGTCGAGCATCAAGTTCGCGCTGTTCGAGGCCGGTGATTCGCTCCGACGGATTCTGGAGGGCGAGATTGAGCGGATTGGACTGCCGGGGTCCACCTTGCGGGTGAAAGGCTTGAACCAGGCGGACAACTTTTCGCGGCCAGTGCCGGCGCCGGATCACAGGGTGGCGGTGGGCGCTCTGATGGATTGGATCCTGGAACGCAGCGGGCGTAATGCATTGACCGCGGTGGGGCATCGCGTGGTGCATGGCGGGCCGAAGTATAGCAAGCCGCAGCGAATCACTGCGGAAATGGTTGGGGAGTTGCGCCGGCTCAGTGCATTCGATCCTGAGCATCTGCCGGAGGAGATCCTGTTGACCGAGGCGTTTCATCGCCGATTTCCTGACCTGCCCCAAGTGGCGTGTTTCGACACGGCTTTTCACCATGACTTGCCGCGCGTGGCCCGGTTGTTGCCGATCCCGCGCCGCTACGAAGCGCAGGGGGTGCGGCGGTACGGGTTTCACGGGTTGTCGTATGCGTTTCTAATGGGAGAACTGGCCCGCCTGGCCGGAACGGAAGCGGCACAAGGCCGGGTCATCCTCGCTCACCTCGGTAATGGCGCGAGCCTGGCGGCGGTGCGTGAAGGCAAACCCGTGGATACAAGCATGAGTTTCACCCCGACGGCCGGGGTGCCGATGAGCACCCGCTCCGGTGACCTCGATCCCGGGCTGGTTTGGTATCTGGCGCGCACCGAGGGCCTCGATGCAAAACGATTCAATGCGATGGTCAATTTTCAGTCCGGACTGCTCGGCGTGTCGGAGACCAGTTCCGACATGCGCGACTTGCTGGAGCACGAAACGCAAGACGTGCGGGCGGCGGAAGCCGTGGCGCTGTTTTGCTACCAGGTGAAGAAATGGGTCGGCGCGTTCGCGGCGGCGCTGGGCGGACTGGACACGCTGGTGTTCGCCGGCGGCATTGGAGAGAATGCGCCCACGGTCCGCGCCCGGATTTGCGACGGGCTGGGATTCCTTGGAATCGAACTCGAAGAAAAGCGAAACGCAGCGAATGAGGGCGTGATTTCCGCGGCGGCCAGCCGGGTTGCGGTCCGCGTCATTCATACGGACGAGGAATGGATGATCGCGAACACGGTCTGTCGCGTTTTGGGTCTTGCCCTTGGAAAGGACAAACAAGCATCGGAAGTGGAACAATCATGACAACATCCAGCGTCGTGGGAAGTCCAGGCTAACACCCTTTCTTTTCAATAACATTCCCGCTTTATACTCGCATCTCCTTTGTTTTCATATACATTCCCGCTTCGTTCCCGAGTTTTCCACTGCCGTCCTTTGTTTTCAATAACATTCCCGCGTCGTTCCGTCAGTTTTTGAAGTTACTGATTTTTCTTTCCCTGTGGGCGGTGACATCTTGTCGTAGACTGCGGAACGGGCCAAGAGTACCGCCAACTCGAACTCCCCTCAAATGCAGTACGCAGTCGGCAGAAAGCAGAAGGCAGTCGGCGGTGGCCAGAAGTAAGAAGGGAACTCGCAATCCATAATTCACAATTCATAATTTAGCATTGCCCCCGAATCCTGTTTCTTCCACAATCCCACTTACTATTCTAGCCTATCCTGCTCCGCCTGTCAAGAGACAAAATGCAGCAGTCAGGGTTCAGGAGTCTGGAGCCCGTAGGACGCACGTAGGGCAGGCGCCCGCCTCGGCGCCCAATTGCCGATTTTCGATGCATCCCGCCGAGGCGGGACTGATTGACAGGGGAGGAAGTTGCCCCACCACTTCTTCAATCGACAATCGGCAATCAGCAATCGGCAATGAAAACCTGGTCATTGGTTGCGGCGGGACCCGCTGCGCGGGCTATGATGCGGAGCAGGTAACGCAGTTCTTCCCTTGATGGCGAAGGCATAGGCTGCTGGAATAGTTGAATTCCGCGCGAAAATGGCTGGTCAAGGGGCCGGAAGATGGGCGGTGTCACGCCAGCCCGCGTAGCGGGCGATAGAACTTAGCCCAGGGCGCAAGCCCTGGGAAACCAAGCCCCAGCGCCGGTCAAGCCCCGGAAGGGGCGGCAGAACCGGGGAGAGTGCCCGCGTCGAGACCTTTTCTTTCGCCCCGCTGGGGCTCCCGCGAACCAGAGGGCTTTCTGGACCCAGGGCTGGCGCCCTGGGCTATCCCGCAAGGCGGGATCGGCCCTCCGGGCCTTTGCCCTTGCGTACCAGTACCTTCAGAAGCGTGCAACAAATCAAGAAAAATGCCCTGACCTCTACTTCTACGTCACGCACCCACCATCTTTCGCCCGCTGCGCGGGCTGCGGTGCTGAGCAGGGAACGCGGAAAGGGCTGGGGAATCGGGGCTCGGGGCTGGGGATTCGGGATCAGTTGTCCGCTATTCGCAATCGCCTTGCCAGCCGTCGTTACTGACAACTGAAAACTGATAACTGAAAACTTCTGCTGGTCGAGTTACAGCAATGTTGCTTTGGACCAGGAGGAAAACCGCGAGGATCGTGAGGCCCGAAGGGACGATCCACCCCAGCCCAGGCCAACGGCCTGGTGTAGGGCCGAACTGCGTTCGGCCTATTCAATGTCTGCGCCCTGAAGGGGCGCGCGACGATTATGAGCCCCAACGGGACGATCCACCCCAGCCCAGGCCAACGGCCTGGTGTAGAGCCGAACTGCGTTCGGCCTATTCAATGTCTGCGCCCTGAAGGGGCGGGAGAATCCATGCCACAATCGGTAACGAGGGGGAGCACCATCGAGCGGTAAGTTTTCAGGAGGAGCAGCTAAAGTTTTTGCAGGCGTACGCGGTTGATTACGACGAATGATATGTGTGGGATTGAAGTTCTTTCTTGTCCAAGCTGCCCGGCTAAAGCCGGCCGCTACGAAAAGCTTCGGGAGATCGCAGACGGTAAAAAGCGACCGTCTGCGCCAGCCCGCCGCGCCGTCAGAATCACGGCGCGGTTGAAAAACCGCCCGCAATCAAGATTGGCGGGCTGGAGAGCGAGCCTTGCGCTACATTTTCTTCCTGCGGCGCTCGCCCCGAGGGCGAACGGTCGCCGCGGCGACCCCTACACTTCCACCAGCGCCCGTGGAATCCGAACCCCGAACCCCTAATTCCTATCCCCTAGCCCCCAACCCCGAGCCCCCAGTCTCGTTCTCCTTTTCAAGCCAAGGGGCATCTAATGGAAGGTGGTCAAGATTGAACCGGAAGGTGGTCAATTTTGAACAGACAGGCGCCCTATGGCGGCTTATTGTGATCATGGCCGTGCCCGAGGAGAGCCGATTCGTGGTGTCCCTGAGGGTGTCGCTCTTACCTCGGCAGATCGAGAAGAGGGGATGAAGGTGCAGAGGAGGTTCAAGAACATGAACATTTTCGGACGTGCCGCAAGGTTCTCAAGGCCTCGATTGGGCAAGCAGGTTTTAATTTCCCTGTTGTCGTTGGCTCTGTTGTTCGCGACTTGCCCTCAGAGCCTGTTGGCCCATCAAGACACGCAAGCCCCACCGCAGGCCGCGCAAGCCCCGCCGCAGGCCGCGCCGGCGCCGCCCTACACGCAACAGACTCCCGAACAATTGCAGCAGTTGGTAGCGCCGATTGCGCTGTATCCGGATTCGCTGGTGGCGCAGATCCTGGCGGCTTCCACGTTTCCCGAGCAAGTCGTCGAGGCCGACCGATGGGTGCAAGAGCATCCTGATTTGCAGGGCGACGCTTTGGGTCAAGCTGTGGACCAACAACCCTGGGACCCGAGCGTCAAGGCGCTCACCGCATTTCCATCCGTGCTTGGAAATATGGACAAGAACCTCTCCTGGACGTCATCGCTAGGCGACGCCTACTACAACCAGCAACAGGATGTGATGGATGCCGTACAGGTGATGCGCCAGCGGGCGCAAGAAGCCGGCAATCTTAAGACCACGCCGCAGCAAACCGTAACGACGCAAGGCTCCTCGATTGTCGTTCAGCCTGCTAACCCCGAGGTCGTTTACGTCCCCGCGTATGATCCGTGGCTGGTTTATGGAGGTCCCATCATGGCGTGGCCGGGATGGTACCCGTATCCCGGAATTTGGTATAACGGCCCGTTCCTCTCGTTCGGACCCGGCTTCGGAATCGGCTTCTTCGGAGGTTTTGGATGGGGCTGGGGTCATTGGGGATTCAATTGGGGTGGCCGATTCGCAACTTTTGGCGGCGGCAGGTACTACTCGCGGAGCAACACGTTTTATAACCGGAACGCCTTCTACCGAGGTGGGGGCGCGCGCGGCGGAGTTTCCAACCGTAGCAGCATCAACCGAGGTGGGGGCGCGGGCGGCGGAGTTTCCAACCGTGGCGACATCAACCGAGGTGGGGGCGCGCGCGGCGGAGTTTCCAACCGTCCTGGCGCAACGGCCGGAGCTTTCAACGGAAACAGGCAGGCGGCGCGAGGCTACGCTGCACCCCGCGGTCAGAGCGGCGTCCGCTCGGGCGCCTTCAGCGGCATCGAGAAGGGCGGACAGGCAAAAAGCTATTCGTCGCGGGGAAAGGCCAGCGTTGGTGGCGGAGCAGCGCGTGGCGGCGGTGGTGGAGCAGCGCGCGGTGGCGGTGGTGGAGCAGCGCGCGGTGGCGGTGGGCATCATTAATCAAAGGTTCGTTATGTTCTTAGTTGACTGTAAAACTTGGACATGGAGAGAAGCCATATGCGGCGAACGAAGCTGAACCTCGACAGATTTCAATGGGCCAATCTTCCTATATTAGCCGCTGTCCTTTTGACGGCGTGCTTTCCCATACGTTCCATGGCGCAGCAACGGGGCCAGAAAACGTTTTCATCGCCGGAAGACGCGAGCAACGCACTCGTCACGGCAGCGCAGAGTAACGACGAAAAAGCGCTGCTCGATATCTTCGGACCAGATGGAAAGCAAATCGTCTCGTCGGGAGACGATGCCGAGGACGCCGAAAGCCGGGCTAATTTCGTACGGAGATATCAGCAAATGCACCGTCTGGTGAAAGAACCGGATGGAAACACTATCTTGTATATCGGCGCGGAGAATTGGCCCACGCCCATACCGCTCGTGAACCAAGGGAATTCGTGGTATTTCGACACCGAGGCGGGCAAGAAAGAAATTTTGTACAGGCGAGTTGGCCGGAATGAATTATCGGCCATTAGCGTTTGCCAGGAGCTCGTGGCGGCGCAAAAGGAATACTACTCCACGCAGCACAACGAGTATGCCAAGGAAATCTTCAGTGATGAAGGGCAGCACAATGGCCTTTATTGGAAAGCTGCGGAGGGCGAACGCCAGAGCCCCGTCGGGCCACTGGTGGCATCGGCCTTTGCTAAGGACTACGCCAAAAGCCAAGACGTCGCTCCGGCTCCTTACCGCGGTTACTATTACCGCATGCTAACGAGTCAGGGGAAAAATGGCCCAGGCGGCGCCAAAAGTTACCTCGTAAACGGCAAAATGGCGGAGGGTTTCGCTTTCGTGGCCTATCCGGCGGAATACAGGTCGTCCGGCGTGATGACATTCATCGTTAACGAGGATGGAGTAGTGTATGAGAAGGATCTCGGCAAGAAGACCGACGTTCTCGCCAAAGCTATGAAGGAATACAACCCCAATTCCAGTTGGCAAAAGGCTGAAGAGCAGCAGGAGGAAACTGCTAGCGAGCAGAAAACCAAGTAAAAGGCATTCTGTCGCGGCACTCACAGCTTGTAGGTCACCACGCGCCCCCCGCACCACGTATCAATTGTCCGCTCTCAACGCATCAACCTGAGCCTGCGTGCATGAAAGGTGTTGTCCGGGTAGTGGTACAGTTTGATGTAGAGGCGGCTTTACGCCGCCAATTGGCGAGGTAAGCTCGCCGCCCCCTGGTTCCGCCTTCGCCATGCGGAACGCCGGGTAGGGCAAGCCCTACCCCTACATCTCGTAATTGCATTCATCCATTCGAACGGCGCCTGAGGTTGTGTGACCCGGAGGTCGCCAGGACCAATTCGTCTTGGGAATTGACCGTGGGTTCGTGATCATAGGGAATGCCCACGCGCACAAAGGCAGTGACCGTGGCTATGCGCTATAATACGGCCTGAAACGATGGAAATGATGTTAACGGCTGAACGGGAGGTCGAAACGATGTCAACGGCTGAAGAACGGCAGTTATTAGCTTCGGCGAGCAGGTCCGGCTCCATCCGGATTCTGTCAACGAATTTGGGAAGAGTAGCTATGGCTGGACCCGTTTTCGCTATTGGAGACGATTCTTCGGTGGCGGAGGCCTACATCCAGGCGGCGGAATCGCTCGAAAGGCTCGGCATGACCAAACAGTTCGCCGAAGACCTCTACGTCTTAACCCCCCAAGGATTAGAGGAGGCCGGGAGGCTTCCCGCAGAACTTTGGCAAGAAGTGCATCGGAGATTTACAGGTCGAATCGATCTCCGATTTTAAATGACACCAGTACCTAGAAACATTGGGTGCTTAGGAGGAACATGTTCTCTTCGGAGGAAGAAGCTTTTTCGCTGTTCAGAAAATGGAACAGCGAAAAACTACCAATGCGGTTCGTGTTCACGCCTTCGTATGGAGGTGGTATTTTCTCTGGAACCATTGCAGAGGTGACTCGGACTACGGTGCGGCTAACCGGGGCTGGCTTCGAGCTAACTCTTTCTCTCCTTGGTGCGCGCTTTGAATACGATGAGTCAAGGGAAGCGCCAGCGCCACTCCGCGATTTAGAATACGTAGCTCGCGTCATCGTTGTTTTTCCTTCAGGCGATAGGATTGGTTTCTTTGAACTTCCCACTTAGCTATAGGCAGGCGGATTCTTTGTTTGCTGGTAAGCGAGTAGCGCGGACCTGTTTTGTAGGTCCGCGGCTCTTGGTGCGATCAGTGAGAAAAGCCGCAGACCTTGAAAAGCAGGTCTGCGCCAGCCCGCCAGTTTACACACGTCCCGGCTTGGCGCAAAATGCGCTGGTTCACTTATGCTCTACCATTGCGCGGAGGACCCCGAGTTCGGCAAGCGAGTTGATGGGGTCCGCGAAGCCGCGAAGCACGTCAGCGAGCTTCGCGTGTCTTTGCAAAAACTTAATTGAAAGGAGACTGAGATGAAGAGCGCGTTGTTTCTCGCCTTCGCATTTTTGCTACTGGCTGTGTCAGTACCAGCCCAAACGCCTGTGGCACAAGTTAAAGATGCGCCGAAGCGTATCGCTCTTACTCCACGGTCCACCGTTCCCATTGCTTTGTTAGCGACGGGGGTGGATGAGAAGTGCTTTAATGTCGCTCCTACTATCGACGCTTCGAAAGCAGATTACCTACTAGAAGCCACAACAACCGAACGGATCGTGAATGGCAATTCACATGTTCGGACAGAGTTCACGCTGTTCTCACAAAATGGTGATGTGCTCTTCCACACAAGCACCCGATTCTATGAGAACGCTATGAAGGACATATGTACCTCAATTGGGTTGGGAATTGAGGACATTGTTAAGCACCATAAGATTATGCTTGGTATGAGTCCCAAGCAGGTCCGTGCATGACGGGGCGAGCCAAAGGACATCCAAAAACCCGGTACTTCCTCTGGTGACGAACGAGAAGTATGGGAGTACGAAGACCAACACGTTTTCTTTGAGCATGGCGTAGTTTCTGGATGGAGCAATTAAGGGAGTGAACCCGAGGC
Source organism: Terriglobia bacterium (assembly GCA_050012175.1). GTDB lineage: Bacteria > Acidobacteriota > Terriglobia > UBA7540 > UBA7540 > CAVROP01. The sequence goes on along the minus strand of JBEKHR010000026.1, from coordinate 4,186 downwards.
GCTCGGCATTCTCTCTGTCGTGGTTTCACTCGCCGTTTGGGTGTGCGCCGATGGCACTCCTCTATAGCGCAAGGATTGCGCCGAAGTAGATAGGCCACTGCTCCCCACAGATCACCTTAATCGGAGGGAGGAATCAATATGAAACATCTAGCCTTGGTCACTTTGTTTGTGCTCATTGTCGGGGGTACGCTTGTGGCGCAGGAGATTCCGGAGCCTCACGACCGGACAAGCCCGCCTTCGAACGCCAGATTCGAAATCGTTCAATCCCAAATCGCGGCCAAATGGACGTTTCGGCTTGACCGATTCACCGGACACGTCGCTCAACTTTCCGCAGACGCTGCCGATAACAGCGTGGTGTCGTGGTGGGATACTCCGGTTGTCGGGCTCCCACAGGTTGAGAACCCGACGCGGGCTCGTTTTCAGCTTTTCACGTCGGGCATTGCGGCGAAACATACCTTCCTGATCGATACTGACACCGGCAGGACGTGGCTAATGGTCACTGAGCAAGCGAAGCGAGCTAACGGAACGGAGTACGAGTACACCGCGTGGAAGCCTTTTACGGAGTAGATCAAAACCTGGTCGCGGTTAGCGCGTACACACATGACGGTATATACACGCAAAGCGCCACTGACGGGACACACAATGCACCGGGAACACCCCGCGCCCGCGCAATGCTAGCACACCGCCCCCGGCTCCCACCATCGCGGGGACCGTGCTTTCAACTGCGAAGTTTTACTAAATCCTCCGGTAGGGAACCATCAAAACCATCAAAATTGGTTTTTGTGATTTTTGATGGTTCGCCCCCCGGGCGGGCGATCATAGAATATTGATCTACGGGAATTGAGGGCGCCGTGCCACGCGGAATATGCAAACTGTGTCTTGACGAGAGGGATCTAGTTGACGGCCACCTTATCTCCGCCGCGATCATCGCTTCAGACGGCTGTTGGCACAACCCCAGACCGAAGGAGGGATCCGGAGGATGAGCCTGCCGCGGCCGTCTTTCTGCCCGCCCTGATCGCAGCCGGCAAGGCCGGCCACACCAACGCCGCACCGTTCTGTCCAGGAGGGCATTGAACCATGAAGACAAAAACTCTTTCCCCGGAAGTGCTCCACAAGATGGACGCCTACTGGTGCGCCGCCAACTATCTGTCGGTCGGCCAGATTTATCTTTACGACAATCCGCTGCTGAAGCGGCCGCTGACGCTCGCGGATGTGAAGCACATGCTGCTGGGACACTGGGGCACGACCCCTGGGCAGAACTTTATTTACGTGCACTTGAACCGGGTCATCAAGAAATACGACCTCGACATGATCTACGTCTCCGGCCCCGGTCACGGCGGCCCGGCCGTTGTGGGCAACACTTACCTCGAGGGTACTTACAGCGAGATCTATCCCAACATCAGCCAGGATGAGGCCGGCCTGCGGAAGCTCTTTGTTCAGTTTTCGTTTCCCGGAGGGATTCCCAGCCACGCATCGCCGGAGTGCCCAGGCTCGATCCACGAGGGCGGCGAGCTGGGCTATTCGCTCAGCCATTCGTTTGGGGCGGTGTTCGACAATCCCGATCTGATCGTCGCCTGCGTCGTCGGCGATGGCGAGGCGGAAACCGGACCGCTGGCCACCGCATGGCATTCCAATAAGTTTCTCAACCCAATTACCGACGGAGCCGTGCTGCCGATCCTGCACCTCAATGGCTACAAGATCAGCAATCCGACCGTCCTGGCCCGCATCGAGCACAAGGAATTGGAGCAATTTCTACGAGGCTGCGGCTGGACACCCCACTTTGTGGAAGGTGATGAGCCGGAAGAAATGCATCAACTCATGGCGAGTACTTTGGAAAAGGCCATCGAGGGCATTCGGCGAATCCAACGCAATGCGCGGAACAAGAACGACGCCACTCGGCCGCGCTGGCCCATGATCGTCCTGAAGTCACCCAAGGGCTGGACGGGACCGAAAGTCGTCGATGGTCTGCAAGTTGAGGGCACCTTCCGAGCGCACCAGGTGCCGCTCTCCGACCCGGCCACCCATCCCGAACACCTCAAGCAGTTGGAAGACTGGCTGAAGAGCTACCGGCCGGAGGAACTCTTTGATGAGCAGGGCCGCCTGAAACCGGAATTGGCCGAGCTGGCGCCTAAGGGCGAACGACGCATGGGCGCCAATCCCCACGCCAACGGCGGCATGCTGCTGCGCGACCTGCGGATGCCGGATTTCCGCGACTACGCGGTCGACGTGCCCTCGCCGGGGGCGCCCGGCATCGGCGACACGCATGTGCTGGGGCGTTTCCTGCGTGATGTGGTGAAGCTAAACAGTGAGCAGCGGAATTTCCGGGTCTTTGGCCCTGACGAGACGCTCTCCAACGGCCTGGAAGCCCTCTTTGAAGTGGCCCAACGCCAATGGGACGCCGCCACCGTGCCCAACGACGAGTTTCTCGCGCCCACCGGGCGCGTGATGGAAATGCTCAGCGAGCACCAATGCGAGGGCTGGCTCGAGGGCTACCTGCTCACCGGGCGGCATGGGCTCTTCAATTGCTACGAGGCGTTCATCCACATCGTCGATTCGATGTTCAACCAGCACGCCAAGTGGCTGAAGGTCACATCGCAACTGCCGTGGCGGCGGAAGATCTCCTCGTTAAACTACCTGCTGGCCTCGCATGTCTGGCGCCAGGATCACAACGGCTTTACACACCAGGATCCCGGTTTCATCGACCTCGTCGTGAACAAGAAGGCCGAGGTCGTGCGTGTTTACCTTCCCCCGGATGCAAACTGCCTGCTGTCAGTGATGGACCACTGCCTGCGCAGCCGCCATTACGTCAACGTCGTGATCGCGGGCAAACACCCGGCGCCGCAGTGGCTGACGATGGATGCCGCCCTCAAGCACTGCACCGAGGGCATCGGCATTTGGCAATGGGCCAGCAACGACCAGGGCGTTGCACCTGACGTGGTCATGGCCTGCTGTGGCGACGTGCCCACGCTGGAGACACTCGCCGCCGTCTCCATTATGCGCGAGCATCTGCCCGAACTGAAAATCCGGGTAGTCAACGTCGTCGACCTCATGAAGCTGGAGCCGCAAACCGAGCACCCGCACGGGTTGAGCGACGTGGATTTCGACGAGCTCTTCACCAAGGACAAGCCGGTCATCTTTGCCTTCCATGCCTACCCGTGGTTGATCCACCGGCTGACCTACCGTCGCACCAACCACGACAACATCCACGTCCGCGGCTACAAGGAAGAGGGCACCATCACCACGCCCTTCGACATGACGGTGCTGAACGATTTGGACCGCTTCCACCTCGTGATGGACACCATCGACCGCCTGCCGCAGACCGGCGACAAGGGCATCTACCTGAAGCAGCAGCTCAAGGACAAGCTGATCGAGCACAAGCAATACATCGACAAATACGGCGAAGACCTGCCGGAGATCCGGAACTGGAAATGGAGCAACCCCAAATGAATGCGCAAGAGCTTATAGACACCGCGAGGACGCTGGTCGCCGGAGACAAGGGCCTGCTGGCGATGGATGAGAGTAATCCAACCTGCAACAAACGATTTGCCCGGTTGGGGATTCCCCAGACCCAGGAGGCCCGGCGCGCCTATCGGGAGTTGATTGTGACCACGCCCGTTGTAGCGGTGCCACGGGTGGTGTCACGTCAGCCCGCCTAGCCGGGTCCCGCTGAAGCGGGATAGCCCACGGCGCGAGCCGTGGGAAAATCGGCCCCCCGCCCCGCCCGAGCCCCGCAAGGGGCGAAAGAAATCACGACCAAATGTAAGGTTCGTCGTAAGCAATGCCGTTCTTCCTGAGGAAGGCGACGAATTCCTCCTGGAAGGTCACGCGGCGGCGATGCTTCTCTTGGTCGTGAATATATCGCACCACAGCAGGCGCCCGGGAATGACTGACGCTGAACGCTCCGTAGCCGGTTTGCCAGTCGAAGCCGGGATAGTGCCGACTCCGGTGCACCCAGCGCGAGGAATTGGTCTTCACCACCCGCAGGGCATCAGCCGTCGCTACCGTGGGCGGTAACGAGCAGAGTAGGTGGACGTGGTCGGGCCTGGCGTTTGCGGCTCTTATTGACCTCTGCATAAAGAATGCAATGATTTGTCACAAAAAAGAAGGGAGTTCAGACTGCACGATGCAACCGCGCAATTTCTCAGACGAGGCGCGAATGCCTTCGATGGAGCGGAGGATGTCACCC
>JBEKHR010000025.1:0-81829 GCA_050012175.1 Terriglobia bacterium | reverse complement strand
GCTTGTAAAGAGGGTAGGTCGGCACTACAACCACTTTCTCAAAACACTGCACTGATCGATAAGAGGTTAGACCGAGAGAGAGATCAATTTTCACGCAAAAAAGTGCGCACCTGCGAAGGTTGGGCTAAGAGCCTTCGTGCTGGCGCTCCGGTACACGGGAATGCGCATTGGAGATGTGACGGCGCTTGAGAGGGTCAGAGTGCAGAATGGCAAGTTGTTCCTCTACACGCAGAAAACAGGGACCCCCGTTTATTTGCCGCTTCCTGACTTTGTGCTCGGTGCCCTCGAGCAGACACCTGTCATCAGCGAGCGCTTCTATTTCTGGAGCGGGAATGGAAAACTGAAGAGCGCTGTGACCGATTGGCAGAGATCTCTGGCTAAAGTCTATGAGACTGCTGGTGTGCCGGACGCACACGCCCACCGCTTTCGAGACACCTTTGCCGTGGAACTTCTACTGTCGGGGGTGCCCCTGGAGCGGGTTTCGGTCTTGCTGGGCCACTCCAGCGTGAAAATCACTGAGAAACACTATGCGCCATGGGTACGGGAGCGGCAGGAGCAAATGGAGGCGGACGTCAGGAGGGCTTGGAAGGTCGATCCGATCTTGAACCGTACAATTTCCGCACAACCCGAAAACTCTACCTGTAAGTCAATGAAAACACAGGAGTAATATGGTGGAGGCGGGGGGAGTCGAACCCCCGTCCGAAGAGCCGAACGGTCAGGAGACTACATGCTTGTCTCGTTCGCTTACCGCTTTCGCCAGCGGCCCTCAGGAACGGGCAATAACGAACCGCCAGCTAGCCTCAATTCCGCCGAAGCGGATCTCGCCCAAAATTCCGAAGCGATGAACTTTGAGCCATCCCGCCAATCGACGCCTCTTTCCCTCATGCGGGCCTGAGGGAGGAGACGGCCACCTAATTAATTAGGCAGCGTAGGCATACTGCGTGTTGGCAGTTGTCTTTGTCCCACGCCGATCTCGGGTGGTGTGGACCCCCGGCATGCCTCCTAAGCGCAAGGACTCCCGTCGAAACCGTGACGCCCCCGCTCTTCTACCTCAGATTACGCTGCGGGGAGGCCCGTGTCAAATAAGGCAGAAACCAGAAGGCAGAAAGCGGAAGGCAAAAGGCAAAGGGCAAAGGTCAAAAGGCAAAGGGCAAAAGTCAAAAGGCAAAGGGCAAAAGTCAAAAGGCTGAAGGCTGAAAGCTGAGAGCTGAAAGCTGAAAGCCTCGACTGAGACCTGGACCGTGGCACAAAGACGGTGTGGCACAAAGCCGTTGCACGGATGAGGCGCTTTGTACCATAATGAGAGACGTATCAAGTGATTCGGGCCGAGGTTGCTGTCCTGCCAGAAAACGACAATGATGCATCAGCGGTGCAAGTCCGCCGGGCGCGCGAGCGGTTGGGGGAGAAGTTTCGCGCCCAAGCCGAGCAATTGCAAAAGCTTGAACAAGGCTTGAAGGAATTGCGCGGCGAGCACGAGCAGTTAGAGTCAGAGGCTTGGCATCAATTCGAGGCCCTGGAGAAGTCTAGACTTCCCTCTGCGCCAGTGCCCCTCGACGCCGTGCTCGCAGCCGTGCGCAACCTCCTCACGGCAACTTTACCCAAACAGGTGTTCAATAAGTTGACGGAGGAAGCTTGCCGGATGGGAGTTCGGGCGGTGGCGTTCGAGGTTCGAGGCAAGGCGGCCTGGGGAGCCTCGGCGCACGGATTCGGATCTCAACTCTCCGAGCAAGACCTGCGCTGCCTGGTAGTGCCCCTGAGTGTAGATACGCCGTTCCGCCAGGCCTTTGAAATCGGCGGGCACTTTGAGGGAAACCCCGATGCGCTGAAGAAGAACGCCAACGTCCTGAACCGGCTCCAGCCAGATTCGGGTGATTCGATTCTTCTTTTGCCGATTCGTTCGGCGGGCGCCGTTTCCGCCATCTTTTACGCTGACTCAGGAGGGAGAGGGGCGTTGCTGCCCGAAGCTGGTCTTGAGCTTCTTGCCGAATTCGCCGGCGCACAACTCGACCGTTTGATGGCATTGAGTGGCAGGGCATCGGCAACGGTCAGTCAAGATGCTAACGGGGAAGGGGAACCTGAATCGGCGCCCGGTCTAGCGTCTCCAGCAGGGGCTGCGGAGCCGCCCGCAGAGGTCGCAGAGCTTAGTGAAGCTTCCGCATCTCGGGGCGAGACAAGCGCCCCGAGCATCGATGAGCCACTGCCTCCTCCGCCTGCGTCGCCGTTGATAGAAGCGGGCGCGCCAGTTGTGCCGCCGCCCGCCGAGGCGCAGGCTGAATTGCCTGCTGCACGCGCAACGATAGGATTCGTGCCCGCTCCAGGGCCCGTTCCTGTCCTTGTGATGGAGTCCCAAACAGCAGTTGGTGTCCCGCCCGCCCGAGCCCCTGGGGCGGGGTTCGACGTCTCGCAACTCAGCGAAGCAGAGCAAAAAATACACAAAGATGCAAGGCGATTCGCGAGACTTCTGGTTTTTGAGATCGAACTCTATAACAAGGCGAAGGTTGCGGAGGGCCGCAAGAGTAAGGACCTGTACAGACGGATGAAACTTGATATCGATCGCAGCCGCCAGACCTTCGAGCAACGGTTCGGCAAGACCGTTGGTAAGCAATTCGACTATTTCCATGATGAGTTGGTGAGGACCCTGGCAGGTAATGACCCATCGCTCCTCGGCTCGGGTTATCCTGGTTCTTCCGTGTGAGACCCCATTTCAAAATCCTGGCTGAAGTCTGTTGGGCGCTGCTCGCCGTCCAAATTCCCGTTGAGGCGCGTCCAACGGCTGAGTCTGTTCCTGTACCCCTTCGCAAGCTGGCGGCTCGTGCGGAGAAACGATCCGCTTGGCCACAGTTGCGCCGCTACGCGGAGTCGCAAAAAGCGCCTGAACAACGCGCTCTGGCCTACTTCGCATTAGGTTACCGGGAATACGAGGCGGGTGAGTACCTCGCGGCTGCGAAGGACTTGGGTCAGTCGGCAGCGCGCCAGTTCTCCCTGGCTGATTACGCGACCTATTACTCCGCCGCTGCGGCTCTCAAGGCTAACAATCCAGTCCAAACGGCTGAGGCTGTCCGGGACTTCTCATCCAATTTTCCTTCGAGTCCTTTGCGCTTACAAGGGCTCGAGTTGCTCGCCGAGGCCCTGATTGATTCCCAGAAGCCACAAGAGGCTATTCAGATCCTGACGGGAGAACCCTCTGTGCGCCGGCACGCAACCCTTTCCCTCCTGTTGGCCAAGGCATATGAGGAGGCTGGCAACCTCTCACAAGCGGCGCGGGCATTCCAGGAGGTATATTTTGCGTTTGCCGCGTCCCCCCAGGCGAAGGAGGCGGGCGAGGCTCTCGAGAGTCTCCGTTCCCGCCTGGGCGCCGATTTCCCCCAACCCACGGAGGAAATCGAAGCCGCACGCGTAGAATTGCTCTTCAATGCATCCTTGTTTAAGGAGGCCCTTGAGGGCTACGAAGCGTTGCTCTCGTCCCGGCCGGCCAGCGCCCATGCGGACGAGTGGAAGTTGGGCCGGGTGCGCTGCCTGCTCCGTTTGCGGCGTGACCGTGAGGCGGACGAAGCGCTCTCTGTCAGCCTTGCCAGCCCTGCTTTGAACGCGGAGCGGCTGGCCCTGCGGGTGGAGGCTTGCGCCCGGGAAGACAACTCGAGCGGTGCCCTTGCGGCTCTTTCTCAGATTCAGGCCATTGACCCGCATTCTTCGTCGTTCGAGTCGGCGCTCTATTCCGCAGGGAATCTCTTCTTCAGGCTGGGCGAGTGGCAAAACGCAGGCCGCCAATACGAGACTCTGGTGGAGTCCTTCCCGCAAGGGGGCCACACTCAAGATGCCGGTTGGCGTCTGATCTGGTGTTATTACCTGGCGGGGACCCATGACCGGGCTCGGCAGGCCTTGCGGGACCGTTTAACACATTACTCGCGGTCAAGCCACACCCCTGCGGCGCTATACTGGCTGGGGAGGCTCGAGGAGGAGCAAGGCGACATCAGCGATGCTCAAGCGCTTTATTCCCTCCTCCAGAATCGGTTCGCGCATAGCTTTTACGCGGAGCAGGCGAGCTTGCGGGAGCGGAAACTTCCTGCCGACCGCCCCGCTGACGTGCCCTCGCCAAATTCAACCGCTTGGGAGGTGGCTCAAGAGATTCCTCCGCGTGACCCCTCACCTATTTCTTCCTGCCCTTCGAACGTGACAGCCGAGTCATTGCAGCCAGTGCTGGCGCTTCAAGCCCTGAGCTTGGATGGCCTGGCCGAGCAGTATCTTAAGGCGTCGCTCGCCATGCGGCCGGCGCCGCCGGAACTGCGTTTCTTTCTCAGCCGGCTTGAAGCCGGGCAGGGCAATGTGAGCGCTGCGATCTTCGAGGCAATCAAGATCGTGCCTGACTATCCCTCTTACGAATTCTCGGAACTGCCGCGAGAAATGTGGGACCTCCTCTTTCCGCAATCTTACTGGAAGCTCGTGCAACGTCAGGCGCGCGCCAACAGGCTTGACCCGTATCTGGTTATGGGCTTGATACGCCAAGAGTCAGCTTTCAATGCCCGCGCCACATCGTCTGCCGACGCCCACGGCCTGATGCAGGTCTTGCCGAAAACTGCCAGCCGCAGCAAGCGCCCGTCCAGGATTCGTTCCACCGGCGCGCGGCTTTATAACCCCACCTATAACATCCGGTTTGGTTGTTCCTATTTGCGAAGTCTGTTGAAGGATTTCGACGGCCAGCCGGAGATGGCGCTGGCTGCTTACAACGCCGGCGACTTTCGCATCAGGGACTGGTTGAAAAGCAATTCGTTCCGCGACTCCTCGGAATTTCTTGAGGCTATCCCGATTCGCGCCACGCGTGTCTATGTGGAGTCTGTCTTGCGCGACGCAGCTATTTACCGGCAGTTGCTGACGGGATCGGCAAAGTTTGCGATGTGCAGCAGATAATCCTAAGTCGAGAGGCTGGAGGCGGACGTCAAAAGGCAGAAAGCAGAAAGCAGAAAGCAGAAAGCGATCACTACCTCCACGGTGTCTGCTGGAAGGCGCCCAGTATACGAGCGCGGCAGGCGGATTCTGCTGTTTAGTCCTGTCCCTTACTGCTCGGCTTTCCCATTGAACTCTCGGCCCATGGTAATGCCTCAGTCTGGGCTCTGCAGGGCCGACCCTTGGGTCGGCCTGGCCGGGGCAAGCCCCGGCCCTACATCGAGTGCCGCGCCCGAGACTGATGCATTACGACTCATAGCTTTTAACTCTTGACTTTCGACTTTTGACTTTTTGTTGCCGGCTCCTGCTCGGGGTCTGCGGAGATGAACAAGAGAGGTGATGTGAAACCGCGATCAATAATCCTAGAGCTTGCCATTTCCCTCATTTTATTAGCCCCTCGAGGTGTTTGCAGACCGGTCGATTTCAAGGCTGTCATTCCAGACAGCATAGGCGTGAATATTCACTTCCTCAGCCCCAAGCCCAAGGAGATGGAAATGCTTGCGGCTTCCGGAGCCCGCTGGGTCCGCATGGATTTCGCATGGGACGAGATCGAGAAGGCGCCCTCACAGTATGACTTCAGCAAATACGATAATCTGGTCGAGACTCTGGAATTCTACAAACTCTCTCCTTATTTCATTTTTGATTACACCAATAGACTCTATGACAATGGCATGTCCCCTTACACGGAGGAGGGCCGCAGGGCCTTTGCGCAATGGGCATCCGCTTCTGTCGAGCACTTCCAGGGGCGGGGAATCATCTGGGAAATGTACAACGAACCGAACTGGAGATTCTGGCGTCCGAAGCCGAATGTCCATGACTACATCATGTTAGCTCTCGAGGTGGGAGAAGCTATTCGAACCGTGGCGCCCAGCGAGGTTTACATCGGTCCGGCAGGCGCCGTTATTGATTTCGGCTTCCTGGAAGCCTGCTTCAGAGCGGGACTGTTGAACTACTGGTCGGCGGTTTCCGTGCACCCTTACCGGCAACGCGAGCCCGAGAGCGTGGCGGAAGAATTCCGCAAACTCCGCGAACTCATCGCGGCCTATGCGACGAAAGGGAAGCAGGTTCCAATCATTGCCGGTGAATGGGGTTATTCATCGACGTGGAATTGGAAAGGCATGGATGAAGCGAAGCAAGGCAAGCTGCTGGCACGTGAATTCCTCAACAATCTCGCCAGCGGCGTGCCTCTCACCATCTGGTATGATTGGCATGACGATAGCGCCGACCCGAAAGACCCCGAGTCTCACTTTGGCATAGTTCGTTTCCCATACCAGCCCGACTCCCCTCAAGTGTACAGCCCCAAACCTGCGTACTTTGCGTTGAAGACCCTGACCAGGGTTCTCAACGGTTATCGATTCAGCAAACGCCTCCCGGTTGGAAGCCCGGACGATTATGTCCTCCTGTTCACCAAGGAGAAAGACGTTCGCGTTGTGGCATGGACAACTTCTTCAGCGGAGCAGAAAGTCATCATTCCTGCGAGCCGGGGACGATTCTCAATCACGGACCACCTGGGACAGAGTCTTAGACCCGCTGGGGCAGATAAGGGGAAACTTGGGATTGCGTTGACTGATGCCCCCCAGTACCTGGCGCCGAAACGCCCCAACGAGATCCTCCAGAAAGCTGCCGGTGTCCGCTAGCGGTCCTGTTCAGAAATGTCGATATGCATTGGCGGCGTAAGCACGGGTCGCATGGCGCGCGTAGGAGCGGGGTGGGACTCCTCTCCCGCCGCGGCGGGAGGGGTTAGGGGGTGGTGGTGATCCAGGTCATCTCCTGATCGTCCCAATTGAAGCGCCAATTAGGATGACTGCCTGGTCCCTACAGGGGAATTTCAAAGTTCGGTTTAAATCCCGAGACCAGGTAGTTTACCAAGGCATCCAGCAGGTCGGTGGCATAAGGATCGCTCCCGTAAGTTGTGGCAAGAGAGAAGGTGCAGATCAGGAGCGTGCCCTTACCGCATTTCGCCTGAATAAGCACGCCGACGTTGGAGTGAATCCAGCCGTAGAACATTCCCGCCAGCACATCGGGGAAGTCCTTAGGAGCAATCCCCTGCACGACTGCGGTGGGGGTGACCGCCTGGGCCTCGAATCCTGGCAAGGTATCAAATCCAATCGCGGTGAAAGGCGGCTGCGTGTTGCGGACCCAGAGGAAATCAGATATCCAGTTTCCCTCGTATTCTCTGCCCGCACGAGGAACAATCTCAATTCCCGGCGCCAGGGTCTGGCGGTCGCTGGCGAGCAGGATGACTCGGTCACCGGCCTGCAACTTCTTCTTGACCTCCTCGTCAAACGTTGAGGCAATCAGGACGGGCAGCGCTTCCGACCCGGTGGGCGCGGGGTAGTTGCGGGCCCGCATTTCGTTGACCAGCCGCCGCAGCCTGCCCGCCGGGTCATAGAACGAAACCGGCGGCGGCAGTTCGGCTTGTTGAGCCGGATAGATGTAGAACTGCAAGGAATTCTCCGCCAGGCTCTTCCCCTCCGAAACCATCTCAACCTTCAGTGCTTTTTTGGCGGGAGCGGGCACGGACGGGGCCGCGAATTCGATCTTGCCGAGGGGTGTGACAGAGGCGGCAGGTAGGCTGGGGAGCGAAAGCGTTCCGGCCAGCGATGTCCCCTCGACTTTCCATGCGATGCGGCCGCCGTGCAGAGCTTCCTGGCTGTAGTGCGAGAGCGAAACCTCGATTCTCACTGTCTCACCTGGAGAGTAGTTCCGCTTCTCGGTGCGAAGCACAACCAGGTCGTCGCGCTCGAGCTTGCCCAGTGAGTCGGCGAAGGCCTTCGGATTTCGCCAGATGTCCAGCAAGCCATTCGACTCCCAGTTTACGTCCGTGAACTCGGTGATGACGTAACCCTGGATTTCCGGATGTGACCGGATGGATTCGATCTCGTATTTCAGGGAGGCGTTTTCGTGCCACTCGGTGGCATCCGTCAGAGCGTCGAGACTGGGGAAGAGAGAAGAGTAGCGATAGTCAGCGTACCTCTGCTCGATCCCCCCGGGTTCTGTAATTTCGCTGCCTCCATTATGGCGGGAGAACCACCAGGGTTTGTCGTGGGGAATGCGAGGCAATCCCCAGTTGCCGAATTCGGAGAGCACCAGCGGCTCGTCACCCTTGGGGGAAGCGTCACCATAAGGACCGAAGAGCCAACCCGGGCGCCGGGCCAGGTCCTCCGCAAAGCGGTCAAAGTTGGCGGCGTAGTCGGGAATGGCGGAATAGGTGTGGTAGTCGGCCAGGTCGGTGGAAATATGAAAGTTGTCACAACATGCGCTGTTATCATCCACAAGCCAACCGGGTACGATATTCTTCGCTTCCTGGTAGGCCTGCTTCAGCCACTGCCGGTCGGCGGCTTCCTTCAGGTTTATTCCCCAGCTTTCGTTGATGATACTGGCGATGACGATGCAGGGATGGTTCCAGTCGCGCTCCACCATGCCGCGCAGCGTCTCCATGCTGCGGCGCTTGGAGTGGTCTGTGAGCTTGTCCCAATTGGGAATTTCGTACCAGACGAGGATCCCAACTTCATCCGCTGCCTGGAGGTAACGCGGGTCCGGGGCCTTGATGTGGCAGCGCAGCAAGTTCAGTCCCAAGGCTTTGGCCTTCTGCATTTCGTCCTTGATGTAATCGAGCGAGGGAGGCGTATAGATCGTTTCGGGATAGAAATCCTGGTCGAGCGCGCCGCGCAGATAAATCGGCTTGCCGTTCAAATAGAACTTTCCCTCCCGCGTCTGGAAGGTGCGGAAACCGAAGGGATAGTCGCGGGAGTCGCCGGAGCTGAGGCTGGCGCGAAGTGTGTAAAGCGCCGGCTCCGCAGGACTCCACAGCCGCGAGTTAGCGAGATTTCCCGTGAACTCGGCATTCGCCTGTAGGTCGCTGAGCTCTCGGGATGCTTGCCAGACCACCTTGCCGGCGGAGTCATGGATTTCCACACTGAGGTGGGTTGGGCCGCCAGTTTGCGCTCCCGAGGCCGGCGTCACGACAGGGACGTTGATCTTGAAGTCTCCATTCGCGGCGGCCAGGATGTGGACGGCGCCCAGGTGAACGCGCGGTCGAATCTGGATTTCGACGCTCTGCCAGAGGCCGCTGGTCTGGACATACCAACTCTGTTTCCCGTGCGGAATCTCGGCGTAGTTGACGCCCTCCACGATATTGGGTTTCGCTCCCGGGTCTGCCACCCGCACCGCAATCTGGTTTTCGCCCGCGCGCAGCCGGGAAGTGATGTCAAACTCGAAAGGCGTGTAGCCGCCTTCGTGCGTCCCGACCTTCTGCCCGTTGACGTAGACATCGGCAAGATAATCGACAGCTCCGAAGCGCAACACGGCCACCTGGTCCGGCGCAGGAGATTGAACGTTCACGGAGCGCCAGTACCAGGCCACCCCGGCGTAGTCCCGCAGGTCCGCATACTGGGACTGCCACGAGGATGGGATGCGCGTCGGGCGCACATTCTCCGCCGCCGAGAGTTTCTGGACGTCCAAGGCGCCACTGGGATCCGCGAGGAAGTGCCAATCCCCGTCCAGCGAAATCGTTGCGCACCGAGCTGGGGCGCAAAAGAGGCACGAACCGAGGAGGCATAAGATGAGTAAGTATCGACGCATGGTGTTCACCCGTATCCAGGAAAGCCGTAAGTATAAGCTGCCGGCGGGTGGGAATGCAACTTAAGTCGAGAGTCGAGAGTCGAAAGTCGAGGAGTTAAGAACGCTTCCGACCCTCAACTCTTGACTCTCGACTGTTGACTCTTGACTCTTTCTTACCTCCTGGAGCGCCGGCTGTGCTAGGATGGCGTGGTTCGAGAGTTTGAATCTTGGTCCTACCGGAAGACAGACGATGACCCTGAGCATTTCGACGCAACCGACGGTTTACCATCTTGTTCCTCCTGAAACCCGCGCGGAGAGGAACGGCGCAGCTCCTGCTTACGAGCTCGGCGCGCTGGCGGGGAAGCCCGTGATGATCGTGCTTCGTATCACGGAGATCATCGAACAGGAATCTCTGCATCTCTCGATTTGGGGTTCGCCCGACGGAGAAGATTGGGGCAAGCAGGCGTTATTCTGGTATCCCGAGAAGTTCTACCAGGGAGTTGCGCCTGCGGCTCTCGATTTGCGGCAACTGCCCGGCCTCAAGTTTCTCCGGGCCAATTGGGAAGTCAACCGTTGGGGACGCGGTGACCCGCGGCCGCTGTTCAAGTTTGGCGTCGAGATTCAGGAACTCGCCACAGAGCCCGGCGCAGCCTCCGACTAGTTGCTGCGGCAAGGTCGTGTATTGAGATCAAAGCCACAGTTCATAATCTGCACTCTTCTCTTGGGAATCTGCGTTTCCTCGGGGCTGGCGCAGCAGCCGGCGAAGGACCAGGCTCCGCCCAAGCAAGCCGCCGGCGCTCAGGCTGGTTCTGTCCCCCCGACGGAGACCATTCCTGCTCCCCAACCCGCCCAAACTTCCAAGCCAGTCAATGACCCGGGATTCATGGAACAGGTCCAAGTGAAAGCTCTTGCGCACAAGATCTGGATCGCGGAATATCGCATCACCGACCTCCTGACGCAGGTGCACCCGGAAAAGTGGAAGACCTCGAATGTAACGCGCAATTCCTTCAACCAGACGCTGGAAAACCTTCACAAGGCGCTGGAGGGGCTGGAGGAATGGCGCGCGCAGTTTGAGAAACGTCCGGATAGCATGTACTTCGGATTTCAGACCTACGCGTCAATGAATGCGGCGCTGCCCCGTCTGGATGGCGTGGCCCGCGCCGCCAGCCAGTTCGAGAATCCCAGTCTCGGCGCGCAGTACAGCCAGGCCGGCAACCAACTCTTTGACCTGCAACAGGCGCTTCAACCCTATGTCGCTTATCTCTTGCGCAACCCTGACCAGCTCCTTTATGTGGCGCAAACCAATTTGGCCGGATGCCAGAACGAATTGGGCAATGCATTGCGTGGGCAAGAAGGACCGGCAAAGCCCCTTAGGAACACCTTTGTTGAGTTCCATGTCAAGCGGCATAGAAAAGGCGAGCCTGGGGCAACCCACAGCCGAAACTCGCCTCCGGGTGGGGAGAAGAAGGCCGCAAGCAAGACCGAAAAGAAAGCGGAACCCAAATCCAAATAGAACATAGCGCCCCGGCCGCAGTAGACTCGATTGCACAGCCCGCCATGACGGGGGGCAGAGTTTAGCCTAGGGCGTGCGGAACTGTGAAAAATGCACGTGAGGAGGTCACGATGACACGCAATTCTTGGCTAATGTTTCTTCTGTTCGCAGGACTCTTGCCGCCCGCACCGGTGCGGGGGCAACTCGTCCCGGAGTTCAAGCCGCCCAAAGCAAACTGCTGCCTGCCATTCGCCGCGCAAAGCCTTGCCGACCAGTTGCAGGATTGGAATCAGATCGGTCGCTACCATGAGGACGATGTGCGACTTCAAGCTCAGCCGGTGGAGAAGGGCCGCGTAGTTTTCCTCGGTGACTCGATCACCGACGGTTGGAAACTGGCGCAGTATTTTCCTCGCAAGCCATTCGTGAACCGTGGTATTGGCGGGCAGACCACTCCGCAGATGCTGGTACGGTTCTATCCTGACGTGATTAATCTGCATCCTGCGGCGGTGATTATTCTGGCGGGGACGAACGACATTTCGGGCAACACCGGCCCCGCAACTCTCGAAATGATCGAGGACAATTTCCGTGCGATGTGCGAACTGGCGCAGGAGCATGGCATCAAGATGGTGCTTTGCCTGCTGCTTCCGGTCAGTGACTACACCCAGCACAAGCAGACAGACCACAGGCCGCCCTCTGATATTCTCAAACTCAATCAGTGGCTGCGCCGTTACGCCGCCGAAATCCAGGCGGAGGTTGGGGATTACTATTCGGTCCTGGTGGATAGCCATGGCATGCTGAAGGAAGGCTATTCAGAAGATGGCTTGCATCCCAACGAGCGCGGTTACACGCTAATGGCTCCTGTGGCTGAGGCGGCCATCGAGCGGGGGCTGAGAAGCGGGCAGTAAGAAAAGGGGGACTCGGGACTAGGGGCTGGGGAAAGTCTGAATTATGAAGTGTAAAGTAGGAAATATCGCGACTGACCACGGACAACGGACAACTGACTACGGACACTGTGTCAGTTGAACTTTGAGTTGCCGAAGCATAACATCAGGCCAGGTCTGTTTCGTAGAGGTTTCGCGAACAAAGGGGTTCGCTGATGAATTATCCGGTCTGGGAACCGTACATGTTAGGTGGGGGAATGGTCATTGGGATCATCGCCATTCTCCACGTCTTCGTTTCGCATTTTGCGGTTGGCGGCGGTCTCTTTCTGCCCCTCACAGAGCGCAAGGCCTATCGCGAGAACAATCCCGCCTTGCTGCAATACGTGAAGTCCCACTCGAAGTTCTTCGTTCTTGTCGTCCTGGTTTTTGGCGCCGTGAGTGGTGTGGGCATCTGGTGGAGCATCGGCTTGGTGAATCCTGAAGCAACGGCGACGCTGATTCACGTGTTTGTTTGGGGCTGGGCGATCGAATGGGTTTTCTTCATTGTGGAGATTGCCGCAGCCTTCATCTACTATTACGGTTGGGACCGGCTTGCCCCCCAGACGCACCTCATGGTGGGATGGATTTATTTCGGGTCAGCGTGGGCCAGCCTGCTGGTGATCAACGGCATCCTGACGTTCATGCTGACGCCGGGGAGATGGATCGAGACACAGACTTTCGCGTCGGCTTATTTCAACCCCGGCATGTTGCCTTCGCTGGTGGTGCGCACGGCGGTGTGCGTGGCGCTGGCGGGTGTTTATGCCCTGATTACCTCGTCGGCGGTCAGCGACGTTGCCCTGCGGAACGAAGTTGTCCGCTATGCCGCCAGATGGCTGCTGATCGGCGCGCTGATTATTCCTTTCGCGGGCATCTGGTACATCTCGGCGCTTCCCAGCATGGCGCGGGAGATTTCCATGGGCGCAGCGCCGGCCGTCACCATCTTCGCCGGGCTTTCAATATTCCTCTCCGCGCTGGTGGTGGCGTTCACTTACTTTGGCCCCTACCAGCGCCCACGCCATTTCAACTTGACCTTTGCTTTCCTGCTCGCTGTCCTTGCCCTTTCGACAACCGGCGTTACGGAATGGGTACGGGAGGCGGTGCGGAAGCCCTACATCATTTACGATTACATGTACGCCAACAGCTTACGCCCGGCGGACATCGAGCGTGTCCGGGAGCAGGGAGTGCTGAAGTCGGCGCGTTGGGTTCGTCAGCATGACGTGGACCCCAATGCCCTGGAGCGCACCGGTGAAGAGGTTTTTCGGGTGGAGTGCGCGAGTTGTCACACCGTAAACGGTTACAATAGTATGCGCTTCGCCGTCAAAGGCTGGAGCTGGGTGATGATTGACTACCAGTTGGTCCACCTCAACGAGTTGAAAGGCTTCATGCCGCCGTTCGTCGGGACCGAGGCCGAACGGAAGGCTTTGGGCGCCTGGCTGGCGAGTTTGAACCCCCCGCCAGCCAGCATCGAAATTGACCCTGGACCTTCTGCCATGAAAGGCCAGTCCCCGGGTGCGACTGGAGGAGGAGCGTCGCAACAATGAGTCCTGTCATCCCTGCGCCAGTTCCAGTGCCCTTGCCGGCGCCGCCCTGGCTGCTCGAGTTTCTGCTGGTGTTCACATTTATCCTGCACCTGCTGGCGATGAACTTTCTCTTGGGCGGGGTTATCATCCTGAGCGTTTCCAGCTTCCTTGGCCGGCGCGATTCCAAGCACCACGAATTCACTCGCCGCGTTTCCCGCGCCATGCCCTCCGTGACGGCCTTCACCATCACGCTGGGCGTGGCTCCGCTGCTGTTTCTGCAGCTCGTTTATGGGCAGCTCTTCTACACCTCCTCCGACCTGATGGCGTGGTATTGGCTTGCGGTCGTGTTCTTGGTCCTGCTCGGTTACTACGGTGTTTATTGGTATCAAATGCAGCACGACGAGCTTGGGTCAAAGGCGGCATGGGTGATCCTGGTGACCGCCATCCTCTTTATTCACGTGGCCTTTATCTTTACGCAAAACATGACGGCCATGCTGCATCCCCAGGACTTCTACAGCCTGTTTGTGAACGGCAAGGTCGGGACAATTCTCGGCCCCATCACCCTTCTGAACATTGCCCGTCTCGCTCACTTCATGGTGGCTGCGGTGGCCGTGGCCGGGTTGGGGGTTGCTTTGCTCTCCCGCCGGTGGCAAACGGAATCGCCGGAGCTTGCGGATTGGGGAAGACGTTACGGCGTGACTTGGTTCATGGGTGGGACCTTGGTGCAATTTCTGGTTGGACTCTGGTTTTTGTTCAGCCTTCCAGTGGAAATCCGTCAGGCCCTGGTGGGCGAGAAGCTCGCCGTGGGCATTCTGCTCTTGGCGATTATTCTGGCTTTGCTGGCGCTCTTGACAGCTCCCAAGAGTCTGTTGACATCGAGTGTGGCGATTCTTGGCACTGTCAGTCTGATGGCCGTATTGCGACACTTCGTGCGCAGCGCTTCCCTGCGCCCATACTTTGACCCACGCTTGCTGCCGGTGCAGGGCCAATGGGTTGTTTTCTCCATTTTCGTTGTCTTGTTGCTGGCCGGCCTCGCCACCGTCGGCTGGATGCTCTACGTGTTCTTCCGCCCTGCCGCCACTCGTGGGGCATCTTCCTAGCATTACTCCGCTAGGTTTGACTTCAGCGATGAGGCTTGGCGTGGCCAAGCTGCGGAGCGGCGGGGGACCAGTGACGAGTGGCCCGCCGTTGCGGGACGAGCCGGAAAGCCTCCCGCTTGCCTCACCCTCGCCGGGGGAGAGGGTGCCGGTAAGGGCGGGGTGAGACTCGCGGTTAGTCCAGTCATCTTGCCTGTTGTCCTCCGGTTGCATTCCCGGTAAGATTCGACTGGAGAGGGGACCGAGCTGAGAAAAGGTCGGGACCGGGGAAGCTTGCGTCGAACACTTACCTGTGATAGCGAGTCGGAAGCGGAGGAGGGATGCGAAAACTTCTTATTGGCGTGATCGTTACACTTGTGTTGAGCTTTCCCGTGGCCCGCACAAGAGCGGGGCAGTACCAGCCCGCTGTCCAGTCGGAAAAAAAGATGCTCAAGGTGCAACAGAAACAAGAACGGAAGGCGCTGAAGCACCAGCAGAAATACCAGAAACACTCCTGGAAGGGCGCGCATCTCTCCAAAGCGGCACGGGCGCAAATGAAGCACCAGATGCAGCGCGAAAAGCGGGCTCTGCGCGAGAGGCAAAGGAACGATCGCCAGGATTTAAAGGACCGCCAGCGACTGATGAAGGAAAGGGCGAGGCAAGTCCATTAGCCGTGGTACCGCCTCGCAAAGCCGGACCTGCTTCCATCCGGCGATGGAGTTGAGCATTGAGTACGGACAGCCGAGTGAGGAGCGATCGGGCCTCAGCAGTGCAGCTAAACTGTCGAGTACGAACGTCAAGCTTGCGTTGGGCTCTTCTCTCTCCAGTGAAGTCGAAAGGGTCTTGGGAGGTCGCCATGAAGCGAAGCGGCTGGTTGTTGGCGATAGCATTTCTATTGGTTCCGGTGCTGGCGGCGCAGGAGGCCCAAAAGTCAGGAGGAGAAAAGGAGCCACAGCCCACCCTCGGCCCCTCACCTGCGCCTGGTACGCAAGGTCCTCGAACAGCCACCGTGAACGACTACCGAAAGCTCATGCGAATTCGCAGCATCTACGTCGAGAAGATGGACAACGCCCTGAGTGAAAAGCTGGTCCTGAGCCTTGGGAAATTGGGCCGTTTCAAGATCGCATCCACGCTTAAAGAAGCGGATGCCATAGTGACCGGCTCATGCTTGGAGTCGCGCCGGCTGAAACGGGTTCACTCCGAGGTGTTCATCGCCGATCGAGGTGGCGGGTCAATTTGGCAGGATAACCTCTACCGGCCTTACAACCCTCCTTCCCTCGAGCAGGCCGTCAACGAAACCGCGCAGGTGGTGGCGGAACACTTGGGGGAGAGTCTCAGCGAAGCTGGAATGAAGTGAGCGCGAGGGTCAGGGCACGGCGTGTCGCATGGGGAGAGGGCGGCATTGCTCAGGGAGGTACCTTACGCTCACTTAGGACCTTCTTGAGGCTCGAACTGAATTCTTGAATTGCAGGGACTTCAGTGGCCGAGGCGGAAAGGCAAGGCGGAGCCTGTCCCGAGCCAAGGGAGTCCCGGCGCTTCTCACCGCGAAGCGGTGGGCCCCGCCTCGCGGGACGCAAGCCCACGGTGGGTTTCGTCCCGCAGGGCGGGATCGCCCAACCCCGCAAGGGGTTGTCCAATGCCTAGCCCCTAGCCCTCAGCACCTAGCCTCGGTCTTTGAACTGACAACTGAATCCTGAATCCCGAATCCCGAATCCTGTTTTCTTATGCACTTGCGCGCTTTCCGCTCCGACGATCTCGAAACACTCTACAAGATCGATCAGGCTTGCTTTGCACCGGGTATTTCTTATCCGCGTGAAGAGTTGAGCAGGTTCATAAGCCAGCGGGGAAGCAGGACATGGGTCGCAGAAGAGAGCGGGGAAATCGCCGGCTTCCTCATTGCCGAGCGCCAAGCGCAGAAAGTGGCGCACATTGTGACCATCGACGTGGTGGACCGCTGGCGCCGGCGAGGGTTCGGAAGCTTGCTGATGGACGCCGCGGAGCATTGGGCGCGGGAGCAGAAACTGCTGTTTGTTTACCTCGAAACCGCGGAGAACAACGCTGCCGCGCAAGCCTTTTATGAGGCGCGAGGTTACAGGAAAGTGGACAGCGTCGCGAACTATTATTCGGACGGTACGTCTGCCTGGGTCATGCTGAAGTGGTTGAAAGGGAAAGAAGCTGCTGGCGTCTGAGTGCTGGAATCCGGAAGTCGAAAGTTGGAACCCCAAAGCAAAACTTTTTGAGATTGACTTTCGGGGCCGAGTGAAGTTGAATGCCCAAATCTGCTGAGGGTAAGGAGGCAGAAGAAAGCCTACCTAACTGTCGAACTTCCAGGATCGACTGATCCGAGGAGCCCATGCCCATCAAACTGACATCATCCGATAGCAAGACCATTGTTGTTGGCGTCCTCATTGCTGCTTTTTCGCTCGCCATCGGTGTCAAGTACTTCTCTCATGCATTTCCGGAGGCGGCGATTCAGTTCCGCGTGAACCGGGACGACTCGGCTCCGCTGGCGCAGAAGTTCCTTGCCGAGCGTGGTTTCAAGCTGGACGGCTACCGTCATTCGGCAGCGTTCGATTACGACGATCAAGCGAAGGTTTATCTGGAGCGTACTCAAGGCCTGGAACGGATGAACCGGCTGACGCGCGGGCCTGTTCATCTTTGGCATTGGTCCCATCGCTGGTTCAAGCCGCAACAGAAGGAAGAATTCCGCGTGGACTTGACGCCCGCGGGCGATGTGGTGGGTTTCGGCCACGATATCCCCGAAGCGGCGCCGGGCGCGGCCCTGGATCAGGCTTCTGCCCGGACCATCGCGGAGACATTTCTCAATCAGGTGATAAGGCGGAATCTTGCGGACCTCGAGTTCGTTGAGACGCAGACGGAGAAGCGCCCGGCGCGCACCGACCATGACTTTACGTGGAAGCAGAAGAGCGTGGACCTCGGTGATGGAAGCCTGCGCATCGAGGTGGAGGTGGATGGCGACCAGGTGGCGAGTTACCGGGAGTTTATCAAGGTTCCGGAGCAGTGGGCTCGTGACTACGAAAAGCTCCGCTCGCGCAACAACGCCGCTCAAATCGTGGACGAGGTTTTCTGGATTCTGTTGAGCGTCGCCATGCTGGTGATTTTGATTCGGCGCCTGCGCGATCGTGACGTACCGGTTTGGATGTCTCTGGCTTTCGGTGGGGTAGCTGCCGTCTTGTACCTGCTTGGCCAGCTCAATGCCTTTTCCTTGGCTGAATTCGGCTACCGAACCACAGACTCGTACTCGAGCTTTGTCACCAATTATCTGTGGGACAACCTTCTTGCGGCGCTCGGCATTGGAGCATTTATTTTCTTGCTGGTGGCTGCCGCGGAGCCGGTGTACCGCGAGGGTTATCCGGGCCAAATCTCGCTGCGAAGATACTTCAGTTGGCAGGGCCTCCGAAGTCGCTCGTTTTTTATTGCCAATGTGGTGGGAATCGCCCTCACCTTCTTCTTCTTTGCTTACCAGACTGTTTTCTACCTTGCCGCCGACAAACTGGGGGCGTGGGCGCCCGCTGACGTTCCCTTTACCGACCTGCTGAATACACGATTCCCCTGGGTTACAGTGCTTTTCATTGGCTTCTTCCCAGCCGTTTCCGAAGAACTGCAGTTCCGGGCTTTCGCCATTCCATTCCTGAGGAAGTTGCTGCGCTCCGGGCCTCTGGCGGTGGTGCTCTCTGCGTTCATCTGGGGATTCCTCCACTCGGCATACCCGAACCAGCCATTCTTTATTCGCGGCCTTGAGGTGGGGCTGGGCGGCATCGTGACGGGCCTGATCATGCTGCGTTTCGGCATTCTGGCCACCTTGATCTGGCACTATTCGGTGGATGCGCTTTACACGGCCTTCCTTCTCATTCGTTCTCCAAATCATTACCTGATGGTGTCGGGCGTCGTCTCCGCGGGCATCATGCTGATCCCGCTGCTGGTCGCGTTGGTTGCCTATTGGCGTGCCGGGACTTTCAGCGAAGACGAGTCGCTTACCAACGCGCGCGAGGGCATTTCCAGGCCGGTTCGCAAAGAGGTCACGGAACCGGAGGCCCCTCTTGTCTATCAACCCTTGTCCCAAAGGCGACTGATTCTGGCCGTAGTCCTCACCCTCCTCTTCATTTTGCTGGCCGTGATTCCTGTTTATCGTTTTGGGGAGGGCCTCTCGTTGCAGATCACCCGCGCCCAAGCCGTGCGCGCGGCTGATGCCTCCCTCCGGCAGCAGCAGGTGGACCCGAGACGTTACCACCAGGTGGCGTGGGTGCGCGACAACGTCGACCCCTTGGCAGTCCGCTATTTGCTCGAGCACAAATCCGTTAAAGAGTCTGACCAGACTTACCGGCTGGCGACCCGCCTTGCGGCCTTCGAGGTGCGTTACTTCCGGCCGCTGGAAAAGGACGAGCACCTCGTCTTCTTGGATCCGAGCAGCGGCCAGGTGTTCGGCTATCGAACGTTGTTGGACGACAACGCGCCCGGCGCTTCGCTCTCGCCTGAGCAGGCCCAGACCCTGGCAGCAAAGTATGTTGAGGAGCAAGGCTACCGTCTTTCGGATTTCGATCTCCAGAGCTCGGAAGCGGAGAAACGGAAGGCTCGCGAAGATTATACGCTGGTGTGGCAGGCGAAAGCCGGCGATCCCCGCAATGTGGCAGACGCGCATTATCGCCTGGAGGTTGATGTGGCCGGCGACCAGGTGGTGAGTTTTGCGCGCTCCTTCAAACTTCCGGAAGCGTGGGAACGAGCGCGCCGTTCCTCGAGTTTGGTTAATTCGGTGCTGTCTTTTGCGGGCATTCTGGTGGGTTTGGCCTTGGTCGGAGCTGGGGTGGTCCTGTTGGTCATGAAGATCAGGTCCGGCCAGATGCCTTGGCGTCCCGCAGCGAAGGTGGGCGCTCTGATCCTGGCGTTGATGGTTCTCTCCGAACTCAACCAATGGCCAACTTTGGAGCGCCAGTATGTGACTTCCATCCCTCTCTCAACATGGCGGCTGTACATGGCGGTCAGCCTGGTCGTCGTTCCGTTGCTGGCCGGCTTGCTTTGCTGGTTACTGGCGGGCCTCGCAGCGAGCCTTTATCCGGAGGCTTGGCAACTCTTGAGAGGCGGTGCCCGGCGCGTGTGGCGGCGAGATGCGGCAGTGTGCATGGTGCTGGTCCTGGCCGCCAGGGCTGGCCTGAACAAGCTGGGCGAGCTTTTCGCCAGCCGTTATCACGCCTTTGCCCCCGTGGACACCGAAGTCTTTTCGGCAATGTTCAATGCTGCTTCTCCGGGCGCCGGCTTTTTCCTGCGGGCACTTGGATGGAGCATCGTCTACTTATCTGGGTTGGGACTGGCAATCTATGTCATTCGCCTGGGATGGACCAAGCGGGCTTGGTGGCTGTGGGCTGGAATACTGCTGGGGCTGGTTGGACTGGGGCCGGCGGGTGCGCATTCGGTTCGCGAGTTCTTTGCCGGCTGGGTGATGGGCTTTGTTCCGCTCGCGGTTGGGGCGGCGATTGTTTTCTGGTTCTTCCGCAATAACCTGCTGGCCTATTTGGGCGCCGCTTTCTGCCTGCTGGTGGCGGAGCCTTTGGTCTCATCGCTCTCACAACAAACTGCTTTCTACCGGTCGAACGGATTGCTGCTTGCCGTCCTGGTGTTCCTCTTCCTGGTGTGGTTGCTTCTTGTAGGCGGGGAAAGTGAGGCTCGGAGCGAGCCATGACCAAGCTCCATGAAATTGAAGTGCGCGTCCTCGGCTCGCTCGCGGAAAAGGAAATCACCACGCCGGATTACTATCCGCTCTCATTGAACGCCCTCATCAACGCCTGCAACCAGAAGTCCAACCGTGACCCGGTTATGGCGCTGGACGAGCGTGTGGTGACGCAGGCGCTGGACAGCCTGAATGAAAAAAGCCTGGCGGGCCAAGTGACCAGCGCGGACAACCGTGTTCCGAAATATGCACACCGGCTGCAGGAAGTCTTCAATTTCGATCGAAGAGAAATGGCCGTACTCTGTGTGCTCCTGCTGCGCGGTCCGCAGACTCCAGGCGAATTACGCGGACGCGCAGAAAGGATGTACCAATTCGACGACCTCGAAGGGGTGGAGTCCGCGCTTCGTCATCTGATGGAAAGAGAACCTCCCCTGGTGAAAAAGTTGGCGCGCCAGCCGGGCACGAAGGAGTCGCGTTACGCGCACTTGCTGGCCGGAGATGTGGAAGGGTGGATCGCGCCGGTAGAGGCACACCCGGTTGCTGCAACAGGCGATCAAGATGAGCAGCGGATCACGCGCCTGGAAACCGACGTCCAGAGCCTGCGAACAGAAATCGCTGATCTCCGGCAACAACTGGAAGACTTCCGGAAACAATTCTGAGCATTTGTCTCCCTGAGGCAACAATGCGGCAACGCTTCGGCAATGGATCAGCCCTTACGGTGATTCTCCTGGCGCTCATCCTTGAGCTCCTTTCCCCGTCGACCTCTGCGCGCAAGGTGAACGGTGGAGCGTTCTCCGGGCCGCCTCAATCAGCCTCGGATGAATACAAGGCCGGGCGGGAACAGATGGTTCGCGAACAGATTGAAGCTCGCGGCATTCGCGACGCCCGCGTTCTGGCCGCCTTGCGCAAGGTTCCTCGCCACCTGTTTGTGCCGCCGGAGGAACAGGGCGAAGCCTACAACGATTACCCGCTGGCGATTGGGCATGCGCAAACCATCTCGCAGCCCTATGTCGTCGCTTATATGACGGAAGCGCTGGAACTCAAGCCGCGCGACCGCGTGCTGGAAATCGGCACGGGCTCGGGTTACCAGGCGGCGATTCTGGCGGAGTTGGTCGCGGAGGTTTATTCCATTGAGATTGTTGAGCCGTTGGCCAAGCAAGCGGAAGCTCGCTTGCAACGCCTGGGCTACTCCAACGTGCAAGTTCGCGCTGGCGACGGCTACCGGGGGTGGCCGGAGGCGGCGCCCTTCGACGCCATCATCGTCACCGCCGCCCCCGGCCACGTCCCCCAGCCACTCGTAGACCAGTTGCGTGAGGGCGGGCGGATGGTTCTTCCTCTGGGGCAGTGGGACCAGGAATTGGTCCGCCTGCGCCGAACCCGCCAGGGAATCCTGCGCGAGGTTCTCCTCCCCGTCCGCTTCGTCCCCATGACCGGCGAAGCGGAAAAGCACCCCAACTAGATTTGCGGGTGGTGGCGGTGGGGCCTGAGGTCGATAATGAAAATTCTGGTTGAGATGTTCGGGGAAGAGACAAAATTCGGGATTTTGCATTCATTGGGATGGCCGTGAACCCTCCAGGGGGGAATCCGGAGCAATAGAGAAAAGATGCGCAAGGAGAATTATCGACATGGAGTAGCGGGGTGCGCAGTGAGCAGTGCATGGAGCCAATATGAAAACCACATATGGAATGAAAATCTCCCTCTTCGTTGTTCTTATTCTGTTGGGGTCATTCGCTCGTGGCCAGGAAATTGCATCTGCCCCTGCGGCCAAGGCTGCATGCGGGCCGGAGAACGTCAAGTTTGAGGTGAAACTGGTGGATCAAAGCCAACAGCCCATGTTGAATCCAGGAAGCAGCAAAGCTGTGGTCTACATTCTCCACGACTATCCCAGAGTGCCAATGGTGCGCCTATTAACGACGAGAATGGGCGTTGATGGCGCCTGGGTAGGGGCGAATGAGGGTCGTTCCTACTTTGGCTTCGTGATCGATCCTGGAGTGCATCACCTTTGCGTGAGCGGGCAATGGGGTAGGTTGATTTCTCCACCATCAATCGTACTGCATCGTGTCGCGGCGAGGGCAGGGGAAACTTACTACTTCCGCGTGCGGTTCCTTAACTCGGGGATAGGAGGAATTGGTTTCGACCTCGAGGCTGTGGATGAAGACGAAGGGCAGTTCCTGCGACAGACCTCTATGTACAGCACCTCGCATCCCAAATGAAGCGGATTTGCCGAGGGGGAGCGCCAAGCTGGAGGAACGCGATTACGCGCCCCGCGCGCCCTCCGGGCATGGACGCCACCGGACAGCACAGCCGGTGCGGGTTGACCATTGACCGTGAGCGTCTGCCATCCGATGACAACGCGAGGATTTGAAGCTGAAAGCCGCGGACCTGCAAAACAGGTCCGCGCTGATTCTGAGATGGTGCGGTTGGCGATCTCGCAGGTTCGTGCCTACCGGAAGGCGGTAAGAGGTTCCGAAGCGATGGCCCGTCTTGCTGCGTGCCGTAAAGGGACCGTGCAGGAGATCATGGCACACGCTCGGGCGTGTAAAGCCCTGAGTGTTGTCGACGGTGGTGGGGAAAGTGGTTAGAAACGGGCGTGCGGCGGTTCTCCAGTGGTCGGGTAAGGGGAACGTACCACCCGCCCGTTCGTGGCCGTCAAGATTGCCGTATAGTGCCAGTACAGGGGCGAGAGAAGGGGGTGGGATGTGTTATAATGACATCATGAAAATTGTAAAGAGAGTAGGGAGCGGCATCGTTGTTTGCGTGCTGTTAGCCAAGAAGCCCGATCTCCCGTTTGATCCACCACATCTGGATCTGAAGACACCGGTGCGGGACGTCGTGACTGTGTACGTAGTGTCAGCGGCAAGCCCTACTGCATCGGCTTTGCCGTGGATAGGCTAAGGAAGCTAAGGATGATAAGCATATGAAATTACGAGACCATCCGAAACTGAGGAACATCTGGTCGGCGCTCCCCTGGAGCGGCGAATCATACCGAGGTATTGGGAATCCGATGCCAACTCCAGGAGAAACCAGGCTTATCGAGCTTCTACCTGATGACGGCTCAGGCGACATAGTGTTAGTTGGAGAGTATCTTGGTCAGCGGTATCCCTGCTATTTTCCACCATTAAACGATGAAACATTCACGCTCAGCCTGAGGCGGACATTAGGGAAAGCGGTCGGACTCACCATTCTCCAGATTGGTGACCCTGACGTGGATGAGAAAGAAAACCAGTAATAACTGACCTAAAATAAATATCGGCTCAGTAACACAAAAATAGAGCACCACCAATTTCTTAGTAGTGGTACAGTTTGAAAAACGAGTGGCAGGGAACGTGCTAATGAGGCTCTCCGCTATCGTCTTCCCTATGCTCATCTGCGCTAGGCAAATGACTGTCCAAGACAACCAACTCATCTTCGATGCCTCTTAGATAATTGAAAATTGTGCGAAAGCCATTTGCCAATTTACAGACAATAATTGAGAGCAGCACAACTACGGCTATTAAGAGAACGACAATGCAAGATAGGAGTAATTCCGAGTCCACGCGACACCTCTAATTCTTACGGTTTGCTCTCAAGGATTTCTATTATCTTGTTGAGCCTGTGCTTGATACTCGAAAGGTGAACCTCTAGGCCGATGGCGATGATGAAAAGACCACAGCAAGCAATTGCGATGATCTGCACGTCTAGGCCAGATACTGGTTTCATGTTGAGCCTCCCGCCTTATGGATTGCTGAAAAGAGTGCTAATGCGCTTGTATAGTTTCTTACTACTTTTAACAAACGGAATTAACCGCTCTTGGGAATACTCATCTATGTTATTTTGAGTAAGAACCGTTATATCAACTGGGTAGTCTCGTTCTGGATTGCCCACACGAAGGTCAGACATTCCTGCAACCGTGACACAGAAGTGCGCCATACGAATCCGGGAATCTGTGCTCAAGCTGGATTTGTGGAACAACCGAGGAAAAGCTGTGGCGGCTGTTTTCCCAGTGCCAATGAAGGCATACCCGGAAGGATTTGAATTAGGGGCACCCTGGAATGGCAACGACCAAGAATAAACCGCTGGCCCATTCGCACCAAACCCTCCCAATAGGATAAAGGCCTTTTGATTCATCTGGTGATTGTAGCGACGACCTGAGTAAATTTCGCAGGTTTCGCGACAACATTCGTGGACGGCTAGAGCAATATCGTCGGAAAACTTGACCTTCCTTGCAACGAGCTGATCGTAAATGTCGTAGCCCACATTTGTTCCCGAAGCGGCAAAGATAAACTGGCCAAGCACTTTCAACTTGTGAACCGGTTCAGGAACCGCGTGAATTTCTGAGTCGAAAATCATTGAATCGGCTGCAAAGACTATCTCTTGTTCGTTGAACAAGGCGACTATTAGCGTCATTGGCCACAACTCCAATTCATCGACGTGACCTTGAAACGTGGGGGGCTTGACACTGTTCATGGGAAGTGCTCCTAATAGGAATTAGGAACACGCTGAGTTTCAGAGGTGGGAAGGAAGGCCGGTTCCCGCCGATCTTCCCCAGAGCGCACAGGGTCCCAATCTCACGATGGAGGGGATTTGTGCCCATGTCAATCGCTTCCACTCACTTCTGCCGCACTTCCTCTAAAAAGAGACGGCTTCCGCCGGGGAATCGAATACCAAGGGCTTTGATAGACAAGTGGCTCGGGACGTGGGGAACGTTTTCATCTTCTGCGGATGAGAAACGGGCACGTTCCAGCTTAAACTCCCACGTTCGAGCGATGCCGGTTTTGAACTCAGGCGTCAATCCTTGCTCCGACAAAACTATCCGCCCTTCATCGACTTCTCTTAAAACGCATATCCCAAGGTCCTCGGATCCACTCTCCACGTAGACGGACCGGCCAAGTAGTGTCGCGCCAGCGTTTTTCCATCCCCACAAGACTCGCATGGCTTCCGCTGACAAAATCACATTCTGCCTCTTCGCTAGGAGATTCGGATTCGACGTTGCGGTCGATCTAGCGAATGCGTTCGACTTGAGGTGCGACCGCCCATTTGCAGCGAGTAACGGAAATTCCTAACTTATTGATTTGTTTGGTCGGGGCGCGCGGATTCGAACCGCGGACCTCTTGCGCCCAAGGCAAGCGCGCTACCAGGCTGCGCCACGCCCCGAAATGGAATACCATATCATTTTGCCAAGCTTCTTTCGGGGTGTCTAGTGCGAATCGCGGCGGAGGGGGCTTACCTACGAGCTGTATTCCCGCTTCCCCGGGAATGACCGCAGGCAGTCGCTGGGCGGCTCCGCGTGTAGCACCCGCACAGTTCCACGGCAGAGCGGGGCCGCACCAACTTGGCGACCTAGTGTATGATTCTCCCAGCCCCGAGAGGGGAAGGAATCGTGTTTGTTGAGGGCTTTGAGAAGGGGGTGCAGAATGGCTCGACAGAAGATCCTTATGCTGGTTGGGGACTACGTTGAGGACTATGAAGTCATGGTGCCGTTTCAGGCTTTGCAGATGGTTGGGCACACCGTTCATGCGGTCTGCCCCGATAAGGAGGCGGGAGCAACGGTCCGGACGGCCATCCACGACTTCGAAGGCGATCAAACCTACAGCGAAAAGCGGGGGCATAACTTCGCGCTCAACGCCAGCTTCAACGAGGTGAAGCCGGAGGATTACGACGCTCTGGTAATACCGGGTGGACGCGCGCCCGAATACCTCCGCCTGAATGAGAAGGTTATCGAGATTGTGCGGCACTTCAGCGATGCCGGCAAACCCATTGCGGCCATCTGCCATGGGGCTCAGATTCTTGCCGCCGCCGGGATTTTGAAGGGCCGAACTTGCAGTTGTTATCCCGCCGTTTCGCCGGAGGTGATGACGGCAGGCGGCGCTTACGTTGACCTGCACATGGATGAAGCGCACCTTGACCGAAACCTTGTCACGGCCCCGGCTTGGCCTGCTCACCCGGCATGGCTCGCAACGTTCCTGCGAGTGTTGGGGACCAGAATTGAGCCCTAAGGGCAGTGACAAGTGACGAGTGACGAGCAGAAAGCAGACGACAGGCGGTGAAAGGGCAGTGACGAGTGACACGTGACGAGGGACGAGCAAGAATTCAGGATTCAGGAACTGCGGCCCCCGCGCCTGCTCACTCCTCATACCTGAGACCCGGCAGCTAATCTTCTGCCTCCCGGCTTCCGACTCCTGCTTGGCACTTGTCACTCGTCGCTTGCCACTTGCTCTGGACATGGGCCGTGTTTATGCGGTGAACCTCAAGGGGGTTTTCCTGACCTGCCGCGCCGTGATTCCCGAAATGCTGGCGCGGCGGTACGGCCGGATCGTGGACGTGGCTTCGATTGCCGGCAAAGAAGGAAATCCCACCCTCGTTCCTTATTCCAGCAGCAAGGCGGGCATCATTGCGCTCACCAAAGCCCTCGCCAAAGAGGTTGCCGGCCAAGGCGACATCACCGTGAACAGCATTGCCCCCGGGGTGGTGAGGACGAAGATCCTTGATACCATCGCGCCGCAGACGGTCCACTACATGATCAGCAAGATTCCCATGGGGCGCACCGGGAAGATTGAAGAGGTTGCCGCGCTGGTTCATTTTCTTGTTTCGTCGGAGGCCTCGTTCACCACTGGGCAGTGCTACGACATTTCGGGCGGGCGGGCTACTTATTGAGCACAGAGCCGCTTTTCCCCCGACTTTGACGCGACACTGCATTGAGCATGAATCTACTTCCATGCCAGACACAAATATTGGTAATGTTGGTGGTGTATGCGTTTTGAGATATTCGTGGCTCTCCGGTACCTGAAGGCCAAGCGGAGACAATCTGTCATCTCCGTGGTCACGGTGATTTCGATTCTAGGGGTCATGGCTGGCGTATGCGCGTTGGTTGTGGCTCTGGCGATTAACAACGGTTTCCGCGAGGAATTGGAAAAGAGCCTGCTGGGCGCCACCGCCAACGTCAACCTTCTGCGGTCCAAGAACGACGGAATCAAAGACTACGAAGCGCTGAGTGCGCGACTCAGCAGCCTGCCGCATGTGGCGGCGTGTGCTCCCGCACTCTACGGAGAAGTCCTGGGTTCTTTTCACTCGCGTGCTCAAGGCGTAGTCCTGAAAGGTGTTGATCCCCAGCGTGAAATCCACGTCGGTGACCTCCTTATGAGGCTGCGCGAGGGTACACTCGAGGGCCTTTCGCAGACTTTTGCTGACGCTGACCCCATCATTCTTGGCAAGGAGTTGGCCAAGTCGCTCGGGGCGTACGTGGGCGACACCATCCTCATCACCAGCCCCCAGGGTTATTTGACTCCCCTGGAGGTGGTTCCAAAATTCCGCCACTTCCGGGTGGTGGGCGTGTTTGACTCCGGCTTCTATGACTTTGACGCCACCTGGGCGTTTACCAACCTTCCTGCGGCGCAACGCTTGTTTGATTTGGCCGATGTGGCTTCCGTGATAGAGTTCAAGATTGATGACATCTACCGGGCTGCTTCCGTGGCCGAGAAGATTCGGGAGGCCGCTGGCAAGGGATTTGAGACCACCACCTGGATGGAGCAGAACCGCTCCCTGCTAAGCGCTCTGCGTCTGGAGCGCTTGGTGACCATCCTGACCATTGGCCTGATCGTGGTGGTCGCTGCCCTCAACATCTTCATCACTCTGGCCATGATGGTGATGGAGAAGAACCGGGATATTGCCGTGCTGATGTCCATGGGCGCCAGGAAGAGGCAGGTGTGGGCGGTCTTCACTCTTCACGGGCTGCTCATCGGCGCCTTCGGGAGTCTGCTGGGGCTTGTTCTTGGTTATGGGACTTCCTGGCTCGGGGGCCGTTACAAGCTGGTCCCGCTCCAGGCGGACGTTTACGCGCTAGCCTCGGTACCTTTTCATGCTCGCCCGTGGGACGGAGTTTGGATTACCTTGGCGGCGCTCAGCATCAGTTTTCTGGCGACGCTTTATCCGTCACTATCAGCGGCCAGACTGGACCCGGTGGAAATCCTGCGTTACGAATGAAGAGATTGATTCATCGGGCCATTGGGCCATCGGGTCATCGGGCCATTGGGCCATTGAACTATTGAATGGAGCAAATGCTCCGCTAAACTGGGTCACAACCGGAAGAAAGATTTGGGATGCCGACACCACCTGAGCAGTTGAGAGCGAGGACCAGGCAATTTGCGATCCTAATCGTCAGGCTTTTTCAAAGCTTGCCAAACAATGACGAGGCACGAATCATGGGGAAACAGGTGCTGCGAGCGGGGACATCGGTTGCAGCGAACTATCGTGCTGTTTGCCGGGCCCGCTCCCGAGCTGAGTTTGTGTCGAAGATGGGAGTCGTCGTCGAAGAGGCCGACGAGACGGTTTTCTGGTTGGAAATCCTCGTTGAGACGGGGATAGTCCCCAGAGTGCGAATGGAGAACCTGCTGGCAGAAGCCAACGAGCTGTTGGCGATTTTTGCGGCCTCTTACTGGACGGCAAGAGCAGGCGGACGTTCCGGGAAAGGCCAATGACCCGATGACCCAATGGCCCGATGACCCGATGGCCCGATGGCCCGATGACCCGATGGCTCAATCGTCTGCTGGCGCGCTCTTGCGGACCGCGAATCTTACGAAGATTTTCCGCTCCGGCGACGAGGAGATCGTGGTCTTCGACGATCTGAATCTGGAAGTTCGCGAGGGAGAATTCGTCGCCCTGGTGGGTGAGTCGGGAACGGGCAAAACGACGCTGCTCCATCTCCTTGCCGCTCTGGACACTCCGACGAGGGGTGAGGTATACTTCATGGGGCAGAGACTGAGTGAATTTCGCCAGGAGGAACGAGCCGCCTATCGCAATGTGCGCGTCGGTTTTGTGTGGCAGATGCACTACCTCCTTCCGGAATTCAGCGCGCTCGAAAACGTAGTGATTCCGCAGTTGATTAGCGGGCGTGACTTTTCATTGGCCAAGGGGCGCGCCAGGGAACTGCTGGGCGAAGTAGGGCTCGCGAATGCTTGCGCGCGACGTGTGGGCGAACTTTCGGGGGGTGAGCAACAGCGAGTCGCTTTAGCCCGGGCGTTAGCCAATCAGCCGGCTGTGCTGCTTGCCGATGAGCCGACTGGCAGCCTTGACCAGCGAACCGCCCAGCGGGTGATTGAGCTTTTGGAGAAACTGCACCGGGGTCATCATTTGACTTCGGTCTTAGCAACGCACAATCCGGAGCTGGCACGGCGTGCGCAACGAACCTTGCGCCTGGCAAATGGAAAGCTGACGGAGACGGTAGTTCCAATAGTTCAATGACCTGCTCCCCCCGGGGGCGGTTAGAAACTGGGGCGAGGGTTCCCGAGAGGACTGAGGAGCTATGTTTGAGAGGTACACGGAAAAGGCACGTCGCGTGATCTTTTTCGCCCGCTACGAAGCCAGCCAATTCGGCAGTCCCTATATCGAAACCGAGCACCTGCTGCTGGGGTTGCTGCGCGAAGATAAGGCGCTGACGAACCGTTTCCTGCGCTCCCACGCTTCGATTGAGTCCATCCGTAAACAAATTGAGGGACGAACGCCTGTCCGCGAGAAGGTCTCGACTTCTGTGGACCTGCCTTTGAGCCAGGAGTGCAAGCGCGTGCTTGCCTTCGCGGCGGAAGAGGCTGAGCGCCTCTCGCACAAACATATCGGGACGGAGCACCTGATGTTGGGATTGCTGCGGGAGGACAAATCGTTTGCCGCCGAGATGTTGCATGAACGCGGGCTGCGCCTCTCCGTGCTCCGCGAGGAGCTGAGCCGGGCACAGAACGAGAAGGCTTCGGCTGCGCGCCCTAAGGAGACATCCCTGCTCTCCGAATTCAGCCGCGACCTGACTCAGTGCGCCATGGAGAACCAACTCGACCCCCTGATCGGTCGCGAAGCCGAACTGGAGCGGGCGGTCCAGATCCTGTGCCGCCGGACGAAGAATAACCCGGTCCTGATTGGGGAGCCGGGTGTCGGCAAGACCGCCATCGTGGAAGGTTTGGCGCAGCGAATTGCGGATGGCGATGTGCCTTCCTTTCTCGCCGACAAGCGAATCCTGGGGCTGGATCTTTCTTTAATTGTCGCGGGCACGAAGTACCGCGGGCAATTCGAGGAACGCTTGAAAACCATCATGAAGGAGTTGATGGAGTCGCAGACCGCGATCATCTTCATTGACGAACTTCACACCCTGGTGGGAGCAGGTTCGGCGGAAGGCTCGCTGGACGCCGCTAATATCCTGAAGCCCGCGCTATCCAGGGGTGAAATCCAGTGCATCGGCGCCACCACTCCGGGGGAATACCGCAAATCGATAGAGAAGGACCGGTCCCTCGAGCGGCGATTCCAAGCCGTGAAGGTTCCGCCTCCAACGGAAGCCGAAGCCGTCAAGATCCTTTTCGGAATCAAGGACCGTTACGAGAAGTTCCACGCCGTCACTTACACCGATGAGGCCTTAAGCTCTGCGGTGTACCACTCCAGCCGCTATATTCCGGATCGTTTCCTGCCGGACAAGGCGGTGGACCTGATTGATGAGGCGGGAGCACGGGTGAAGCTTCGCCAGAGTTCCTTGCCCGAAGAGATGATCGACGTGCAGAAGCGCATCAAATTCGTCGTTCACCGGATGGAAAATGCCATCGCCAACCACGAATTCGAAAAGGCGCGCTTCTATTCGGACGAAGAACGAAAGGAACGCGAAAACCTCAGGCTCCTCCGTGAAAAATACAATATCGACGAAACGGCCATGGGCAGCGTGACCCGCGAGGACATTGAGGATGTGGTCTCCCGCTGGACGGGCGTCCCGGTGAACTCGATTAAGGAAGAGGAGAGTTCGAAGCTGCTGAGGACGGAAGAGGAGCTGCACAAGCGGATTATCAGCCAGGATCGCGCCATCTCGGCCCTGGCCAGGGCGATCCGCCGTTCCCGCGCCGGCCTGAAACCTCCCGGCCGGCCTGTGGGTTCTTTCCTGTTCCTCGGGCCCACCGGCGTCGGCAAGACCGAAATGGCCCGTTCTCTTGCGGCCTTTCTTTTTGGGAGTGAGCGGGCGCTGATTCGTTTCGACATGTCGGAATTCATGGAGAAGCACTCCGTCTCGAAGCTGATCGGGTCTCCTCCCGGTTACGTGGGTTACGAAGAGGGGGGCCAACTGACGGAGCGGGTCCGGCGCGCGCCTTACTCCGTGATTCTCCTGGACGAGATTGAGAAGGCCCACCCGGATCTCTTCAACATTCTGCTTCAAGTCTTCGAAGACGGACACCTGACCGACGGGCTGGGGAATACAGTGGATTTCAAGAACACCATCCTCATCATGACCTCGAATATCGGGGCTCGGTACCTGCAACGCCGGACGCACCTGGGGTTCCAGTCGGCGGCGGAGGGTGCGAGTGAGAGGAAGGCTGAAGATATGGTGTTGGCCGAGGTCAAGCGGCTGTTCAATCCGGAGTTCCTCAACCGGCTGGATGAAGTTATCGTGTTCAATGCGCTCAGCGACAATGATCTGGTACAGATCCTGGACCTCCTGGTGGCGCAGATGAATCAGAATCTGGAGCACAAGAACATTTCGATTACCTTGTCCCGGGAAGCGAGCCAGTGGATTCTGGAAAAGACTTGTGAGGACCGTTCCTATGGCGCTCGTCCGCTGCGCCGGGCGCTCCAGAAGTACGTTGAAGACCCGCTTTCGGAAGCGTTGATCCAGGGGGAGATTCAACCCCCATCAGTTCTGGAAGTCGTTGTTGAGAAGGAAGGCCTCTGCTATCGGTCGATGAATGACAAGCTCGTCGCGGCCACGCCACTCTCACGTTAGTGCGGCCCGTCCTTGGCAAAGCAGGAAGCAGAAATTCCACGTCGTCTGTGCCTGCCGGAGTTTGGTCCTGAGAGGGATGTAGGGATTGCTCCTGCGATTTCGAGTCTTTGGGCCAACTTCTGGTGAGTTCCCGGCATCGGATTCTCTGAGCTCGATCCAAAACGAGGGGGAAGACCGTTTCTTGAGGAGAAGTTCTGCCACGTGTAGACGAACGAGGACACGGTTTGGGTGGGGGTTCGTCGCCTTGCTATTGAGCTTGCTTTCTGGCCTGGCGCTTCGGGCGCAGAACCCCCCAGCGGAGCAGAAACCACCCTCATCACCAGGCGCTCCACCGCCTGCGCAGCCAACCCCAGGGACTCAGCAGAACCCGCAAGCCAAGCCCTCGCAGACCCCGCCTGCGGCTCCCCCACAGAAACTCCAACTTGAAACGCCCAAGGAAGCGCCCGCTCCGCAGAAAGCTCCTGAACTTACAACTCTCGGCGCGCCTACGCAGCCGCAAGCCCAGCCCGCCGCCCAGGCAACTATTCAGTCGATTGTTTTCCGAGGGAACCGACGCATTCCTGCTGCGACCTTGCGGGCCCGCATTTTCTCGCATCAAGGCGACGTGTATAACGAGAACATTCTTGACCGAGACTTCATGGCTCTCTGGAATACAGGCTTCTTCGATGACGTTCGGTTGGAAGTGGTGGATTCCGAAAAGGGCGGGAAGATCGTTACTTTCTTCGTGCGAGAAAAGAAGCTGGTCCGGAGCATTGATTACAAAGGATTAGGCAGCGTTCAGCAATCGGACGTGCTGGATGAATTCAAAAAGCGCAAGGTGGGCCTATCCATCCAATCCCAGTACGATCCTGTGACCATTAGACGAGCTGAGGTGGTTCTCCAGGAGATGCTCGCGGCGCATGGGAAGATGTTTGCTACCGTCCGGCACCGCACGCGGAATATTCCGCCCAACTCCGTGGCTCTGACGTTTATCGTGGTGGAAGGCCCCAAGGTCAAAGTGGGCAATGTCCGCTTCAAGGGAAACCAGGTTTTCTCTTCGCGCGAACTTGACCGCGCCATGAAGTATTCCAGAGCTGCCGGCGCTCCACCCTGGTTCTACTGGTTCCATAAGACTTACGATAAGGAGAGGATTGAGGCCGACCTCGAAAACATCCGCGACCTCTACAGGGACCACGGTTACTTTTACGCTCTGGCGAAAGAACCGGAAACGAAGATGGTGGACACCCGGCGGCGTTATCCGTTCTTCTTTTTCAGTTGGGGCCGGGGCAAACGGGTGGACCTGACGATCCCGGTGGAGGAGGGGTTGCAGTATCGCTTGGGCAGGTTTGTCATCCGCGGAAACAAGCTCTTCACGCAACAACAGTTGGCGCCTATCCTGCGGCTCAAGCCGGGAGATCTCTTTGCGCTGTCTAAGGTTCGGAAGGCCATCGAGAACTACACCAAGCTCTATGGCCAGTTCGGTTACATTAATTTCACCGCCTCTCCGGACATTGAGCCTGATAACAAGCGGCGAGTCATCAACCTGGCGCTGGACTTCGAGGAAGAGAAGCAGTTTATTGTTCATCGCATTGAGTTTTCCGGCAATACCAAGACTCGCGACAAGGTGATTCGACGGGAATTGCTGCTGAGCGAAGGGGACATGTTCAACTCCTCGTTTTGGGACCTCAGCGTCCTCCGGGTGAATCAACTGGGATTCTTTGATACGGTGAAGAAGGAGGACTACGAGATCACCCAGGACGCCAAGAACAGCACGGTTGATATTACTTTGAAGGTTAAGGAAAAAGGCAAGAACTCCATCGGGTTTTCGGGCGGGGTCAGTGGCTTGGCGGGGAACTTCGTGGGGATCAATTACGCCACCAACAATTTCCTGGGGCTGGGTGAAACCTTGAGCGTTCAAACGGAGTGGGGGACCTATCAAAAGATGTATTCGTTTGGGTTCACTGAGCCGTACGTTTTTGATCGCGCCATGACAGTGGGGTTTACGGTCTATCACAGCAATTACCGCTATGACCAACTCCGCCAGTTAGCGGCTGCTTACGGCGTCAGCCCCTCACAGCTCCAGACCTCCTCCTATCAATACTACGCGCAGAATTTTCAGCAGAATTCCTCTGGTTTCACGGCGTTTAGCAGTTACCCTTTGCGGCGCACTTTCGCGCGCCTCGGTTTCACCTACAGCTACTCCTATAGCAGCATGCAAGCGTTCAATGCGGCATCCGAGTCCTATTTTGAGGCTATCAATTTTCGTGGGTTGGCAGGTCCTTCGGCTCTGAGCGGCATCGTGTCCAGTTCCATCATGCCCACCTATCTTTATAACACCATCAATGATGCTTGGAACCCCACGCGGGGAAAGTACTTCTCTATCGCGTTGATGATCTCCGGATTGGGAGGCAACGTCTATACCGCTACCCCGTCCTTCGAATTCAAGTACTTTCACCCTGTCCGCAACAAACGTTCAGAGAAGCCGCAAGCCTTCGGCATGCACATACTGGCTTCAACCATCCAAGGATACGGTGGCCGTGTTCCCCCGCCTTTTTCGCGCTTCTACATTGGTGGCGAGTATGACATCCGTGGTTTTGACATCCGTTCAATCAGCCCCTTGGCTTTCTTTCCGGCGACCGGCCAAGTGTGTAACCGCGACAACTTCGGCAATCCTATTCTGGCTACCGGCGCCAATGGGCAGAAGGGAACGACGTGCGGGTCGTACACCTCATTCCCGTACTACACGCCGATCTACCCCGGCGGTGATACAGAGGTCATTACTAATTTTGAATACCGCGTACCGATTGCAGGTCCGGTCACCATGGCAGCTTTTTTAGACGCCGGGAGCGCTTTTGTCTTGCGAACGAACCAGCTCCAAATTGACACCTCGATTCCTTCCCTGCAGGCATTGAGCACCGAGTACCCGTACTTCACTCTGCCGACAAGACTCAAAATTATCTCAGCGACCAATTTACGTCCCCGGAGCTCAATGGGACTCGACCTGCAGGTCATTCTGCCGATTGTCAATGCGCCGTTTCATCTCTATTATGGCTATAACTGGCTCCGGGAGGATAACGTTCTGGTGGTCCCTCCCCAAGTCCTGCCACCCGAGACCATGTTTCCAAATCAGGCCACCTATGAAGATGCGTTGAACCTCTTTCGCGGTTTTCGCCTGAAGGAGCGCAAGGGGAGAGTAGGGTTCACCGTGGCACGCACCTTTTAGAGGCGAAATGAGTTAGAATGTGTTTTCGCAATTAGGACTCTACTTATTTGAAGGAGATCGAATGAAGACTCGAGTTTCCACCATTACTCTTCTGCTTTGCCTGGGAACGGCCCCGTCGGTTCTGCTCGGTCAGAGTTCGGGGACCTCAGGCAAGATCGGGCTCGTCAATATCCAGGAGGCGATTCTGAGCACGGCGGAGGGAAAGAAAGCGATGGCTGAGCTTCAGAAGAAGTATCAACCTCGCCAGCTAGATGTTCAGAAGCTCCAGCAGGACATACAGGCCATCAACGACCAATTGCAGAAACAGGCTGCCACGCTTAGCGACGACGAGCAGCGGCGCCTGAGCCGGGACCTGGAGGAGAAGCAGAAGTTTTTGAAGCGCACTACCGAGGATGCGCAAGCCGACTTCGCAACGGACAGGGACGAAATGTTTCGCCGCATCGGCCAGAAAATGGTGAAGCAGATTGATGATTACGCGCGGCAGAACGGCTTCTCCCTGATCATTGGAAGCGACCAGGTTCCCATCTATTACGCGGCCAAGGAAGTGGACCTGACGGATTCAATCGTCAGGCTCTATGACGTAGCGAACCCCTCTGATGCCCTGACTTCGGGCCGGCCAGCTACGCCTCCTGCGACGCATCCCGTTGCGCCTTCAACCGCTAAGCCTGCCAAGCCAGCGGCCAAGCCGAATCCCTAGAAAGGCATGGCTGAGGGGATATCCTTGCCCACTGCCTGCGCCGTTCCGTAGGGGGGGTGGGGTGTGCCCGGACGACGCCCGCGAACGTACCTTTCTAGCTCTGTCCTTTTGGTTCTGCGTGGATATTAACTCGGAGGATCTGGGGGAAGGCTTTTCGAATCCTAAACTCGAGTTCTTCTGTAATGTCGTGCACCCGAGCTATGGGTAGGGCAGGGAGCAGCGTGCAATGGCACCGGACGAACACGTTTTCCGCTGCTTGGTGCGCTTCGATGTCGTGACAGTCTAAGACGCCTGGAATCTCTCCGGCGATCTCCATCAGCTTGGGTTCCAACTCGGCCGGCGTAAGCTGGACGGCGTTCACCGCCTCCACGTTCTTGGTGAAAGGCTCGAGGTGGATGTTCACCTCGCACACTTCAGGAAGGCCTTGTTTGATGTCCTGCTCGAGCACTGTGGCTTGGTCGTGGGCTGTGTCCAACCGTAGACTAGGCTCCACCTCGAGATCCAGGATTACGTTGATGCACCCCTTCACCTCGTAGGCTGTCACTTCATGAACCTGGAAGTTTCTTCGGTTGGCGATGGAGCGGATTTTCTCCACCAGATCCCCCGTGGGCGGATCGCTGGGAGTGGTGTGAATAACCACGTCGGAGTCGGGAAAGAGTTCGTGGACCGCGGACTCCACCAAATCCGCCACCGCTTTTGCGTGCTCGAGTGACGTGTTGCTATGAAGTGCCAGCCTCAAGTCCACAAAAAGACGTGGCCCACTTTGGCGGGTCCGGATGCGCTCCAGCCTCAGAACTCCCGGAACCCGTGAAACAGCTTCAGCAATCAGGCTCGAACTGCCTTCCGGCGAAGCGTCAACCAATGCCGCCACAGTCCTTTTTCCGAGCTTCAGCGTGATGTAAACAACGATTCCAGCCACCACCAGTGCGGCAACCGGGTCAGCCTTGCGGAGCCAGCGGATGTTGCTTTGGTTGGAAACGTAAACCAGGATGAGACCCAAAATCACCACGCTCGAGCTATAAACGTCCGTGGAGAAGTGCAGCGCATCGGCTTCCAGAGCTTGGCTATTGTATTTTCGCGCCACCCGGAATAGCGCCCGGGATCGGAAAGTGTCAATGGTGACGGCAATAAACATTACGCCGAAGGCCGTGAGGCTCGGCTCTACATGAACATCATGAAAGAAGAGCCGGCGCATGGCTTCCCAAATGATCCATGCGCAGGTCACGAACAAAAGGGTGGCCTCAACGAACGCGGAGAGGGATTCGATTTTGCCGTGGCCGAACGGGTGGGCCGGGTCGGCAGGTTTGTCGGACACCCGGACGGAAATATACGTCACCACCGCAGCCACCAAGTCCAAGCCGGAGTGCATGGCTTCCGAAATGATTCCCAAGCTGCCCGTCAAGAGGCCCACCGTCAGCTTCATCGTGATCAACAGGACGGCAGCAACCACGGAGGTCAAGGCAACAGCCTGTTTTTCCTGCGTGGGAATCGTATGAACCATGTTTGCCTCGCGGGTCGCCATCCCTCTTAAGGCATTATAGAACGGCTGGGATAAATGAGAAACCTCGCCCAACAACGTTTCTCCAGGGGGACTGAAGAGGCTGTTGATCCGACGAACGGCGAGAACACGGGTTTAAATTGCTGAAATAGCCCTCCAGCATATTGTCGATTGCTGATTGCCGATTGAATAAGTGGTGTGGCAACTTCTTCCGCTGCCAATCGGCCCGCTACGGCGGGTCCATCGAAAATCGGCAATTCCAGCCATCCTCGGCCAAGTGATGATCGCAGAAATTTCTCGCAAGACAGTCAGAGTTGAAAGATCCACCCGGCACATTTCTGCAAGGGCGTTACAGGCGCACCCCAGCCTTTTCAAGTCTCCACCTGCATCGCCTCGAGGGCGGCTTGGAGTTGGCTCAGAGCGTGTTGCTTTCCCTGCCGCCGTGTCACTTCAATCCCCTGGGCCAGTACCTTTCGGGCTTCTTCCTGCCGGCCCTGGTGAAGCAGGAACGCTCCCGCCTGATAGTAGGTCGCTGAATATTCCGGATGGTGCGAGAGCAAGTATTCGAAATGTATCCAGGCTTCCGCCGGCTCCAATTGCGAGAGTTCAAGGGCGAGGCCGTACCGGGCAAACACGTCGTCTGGATTCTGGCGCAAACTCTCTCGCAAGAAATTGAGTCGATTCGTGCCTTCCATTTCGTAAGCGCCTCCTTAAGGTTTATCTTGATCACAATGGGCCGAGATTTTGCAAGCCCGAAGGTCCTCGAGCGATTAGCCGGCTTGCGGATTCAGGTTGCATCCCTCCCGATGCTCGAATAGTATATGCAACGCAACCGAACTGGACAAAGCCTTCCAGGCCTCTGGCACG
Source organism: Terriglobia bacterium (assembly GCA_050012175.1). Lineage (GTDB taxonomy): Bacteria > Acidobacteriota > Terriglobia > UBA7540 > UBA7540 > CAVROP01. Next base: position 43,654 of record JBEKHR010000025.1, on the reverse strand, counting down.
GGCACAAGGGCGTAATCGAGTCTGCCTGGCAAGGTTTGTTGGGGTGCCAGAGCGAGGTTATTCGCGCCTCAAGAGAGAGCAGAGCATGAGGAACCAGAAGGCGAAAACCGTAGCCGATTCCCTTACGGAAACGGTGGAGATGGTTCTTCCGAACGATGCCAACACTCTTGGAAACATCCTCGGCGGCAAAGTTATGCACCTGATGGACATCGCTGGAGCGATCTCAGCCCGCCGTCACTGCCGGAGTCTTTTGGTAACCGCGTCGGTAGACAACCTGGACTTCGTTCATCCGATTAAGGTTGGCCAATTGATTGTCCTGCGAGCTTTTGTCACTCGCACGTTTAACACCTCATTGGAAGTTGAGGTCAATGTCTTTTTGGAAGATTGCCTGACCGGCGAGCGCCGTCAGACCAGTTCGGCCTTCGTCACTTACGTGGCTGTTGATCAAGACGGTCGCCCGAAGAAGGTCCCCCCCATAGTTCCCGTTACGGCAGAAGAGAAACGCCGTTTCCGGGAGGCGCTGGAGCGACGCCACCGTCGGCTGGCGCTGGCGGCCCGCGCCCATCGTCGATACTTCGAAAAGGAAAAATAGATTCAGCTCGTGGAATTCTTGGAGGCCGGTCAGAGACCCGCCCCTGATAGGTGGAGAAGCATATGAAGAACAAACGGGAAAAGATCTTCTCAGGAACACCCTGGGAGCCGAAGCTGGGTTATTCCCGCGCAATCAAGGTCGGGGACATGGTCTTCGTCTCCGGAACAACGGGGACAGACCCTTCCGGAAAAGTTCTGGCCCCAGGAGACATTTATGCGCAGTCGGTACAGGCAATTCGGAATATCGAGAGCGCCCTCAAACGCCTGGGCCTTGGCCTTGAATACGTGGTGCGCACCCGGATCTACGTTACCAAGATCGAACTCTGGGAGGAAGTGGCGAGGGCGCACGCGGAGTCCTTTGGCAGTATCCATCCAGCGACTAGTTTGGTAGAAGTCTCACGGTTGGTTGACCCGGAGATGCTGGTGGAAATCGAAGCCGTAGCGGTCAGTTGACTCCCGAGATGCTTCTGGCCCTCTCCCCCTTGGGGGAGAGGGTGGCCCGCGCCGGCGCTTTTTTCAGCCGGGGCGGGACGGGTGAGGGGGTCGAGCCGCCACAAGCCGCAGACTCTCTGGAAAGCGAGAGTCTGCGCTACCTGCTTATGAGTCCTTGCAAGAGAAAGCACGTTACAGTCCATCAGTATCCGGTTCCTGGGAGCGGAAGCCGGTCGTGGGTCAGCCCGACCCGCCGGCTGGCGCAGAGCGCAGCTCTGCGTTTCGGCTTCCAATCCGGTTTACCGCCCTTGTCACGCCTGTCTCCAGACGCCATTTCGCACCCGGCCAGCTTCCTTCCAGACTCCGCCACGGCGGCTCACCGTTCTTTCCCAACTCCTTTGAGAATTCTCGGAATTTGGGAGAAAAGGCTCGCGGCCTTCTGGACTTGTGGGTCACCTTTTGTTTCCACTTCCTCACCGGCGGAAAGGCCGGAAACCAGATTGAGCAGTTCGACCTTGATTCTTAGCCTCAGGTAATCCTGGTTTCTGTCCCAGTATTCCTCAGGCGTCCGAACTCCCCCTCGGCTCAGGAACTCCTTGAAATCTCCGAGCATGACGGCGTCCGGTTCAAAAGACCTATTCGCCCGCCCATGGAGTGTCAAGTACTCCGAGGCAAAGTTGGTAAAGGTCCCAGCCTGGTTCAAGAAAGCAACCCAGGGGTCAAGTTTGCGGGAGGGGATTTCCACGTCCGGCGCGATTCCCCCGCTGGGCGCGAGCGGCCTACCATCGTCCGTAAAGAAGTGGCCGGAGTTGGACCCCGGGTCGAGCTCACGGCCAGGCGTGGTTAGGGCAGTCCCCGGAAGAGGCCGTTGAATCGAGCGGCCGCTGGGGGTGAAGTATTGAGCCGTGGTCAGCGCCAGTCCTGTACTCTCACTCAAGGCCGTTACGGATTGTACAACACCTTTCCCGTAGGTTGACTCGCCGGCGATGACGGCGCGATCATGCTCTTGCAAAGCCGCCGCGAGCACCTCTGCCGCACTGGCCGTATCGCCATTTACCAGGATGATCAAGGGCAAGTCGAATTGCTTTGAAGCGGGAGTTGTACGGTGGGCTTTTTCCGGCGATGACCGGCCGCGCATGGTCATCACCAACGTGTCGGGTCTCAGGAAAAGACTGGCGACGCCAATTGCTGCGTCCACCACGCCGCCGTGATTGTCGCGCAGGTCGAGCACGAGGCCTTTAAGGGGCGGCGTCGCAAGCTGGACCACGGCGTCCAAAACTTCCTGCGGGGTTTTCTGCTCGAACCCGCTCAAGTGGATGTACCCGATTCCGGGCGACAGCAAAAACGATTTATCCACGCTGGGCAGGGCCACCTCCGCTGGTTTCAGTTCGAAATCCTGCGAAACGAACTTCCCTGGGTGGATGACGCCCAGGCGGACTGGGTGTGAGCGGGAGCGCCGCAGGAGCTCTACCAACGATTGAAAGTCTACGCGGTCTACGCGAGTACCATTGATTTCTACTATTTCATCGCCCGGCCCCAGCCCCGCGCGCCACGACGGGGAGCCTTGAGCGGTCTGGAGCACCAGTATTTTCCCCGGCGTTACATACAGGATAGAACCGAATCCCAGCGCCTCACCACGGGCCTGTTGCTGCAAGAGTTCGAATTGCTCGCGGTCGAAGAAGGCAGAGAAGGGATCAAGAGTGGATAGCATGCCCCGGATGCCCCCATCAAGAATCGCCCCATCGGGATCAACTGCCTCCGAGAAGTTTTGTTGAATGGCGCTGTAGGCTTCCGTAAACCTCAGGCTTTCGACGGTGAGATCGTCAGAGGGGAGAGAACTCTGAGGTGAAGCGTCGGCAACATTCATGAAGATTGCAGCCGCGAAAAGACTGTTCGTAACGAACTTTGCCCAGCGCTTCAACTTGTCAGAACCATCCTCCCTATTCAGTATAACCCAGATGCAATCTACCCATCGCGAGTGCTAAGATGTTTCCAGGGGGCCTTGTGCCGTTTGTGCATGGAGACCGTTTCAGCCGTACGGGGTCTCGCTTTGACGAGCCATGGGCTTAATGAGTTCGCGTGCCAGGTGTATGCTATTGCTTTAGTACGTTTCATTTAACTTTGGTGCTTTGAGATAGATTGAAGAAGACAACAATCCCCCCTTGGGCAGTTCCAGGGCTGAGCCTGCGGCTGGTTTTGCGCCTCAGGGTCGAGGCCCGCCTGCATAGTGTCAGCAATATCACCTTTCATAGGAGTTTCGGCAATGGAGAATGAGCGAGACGTAACCCGCCGCGATTTCTTGAAGACGGCCGCCGCCGTGGCTGCGGCTTCCGCACTCCCGAGTGTGGGAGCGCCCGCCATTCTGGCAAATCCTAGTCCCAACAATGTTGTCAACTATGGAATGATTGGCACGGGAACTGAGGGGTGTACATTGCTCAAGTTCCTCGCGACCATTCCAGAGGGCCGGTGTATGGCCACCTGCGACATTTATCCCCCCAATCTGAAGAAGGGCGTTGAAACCATCGGGTCGAATCCTCAGACGTACGAAGACTACCGCAAGATGCTGGAGAGGAAAGACCTCGACGCGGTCATGGTCGTGACGCCGCTGAATCTCCATGCCCAAATGGTGATCGATGCCTTGAGTGCCGGCAAGCACGTCTTCGTCGAGAAGACCATGTACTTCAAGGAGGATGAAGAGGATAAAATCCGCAAGGCATCGGAAGAACATCCGAAACAAGCGCTGCAAGTCGGACTTCAACGCCGCTCCAGCCTCCTCTACCAGGTGGCCATCGAAATGATTCGCAAAGGCGCGCTGGGCAAAGTGATGTTCGTGCGCGCGAATTGGCATCGCAACAGCAACTGGCGGCGGCCCGTGCCCGACCCCAAGTTCGAGCGCCTTCTCAATTGGCGAATGTACAAGGAATATTCGGGCGGATTATTTGCCGAATTGGCGTCCCACCAGTTGGACGTGGCAAATTGGGCCATCGGGGCGAAACCCGTCTCGGTGGTTGCGACCGGTGGAATCGACTATTGGAAGGACGGGCGCGAAGTCTGCGATAACATCCAGGCGATTTACGAATACCCAGGCGGCCAGAAATTCTTGTGGAGCGGCGTGCTCTATAACGAGCATTTCCAGTTCGAGGAAGAAATTATGGGTGATCAGGGGACGCTGATTATCACCCTGGGGAAGGGAATGTTCTATCGTGAACGAGTGGCCAAAGTTTCGAAAGCCGGCTTGACGGAAAACTGGTGGGCAGGCGCCACAGTGGCGAAGGCGGCTGCGCAAGAAGGCATCCCCATCTTCCCCGAGCACGTCGGCAACGGAGAGGCTGCTTTCGTTGACCGCGAATTGCTCTATGCCAAGCGCTGGCTGGCGTCGATGGGGATCTACAAGTACGAGGAACCGCATGACCCCTGGTGGAGTGAGATGTCAAATTTCCTTGCTAGCATCCGGGAGGGGAAACCGGTCGTCGCTCCGCTGGAAATTGGCGTGGCGGATGCGCAGGGCGTACTCTACGGCAATCGTGCGGTCGAGACGGGCCAAAAGGTGTTCTGGCCAAAGAAAGAGAGTAGTAAAGTATGAATAGTAAATAGTGAATAGTGAATTATGAATTATGAATTGAAGGATGATAACGGACGTGGCGCGCAAGATAGACCCTGCGTCCGCAATTCACGATTCACCATTCACTATTCACCATTCACTATTCACCATTCACTATTCACCATAATCTTGCTCGTCACTCGTTCTCGCCTTGCGGGATCACTCGTCACTGCCCTATCGATTGCCACTGCTGTGGGCGGGCACGGGGCGGAAAATGTGGTCCGCTATGAGGCCTCCCACGAGAGCATGGGCACTGTTTTCACCGTGGCTGTTTACGGCCGGGACCGGACTTTCCTCTCGGAGGTAGTGGAAGAAGTCTTCGAGGAAGTTGACCGGCTGGATGAGCAGATGAGCAACTACAAGCCGGAGAGCGAACTTTCAGCCATCAACCGTGAGGCCGCGAGCCATCCCGTGGTCGTTGAGCCTGGACTGTTTCGTTTACTCGAAATCTCTGTTCGCAGGAGCGAAGAGACGGACGGCGCCTTTGACATCACCGTCGGCCCGCTGATGAAGTCTTGGGGTTTCTTCCGCGGCCGTGGCCGCCTGCCAACGCGGGCTGAAATCAGCCAGGTCCTCAAGCGAGTTGGGTACCAGCATCTGAAATTGGATGCCGAGCGGCGGACGATCCGATTTGACGAAGAGGGGGTCGAAATCGACCTAGGGGGAATCGCCAAGGGTTACGCGGTGGATCGCGCCGTGGAGATCCTTCGTTCCAATGGGATCACCTCGGCGCTTGTCTCCAGTGGCATGAGCAGCATTTACGCCCTGGGCTCTCCTCCCGGAGAGCACGGGTGGAAGATTACCGTGCGCGCCCCCTGCGATGCGCACAAGGCTGGGGATGTTCTCCATCTCCAGAACTATTCGCTTTCCACGTCGGGGAGTTACGAGAAGTTTTTGAAGATCGGTGGCAAGAACTATTGCCATATTATGGATCCGCACACTGGTTGGCCGGTTGAGAATATGCTCTCCACGGTGGTGTTGGCGCCCACCGGTACGGATACCGACGGACGTTCGGCTGGCTTTTTCGTGATGGGGGTCAAGCGTAGCCGGAAGTACCTCTCTGTCCACCCCAATCTCGCCGTTGTTTTCTATCTTCCGAGCGGAGCCCCACCTGAGTACAAGCGCGTCATGCTTCGCTCTGATTCCTACAGCATTCCTGCCGATAGTATCGTGGAGATTGACCGTTAGTACTGCTCCCTTAGGGCCAGTTTTATAGACCCCAACTCCCTAATCCCTACTCGCTACTCCCTGTTCTTCAAATCCCTAGCACCTGGTCTTCCAGCCCCCAGCCCCTGGCACCTGAGACCTGTTCTTCGGCTCGTCCCGCCACGGCGGGGCACTCGTCACTTGTCACTGCCTTAATCCGCCGGCCTGTCCTCCCTGGAGTTAAGATTCCATCGACTCCAGGGGGGCAGTGCCGAGGAGAGGGTGCTACTTGCTTTCGACCCGCAGGTTGTCAGTCAGATTGAAATAAGTGGCCGCCAACCGCGCGTCCGTCTCTGCCTTGGTGCGATCCATCTGCGAGGCGACCACGCCTTCGAGGGTCACATTACCGTTCTTCACGATGATGTGGATAGGCGGAAGGGCTTGGTTGCCGTAATGAATGAAAAACGGGTCGTTGTAAATAGCTCGCGCGATGGCTTGGCGCAAGCTGTCGTCGTATTCAGAAGTTGGGAGGACTTCCAGGTTGTTTTCAAGTTCCGCCACTCCCTTGACGTGGGCAAGGAAATTGCCAATGTCTTGCTTTTTGAAGGGTTGTGTGACTTGGCCATTCACAGCCAGCCGCTCACCCTCGACGTCCAAGGTGATGTTATCGAAAATGGTATACGCGTAGTATGTAACGATATCTTTCCGCGCCTGCTCACCGATCTGGCGAGGGGTTACGTCCTCGGCGTGAACGTTGATGTTGTCGACGACGCTGGTGACATCGTCCACCTTGCGGGCGGCGTGTTCAGCATCCATTTTGACACCCAGGCTATCCACTGTCCCGGTGAGTGTGGCAACGCCGTTTTCAAAGCTCACCTGAACGTCGCCGTGCTTGAACACCTGGGCGTGGTAAAGCTTGTCCTGAATCATCGCGGTAATCTGTGCAGGGGTGATGTTGTGTTTTTCAGCAAAGGTTACTTGGACCGCGATCGCCAGCATTATTGGCGCAAGAAGTAGTTTTGCGTTGCGCATTGTCATCCTCCTTGACCCTCCGCTTTGATCGATCTGCGACGGGTCACTGCTGTCCGGTTCCGGGCTTAACTTCCATCTGTCTTTCGCCGATCCCGAGCCCTGGCGGAACCAGCAGTCACCCATATTGACGTGTCAGACTGGGCAGAGGTTGCATGCCGAAACCCGAGTCCGAGCCAAAGTCGCTATCCAACCCGAATTCGGAAGTCGGCAGCCGCCGGTCGAGCCGAATCACTTGATTAGAGGCCCGTTTGACGCAGATGCCGGAGGAACAAAATGGTGCGGGGCCGGGCGTAGGGGCACAGCGCGCTGTGCCCCTACAAGATGCACATCGCACCCCCGCTAACTTCCGAATTCGGGTCTAAGCGGAAGGATAATATGTGGCGGGCAATTAACGTGCGGTCTCCAAAGCCTGGAAGAATCTCTCTGAGGACAAAGTGCGCTCTGCAATCGCACTGGGGGCTTTCAGTCGCTGGTAGATAGTAGGGCGTATGTGGGGAGAAGATGCTATCCCTGCATGCCACCTTCGTGACAAATGGTACGTAAGAAACAGAAGGAAGAAGGCAATCCGTAATTCAGAATTCAGAATTCAAAACTGCCCGAGCTCCTAAGCCCCAGTCTCTTCCCCCTCCCCACCTGCTACCTATCCTCACTCATGCCCGATATCGCGATGCGAAACTCTGGTCTTATACCCCGCACCGACCAGGGCGTGACCTACCTTCTCTGCGATGGCGACCGAGCGGTGACGCCCACCCGTGCAACCAATCGCAATGGTAAGGTAGCTCTTGCCTTCCTTGACGTAATTGGGAAGAAGGTAGATAAGCAGATCCATCAAATGCTTCATGAACTCCTGGGTGTGTGGAGAAGAATCCATATAGCGTTGGACAACCGCGTCTCGCCCCGTTTTGCTCTTCAGCCTCGGGATATAGTTTGGGTTGGGGAGAAAACGCGCGTCGAAAACCAGGTTCGCATCGGCAGGTACGCCGAAACGAAACCCAAACGAAACCACGGAAACCAGGATGGCTCGGCGTGCCGACAATCCGCCGAATTGCCTCTGGATGAGTTCTCGCAGTTCATAAACGTTCATCCGGGTGGTATCAATTGTGACATCAGCCAGTTGGCGCATGGGCTTCAGCAGTTTGCGTTCCAGCCGGATTCCCTCGCGCACCGGCAACTCGCGCCCCAAGGGGTGGGGGCGGCGGGTCTCCTCGAAGCGACGGATCAAAGCCTTGTCGGAGGCCTCCAGGAACACCAGTGACAAATTCAAGTGGCGGTTTCTGAGGTCTTGATAGAGGGCGGGGAGTTGCCCGAGCGCCGCGCCTTCTCGAATGTCCACTACCACGGCCGCAAGCTGTATCTTGCTCCCCCCTTGCTGACTCGTTTCCGTAAAGCGGGCGATTAAATCAATGGGCAGGTTGTCTACGCAGTGATAACCGAGGTCCTCGAAGGCCTTGAGAACTGACCCCTTGCCGGACCCGCTCATCCCGGTGATCAGAACGAAGTGTTTCCGATGCTTTTTGGCGGCCGCAGTCATAGAAAAGCAGAAAGCAGAAGGCAGAAAGCAGAAGGCGGTGACCAGGATGTTGCGTTGCTAGCTCCGCCGATGGTTTGTCGTCCCCTCGAGTAAGGTGATGGCCTGCACACCTGGCTTTCAGCGAATTTCTCGCCCACTACCTTCTGCTTTCTGCCTTCTGCTTTCCGCCTTTTCAGGGTTCGGGTTCGATCAATCCCAGGTTGCCATCTGGGCGGTGGTAAATGACGTTGACACGCTCGGTCTCGGGATTTCGAAATACCACAGCGCCGGCGCGCGACTGGTCGAGAGCGGAGATCGCTTCTTCGATGCTCATAGGTTTGATCGGAACTCGCTCGGCCTCGATCGTGCGGCGTTCTTCGTGGTCAATGCGCTCCAGGCCCAGAACGTTCAAGACGACCGTGGTGGCAGGCTTGGGACGGCGCTTGCGGGTGCGCTTTCTCTCCAGCAGGCGGACGGCCTGCCGTTCCAGCTTGTCCAGGGCCCCGTTTAGGGAAATCCGGGGGTCACCCGACTCTTCGACGCCCACTAGGGTGTGATCGCGAAATTTCAGGGTGACTTCTGCGACGCGGCGGTGCTTTTCCGCCGTCAGGATAACGTGCATCTCATAGGCATCGCCCAGAAGGCGGCTAATCTTTCGCAGTCTTCCCTGGGTGTACTGACGCAAGTCGTTGCCGATCTCCATCTGTCGTCCGGTAAACTCAACATTCATGAGTGAACCTCCTCGAGACTTGAAGGGAGGAACAAGCGAGCGGCGGAGTTCTTCAAGCTTTTACCCTGCGTTGGTGGGTACTGGGTATCCGCATGTCCTCGCGGTACTTTGCCACCGTCCGGCGGGTTACGCAATAGCCGACCTTCCGCAACTGCTGCGTAATTTGCTCGTCGGTAAGCGGCCTTGCGGGGTCCTCTTCCTCGATCATTTTCTTGACCAGGCGCTTGAGGTTGATTAAGGAAGTCGCTGCTCCCGAGGGTCCTTGCACTGCTTCCGAGAAGAAATAGCGCAATTCGTAGACACCTTGCGGGGTGTAAGCATACTTGCTCGCGACGGCACGGCTGACCGTGGAAGGGTGAACACCCACTTCCTCTGCAACCTCCTTAATCATCATGGGGCGAAGGTAATCAATTCCTCTGTCCAGGAATTCAGTCTGTCGGCGAATAATCGTTTCACAGACCTTGACGATCGTCTGTTTGCGCTGCTCGATGTTCTTGATGAGTTGAATTGCCGAGGTGAACCGCTCTTTAACGTAATTGCGCACCTCCCGCGTCGTGCTGTCCTCTCCCAGCAGGCGGCGGTAATGGTGGCTGAGTCGCAATTGGGGAAGGCCGTCCTCGTTCACGACCACCTGATAACTATCGCCTGATTTCACAAATGCCACGTCGGGTTCGATGAGCCGCGCCTGCGCGTTGTTGTAACGCTGGCCGGGCCGCGGATCCAGCTTGCGGATAAGCTCCACGCAGCGCTCAACGGTTTTAACGGGACGGTCGAGGGCCCGGGCGATCTCCCGGTACTGCTTGTTCTGGAGCTGTTTGAGGTATCCCGAAACGATCTGTTGCGCCAACGTATTGTCAGGGGCAAGCGTGTGCAGTTGGATCAAAAGGCACTCACGCACGTCCCGGGCTGCCACCCCCACCGGATCGAAAACCTGAATCAACCCCAAGGCTTCCTGAACATCTTCCAACGAGTGCCCGCCGGTTTGCGCAATCTCTTCCAGTGGAGCTGTAACGTAGCCGTCTTCATTCAAATTGCCGATGATGGAATCGCCTGCCTCACGGACGGAATCCGAACACACGGAAAGGCTCAATTGCCACTCCAAGTGAGCAGACAAAGAGGTGGGTTGGGAGAGAAAATTCTCGAAAGAAGGTCTCTCGACAACCTCGGATTCAGGAGATCTAAATCCGGGGTCAAGGTAGTCGTCGAAAAACGACCCGAAATCGATCTCCTCAAACGAATCCTGATGGTCGCCGTTTCGGGCCACGTGCTCCGAAGAGGGTGAAGCTTTGTTAGCACTTTCCGTCTTCTTGTCGACTTCATCGATGGTCGGAACGTCCTCCGGGACCTCTTCCAAAACAGGGTTGGCAACCATCTCCCGGTTAATCATCTCCCGCAACTCGAGCTTATTGAGCGCAAGAACGCTGACCATCTGCACAAGGCCCGGCGTCAAAATCTGCTTCTGCGCCACCTTGAGGTTCAGCCCGATTCTTGGAGAGGGTCCACCGCCCATAGGATTCAACAACCCGGGTATAGCGGCTAGGGACTGGCGCTATACAACTACATTGTCAACCGGAAATTGTCGCCCAGGTAAACTCTTTTCACCTCGGCGTCATTGCCCAATTCTTCCGGCGAACCTGCACGGAATATCCTCCCATTATTAATGATGTAGGCCCGATCCGTCACCTGCAAAGTATAGGGCACATTGTGGTCCGTCACCAACACGCCAATACCGGCGCCTTTCAGGCGCACGATGATTTTCTGTATATCCTGAACCGTGAGCGGGTCGATGCCCGAGAACGGTTCGTCCAGAAGAATGAAGGAGGGCGAAATCACCAGAGACCTCGCGATCTCCACACGCCTCCGCTCCCCTCCCGAGAGCATATACCCTTCGCTTCGCCTGACCTGCTGCAAGCCCAGATCCTCGATCAACTCTTCCAGTCGCTCACGACGCTGGTGAGGGGTGAGCGGCAAGGTCTCAAGCACTGCCATGATATTCTCTTCCACCGTAAGTTTTCTAAATATGGAGGGCTCTTGGGGAAGGTAGCTGATTCCGTTTCTCGCCCGAACGTACATCGGAAAGTCCGTGATGTCCACTCCGTCGAGGAGGACCCGGCCTGAATCTGGGCTGGTGAGCCCGACAATGATGTAGAAGGTTGTGGTCTTGCCTGCTCCGTTTGGCCCCAGAAGCCCCACGACCTCTCCCTGAGCAATCCTTAGGCTGATATCATCAACGACTTTACGTCCCTTATACGATTTCGTCAACTCGACTGTGGAGAGAATCTGCATGGTCGCTCATTGCGCGACGCGGTGCTGCGATAAAGAGGGTGACCCCTTACCTCCGTCCACAAGAAGCCTATCATCGTGGACAAACAGTGTCAAACGTTGGCCTGTCGTGAAGCCCTTTTCCACATCATAGATGCTGGGAGGGCCGCCCGTCAGGACGATCTTTCCTGGGCCAGCGGAGTACTCGCCGTGCTCGCCTGTAGCTCGCCTTCCCGGCTGGACGACCACGACGTGCCCTTCAGCCATCGCGCGCTCCACCTCTGACTCTTGATTTGTCCCAAGTTGGGAGAAATAAACGTCCATTTTGTCGGCTTCCATGGTCGTCGCCTCTGTCTGTAACTTCACGTGACCACGGTAGCTCGCTTTGCTGCCCTCGTCGAAATACTCCAGGAAATCGGCACGAACCGTAAAGGGCCGCGTTTCGCGCCGGGGCGTTTCAGAGGATGGCGCCGCCCCCGCCGCATAGGAAGCCGGTTGGAGATGGGAAGTCAGCACCTGAGAGCCGGAGCTCAAGCGTTTCGCCATCCTGTAAACGTCCAGGCTGGACGATTCCACTACGTCCGCGCCCCGCCAGGCACGCACACTCCCCTCGTAGTGCACCAATTGGCTGCGCCGCTGGGCTATCATGCGGTCCGCCAAGACATTTGTGGGGTCGGGAGCTTGACCGTCCGGCATCTTATCTCCAGTTTCCAGGTGAGTACTCTGCACCTTGCCGGTTCCTTCTGCGGTGTCATTGCGAAGGTCAAAGTAGAGACGCTCGCACCTCGCCCTGCTCTCTGCATCCCATACCTGGGGACGCCCTGTCAGAGTCACACCCTGCGCTGCAGTCACGTAAACTGAATCCTGCGCACTGGCATTGCGGTCGGCGTCACGGAACGTGTAATTCCCTGATTGTCTGACCTCCTTCAGGGCGTGCGTTACCTCGTCAAATGTGGCTAATAACTGATCAGCCGTGCTTTCTTGGGCGACACTGCCAGGAGGTGCGTTCCTTGGTGGCTGGAAAACAATATGGGTCGGTTGGCGACCGCGGAGCGTCTCGAGGCTGCCCATCACATCGAAGGCCATCAAGAACTGTCCGGCGGTTATGATGCGCTGGCCCACCTTGGGATCGGGAGGGTCTATTACGAGTCTGCCAGGGCCGACGGTCTGGGCATCCTTAAGACTCTTCCCGTCCGGCCGAAAATTGAACTTCAATTCTGCCGCGGTGAGCGCCTTCTTCTCCGTCGTCGGCCGCTTTGCCTCCGCAACAACTTGGCCCAGGGAAGATGAAGATTCAACCATGAGTTGTACGTTATCCGATGCATCCCCGCTTTGAAGTTTTGCGGGAATGCCGGCTAGGCTGAGTTCGACTCTTTCCGCCACGAGGCGACTGATGCTCCCCTTTTCCTGGGATAGCCCCGCCACATTCCCTTGGGCTGAGAGAACACGCAATGCCCCTGATGCCGGGTCAAAGTCGCCCTGAGCGCGATCAGCCGAGAGTTCGACCAGCCTATCCGCGGAAGATTCCGAAGCCTTAACGCTGCCTTCCATATCCCCCCGAGTGACCCGATTTGCTTCATTCAGAAACACCTTGCCGCTGTCAGCAGAAACTTTGCGCTCCCCTTGCGTTACCCGGATTGGACCCCAAAGCATTATCTGCCTGCTTAGCTTGTCATAGCGAAGGCGGCTGGCTGTAAGCTGCAGGGGGGGATCCGAGGCATGGCCGATGTGTGGTTGTAACTGCACCGCCACGCCTTTCTCAAGCTCCAACGAACCATCCCTCGTTGCGTAAACCATTCCCTGGGAGGTTCCGGTAGCTGGTCCGATGCGAAAGCGCACCTCTTGGTCGCTCACTACCAGCGACCCCTCGTGTCGGTAAGACACCTTCGAAGTCTCCAGATAGACTGTCTGCCTTCCTTTCAAGCCCGCAGTCGGAGCTTTATCAGGTTCGGCATTCAGTTCAATGTGGACAGGCCCGGAGCTGAAGAGGTCTCCATTTTGGCCGTTGTAGTCACATGTTTGGGTGCGCATGATGTCGCGGCGCTTTCCGGTTCGGCCGAACAACTCCACCAACACGTCTTCAAGGACCGTTGTTCCTCCCTGCTTGAAGGACACCGTGCGAGCCGCATGAACGGTGAAAACACGCCGGTCCCCGTCCGAGTGCGTGAATGTGTACCCCGAAAGCTGTTGATGAACATCGATGGGGACACTCTGGGGCAATACCACCGGTTTCTCTTTGTGGGTGGTAGCGACCCAGTAAGCCACACTGATCACCAGAGTAGTGACAGTCAATGCGCCACCCACCACCCAAGTGATCAGGTCCTTGCGCCGAGTTCCTCGTTGTCCTACGCCGGTCATTTCCACAGATCCCAAGAAGAGACTTTGGAGTGCGGCAGCTTGCTGCCGCTTTTCTCCTGCGAGCTTGCTCGCGCCTCACCTGTCAAGTACCGCGCTCCAGGGCACGGCCAGCGAGCTGGCCCGCGGAGTGGGAGAAGGCGGTCCCGCCATGCGGGACCGCACTCCAGAGCGCTTTGCTTGCGGCCTCCTTCCCCCGAGCTTCAACTCCGTATCTCACTAACCACCAGTTGCAGCCTCCTCACATCTTGGAACACATTCTGGTCCAGGGTGAAAGCCATGTCGAGCGATTGTCCGGGGGCGAGTGTGGCGCCTCGCTCAGCCATTCCCCACCCTATGGCGTCAAACGCCCTCGGCCCGCAGGCCACTCTTAGCTTTAGATGCTTTTCCTGTAGGATTCGAGGCCCCAGCAGGAGGCGAAGATCCCGCGCCGCCAGGACGGGGGTGGGATTGCCGCAGCCAAAGGGGGCCAGCGTCTCGAGCGCCTCGAATAGACTCCAATCGATTTCAGCCCCGCTCACCTCGGCGTCCACGCGCAGGACCGGTTCGAGATCATGCGGTTTCAGCACGGCACGGGCGTATCGCTCGAAGCGCGCCTCCAACTCTGCGATTCTGGCCGAGGGCAAGGCAAAACCCGCCGCCATGGCGTGGCCGCCAAAGCGTTCAAACAAGTCCTGCATGTCGCTCAGGGCGTCTAGGAGGTGAAGTGCCCTAATCGAGCGCCCGGACCCTACCCCCAATCCATCCCCCACGCCTATCACCAGCGTGGGGCGGTGGTACCGCTCCACGACACGCTGGGCCACGATCCCAATCACCCCCCGGTGCCATCCTTCGCCAGCCAGCACGAGGGAGTAGCGCTCCCTTTTTTCAGGGTGGCGGTCCATGATCGCTTCAATCTCACGCAAAATCCCCTCTTCAACTCGTTGCCGCTCGCGGTTGAGTTTCTCCAGGCGGCCGGCAATCTCACGCGTCTTCTGCGGATCGGAGCACGTGAGCAGGTCAATCACATCTCGCGCATTCTCCATGCGGCCCGCCGCATTCAGGCGCGGCGCAATGCGGAACCCCACATCCCCTGCTGAAATCTCGCGGCCTTCGAGCCCGGAGACCTCGAGTAGCGCCTGCAAGCCAGCCTGTGAGGGTTGGCGCAATCCCTCCAGGCCGAAGCGCGCAATGACGCGATTCTCCCCGACCAAGGGCACGACATCGGCAATGGTCCCAATCGCCACAACCTTCAAGTAAGACTGTAGAACGCGACCTGAGAGCCTCTCGCCCAGCAAAGCCTGCACCAGCTTGAAGGCTACGCCCACCCCGGCAAGTACCTTTTCAGGATAGCCGCACTCCGAGCGGTGCGGGTTCAGGATGGCGCACGCGGGGGGCAAATGCCCGTCCGGCAGGTGGTGGTCCGTGACGATGCAATCGAGCCCCAATTCGCGCGCCCGCGCCAGCGCTTCGTGCTCCCGGATGCCCGTGTCCACGCTGATCACCACCCGGAAGCCTTTCGCCGCCGCCTCCTCAACCGCCGCCACGCGCATCCCGTATCCATCGCTCATGCGATGTGGGATGAAGGCCTCAACCTGTCCACCAAGTCCCCGCAGCGCGGTCAACAGGATCACCACCGCCATGGTTCCGTCCACGTCGTAGTCACCGTAAATCAGGATCTTCTCTCCCTGCTCCAACGCACGACGCAAGCGCGCCACGGCAGGCTTCATGTCTGCCAGCAAGAAGGGGTCGTGAAGCTGATTAAGAGCAGGATTCAGGAATCGCTGGGCTGACTCGGCATCGGTGACTCCCCGCAGCACCAACAGCCGGGCGATGATATTCGGAACGTTCAATTCGCGGGACAGGCGAGCGACCGCGTCCCCGTCGACAGGGCAGATTTCCCAACGCATGTTGAAAACTCATCCTGACAGAAGATGCAGATGGTTGCAAGTCGCAGAGGTCCCACCACGGCGGGTCAGCTTTCAGCCTTCATGCCGTATCCTTACTTCAGGTCACTGCCTTCTGTCTTCTACTTTCTGATTTCTGCCTTCTGCTTTTCGCTTAGCCCTTTGGGAACAGTTTCCTTCCATGCGGCCCCAACCCGCTGACCCATCGCCGACCACGCGCCGGCTACGAGGCAACACGCAGAGAACCCTCTTGTTCCACGCGGACCAAGAGTTGTAGGACGTGGGGTAAAGAAACTCGCAAGAATGAAGGACCGAAGCGGGGATTTGCACTAAAACAGAGGGTGAATCTTGCGCAGCCCGTGAACCAACCTGGAGTCTTGTAGATAGCAAAGGAGACACGCTTTTAAGGCGGGAATGTTGTTGAAAGGAAAGGGGGTTGAAGGTAATGCGAAAGTCAGGAGGTAGAAGATGAGTTCCAGGCCCCTGACAAGGCAGCGCCCCGACTTGTGGGGGCGGCTCCCCAGAAGCAGAAGGCAGCGAGGAAGGGAGGAAGGAAGCAATTTAAACTTCAATTCAGAATCCAAAGTTCAGAATTCACAATTCAGAATTAGCCTCACCGCGCTTTTCGACGAATGACTAATACGGCCGGATGCCTTCGCCCGCGAGGGCGATGCTGTCGCGGGTGGTTTTCTTGACCAGGTACATGGCCTCGTCAGCCATGCGCAGGATTTCCCTGTGGGTGCGGCCATCGGCGGGGAATCCGGCCACGCCGAAGCTGGCGGTCACCTTGATGTTAAGATTCTCCTCCCGGAAGAAGACCTTCGAATTAAGCAGGTCCTTGAGGCGGCGCAAGACGATCAGAGCGTTTTCTTTGGTGGTCTGGGGCAGGATGATCACGAATTCGTCGCCGCCATAACGAAACGCATAATCAATCAATCGCAGGTTACTCTTGATGAGATCGCCGATCATCCAAAGGAGCTTCGAGCCCACGAGATGGCCATGAACGTCGTTGACCTGCTTGAAGTGATCGAGGTCAAAGAAGATCACGGAGAACTCGTGACCGTAACGGGTGGAGCGGTAGATTTCCGCATCCAGAACGAATCTGAGGTGCCTGGCGTTATAGAGGGCGGTGCAGTCATCTAAAATGGTGAGTTCGTGGATGCGTTGCACGTACCGTGCATTTTCGAGTGCAATGGCTGCGTAGTCGGCGAGGCTCTCTAAAATGGGTATATGCTCGTCCGAAAAACGCTGCTTCCCAAAGCAGTTCACGAGCTCAATAACGCCCAGAACCTGTTCGCGGCCTTTAATAGGGACGCAGAGCACGGAATGGATATTGGACTGGGTGAATTCACCGATTCTGGGGCTGAAGCGAATGTCGCTCTGGACGTCTTCCACTAACACGGACTCTTCATGCTTGGCTACCCATCCTGCGACGCCTTCTCCCAGCTTGAGGCGAACGTCCTTCAGCGTCTCAGCGCCACGTCCCATGGCAATCTCGAAATACAATTCCTGCGCCTTCTCATCCACCATCAACAGGGACCAAGTGTCGGGCTGCAGCAGCTCACTGATCTTCTCCATGATGGTCTGGAGGATTTTCTGCAGGTCGAGGGTAGAAAAAAGGGCCTTGCCGACCTCATGGAAGAGGGAAAGGCGATCGACTTGGCGCTTGAGTTCGGCGACCTCTTCCTGCGGACCCATAGGTATCCCTAGGCTTCCAATCTCGTCTTATGCCACTCTTAGATTATTAGGGCACCCTTATCAAGCTCAATGGTACACAAGTACCGTTCATTCAGCGTCATCTTCTGGTGCGGTTTTCTTGACCCTCCCAAAACAATTGACACCCTTCAAGAGGCCCAATAAGATAAACTAGGTGAAATCTTGGTGAGCCGAAGCGAAGAAACCATTCCGATGGCAGGATTCGGTGAGTATCTACGGCGGGAACGCGAAATGCGAGGCGTATCTCTGGAGGAGATATCTACCGCCACGAAGATCAGCATTCGCTTTCTCCAGGCCATCGAGAACGAGGAACTCTCAAAACTCCCCGGAGGAATTTTCACCCGCAGCTTCGTACGGACCTATGCGCGATACCTGGGTTTGGACGAGGAACGCGTCTTGGCGGATTGCCAGCTTGCAGGCCAGCAGAAGCCAGAAGTTGACATCCGCCGCATCACGGCGAACCGGGCACCGTCGAACGGCGCTGCCTCACGGACTCGGCTCATCGCCCTCCTGATGGCGGGTGTGCTGCTGGCCAGTGGTTATGCGCTTTTCCGTTACTCGCGCCGAGTCATGGAACAGCAAAGCAGCACGCTGATGGTCACTCCGCGGAGCACTACCCCACCCGGCACGAACCCGCCCCCTACCACCGCACCCGTACAACCCTCTACACCGGCCCAGCCGGAAAACAACCCGTCGCTATCGGCTACTTCCGCCTCACCCACCGCCGGCGCCGCAACTGCCCCCGGAACACTTCAGGGCGGTCCGCCTTCTCCGGGTGCCAAGGCGAACCCGCCAAATCAGAGTGTGACCTCTGAGGCCACCAGCGCGGTTGCGGCCCACACTGATTTGGTCCTGCAAGTGGCCGCGGCCGAGCGTGTTTGGGTGGCTGTTGACGCCGATGGGAAGACCGTGCTGCAAAAAGTGCTGAACCCCAACGAGGTTGAAAACCTGAAGGCGCTCGACTCCTTTGATGTCACCGTCGGGAACGCTCAGGGCGTCGTTCTGACTCTGAACGGAGAGACCCTGAAACCCCTGGGACGGCGCGGCGACGTGAAGTCGATTCACCTTACGCGCGACGATCTGAAGAACGCCGCCCCCGAGAGATAGACTATTTCCGAGCGACTGGTCGAGACAATTCGCGGAGGAGCTATCCCTGAAGTGGTGCGCCGCAAAGCGTGCCGCGGCGAACTGCCTGTTTCCTTGCAGGAGAAGATTGAAATCCTCGTGCTCCTCGCCGTCGACAGGGACGAAGAAAGCCGGAATAGCGCTTTTCACACCTTGGAATCCTGGCCCCCGGAGGAACTTCAGCAAGTGCTCTCAAACCCCTCCACTCCCGTCGCAGTGCTGGAATTTGTGGCGTATAACCTTGTGCCCGGCCGCAAGGAATTGGGGGACGCTCTCCTCCGAAACCCAAGCCTGCCCGGCCAGCTTCGTGAGTGGATCGAGGACACTGCGGCCCTTTTCGCAGAGGCTGAATCCAGCCAATCTTCCGAAGCCCCTGCCCCCATTCAGTCCGGCGACGAAGATGGAAATTCAAGCCGTGAGGAGATACCGCAGAAGAGAACAACGGTGCTGCAGAGAATCCGCCGCATGTCCGCTGTCCAGAAGGTCAAGGCCGCTCTCACCGGGAGCCAGGAGGAGCGGATGATCCTGGTCCACGATCCCAACAAAGTGGTGGCGCGCGCCGTTTTGCAATCACCCAAACTCTCGGGCCACGAAGTCGAAAACTTCGCCTCCATGAAGGACGTCAGCGAGGAAGTCCTGCGGCGCATCGTCCTGAGCCGCAAGTTCATGAGGAGCTATGCAGTGGTCCGGGCGCTGGTCAACAACCCTCGAACACCCATCGACGTGGGCCTCCCGCTGCTCCGCCGCATCAACGACGCCGATTTGAAGTGGCTGGTCCTTAATCGGAATGTTGCGGACGTCGTCCGCAATGCGGCCCAGAGAAGAATCAAGCAGAAGGAAGAGGCCAACAAGCCGAAGCTCCTGGGCAAGCATTAACAGCGCGGCACGGCCACAACCAAAGACCGGGTTTTCATTGACCCGCCGCGGCGGGCTGATTGCCCCGCCGTGGCGGGTCGATTGAAAAAGTGGTGTGGCAGCTTCCTCCCCTGTCAGTCAGTCCCGCCGAGCGGGATCAATCGAAGATCGGCAATTCCAACCAACTTCGGCCAAGCGATGATCGCAGACTCATCCACCTTTCTGCGCTAGGGCCGGCATGACGGCGTCGATGAGGCGCGCCAAGTCCTGTGAGGCGGCTTGGCCGGTTTTCAGCACTTCTTCGTGGCTCAGGGGGTTTCGGCTGAGCCCGGCCGCGCGGTTCGTGATTATGGCCACCGCCAGCGCGCGCACGCCCATCTGATGCACGGCGATAACTTCCGGCACGGTGGACATGCCCACAGCGTCGGCGCCAAGTGTTCTTAGGGCGCGGATCTCCGCCGGCGTCTCATAGGTCGGGCCTAGGAGCGAAGCATAAACGCCCTCGAAGCACTTCAGCCGCATGGCGCGGGCGGCCTTCAGGGCGCAGAGCCGTAAACTTGGATCGTAGGCCTGGGTCATGTCCACAAATCTTTCACCCCAGCCTTGGTCATGAAATCCTGCCAGCGGATTTGCTCCTTGAAAGTTGAGATGGTCGGAAAAGACCATCAAACTGCCGGGCGTGGCGCGCCGCGCAATGCCGCCGGCGGCGCACGTGGCGGTGAAAGAGCGAATCCCAGCCAGTGCCATTACCCTCACAGGGAAAACAACCTCCCCGGGGCCATAACCTTCGTAGAGGTGAACGCGCCCGGCAAGGACCGCCACCGGCACCTCCCCCCAGAAACCGAAATGCAACGCGCCGCCGTGACCTGCAACAGAGGGCCGGGGGAATCCCGGAATAGAGGCCAAGGGGATTCTTCGCACCCTACGTAGACCTCGCACGACTTCGCCCAAACCTGAGCCGAGCACGATTCCCACCCGTGGGGCTGCAGGCCATCGAGCCGCGATGTATTTCACAGCTCGCAATGCCTCGGGATAACCCGGAGTCTTTTCAGATTTCATAGCGTTGTCTCGATTCGGCCGGAAGCGGCAGGCACCCACCGCAATCCCGGCCGCCATGAGCGGCTCAACCCAGCCGCAGGCCCGCAATCGCGGCCGCGAGGTAGTTGGCCAGGGTACCGGCGAACATGGTTCGCGGGCCAACTTCTGCGCTGGAAATCACTATTTTCCTGCGAGGCGCGAAATGAAGAGCTCAATGAACCGCTTGGAGTCCGATTCCACAGCGACGTGGACGTTAGGGTGCACTCTCTCGACGCCATCGATGACATAGCGTTCGCCGCGCAAGACCTTGCGGTCGGAGGAATTGTGCCGGCTCGCCACCGTTTCGCCCCGCGTGAACTCACCCCGCGTCTCGACTTCGACCCGCATGTCCTGCGTGGTAATCAGGCTGCGCTCGATCACCGCACCCACGGCCAACGGGTCGTGCATGGGCGTCCCGTCGGCGCCCAACTTGCTCGCCAAGTCGACCATGAAACTCAGTACGCCGACGGCGAAGTCGTTCTCGCGCCCCCGTGTTCTGGCAAGCCGATTCAGGTCAGCCCGTGTGAACAGTGTCTTCTCAGTCACATTGAGGCCCACCATCGTTAGCGGCCAGCCGGCCTCGAACACTCCGCGCGCTGCTTCCGGATCATTGTGGATGTTGGCCTCCGCCGCTGCGGTCGCATTGCCTCCCGAGATTGCACCTCCCATCAGGACGACTTCCTTCACGAGCGGAACGATGGAGGGATCTTTCCGCAGCGCCAAGGCGATGTTCGTCAGCGGCCCCACCGGGACGAGCGTAATTTCGTGAGGGTATTGGTGAATGAGCTTAATGATGAGGTCGGGAGCGAAGCTTGTATCGGCCTGGCAGGCGGGCGCAGGGAGTTCGACATTGCCCAGCCCGTTGGCCCCGTGAAAGAACTCGGCAGTGACCAGTTTCTGGACCAGAGGGTGCGAAGCGCCCCTGGCCACAAGCACGTCGCATCTTCCGGCCAACGAAACGAGCTTGAGCGCGTTCTCGAGACCCTGCTCGACAACCACGTTTCCCGCCACCACCGTGAGGGCTTTTACGTCGAGTTCCGGCGAGTTTAGCGCGAGCAGAATCGCCAACGCATCGTCGGTCCCGGGATCCGTGTCAACAACCACCTTGCGGGCTTCCGGCGCCGCAGTCATTCCTGATACGACCCAGAAGACCAAACACATCACCAACACGGTGAAACGCCACACCCTCTTCATAAGAACCTCCTGAGCAGAGTCACACAGACCGGAGCCTCGGGAGAGAGCACATCAGGAGAATCGCCGTAGGCGCAGGCAAGTAATCTCCGGCGGGCAGCCGAAGCGAAGCGGGACAAGGACTTTGCCGATACCCCGGCTTACGTAGATTTGTGTTCCGTCGAGCCGATTCCAGCCTTCCACAAAGCGCTTGCCCAACTTCGACCGCCCATAAACTGAGCCGACCATGGGAAGGCGAACCTGTCCGCCATGGGTATGGCCCGATAGCATCAGGTCAATCCCGTGCGCCGCTGCCAAGCGTATGCCAAGCGGGTTATGGCAGAGAAGAACTTTGGGGTCGCGCGCAGGGACAGAACGCATAGCGGCGCGAATATCTGCTGCTTCCCACCAAAGATCGTCCACACCCACCACCCACAGGTTGCCGGAACGAGACCGCAAAGCGCAGTGGGAGTTTCGGAGCACGCGGATGCGTTGGGCGCGAAGCGCGCGCGTAATCTCCTCCGGGTCCACCTGAAAATCGTGGTTGCCCAAAATAGCGAACACTCCCAAACGGGCGCGCAGTCTCCCAAGCGCTCTCGCTACCGGCCAGATGTAGGCAGGCGAAAGCGTGACGTAGTCGCCCGTAAGCGCAACCACATCCGGCCGCAAGTGATTGGCCATATGGATGGCGCGTTGGATTTCTTCCAGGGGAGTGAAAAGACTGTGATGAAGGTCGGTCAGTTGCACGATCTTCAGCCCATCGTGGGCAGGGCTAAGGCGGCTCAACCACACCTCGGTTTCCGTAATCTCAGGGTCAGGCGAAAAGGCAGAAGCGACGCGAGGGTTTTCGCGGCCGCTCAGAGAAAGTGTAATCAGCCCCCTGCGCCTGGGGAACCGCCCCGGTCTTAGGAGTCCAGCCAATTTGAACCTCTTGAAATTCTGAATGGCAGCGAATTGGGTCCTTGCCCTCTCCCTTGGGGAGAGGGTGCCCCGCTACCGGCGCTTTCACCAGCCGGAGCGGGACGGGTGAGGGGTCGCTTGCACGGTGAAGGGGGATGAGATGGGCGAACACGGCATAGTAACCCCTCACCCGGCTCTCCCGCGACTGCGGGATCGCCACCCTCTCCCCAAGGGAGAGGGCTGTTTCCGCATGACTTCAATCCGAAAACGTCACCGCAATTACGAAAGGCTGTTAGCGCCCAACTCCGCTGCCTCCCCGCTGTTCCAGGATCTCGCTGAACACGCGGAGCATTTGATCGTGAACCAGACCGTTCGATGCGAAGATATCGTCACCGAGCAGATTGAACGGTTTGCCGGTAATGCCGGTGACCAGGCCGCCTGCTTCCGCTACCAGCAACGTGCCGGCGGCTTTGTCCCACGGGTTGAGTTTCAACTCCCAAAACCCATCGAAGCGGCCAGCCGCCACGGAGCAGAGATCCAGAGCCGCTGAGCCGGCGCGCCGAATACCGTGCGTAAGCTGAGTGAAACGGAAATAAAACTCGACGTTCAAATCGTGATTCGTTGCGAAGGGTGGGAAACCCGTTGCCACCAGGCATTCCGCCAGATCCCCATTGTTCGAAACGTGGAGGCGCTGGCTATTCAGAAAAGCCCCGGCCCCGCGCTCAGCCGTAAAGAGTTCGTCGCGAGTAGGGTCATACACCACCCCGGCCACTACTTCACCACGGTAGGCCACACCCAGCGTAACGCTGAAGACAGGAAAACCGTGGGCGAAATTGGTTGTCCCGTCGAGCGGATCGACGTACCAGCAGTAATCAGATCCCGTTTCTTGGCCGCCACCTTCTTCCGCCACTATGGCGTGGTCGGGGAAGTGGCTTCGCAGCCGTTCCACGATCAAAGTTTCCGATCTCCGGTCCGCCTCGGTCACCAGGTCGGAGCGCCGCTTGTACGTGATCTCGAGAGGCTGCCGGAAATGTTGTAGGAGCAAGCCGCCCGCCTCGCGGGCAACTTCGATTGCGGTATTCAGGCAACTTTCCATTGTCATGTCTGAGTAAGGACTTCGTTCCATCAGCCCCTTGTCTCGGGTAGTGTAGCGCCGCCCTTTAGGGCGGCACGCCCGGCGCTGAGGAATCATGAGCGAGCGCGAGATTCGTTTTCACTTCTCGGCGTTGATCAGTACGTGCCTCTGACCCTCACCCTCCGCCCAGAGGGACCCGTCCTCAAAATACTCCTTCTTCCAGATGGGCACGATTTCCTTCAGCCGGTCGATCGCCAATTGGCAAGCGCCAAAGGCGGCGCGCCGGTGAGCCGCAGTGACGATAATCGCCACACTGGTCTCACCAATTTCGAGCCGTCCCAGTCTGTGAATCATACCGATGTGGTCAATTTCAAATTTTCGCCTCGCTTCGCTGCCGATCTCCTCCATTTTGCGCATGGCCATCGGCTCGTACGCCTCGTACTCGAGGTGAAGAGTTCTGCGCCCACGCGAATTGTTCCGCACCACACCCTCGAAGACCACCACGGCGCCATCCTCAGATGCCTTCTGTTGGCGCACCAAATCCGCGGTGGGAATGGGAAAGCGGGTAAGCAAGTAGTAGTCCCTGCTCGAGCCGCCACTAACCGGAGGCAGGAACGCCACTTCATCTCCATCCTTCAGGGCTCTTGTTCCTTCCGCGATCTCTTGGTTCACGGCCAACAAGAGCACCTGCGAGAGGTCTTTCAAGTGAGGAAAGCGGGCTGCGTAACGGCCCCACAGGCCGTCCAGGTTCAGATCCTCGGGAATCTCCGTTTGCTCTTGTTGAAGCCCCGTCAGGTCTCGCGTAACACCAAAAAAAAGTACTTTGATCTTCATGATAACCAGTATACACGCCGGGAGCATACAATTACCGCCTGCCCAGCAAATGTCGCAACGCGCCCTCAAGTTCCGGAAAACGGAATTGATATCCCGCGCTCAGAAGTCGTGCAGGTTCGATGCGAGTGCTGGCCAGGAGTAGTTCCTTCCCCATTTCGCCGAAAGCAAGGCGAATGGCGAAGGCTGGCATGGGGAAGATGGCAGGGCGTCCGAGGACTCGGCCAAGCGTTTTGGTGAATACCAGATTCGTGACGGGATTTGGAGCCACCGCGTTGACCGGACCGTTGAGCGTCTCGGCGGTGGTCGCAAATAAGATGATTTGCAGGAGGTCGTCAATTCCAATCCAGCTCATATATTGCTTTCCCGATCCAATCTTCCCACCCGCTCCCATCATGAAAGCCGGCAACATTTTGGCAAGCCCTCCGCCCGCACGGCTCAGGATGAAACCAAACCTAAGGTTGACAACTCTAAGGCCACCCCCTGCGGCTGCCTTTGTCGCTGCTTCCCATTCCTGGCATACCTGAGAGAGAAATGATGAACCAGCTCCACTTTCTTCCCTCAACACTTCATCGCCGCGGTCCCCGTAGTAACCACTGGCTGATGCCGCGACAAGCACTCGGGGTCGTTTTGCAAGCCTTGCCAGCGTTTCACACAGGAGGCGCGTGCCTTTGACTCTGCTCTCACGGATGGCAGTCCTTTTGGTGGCATTCCACCTGCCGGTGATGGGTTCTCCAGCGAGGTGGACCACCGCGTCGAATCCTTCCAGCTTGGGCGCGTCAATATCCCCGGCAGCCGGGTTCCAGTACACCAGGGATTCTCCGCCCCGCGGCTTAAATCTCACCAAACAAGTCACGCGATGCCCACCTGTTGTGAGGACTGGAATGAGCGCTTGACCGATCAACCCGCTTGCCCCGGTAACCAGGATATTCATGGGCGGCCCTCTGGAAGGGCAGTGGTTAGTGGCTAGCTGTAAAGGTGCCGGGTGCGGGTGCCAGGTGCCTGGCGACGGGTGCCGACAGCTATCGGCACGCCAGTTCGTGACAACGGACTACTGACAACGGACCACTGACCACTAACCACTAGCCACTAACCACTGACCTCAGCTTTCCACCCGAATGCGTTTCAGTTCCGCCTCCGACCGACCGTCCTTGCGAAGCCATTCAATGGTCTCGTCGAGAACCGCGCGCATGGCTTCCAAGAATTCAATGGCGGCGTTGCGCAGGTGCTTCGTCGATCGGGTGCGCGGAGGTTTAAGTCTTCGAAGGAGCGGCGCCAATTCCCGCAACATCCACACGGCGCATGACGGAATTCCCGCGCTTTCCGGCTCACGCCGGCGGCGGGCTTTCCGGTTTCGTTTCGCGTTGGGCATTGTTCCTCCCGAGTACCACGATAAGTTCACCATCCTTGACACGAGCGCTCAAAGGTTCGCAGTGGGCGATCCTTTGCGGCAACGCTACGTACCGCTTGATCCCTCCCACGCGGATGATGAGCTCGTCCATCTTCTTGTGAAGGTTAATATCATCGCCCGTAACAAAAGGCAATTTGAGGTGAAGCTCGTAGTTTCCAGATACCTTGCGGAAACGATAGGGCGACTCGTTGAAAAAGCGCTTGGCGGGGTCCTGGTCGCCATAGAGCGCTTTGCCCAGCCGTCTTAGCCTTTCTGCGCCCAGAACCTCGTCCTCGAACAGGGGCACGCGCCAGACAGGCACGGGCGCGAAGAACTCCTCCACCGATTGTGTCCAACGCTCCTGTGTGTCCTTCCAGGAATCGAAAAACGTATCGTGGACCTTGTTGGGCAGAATCCGGTTCACGATGACGGCATCAATAGTCAACCCGAACAGGCAGAAATAGGTGAAGGCTCGTTGCGTTTCCTTGAGGACGACCTTTTCCGGGTTGGTGACCAGCCGCACCGTGGTTATCTTCGGGTCGGCCATGAGCTGGTCGATGCCGGCCAGCTTGCGATGGAGCAATTCCAGGTTCTCGAAGTAATCGTCCTTAGGAATGGGCACGCCGGCCACCCTGTGGAGCACAGGACGCACCATCCTCAACACGCGACGCTGCAGCTTAAACAGCTTGGACATGTACCACTCGAGTGTGGTCGGGATGCTCACAAACCGCAACGATTCGCCGGTGGGAGCACAATCCAGCAGCATTACGTCGAAGGCCTTTTCCCGCACGTACTGATTCACATAAAGCAGCGAACTCACTTCTTCCAAGCCCGGAAAGATGGCAAGCTCTTCGGCCAATGTCTGCTCGAGCCCGGAGACATTCAAGAGGGCTGAAACGTAAGCATAAACAGAGTCCCAGTGACGGGATATTTCCTCCTGGACGTCCACCTCCTGAATCCAGAGGTTTTTCGAGATATTCACGAGCTTCCCAGCCTCGTGATCCATTAATCGCTTTTCGAGGTCGAAGGCATCGCTTAAAGAATGGGCGGGATCGACAGACATCACCAGAGTCCGGTAACCGCGCCCGGCGAGTTCGAGACCGGTAGCAGCGGAGATGCTGGTCTTGCCCACTCCACCCTTTCCTGTGTATAGAATTATGCGCATGGCATTGCCTCGCGATCCGCCGCTGCCCCCTGGAATCAGCTTAGCATAAAGGCAGGATTCAGGATTCGGGATTCAGGATTCGGTCCAATGAACACAGAATCGCCGATAAGGGTGAAGGGTAAAGGGTGAAGGGTGAAGTGTCCTTCATCGTTCGCCTTTTAAGAGATGGCGGAAATTCCTTTACCCTTTACCCCTTACCCTTTCTCTTTACCATAATCCTGAATCCTCTCTTCGATTCCCGCTTGAATGCGGAATATACTGTTTCCATGGCCAAGGTCTTACTTGTCGGCAAGGACTGGCAAGCTCGGGCGCTGCTTCGAGCGCAACTGATCGAGGAAGGCGCCAGCGTGGAGGCCTATGAGACAGTTGGGGAAGCCCTGGCGCAGCTCGAATGCCGCTCTGTCCTTCCGGCGCTTCTCATTGCTGACATATCTGCAAGCGACCACCCCTCGGCAGATATCGAGTCTTTGACGATCTGGGCGAGACGCATTCCCATCTGGATCATCGCGAGCCACACCTTGAGTGTGAAAGGCGGCCTCGAAGGCCGCGGCTTCGAGACGCTCCTCTTTCGGCCGGTGGACATGGGAAAACTCGTCGAACAAATCCGGCAGCGCCTCGAGACGTAGAACAGGCCTTGGAAGACGAGGCTGAGGATGAATTGTCATTCTGAGCGCAGGGCAGCGCAGGGATTTCCATTTTTCCCACGCATCCCACTCTTTTGAAGCGTTCTGCGCAAGCGACATCATTTTCCCATGTGTTTTCATGTGGTTAGAAGAGTGCTGGGGACATATGGGAAAGCGTATGGGTGTGGCAGTGTGCCACACTTTACGGTTCGCCCGCCTAATAGTACGCTATATATGTAGCCTATCCTAATCAAGCGTAAAAGACAACTGCGGACCCGCCGCGGCGGGTTCGCCCGTCAGTTGACGGACTCAGAATGACAGGCGTTTCATGATGAGTCGGTCAGCATGAAGTTCTTCGGCCAAACCCCCGCCCTTCGGCAAGCTCAGGGCAAGCTTTACGCGGGAGCGACGACGATGATTTTCATCTCCATGGGTGGGCCGAAGGCCCATGTCCACTCAGCATGACAGACGCCGCCCAGGGTGTGGCCGAGGGCGGCCTCGCGAATCAGGCACCAAGAAACAAGCCTGCCAGCTTCTGATTTCTAATTTCTAGTTTCTGCTTTTGCCGTCCCCGGCTGTTCGTGAGTGAGACAGTGGAGGGTTCCGAGGCCCCAGACGAGGTCCACGGCGTGTATGCCGATCACCGGACGGTCGCGAAAAAGTTCTGCGAGCGTGTCCAGGGCGATGCGGTCATTCGGATCGTTGAAGGTCGGGACCAGAACAGCGGCGTTTGAAATGTAGAAATTCGCATAGCTGGCGGGCAAGCGTTGGCCGTCGAGCAAAAGCGGCATTGGCATCGGCAACCCCACCACCTCGATGCGGGAGCCGTCTTCGAGGCGCATTCCTTGCAATCGTTCGCGGTTTTCCTGCAGAGGCCGGAAATTGGCCTCGCTCGAATCACTCTCCTGGCAAAGCACGACAGTACGCGGGCCGACAAACCGGCACAGGTCGTCCACGTGGCCGTGGGTATCGTCACCGGCGATGCCTTTTCCTAACCAGAGCACATTCTCGACCCCGAGGTACTCGCGAAGCGCCTCCTCAGTCTCTTGACGAGTCAAGGCAAGATTGCGCACCTGGACTTCCGGGTCCAGCAGGCACTCCTCAGTGGTCAGCAGCGTTCCGCACCCGTTCCCATCAACGCTTCCACCCTCGAGCACGAAGTCGCGGCCCTTCACCTTAACCTGAAACAAACGGCAACCGAGTGCGCCCGCGGCAAGCGAAGCCACTTTATTATCTTTCTGCCAGTTCGGGTACTTCCCCCAGCCGTTAAAACCGAAATCAACAATGGCTACGTCCGGTTGCGACGCTCCCTCCCCTCCTTGGCAAGGAGGGGGCAGGGGGTGGTTGCCATCGCGCTTCACAAAGATTGGGCCGAAATCGCGCGTCCAGCCGCGATTAGTTGGGAAGCGGAAGAATTCGACGCGGGAAAGGTCAACACCCACGCGTCTCAGAATTCGCCTCGCCTGTTCTTCGTGCGCTTTCGAATTCACCAGGATGCGCACCGTCTCAGCGGGAGCAATTTTGCGGACGATCTCACCGTAGACCCAGGGGATGGGAGTGAACTTGCCGGGCCAATCGCTGAGGTTGTGCGGCCACGCGATCCAGGTTGCCTCGTGTGGTTCCCATTCGGCAGGCAGACGATACCCAAGCGCCGCCGGCGAGGTGCTACGTGCTCTCGCCCACGACCGGTTCCAACCCTCTCCCCCCTGGGGGAGAGGGTGGACCGCACCGGCGTTCTCTTCAGCCGGGGCGGGCCGGGTGAGGGGGTCTTGAGCTTGCATCTTTCCTTCGCGTGCCCTTCCTACTCCTTTTTGCGCCACGTTTTCTCATCCAGAAATCGTTGAGTTATCCCTGCATAGGCGTCGATCCGCCGGTCGCGGAAAAAGGGCCAGTTACGTCGCGTCTCTTCGATGCGCTCGAGGTCAACTTCCGCAAGGACGAGTTCCTCTCGGTCCGTCGAAGCCTCTTTCAGCACCACGCCGAAGGGATCGGAGACGAATGACGTCCCCCAGAATTCCAGCCCCGCTCCCTGCGGGTCAGCCGGCTTCTCAAAACCCACTCGGTTGACCGCCGCCACATACACTCCGTTGGCGATGGCGTGGCCGCGTTGGATCGTCCGCCAAGCATCACGCTGTGCGCCGCCGTGCTGCTCCTTCTCGTGCGGGTGCCAGCCAATCGCGGTGGGATAGAACAGAATGCTCGCGCCCTGAAGCGCCGCCAGACGCGCCCCTTCCGGGTACCACTGGTCCCAGCAAATCAGAATGGCGATGCGTCCCACGCGCGTGTCAAAGGCGCGGAAGCCAAGGTCGCCGGGCGTGAAGTAGAACTTTTCGTAATAGCCCGGATCATCCGGTATGTGCATCTTCCGGTAGATTCCGGCCACTTCCCCATTCGCATCGATAATGGCAGCGCTGTTGTGATAAACGCCTGCGGCGCGCCGCTCGAAAATTGGCGCGATGACGACGACTTGCTTTTCTCTTGCAATTCTCCCCAGGGCTTCCGTGGTTGGGCCGGGCACGGGCTCAGCGAGGTCGAAGAGCGCCGCGTCTTCACGCTGGCAGAAGTATTGCGAACGGAACAGCTCCGGCAGGCAAATAACCTCCGCGCCCTGGTCCGCTGCCTCCTTGAGGCACGACTCCGCCCGCCGCAAATTCTCCTCCGGGTCCGGCGTAGATGCCATCTGTATTAGGCCGATGGTGAATTTGCGTTGCATGCGCATGAGCGTACACAAGTTCGAGTGCTTTGCCAAGAAGCAGAAGCGATTCTGTCAGAAGCGATTCTGAACTCTGAACAGTAGATTGTGAATTCTCAAATCTGAGGGTCGAAGTCGAGTTAACCCCCAAACTGCTTGTGTCGCCTAGCTCCCTTCGGCTCCGGCAAGCGGAAGTATATCAAAAGACAAAGAGAAGCCCTTGACAACGAGAGCGCAGGCTGCAAAAATCCCCAGTACCGCATCGACACTCTAGTTGTAAGGTCTCACTGAGCGTCGAGCGCCGACTGAGGAGAGGGAGTCGTACTATGTCTAATGAAAATGTATGCTCTAATTGGTTTGGCCGAACTGGTTTTCACATGCTGTGTGGCGGGAGCGGACCACGAATCGTTCTCCCGAGGATGGGGAGCCACGTGCCGCGCTCCAGAGAGGGGGCGCGTGGCAGAATCGCGATTCTTTGCCTCTGCTTGACTTTCGTCCTGGCGACGCCCGCCCGGCCGCAGGAGAGCGTGGGGACCTTCACCACCTTCGATGTTCCGGGCGCAGGCACGGGCGTGCTTCAGGGAACCATCGGGCTCAGCATTAACGCTGCCGGGGATATCGCGGGAATCTACCTTGTCTCGCCCAATGTGGCGCACGGCTTCGTGCGCGCTGCCAACGGCACGATCACCACCTTCGATGCTCCCAACGCCGGCACGGGCATGAATCAGGGAACCTTCCCGGTCAGCATCAACATGGCGGGGGATATCGCGGGAACGTATTTTGACTCAAAGAATGTGTATCACGGCTTCGTGCGCGCTGCCGATGGCACGATAACCGAGTTCAACGCTCCGGGCGCAGGCACGGGCGGGCATCGGGGAACCACACCTTTCAGCATCGGCGCAGCGGGGGACATCACGGGAACCTATAATGACAACAGCGCTGTGCGTCACGGCTTCGTGCGTGCTGCAAGTGGGACGATCACCACCTTCGACGTTCCGGGCGCAGGCACGAGCTCTACCCAGGGGACCCAACCCATCAGCATCAACGCGGCGGGGGATATTGCGGGATTCTACCTGGACGCCAAGGGAGGGTTTCACGGCTTCATGCGCGCGGCCAATGGCGCGATAACTGCACCCATCGATGTTCCGGGTGCAGGCACGAGCGGTGGCACAGAACATCATGGCAACGTTGTGGGAACCCTCGCCCTGTGCATCAACGCGGCGGGAGATATCACGGGAATCTATTCGGACACGAGCGGTGTGCGTCACGCCTTCGTGCGTGCTGCCGATGGCACGATGACCTACCCCATCGACGCTCCGGACGTAGCCACGAAGGGCCCCGTCTTTGTCCCGGTAACCTTCGCCGCGAGCATCAACACGGCGGGGCTTATCGCGGGAACTTACAATGACACCAGCGGAGTGTTTCACGTCTTCGTGCGTGCTACCAATGGCACGATAACCGCCCCCGTCGATGATCCGAATGCCGGTGCGGCCGGCACCAGCGTGTTTCCGGGAACCTTCAGCCTCAGCATCAACGATTTGGGGGTTCTCACGGGAGGCTACGCCGACGCAAACGGTGTGCTTCACGGCTTCGTGCTCAAGCTAGCAATTGCTCCAGAGACACAGGTCGCCAATTTGCAAAATATCGTGGAGGCCCTTGTCTCCGCCGGAATACTCAATCCGGGCCGGGGCCAATTCCTTCTTGCCCCACTCAACGCAGCGCTGGCCGATTTGGATCCTGGTCACACCGCCGCACGGGCCGCTTTGGATCGTGGCCACACCGCCGCCGCAATTCGGAACCTCGATGAGTTCATCGGCAGGGTGCGACTCCTGATGCTCTTTCGCCACTTGAGCCACGCGGAGGGTCGCATCTTGATTGATGCGGCCGATGACATTATCAAGGCACTTCGCGTTCATATTGAATTCAGAAGTTGCAACCCTAGGTCCTTCCCACTTTGTTGCGTTGAAGGCGGCTAGGAGTCAGGGGAGACGAGCACGAGTGTAGGGCAAGCCCTACCCCTACAATTTGTAAGGGGGGTGGCTTGCCGTTCCCTGACCGCTATGCTGTCTGTTGATGGGGGTGGAGCAGCGCAGAGTCTCTGGAATGCGAGACTCTGCGCTACCCGCTCATCACTGTCTTCTCGGTGAAACAGAGGGGGAGGGAGAAGAAATGAAAGGAATGGAGTGCAGCAATTGCGGCGCGCCCGCCAGAGTGGCGCATGGAACGTACGGACTGAAAGAGGTAGGTCTGAAGAATGTTGTTCTACAGGGGGTTGAGATCGTCAAATGCCCGAAGTGCAAGAACGAAGACCCGGTCATACCCAACATGAACGGACTGATGAGAGCCCTGGCGCTCGCTGTAATCGAAAAGCCATACCGGTTGACGGGTGAAGAGGTGCGTTTTCTTCGGAAGTATCTGCGGCTGACGCTCCGTCAGGGGCAAGGCCCGGAGGGCCGAAAGAAATTAGCCCAGGGCGTCAGCCCTGGGAGCGAAGCGCCTTTTCTCCCTCTCAGCCCCGGAGGGGCGGAAGAAAGTGTCCTGAAGGGTCGAAATCCCAATGATTCTGCCGCCCCTACGGGGCTTCACGGGTGCTTGGGCTCCTTTCCCCAGGGCTCACGCCCTGGGCTAAATTCTGCCGCCCCTACGGGGCTTCCCTGATGCTTAGGGTCTCTTCCCCAGGGCTCACGCCCTGGGCTAAATTCTGCCGCCCCTACGGGGCTTCCCTGATGCTTAGGGTCTCTTCCCCAGGGCTCACGCCCTGGGCTAAATTCTGCCGCCCCTACGGGGCTTCACGGGTGCTTGGGCTCCTTTCCCCAGGGCTCACGCCCTGGGCTAAATTCTGCCGCCCCTACGGGGCTTCACGGGTGCTTGGGCTCCTTTCCCCAGGGCTCACGCCCTGGGCTAAATTCTGCCGCCCCTACGGGGCTTCACGGGTGCTTGGGCTCCTTTCCCCAGGGCTCACGCCCTGGGCTAAATTCTGCCGCCCCTACGGGGCTTCACGGGTGCTTGGGCTCCTTTCCCCAGGGCTCACGCCCTGGGCTAAATTCTGCCGCCCGCCAAGGCGGGCTCCGGAAAGGACCCTCAGGATGACCTGTCGGGCGCCGCTCCTTACTGCGGCGGTTGAATGGCCTTTTTCACTAGCCCCCATTGAGAATCAAAACGCTGTTCAATGAGGAACGCTTTAACGAACGCCAAAACTTGCGAGGATTAACCATGAAGTCCTACACCGAATACCTTTGGTTCAACACCAAGAAGCAACGTGAGTTCATCAACATCACGGAGGAAGTTGAGAAGGCGCTGGAGAAGTCGCAAATCAAGGAAGGCCTGATTCTTGTGTCAGCCATGCACATCACTGCCGGGGTGTACGTGAATGACGCGGAAAGCGGCCTGATCGCAGACATCGAGGAGTGGCTGGAAAAGCTGGCGCCCTTCCGCCGTGATTACCGTCACCATCGCACCGGTGAGACCAATGGCGACGCTCACCTGAAGAATCTCCTGATCGGTCACGAAGTGGTGGTTCCCGTGACGAACGGGAAACTCGACTTCGGACCCTGGCAGCAGGTTTATTATGCGGAGTTCGACGGCCAGCGGCGGAAGCGAGTGCTGATCAAAGTCATTGGGGAGTAGCTGGCCGGACCAGTCGATAGTTGAAGGTCGAAGGTCGAAGAAGGTAGGTCGGGGCGGAAGGACAGGTGGTAGGGGCAATTGTGAATTATGAATTCTGAATTGCCTACTGCCTACTGGTTACTGCCTACTGCCCAGTGCCTACTTCGAGTTAGTGCGGGCAATCCAAAATTCAAAATCTAAGATTCAAGATTATTCAAAATCTAAATCAGAATCCAAAATCCAAAATTATTCGAGTTGCCTTCTGCTTACTGCCTACTACGAGTTAGTGGGGGCAATCCAAAATCCAAAATCTAACATTCAAAATCATTGAAGATCTAAAATTCAGAATCCAAAATCCAAAATCTAAAATCCAAAATCCAAAATTATTCGAGCCGCTTGCCGTCCGCGTCGTAGACTTCCACGGAGCCGTACTTTTTCAAGGTGTCCTTAATCTGCTTGCCATCGCCCACGCAGACAAACTGCATGTGTTCAAGATCGACGTATTTCTTCGCCGCCTGCTCGACGGCTTCCGGGCTTACTCTCGCGACCTCTTCGGGATAGCGGTCCCAGTAGTCTGGAGGCAAGCGGAAGTAATTTGCCGTCATCCAGAAATTCAGCAAAGTGGCAGGTTGCTCGAGCGAGAGCGCAAACCCTGCGACGATGGAGCGGCGAGCCTCGTCGAGTTCCGACTCCGGCGTCTTCTCCGTGCGAATGCGCTTGAACTCCTCCATCAATTCATGCATCGATCCGTCGGTGACAGCATTGCGGACCTCTGTGGAGGCCCTCCAGGCGCCCGGGTAGATATCTGAAGTGAAGTAACTATAAGCGCCGTAAGTGTATCCATGCTTCTCGCGCAGATTCAGAAACAGGCGCGCGCTGGGTCCGCCCCCCAGAACGCGGTTCATGACCGTCAGAGGTACGTAATCCGGGTCGGCGCGCCGCACTGCAAAGTCACCGGCAAGAATGTTGGTTTGAACGGAGTCGGGACGATCGACGAGGGTGATTTTAGTGGGCGCGGGCGGCGATATTTTTCCCAGGTCCGGGGGGGCCACGGGATGGCTTTTCCAGCCTCCGAAGGATTTCTGGACCAGTGAAACGACCTGGTCAAACTGGACGTCGCCGACCACGCCGAGCATGGCGTTGTTGGGAACGTAGTACCGCTCGTGGAAATCCTTGAGTTGCGCCGTGGTCATCGCTTTGATCGATTCGGGCGTGGCTGAAACAATGGAAGCGGCAAAGTCACCATAGAGCACTTTGTGGAACCGTTCCTGGGCCAGGAAGCTCGGCTGCGATCGCTCCTGTTCGACTTGGGCCAGTTGGCGTTTCTGGTATTTGGCAAACTCGTCGGCGGGAAACGTCGGATCCAGGACTACATCACTCATCAGTTCGAGGAGGCGATCCATACTTTCCGAAAGGCCGGAAGCGCTGACCGTGGAGGTGTCAGCACCGAATCCAGCCGAGGCCATGAGACTTGCCCCCAGACCATCAACGTCGGCAGCCAGTTGGGCGCTGGTCCGCTGAGTGGTACCCTCGCGGAGCATTTCCGCCGTAGCTTTGGCCAGTCCCTGCAAGCCCTTGGGGTCGGCCAAAGCGCCGGTTTTCACCCACAGCGTGAAGGCCACGGTAGGCAGCTTGTGTTGTTCAAGCACCAGGACGGTCAAACCGTTGGCGAGCTTCGTTTCACGCGGGCGCGGCAGCTTGACGCGCAGGACTTCCTTGCTCACCGGAGCACGGTTGAGCCGCTGCACCTCTGAGACTGCTGTTCCCTTCTCGCCTCCGGGGCCTTGCGCGCGGGCAGTTGTCCCGGTGAGGTCCACCAAGCAAAATGTGACGAAAAAAATCAATGCAATGCGCTTCATCAACTTCCTCCTCTACTGGGGCGCTGAAAAACCCGTCTGGCCTGTCATTCCGATCCAGGCCCCTTTCTCCGCTCTGATCTTTGCCTATGTCTTCGGCTGGACACAGGGGGCAGAAGTCAGATTCCTAGCCCTCTCCCCTGGGGAGAGGGTGGCGAGCGGAGCGAGCCAGGTGAGGGGTTACTTGGTTATGCTGGCCCATCCGATGGCTCCTCGCCATGCAAGTGACCCCTCACCCGGCCCGCGTCCCGATGAAGTGCATCGGGATCGCGGTCCACCCTCTCCCCTTGGGAGAGGGCAAAGACCCAATCCCCATCCTGCTATCGGCCCGCCGCCGATTTCGCCTGAGAACTTGCGGGCAGGGTAGTCACTACCGCCCGTTGCGAAGTCACCAAGTATTTTTGTGCAGCCTGTTTGACCTGCTCTGCGGTAACGGCGTTGAATTTATCAAAGATAGTATTAATCAGGTCAGGCTCATCGAAATAGGCGGCGTATTGACCCAGCCGCATGGCCGTAAACAGGGATGACTGGCGGCTTTGGATCTGACTCCGCAAGTACTGAGTTCGGGCCTTTTCAATCTCCTGAGTGGTTACGCCGTCCTTTTGCACGGCTTCGATCTCGTCGTAGATGGCCTTCTCGAGGTCTTCCGGCTTAACGCCGGGGCGCGGCGTGGCCGTGATGTAAAGCAGGCTGGGGCCGATTCGCGCCTCCGGTTGCACCTGGATAGAAACCGCGAGTTGCTTCTCCTTCACCAGGCGCTGATAGAAACGCGAGCTTTGACCGGTGCCCAAGATGCTGGCCAGGACCTGCACCTCGAAGTTGTCCGGTGTGTCTCCGGGGGGAGTATGGTAGGAGATCAGGAGCTGGGGGAGGCGGGCCAGTGGGTCATAGACGACCTCGCGTCGTTCACCGTAATGCTCAGGCTCCGCCAAGTCAACCTTCGGAGGCTGTGGCTGCGACGGGATGGCAGCAAAATACTTCTTCACTTTCGCCAAGGTTTCCTGCGGGTCCAGGTCCCCAACCAGGGTCAGCACGGCGTTGTTGGGAGCGTAGTGAGTGCGAAAGAAATCCTTCAGGTCATCCACGCTGGCGGCGTCGAGGTCGGCCATGGAGCCGATGGTGGAATGCTTGTAGGCGAAGTTGTCGTAGGAGAGGTTATCAATCTCGAGCTCTGACTTCCCATAGGGCTCGTTATCGATTCCCAGCCGGCGCTCCTCCTGAACAGCATTACGTTGATTGTCCAGGTTGGCCTGGTTGACCGCCAGGGAGCGCATACGATCGGCCTCGAGGAAAAGCCCCAAGTCCAACTGGTTTTTTGGCAGTTCCTCGAAGTAGTTCGTGCGGTCTTCATTGGTCGTGCCGTTCATTCCACCGCCATTGTTCAAGACCAGGATAAAGTGCTCGCCCTTGCCCACGTTCTCCGAGCCCTGGAACATCATGTGCTCGAAGAGGTGAGCGAACCCGGTCCGGCCGGGGCGCTCATTGCGGGAGCCAACCTTATAGGTGACCGCGATGGAAAAGACCGGCGCGCTATGGTCGGGCGCGATGAGCACGCGCAGCCCGTTGTCGAGCCGCTGGTCGGTAAAGTCCAGCCGGGGGACCTTTGACTGCCCGGCGACCGCCTGGACAACACCCAGGAACAAAGCCAGGAGCAGACCCTGAACGCCATGCTTTCTCATAGGAAATACGCTCCAATACACCAGATTTCTACTGACTGCAAGCCTCCTAGTCTGAGCCATCTTAGACGGAGATTCAAGAAGAAAAGCCACCCTGGGGACACATCAATTCGGCCCGAGTGGTCTCATTTTAACTGTGGTCCCAGTAGGGCCGGTCCCGCAAGGCGGGACCGGCTTGGCCGTCCCCTGCCGCCATGGCGGGGGGGCGGCCCTACATTCTGATTGAGACACCACCCGAGTTCGGCGTTCCGTTCAGGTTAGGCTGAGCATCTGTTAGAATAAGGAGTGCGAGGATGTGGCCCGCAAGTAAGCGGCCGAAGAAATCCCCTCAGTCATGCCGCCTATTATTGAAGTAAAAGATCTCACGAAGGAGTTCCGCACTTTCCGCCGCCGCGAAGGCGTGAAGGGAGCGATCCAAAACCTCTTTGTGCGCGAACACCTGACCGTTCGTGCCGTGGACCACATCAGCTTCGCCATCAATGCCGGTGAAATGGTGGGCTACATCGGGGCGAATGGGGCGGGCAAGTCCACCACCATCAAGGTGTTGACAGGGATTCTTGTCCCCAGCAGCGGCCGGGTGATTTCCAACGGCTATGTGCCGTACCGCGAGCGGCGGCATTACACGAAGCACATCGGGGTTGTGTTCGGGCAGCGCACGCAGCTTTGGTGGGACATCGCGGTCATCGAATCCTTCAAACTCCTCAAAGAACTCTACGAAGTGCCGGAGCAGGACTACCGCCGGCGGCTGGATTTCTTCTGCGAGATTCTCAACCTGAAAGATTATCTTCACACCCCGGTGCGAAAGCTCAGCCTTGGAGAGAGGATGCGTTGTGACCTGGCGGCATCGCTGCTTCACAACCCGCCCCTGCTTTTCCTGGATGAGCCTACGATTGGACTGGACGTGGTTGCCAAAGACCGCATCCGGGAATTCCTAAAAGAGGTCAATCGCACCCAAGGGACAACGGTCCTGCTGAGTACTCACGACCTTTCCGACATCGAGGAGCTTTCCAAGCGAATCATCATCATCGACAAGGGCCACATCCTCTTTGACGGCGACCTGGAAACAATGAAAAAGCGCTTGGCCAAATACAATCAGGTGAAATTCTTCTTGAAGGACCGCTCCCAGGTGGCGGGGCTGGCACAGATCACGAGCAATGGCATTGCCTGTGAGCGTGTTGACGAGCTCACCTACCTGATGCGCTTTGACCGCGACGAGCACTCGACCGCCGAGGTCATCCGCAACCTCGTCAACCAGCTTCAGGTGCGGGACATCTTTGTTGAGGAAGAACCTATTGAGGACATCGTGAAGCGGATCTACCTGAGTGGAGAGGTGGGATGATGGGCGCCGACGCACTCCCCCATCTTTCCGCATGGGAGGGCCGGATGGCGTCGCTTCGGCGCCTCGGGCGGGTCTATGCGGAGTTCATCCGCCTGGGGTTTGTCAACACGCTTGCCTACCGCTTGCGCTACTACACGGGCATCGTAACCTACTTCATCTACGTCACTGTCTACTACTTCATCTGGAAAGCCATTTACGAACACAGTTCCACGATCGAGGGCTTTGACTTCAGCCATATCCTCACTTACATCGCGGTGGGTTGGATCATCCGTTCTTTCTACTTCAACAATGTTGACCAGGACATAGCCAACCAGGTCATCGAAGGCAAGCTGGCCATGGACCTCATCAAGCCCGTCAACATTCAATTCATGTATGTCGCCCAGGCATTCGGGGAGTCCTTGTTTCGCGCCGGGATGCTGAGCCTGCCCACGGCGTTGGTGCTCATGCTCATTTACCCCTTGCGCCGGCCCGCGAGCCTGCACCACTTCATAGCCTTCCTCGCCAGCGTGGTGCTCAGCTTTTTCATCGTGGCCGCCATCAATTTCGCTGTCGGGACGCTGGCGGTGAGGTTGAAGTCTATCCTGGGTCTGCTGCGCGCCAAGTATTTTCTGCTGGAACTCTTCTCCGGTCTGCTTTTGCCGATTTCCTTTTTCCCGGAAGCCTTTCAAAAGCTTTTCAAGCTCCTGCCGTTCCAGTACATCAGCTATATCCCGGTGTTGCTTTACCTCGGGAAAATCAATGGCGGGGCCATCGTCGGATCGCTTGCCCTGCAACTTGTCTGGGTGGTCCTGCTCTTTGCCATCGGGGATGCCATGTGGAGATGGTCGAGCCGGAAGATCACGATTCAGGGCGGATGAGGAAAACAGGCGCCAGGTGTCGGGTGTTGGGTGTCAGGGGCTGGGGAGTAGCGTGGCGTCACGGCTAAACCTCGCCCTCTCCCAAGGGGGAGAGGGTGGACCGCGATCCCGATGCACTTCATCGGGACGCGGGCCGGGTGAGGGGGTCAGTTGCAGGGCGAGCAGGGATCAGACGGGCCAACAAGATGAAAAGGCACTTCAGATTATTCCTACTGTACTTTGCCCAATACGCCAAGGTGCGGTTGGCATACAAGGCGGATTTTTTCATCGCCTTCTTCTCCTCCATGGCCGCTACGGTTCTGGGATTCGGTTTTGTGTGGGTGCTCTTCTCCAAGATTCCCAAGCTGCAGGACTGGTCGTTTTACGAAATCTTATTTCTCTACGGCTTCTCACTGATCCCTCTTGGAATGTTCAACGTCATCAGTTGGAACCTTTACGAGTTCGGGGACCTTTACATTATCCAGGGCAGGTTTGACCGCATCCTGCTGCGGCCTGCGCATACGCTCTTTCAGGTCATCTTCGAAAAGTTCCGGCTGGAATCGTTGCAGGAAGTTGTGACAGGAACGCTGGTGGTCGCCCTCTGTGTCAGACGTTTGCACCTGGCCTGGAAAGTGGCGGATTCTTTCTGGTTTTTGTTGATGGTTATCTGTGGGGCGGTGATTTATCTCGCCGTGTTTCTTATCCTCACGTCGGTATCTTTCTGGTTCGAGGACCGTGTGGGCATCGTGCCGCCGGTCTTCAACATGCTCACCTTCGGCCGCTATCCTCTGACCATTTACAACGTCTTCCTCCAGTTCTTTCTGAGCTGGATCATCCCCTTCGCCTTTGCCTCTTTCTACCCCACAACACATTTCCTTGGGCGGCGAGTGTTCGCTCCTTACTTTTATCTCGTGCCGGCGGTGGCCGTGAGTTTCTTCCTGCTCGCCATTTTTGCTTGGAGCAAGGGGGTGGAGAACTACAGTAGCACGGGATCCTGATTTTCATTGGCGATTGCTGATTGCCGATTGTCGATTGAACCCGAATTCGGAAGTTGGGAGCCGCCGGTCGAGCCGAATCACTTGATTAGAGGCCCGATTGACGCAGATACCGGAGGAACAAAATGGTGCGGGGTCGGGCGTAGGGGCACAGCGCGCTGTGCCCCTACAAGATGTACGTCTAATCGACAATCGACAATCGCCAATCGAAAATCGCCAATTCCCGCCATCCTCGGCCAGGCGACGATCGCAGAAATTCTCCGCAAAGAACGAAGAAGTTTGGAACTAATGCTACAGGGACAGCACCTCGTCGTAGACCTTGAGGGTGGCCTCTGCTACTCGCCGCCAGGAGAATTCCTGGGCCCGCTCCAATCCTTGCTGGATCATCCTCCGGCGCAGCTCCGGGTCCTCGACCGCGCGCAGGACTTTATCCGCAATGTCCTGAGGGTCGTGGGGATCAACATAAAGGGCAGCTTCTCCGCCTGCTTCAGGAAGCGCAGCCGTTCGGGAGGCTACAACCGGCAAGCCATTCGCCATGGCCTCCAGGACGGGAATCCCAAAGCCCTCTTCCAGTGACGGGAAAAGCAGCACGCTTGCCGACTGATACAGAGACTGCAATTCCTCCAGGGCCACATATCCCCGCACTTGCACTCGCGGTCCAAGCCCCTGGCGGCGTATGTAATCGTGGATGGCTCCGCTCCCGTAACCGTCTCCGCCCACCAGAATCAGCCGATAGCGGCCCGGCAGTTTCTCGAGAGCCCGCAGTGCGTTCAGCGTATTCTTGCGGGTCTGAAGGACCCCCACACTCAGAATCATCTCGTTGCCTTCCCCCACCAGCCTCGCCCGAGCCAACAGACGCTCGCCTGGAGACAAAGTCAACGCAGGCGGATCGACCCCCAAGGGGATGATTCGAAGCTTGCTTTCGGGGACCGACGTGTGTGCAAGTAATTGCTCGGCCGTATAACGCGACGATGTGATAACGCGTGTGGCACGCTCCACGGCCTCGAGAAGCAAGCCGGAAAACTTGCGCCGAAAGTCTGCGCTCGAGTACTCCTGACCGGTAATAGGAAAAATGTCAAACACGGTGACGATCTCCCTCCTGAAACGAAACGCCGGAGGGCGCTGCGCCAGGCTATGGAACAATTCCACCTGCCAGGGCAACCAGAAGGTCAAAGGCTGTTGAAACAGCCTTACGGAGAAATGCGATTTTTGAGAACCCGGCGTTGAGGCAGGACGCAAGAACTCCCGGCGCCGGGCAAACCGCGACAGACGATAGCAGAGCAAAAACCGGTGCGGAGTCTCGAGCGTGGCAAGGGCTTCGATCAGCTTACGGGAATATACTGCGATGCCCGACGGTTTGGGCTCGACAGCGTAGGTAGCATCCAGTCCGATAGTCGCCATCAGTGAGCAACCAGATTATTGCAGACAGTAGCCTCAATACCGTTCACATAAGGGGTGTTCAGGAAACTCCTTCCCAATTTGTTCCGGGGTGACCCCCTCGCCCGTCCCGATCAGATCGGGACACCCCCTCCCCCGAGGGGGAGAGGGGAGTAAATTCAAATTGACGGCTCCCCTCTCCTCCTTGGGTGAGAGGGGCAGGGGGTGAGGGGGTTCTAGGGTCGAACAGTGAACAGCCTCCTTGACGAAGCTCAAGTGAACAACATTGACAGTAACTCTGCTCCCACAAGGAATGGATGTTCGGCTGTTGGCGGGCGGCTGTCAACTATGAATTTTCAGTGGCTCAGCAGGAAGGTGGTG
Organism: Terriglobia bacterium; assembly: GCA_050012175.1. Classification (GTDB taxonomy): domain Bacteria; phylum Acidobacteriota; class Terriglobia; order UBA7540; family UBA7540; genus CAVROP01. The sequence goes on along the minus strand of JBEKHR010000025.1, from coordinate 1,424 downwards.
AGTCCGCCACATCTTCCAACCCGTATTCTTTCAATTTTCTGTAGATGGTTGTCTTTCCAATACCGAGTAATTTCGCGGCACGGAGTCGGTCGCCTTTGGTCGCCTCGAGCGCCTGAAGTATGGCTCGCTGCTCGAGCGCGTGGAGAGTCGCGAGCGTCTGTGGGTCGTGGCGCGGCTCGGCCACCAAATAGAGGAGGTTCGAGGGCAGATCTACCACTCGGATTTCAGGCGCACTTCCCAGCGCCAGGGCGCGTTGGATGCAGTTTTCCAGTTCCCTGACGTTGCCCGGCCAATCGTAGCTCATCAGGCGCGCCATGACCTCGTCCGAAACACCCGTGATACCGCCCAGGTCAGCTTTGTGCTTGTCGAGAAAAAATCGAACCAGACCGCGAATGTCCTCCCGGCGCTCGCGGAGTGGCGGCAACTTGATGGAAACAACATTGAGCCGGAAATACAGCTCTTTTCGGAAAGTGCCGCGCTTGATGGCGACCTCAAGGTCCTGGTTCGTGGCAGCGACGATTCGCGCCTTCACCTGTATCCGCTCGTTGCTGCCCAGGGGCTTGATTTCACGCTCTTGGACAGCGCGCAAGAGTTTCGATTGAAGCTCGACAGGAAGCTCCACAATTTCATCCAGAAACACAGTCCCTTCGCCGGCGGCTGCCAGCAAGCCCTGCCGGTCGTGAGTCGCCCCAGTAAAAGCTCCGCGAACGTGGCCGAACATTTCGCTCTCAATCAAGGTCGGCGTCAGCGCGCCACAGTCTATCGGTACGAACGGCTGGTCGCCCCAAGGGCCTTTCGCGTGAATCGCGCGCGCCACCAGTTCTTTTCCCGTCCCGCTTTCCCCAAGGATCAGGACGGGGTCCCGCTTCACAGCCACTTTGGCGATGAGGTGGTAAACCTTCTGCATTCGTGCTGAGGCGCCACTCAAACCCGCGTAGTTGCCTTGATATTCATCGGAGTAAACACGCGATGCTGGCTGTGGAATTCCCATTTGCTCCCTACTCGCGACTTCCGGAGTCTGGTGAACTCTTCGAAAACCCTGTCGAAGGCTGCCCGCATGGGTGTCCGGCGATTGCCAGGACTCTCACCGGCAATCTCTGTGAGCTGCCCACACCACCAGAGCAGTTTAACTCCCCATTACACGCGAGGAGAAGACCTAGTAACTGGCTAATATACACATGTAGGCGTGAACAGTCAAAAGGGAATGAGTGCTGGCATAGCCCTGGTACATCGTATCCCCCCTGTGGGATTGAAGTGTGTGAGTGAGTGGAGGAGGAGAGAGATGGCTGCCTTGGTGGGGGGGGACCAAGGCAGCCGCCGGTGGGGGTAAAATCAGCGCCCTATGCCGGCTCCCGTCCCCTACTTCGATGTGGTCCGTCACATGAAGAACGCTTTTAATTATCGCCTCCAACTGGTCACCTACG
>JBEKHR010000024.1:0-82951 GCA_050012175.1 Terriglobia bacterium | reverse complement strand
ATCAGTCTCTCCGGGTACGCCTGTCCAGCTCTCACCACGGTCAACATCCCTCGGGAGAAGATTGGACGCCTGTCGTTCGAAGCTCTCGTTCCACCCGAAGGTGGGCAGGTGCAGGGCCGCGGCTTCTCCATCGACCCCGAAGTGGTTATCCGCGAGTCCACCGGGCCAGCGCCGCCCAACTCAGAATGACAGCAGGGAAGCGTTTTTCCGCAGCCTGTTCAGAGCTTTCTGCAAGACACAAAATCGACGGCCCGCGGACCGGATAATGTCCGCGGGCCATCGTCACGCCAGCCGCCGTCGGCTGCAAGCGCTTGTTAGGCCGGCGGTCATAGTCAACGCTATGCGGACGTCTTCATGTCCTCAGGCGTCACGTCGCGCACGTGCTGGGCGAAGTACCAGTGATGCCCCTCGGGATCCGTAGCTCCGTAGCTGCGGTCCCCGTAAACCTGATCCTTCGGCTCCTGAAGGATCTTCGCGCCCGCTTCCTTGGCCTGCTCGAAGTGCTTGTCCACGTCGTCGACGTAGACGTATAGGGCTTGAGTTACGTGACCGAGCCGCTTGGGGTTCCTGTAGTCCGGCCCCGGGTGCCCCATCATGATCACGCCGTCCGCGAGCTCCATCTCGGCGTGCGTAATCCTCCCGTCCGCGCCGGGCATCCGCAGGCGCTCGCGGAAGCCGAAGGTCCGCGCCAGCCAATCCAGGGCGCTCACCACGTCTTCGAAGTAGAGATAGGGAGTGATGCGCGGCATGTTCTCCGGTGGGTTCTTGGGCATGGGAGTTCCTCCTCCTTCGGACGCACGGGTCTAATTGTAGCAGCCGAGGTGCGCGCCGTCTAATGTCCTGCCGATCAGCGGCGGCCGTGGGCCCTCCGCTGCATCGGCTTGTTAGCCGCCTTCATGCCGACTGCCTCTTGATCACAGCTCTGGTGACCATCTCGAACAGCTCTTGCGCGTTGTTAGTGCAGCCTTGTCCTCCGTGTTCGCGCGTTTCGCGCTTATGCTCGGGTGCATTCGATGAGGCATAGAAGAAGAGCGGTGTGCGATCCCCTTCTTTGCGCAACTTGTCTAGAAGAACGTACCCCTCCCGCGGCCCCTCGTGACGCCCCATGTCGGAGATGATTGCTGCGTACCGGTTTTGCGCCAATCTCTCAAATGCTTCGTCCGTGGACAGCGCCAACGTGAACCGTAGGCCCATGGCTTCGAACGCCTGACGTTCGTACGTGTTGTTTTCCGGTCGGTCGTCTACCCACAGTATGTGGTTCCTCCAACCATCGCCGGGTTCCGCGCGCCCTGTGCCCGCACCTCGGACCACTTCGACGATCTTGTGTATCTCCGACTCTGATGCTGGGCTCTGACCCTTCGCGGTTGCCGCACCGAGTGAAGCCACGACGGCCATCTGCATTCTCACGTAGTTCTCCTCGTCCTTGAAATCGCTCGGAGCGAACAGCTTGCCGCTATGCCTGCTCACCAGCCACGCGAAGATGACCAGTACCAGGACAGGGAAGAGGATGAGAAAGTAGATGAGTGGAAGTCGCTCCGAGGCTGAGAAGGACCCAGCGAAGGCCGTGACCAGAGAGGCGAAACCATACACCAGCACAATGAAGAGGGCGATGATGCCAAGTGGATTGCGCGCCAGCCCCTTGGCTGTCTCACCGAAGCTTTGGATTCGATCGCTCATCAGTTGACTCTCCTGCGGCTAACTCGTGATTAGGCTGACCTGGACAAAACCGGTGCTAGCCGGCCTAAGACGAAACCGCCGGCGGCGAGCCGGGGTGGCAACCGCGTTGATCGTAACGCTTTCCTCCATGTCTAACAACTTTCCTCGCAGTTGTAGGCCGCCCGGTCACTCTGGATAATCCCGCCGCTCCCACTGGAGACGGCTTTCCGCATCCGGTCGAGAGGGCTGTGAAGCTCTCGACCGCCCCGGTTCAATACGTGTGCTTAAACTACACTGGTCTTGACCAACGCCAACGGTGATCGACGATTCGCGGGTTTACCACCCTCTGGCCCTGTACCATCCGGTGCAGGGCTGGCCATGTACCGTATGGCCCCCTCCTAAAACAGGCGGGGGAATTGTTCATGACGCCTGGCCTCCCAGAAATGCTCAGGCTGGCGACCGGGAAGGCTCAATTACAACGCCACTCAACCTGCGAGTCAAGCCCGGAGGCGGGGTGCGCGACGTAAAAGTGGAGGCCAAGGCATTTTTCTTGATTTGTTGTACGTGTCTGAGCGTATGGGTACGCAAGGGCAAAGGCCCGTAGGGCCGATCCCGCCTCGCGGGATAGCCCAGGGCGCTAGCCCTGGGGTCGAGGGCGCCAGGGTTTCCATTGAGCCCCAGCGGGGCGAAAGAAGGGGTGCTGGCTGAGACCAGTCCCGAACCTTCTGTCGCCCCTGCCGGGGCTTGTTGAGTTTCGCTGTTTCGCTTCCCCGTGGCTGGCGCCATGGGCCAACTTATGCCGCCCGCCAATAGGAATGGCGGGCTGAAACTCCACCTCGTGCGGTTCGGCTAGCGCTTATGGGGCTCGCGCCCTGGGCTGGGTTGCACCCCGCGCTGCGCGGGCTATCTGAAGCTCTCTGTGGGCCTTTCGAACCCTTACTTTCATGTCTTGCACCCGGTGGATTCCTCCCGCCATGGCGGGACGGCCTGGCCGGGGCAAGCCCCGGCCCTACATCCCATATTGGGACACCACCGCGGACACCGTGTCTCTTGACAAGCGGAGTAGGATAGGCTAGGTTAGTAAGTGGGGTTGTGGAAGAAAAATGCTGAATTGTGAATAGTGAATTATGGATTGTGAGTTGCCTTCTTACTTCTCGCCACCGCCGACTGCCTGCTGCCGCCTCCCGCTGCCCACCGCCGACTGCTTTTGGGGGAGTTCGGGCTGGCGGGACGCATCGCCCGGACAGCAGCCTGGGACAGAATGTCTTCTCCACAGGGAAAGAGGAAGCAGTAGTAACTTCAAAAAATGACGGACGACGCGGGAATGTCTGTGAAAACAAAGGGTCGGCTCTCCACGGCCCGCAGCAAAGCGGGAATATTATAGAAAACACAGGTAGTTACGAGTTTAAAGCGGGAATGTTGTTGAAAAAACAGGTAGTTAGTAGGTGGCGGAAGAATAGGATTCAGGATTCAGGAACCACAAGAGCGATACTAGGCAGAAGGCAGGCGTAGCGCAGGTCCCGCTCTCCGGACCTGCGGCACTTCAAAGGCAGTAGGCAGAAAGCAGTGGAGAGGAAGGGGGAATTCATACTTCATACTTCATACTTCACACTTCATCCTTGATACTTCATAGCTCATACTTCAGAATTGCCCGCGGCTTTGGCACCGCTTTTCAATGACTCAATGATTCAATGACTAAATGACCCAATGACTCAATGATTCAATGAACCAATCACTCAATGTTCACGTGGAAGTCGTTATTTGCGCCATTGGGTCTTGTCCGGTAGAATCTTAAAGGAGGCCCGGGAAGACATGACCAGCCTTCCTGACGAGTTCGAGGGGTGCACCAGGGTGGGGAAAATGAAGATTGCACTGGCGGCAGACCATGTGGGTTTTGCCTTGAAGGAGAAAATCCGCGAGTACCTGAATAGCAAAGGCCTGGAGGTTGAAGACCACGGCCCATCGAACTCAGAGCGCGTGGACTATCCCGACTTCGCGGAGAAGGTAGCGGCGCAGGTGGCGGCAAAGCAGGCCGATTACGGGGTGCTGGTGTGCGGGACGGGCATCGGGATGATGATTGCCGCCAACAAAGTCCCGGGCATTCGCGCCGCGGCTGCCAACGATACGATTTCCGCGCGCATGGCCCGCGAGCATAATGACGCCAACGTCCTCACCCTGGGCGGCCGCATGATTGACGAAGCAAGCATGCATCAAATTGTGGACACATGGCTCTCAACCCCTTTCGCCGGGGGACACCACGAGCGGCGGGTGGAGAAGATCGACGCCATTGACCAACGCTATCACTTGGAGAAAAGAGTATGAGCACTTCCCTCCCTTTACGTTCACGCTCCTTGCGCGAAGTTGACCCCGAAATCGCCCAGGCCCTCGACCTGGAGGTTGACCGCCAGGCGCGGACGCTGGAGCTGATCGCTTCGGAGAATTTCGTCAGCGAGGCGGTGCTCGAGGCCCTCGGGTCCGTGATGACCAACAAGTATGCCGAGGGATTGCCGGGCAAGCGCTACTACGGCGGTTGCGAGTTTGTAGACGTGGCTGAGACCCTGGCCATCGAGCGCGCCAAGAAGCTCTTCGGGGCGGAGCACGCCAACGTGCAGGCGCACTCCGGCAGCCAGGCCAACCAGGCCGTTTATATGACCGTGCTCAAGCCGGGCGACACCCTGCTGGGCATGAGCCTTGCCCACGGCGGCCACCTGACGCACGGGCACCCGCTGAACTTCTCCGGGAAGTTGTACAAGATCGTTTCTTACGGCGTACGGAAGGACACGGAGACAGTTGACTACGACGAGCTCGAGCGGCTGGCTCAGGAGCACAAGCCAAGGCTCATCGTGGCCGGCGCCAGCGCTTACCCGCGCCTCCTGGATTTCGAGCGCTTCGCCGCCATCGCCAAACAGAGCGGCGCGCTGCTGATGGTGGATATGGCGCACATCGCGGGGCTTATCGCGGCAGGCCTCCATCCCAGCCCCATTCCCCACGCGGATTTCGTCACCACCACCACGCACAAGACTTTGCGCGGGCCGCGCGGGGGCGCGGTCTTCTCCAAGGCGCAGTATGCAAAGGAGCTCGACAAGATCGTGTTCCCCGGTATCCAGGGTGGGCCCTTGATGCACGTCATCGCTGCCAAGGCCGTCTGCTTCCAGGAAGCCCTTCAGCCGGAGTTTCACGAATACCAGAAGCAGATCGTGCTGAACGCCCGGAGGTTGGCCGATGCCCTGGCCGGCAATGGCTTCCGCATCGTCTCCGGCGGCACCGACACTCACCTGATGCTGGTGGATGTGTTTTCAAACAAGGTAACAGGCAAGGAGGCCGAAAAGGCCCTGGGAAACGCCGGCATCACCGTCAACAAGAACGTCATTCCTTTCGATACGAACCCTCCCATGGTCGCCAGCGGCATCCGCATCGGCACGCCCGCCGTCACCACGCGCGGGCTCCGGGAGCCGCAGATGGAGCTCATCGCGCACTGGATCGCCGAGGTGCTGCACAGCGTTGAAGATGAGTCCGTGCAGAGGCGAATCCACAGCCAGGTCGAAGCCCTGACCGAGCAATTCCCGCTTTACGAATCGCGACGCGTCATCGCTGCGAAGGTTTAAAATGTGATAATATGCGCCAAGTGGTTATCTATCAAGGCGAGGACGGCTATTGGGTAGCCGATTGTCCCAGCCTGCCTGGTTGCATAAGCCAGGGGAAGACTCGCGAAGAAGCTATCCGGAAGTGCCGGGCCTGGGAAAACACTTCACCGCCCTTCTGTTTCTAAACCGCCGCTATCGGCCCGGAGTCGTGCGATAATGTGCCTGCTGACCCAGGCTGCAGCCGCGTGAAAAATGCAGAAACTCCACGCCCTCTCCCCCTTGGGGGAGAGGGTGGGCCGCCGCCGGCGTTTTCACCAGCCGGCGCGGGCCGGGTGAGGGGGTCACGAGCCTGCGCCCGCCCGTTTGCAGGTCACAACTCGCCGGTGAAGGGATTTGGCAGTGACCACGCGACGTCCAGCACTTTCTACAGAAACAGCTCCGGCGCCTCCAGAACGATGCCATTTGGGAACCGCGTCACGGTGTATCCCCTACGTTTGAGTTCCGCGTCGCGGCTCGTGTCGCGCTTGGTCTGGCTTGGCTGAGCGTGGACGCCTCCGTCCAGTTCCACAATCAGCCGCCGCTGGGGGCAGCAGAAATCAACAATGTACTGACCCACGGCGTGCTGGCGGCGAAACTTGAAGCCGTTCAATCTGAGAGTCCGCAATAAGCGCCAAGCCACCTCTTCGGATTCGGTTTCATTGCGGCGAAGCTCGCGTGCCTTGGCAATCTGCGCTTCGCCACGGGCGAGGGGGCGGCGCTGGCGACAGCGTTGCGTTGTTTCTGGTTTCACAGCTTTGACCCCCTCACCCCCGGCCCCTCTCCCCCAAGGGGGAGAGGGGAGGAGCAAATAAAGAATCCGCACCCTCGCGCTTCAGGGCTCGAACGCTCGCCACGGCGGCTTTCTACGGTCGCCGGGTTTTCTGCAAGTCGACAGGAATCGCTAGCGAGAAGTCACTACGGTTGTTTTTGGCCGACTTTGAACAGCGTCCACGGGCCGGCCTTCATATCGCGCAGCAGCGGCGCTTCCCAGGCGAATTCGGGATGCGCTTTAAGAAAGGGTGCAGCAAGAAAATCCATTCCGCAGGGGTGGCCCATGTGCGCGTAAAAGCTCATCGTTTTAGCCATCGTGGCATCCATTACCTTTCCCTGCACCGCGCCACCAGGATAGTAAGGCCCCCATTCCCAAACCGGTTCGCCGCGAGGGGAGAGATCCCCGTGTCCGCAGAGAGAATGCTCGTCGGGGACCAGCTTTTTCTGGTAGGAATCGTAATGGTCGGCCATGAATTTCTCGGCCATTTTCACGTCGATCTTGCCCTTTGATTCCTTCATCAACTCTTCCCACCTGACCCTGCGGGCGTTAGGAGAACTGTCGAGATTGTTGATATCAAACGTGGTGTCTTTAGCCAGCACTTCCGGATTGCGGGCAAAGTTTGAGCCCACGAAATAGCCATCCTTGGTGCGCCAGACCTGATGCGCCTTCAGACCCAGCTCGAACTGAGCGATTTCGCCGGTCTTGTTATCCCCCAGCAGCCAATCATTGGCGTAGCCGCCGTTATTGCCGTCCAGCATGATGCGCGCATAGTCGTCGATTGAGCTTGCATATTGGAGCGCCTTGCGGGAGCGCATGAACTCCGGCTTGCCGTCCGGGTCCCAACCGACGAATTGCGTAATGGTCGTCTCGGTCACCATGATGCCGCTGGAGTTCACGCCGAAATCGTCGTCGCTGGTGATGACGCCGGGGAAGCCGTCCATCAGGATGCGATGTCCGTGCTGTGGCGCGATGTCGAAGATGATTCGCCAGCGTTCGCCATCCAGATAGCCCGACCAGTTGTTGTGCGCGATCACAATCTTGTGGTCGCGGGTATAGCTGCCGGTGGCGACGAAGGCGCTACAGTTGCCGGGGCTGACCAGGTGTGGCGCGCTGGCCACCTTGTGCTGCGAGTTATACCAGGGAACGTAGTAGTCCGGCAGTTCCTCGAAGGCATTCAGCGCCACCACGTCATCGATATCCATCGAGACGCCGTGCGCCTTGAGGCCTTCGGTGATTCCCGTGAGTTCCTCTTGGTATTCCTGATCGATCTTCGGCCAAAGCATCTCGCGCGCGGCCTTGCGGAAGAAATCCCAATCCTTTTTGGTGCGGTGCGTGTCCTCGAGCTTTACGGCCTTAAAGGCGTCCGCTATCTCAGGGGCCAGCAAGTAACCGTGCTGGAAACCGATCTGGCCGGGCGTTCCCTCCAAGTGAACATAAATCCAACCGCCTTTTTCAAAGCGGTAGGCAGGTTTCAGTCGAGGGTCAGCAAACTTACCGCGTGCTTGTCCGCCCTTAGCCGCAACGTTTGCAAAGGTTGTCATTCCGAGCCCTTCGCTGTCATCCTGATCCCGCAGTCGCGGGAGAAGGATCTCGCTTTGCCCGCTCAGGGTAAACTCCGCGAGGAATGTCGCTCTGCGAACGGTGGACATGCGAGATTCCTCGTCGTCCCGCGGGCGCGGGACTCCTCGGAATGACAGGCTGGACGAGCACAAAACCAGAGTCAGGATGGCTAGAAGGAATGCCATTCGAAATGCATTTACGCCTGTTTGCATCTCCACCTCAGTCAATGAATTCAGCCATCGTCCAGAATAGCCCTCGCAGCAGTGTAACCACTCTGCACCGCACTTTCAATGGTGGCCGGCAAGCCTGTAGCAGTCCAATCGCCCGCCAGATATAGGCCGCGCACTGGCGTCCGGGCCGTCGGGCGTAACTGCTCAGCTTCCCAGGTGGGCGAGAAGGTGGCGAAGCGCTCCTTGATAACGAGGGCATGATGCAATTTGACCTTCTGCGCTTCCGGGAAAAGGTCGCCTAGCTCACGCAAAGCCATGGCCAACAATTCTTCTTTGCCGCGTCCGATATGCCGGTGTGCGCCGCTCAAAACGAGCGAAACATAATTCTCACCCGAGCCAAGAATCTTGCCTTTGTTGAAGAGCCACTGAATCGTAGTGCCGCGCAATCCAACAAAATCAAGCTCGGTGATCGGGCGGTCAAACCAGAGGTTGATGGAAATGATCGGCGCAGGCCGAAGGGAAACGACTGGGGCGAAGAAAGGCTCGAAGCGGAGCAGTTCGCCGGGCAACAAGCTCGCAAGCTGAAACGAGGGCACGGCGCTCAACACGCTCTCCGCCTCAATTTCCTCGCCACTGGAAAGGCGCACGCCCCGGCACTGCCCTTCGGAAACCAGTAGACTGGCCACGCTGCGGCTGCACTCAACTCGCCCGCCCCTCGCCCGAATGTAGGCTGTGGCAGCATCCACATACACCTCACTCAAACCAACGCGGGCAATCCCGATCCGTGAATCCGCCGGCGAGGAGAAAAGCGCCAACTGCAACACCCGCTCAAACAGCCCCGCGTTGGCCTTGCCGGGGTCTTCATTGAGTGCCGCAATACAGAGCAGGTCCCAGAAATTGCGCTGCAAGCTCTCGGATTGGCCAAGCCTGGTGAGCCATTCGCGCACGCTCAGCTTTTCCAAGCCACGGTCCATCGCCCTCGCCCACTGGAGCGATCGTCCGAGACGCAAGACTTCCAGTTTGTGCTTGAAAGAGAAACTTCCGGAGCGTAGCACGCCGAGCAGTACATGCCAGGGCGAAGGCAGGCCGGGACATTGAAGCGCTGTCAGCCGCCCATTTCGGTCAAGGAACCGGAGGGTCAAATGCTGTTGAAACCGAATGCGGTCCAGAGTTCCGATAGTCGCAAGGAAGTGAATGGTCGAATGGTAGCAGCCCATGATGATGTGCTGGCCGTTATCCACCACGGAGCCCGTTGCGGGATCAAGAAAGGAACGCGCCCGCCCGCCCAAGTGAGGTTTCTGTTCGAGCAAGCGCACACCGCGCCCCTCTTCCGCCAGTGCGACACCCGCCGCCAGACCCGAAAAACCGCCGCCGATGATCAAGACTTCGTCCGGCATGAGAGCAGGAATCAGGATTCAGGATCCAGGATTCAGGAATCAGAAGCCAGGAGTCCAAAAGAAGTCGGCAGTGCGCAGTCGCCCATGGGCAGAAAAAAGAAATCGCGATGGAGAAAGAACAAGGCTTTTTCGCATTGTTTGCGGCCCGCTTGATCGAAGACAGGCGCATTAGAGCCGAATGTCCAACTACAGTTCCGATGCCCTCGCCAATTAGGTGGGATCGGTCGATGGGGCCGGCTCAGCCGTGCAGCTTGCGAAACGCCGCGAGACAGCGCTGAACGGCTTCCATCTCGGAGTAATCGCTGCCTTCCTGTTCGATCAGGTAGTACTCGATTCCCCCCGTGCTTTCGGCGGCGGCGAAAATGTTCTTCCAGGGCGCCGTCCCCTCGCCTGTCAGGACCCGATAGCCTTTTTCTGGAGACCAATCCTTGACGTGCATCGAGCGGATTCGTCCAGGATTCTGATTGATCCAGGCCACGGGGTCATTGCCTGTTTCCAAGCATGTCCCGACGTCCAGTTGCAGGATGATGCTCTTGTCGAGGGTCGCGGCCAGCAGTTCCATCGGCTTTTGGCCGCCGACCGGCTTCCACTCCAGCTCGTGGTTGTGATAGCCCGCGAGCAAGCCCTGCCCTTTCAAAGTGTCGTTTGCTGTGTTGAGTGTTCCCGCCACGCGCTTCCAGTCATCCAGGCCGCTGACCTTGCCGGGGTGAGCCAGCACGATGTACCGGGCCCCCAGGATTTTATTCAACTCAATCGCCTTGGCGATTCCGTCTGGAGTGAACGATTGCAATCCATTGTGGGTTGAGTAGCAACGGATGCCGAGACCGTCCAGCTCGGTGCGAACCTGCTTTGCATAGTCGGGCGTCCAGGCGTAGTAAGGAGCGAAGAATTCGACACACTGGTAACCCATCTTCGCCACGCCCCGGACAGTCTCCATCAGATCTTTCTGCAAGTCCTTGCGCACCGAGTAGAGTTCAAGTCCTACAGGAATCTCCTTCGAGTCCGGCATCGCAGCCGCAAGCGGCGCCGCAGCCATTAGGCCCAGGAACGAACGACGTGAAAAGGAGTTTGGTCTGTTCATAGTAGGCCCACCATACCACAGCCAAGCGCAAATGAATATCCTTCATCAAAAGCGGAGAGGGACGGCAGGCGCGACATCACCGCCCTGCGCGCGGTGAGGATATTGAACCCGAATTCGAAAGTTGGCAGCCGCCGGTGGAGTCGAATCACTGGATTAGAGGCCCGTTTGACGCAGATACCGGAGGAACAAAATGGTGCCGGGCCGGGCGTAGGGGCATCCGCCGCGGCGGACGCTGTGCCCCTACAAGATGCACATCGCACCCACGCTAACCTCCCAATTCGGGATGAAGCCCGCCGGTCGTATCCCCTTTGCGGCGGCGCTGCTGCTACATCTGGGTCACGTGTCCAACGTTGAACCCCTCCACTACGACTCGCGGCGTCTCGCCACGCGTGTCGGCGTGCTCCAACTCCGTCTGAATGGTTCGCCGCTCGCCGGGCATTAATGAGATGTAGTTGTCACTGTAAATTGCCGGCAGGATCCGGTCTCCACTCTTCTCCCTCACAGCTTTCAGGCGGATCATCAGCGCCGGCTGATTCGACGGGTTATGCAGCTCGGTCGTTAACTGCCAGCGATTTCCCTGGCGGTCGACGCGCGTTGCCGCTTCCAGGTTGACCCTGGGCAACTGGCGAATCGCCCGATAATTACCTTCCTCCCGGCCGCGCAGATAAAAGTTCGTGGAGACCGTCTCAGCCCCGCGCGTCAAGGCGAGCCGCAGGAAGTGCAATGACGTCAGCTCGGGCGGATACTCCATCTTGATGCACGGGGTGACGCTGTCTTCCGCGCTATCCAGGGTTGCGGACTTCTCCCATTGCTTCGTCCCGTCCATGTTCAGGACTTCCACCGTGGCGGTCAAGCCTCGCATGTTCCCGGCACTGTAGTTAACCACTTCGATGCTCTCGGTGGCTGGGTTCCACTGAATGTGGAGCGGTTCACAGCCTTTCTTGCACCCAAAGTACGCCGCCGTGGGTTCAAAATAGTAATCGTAGGTCTGCCAGACGAACGAGGGCCAGCAAGGATGGCTCATCCAGAGGAGGAGCCCCATGCGGTACTTACTCTGCGCCTCGAACATGGCGCGATAACCTTCGTAATTGATGAATTGAGCGAGTGAAACCCATTCGTCCACATTGCCGGCGCCGCCGTAGTCGTAGTCGATCATGGTCCGGAAGCTCTCACCGCCTTGCGCGCCACCCAGGCAGAAATCGTGCAGGCCCCAGACGAGCCCCTGCGGCCACAGGGCCGATTCGGGCATCATCGCGCGCACGCTTTCCATGGGGGGTATATTCGGCATGCCCATTTCGCTATGCAGCTTCGGGTCGGCGCCCAGGGTAAAGTAGAAGTTGCGGGGCATTGCCCTGTAAGGCCCGCCGCCGCTGACAACCCCAAAGGCGGAGTTGGAGATGTAATGAATGCCGGGGTGTTTTTCCGCCAGCACTTTCCTGATGCCCCCGTCAAGAGGCGGAGGTGGGTTGCCTTCATTACGGCCGCAGTAAAGGCCAATCGAGGGATGGTTTCGAAACCGCAGGACCGAGTCATTTACATTGCGCATGAACAGGTCGTCATCCTCCGGGTCCGGCCCATCCGCCGGGTTGGCCAACCAGAACTCTTGCCAGACCATGATGCCGTGCCGATCACAGGCCGCAAAGAACTCCTCGTCACCGACCTGCCCTACCCAGTTGCGAATCATCGTGAAGTTCATTTCGCGGTGATAACGTACCGCCGCATCGTATTCGCGCGCGCGATAACGCAGCATGGACTCGCTGAAGCCCCAATTCCCACCGCGCGCCACAAACTGCCTGCCATTGATCCAAATCCGCAAGGCGCCGCCCTCTTCGCTGTAGGACATTTGCCGAACGCCTATCTGGAACGCCTTGGTGTCTGATACCATCCGCTTCGGCGCCTCGAAGCTCAGCTCCAGAGCGTACAAGTGCGGCTCGCCGTATCCCGCAGGCCACCAGAGCTTGGGATTCTGCAGCCGCAGGGCCGGAGTGTTCGAGGGGTCAAACTTCACTTTCTGCGTTGCGGAGCCATCGACGGAAACGCGCTGCTCGAACTGCAACTCCGCCAAGCGTCCGCGCAGAGTTCCGGTGACAGGCTTGGAGGTGTGGTTCACTAACTCGACCTCGATACTCACGTCGGCACGCGAAGTGTCGGGCAGCGGCAGGGTGGTCGAAACGAACGGATTCTCGATGGTAACGGCCCCGCTGAGGGTAAGGTAGACATCGCCCCAGATGCCCGTGTCGCGGCCGCGAATGGTGGGAATCCAGTCCCAACCAATGGAGGCGTGGTAGGTGGGATTATCGATTCCGAGCGCGCCCCCATTCTTGCCCGGACTCTCGAAGGTCTTCTGCTTCATGCTTCCGGGGGTGTCATCCTTCTCGATGCGGACGGCCAGCGCGTTTTTGCGGCCAGCGAGCAGGCGTCCGGTGACGTCGAACCGGCCGCGCATGAAGCCACCTTCTACTCGCCCGAGTCTTTCGCCATTCAGGAAGACGTCCGCCTTCCAGTTAACCCCGTCGAAGTTCAGCCAAGCGCGCTGACCCTCGGTCAATGCCGGCGTCGTGAACTCGTTCCGGTACCAGAAATCTGCGTAGAAAAATGAATCGGAAATAAGCAACTGATTCTCGCCGTAATTCGGATCAGGAATTGCACCGATATTCAGATAAGAGGAGAGCACTGTGCCCGGCACGGTGGCAATGACCCAATCCTGGTCCTGGAATCCCACTTTGGAGAGTGTTGCTCCGTCCGCGTTCACAAGGGAATCCCGTTGCAGGCGCCAAGCGCCTCCCGCGAGGTCCAATCGCCCGTCAGGTCGAGCTGCGGGCGCGGGCTTCGGTTGCGCGACAAATCCGCCCCGCCCATAAACCTCCATTTCGCTCAGAATGTACCCATGCGGCAAGGTGGGCCGCCGCATCAGTACGCGCACGTACCTTCCCTGGACGGGCTGCGCCAGCCTGAGGTCGTCAGTGTCCCCTCTCCCCTCAGGCAGGGGTTGAATGTCGCGCCAATTCTGCGCATCGTCGGAAACCTGGAGGGAACCCTCCGCAGCGCGCGCGATCCAATACAACACCACACGGTCGAATTCACAGCGAGCGCCCAAGTCGACATAAACCCACTGCTCACCCAAACCCGCGCTCATCCACGCACTGGTGAAACGATAAGGCCCGCCAATTTCCACTCTCTGGCTCTTATGGAAGAACCCTACCTCACAGACTTGCCATTCCATGAAGAACGCGAACGGCGGGGCGTTGGCAGCTTCGAGTTCGATTCGATAGAAGCGGCTTTGAGAAGCTGAGCGAAGAGGAATGGAAGGCTGGAACCGTTGCCCAGGTTGCGGAAAGCCTCTCGGGGAGCCAGTAACGGGTACGGGCTTCGGATTAGTTACCTTACCTAATTCCTTCCACTCCCGTCCGTCGTCGGAGACCAAGACGGCAACACCAAGGTCCTCCGGTTTCAAGTTGCGGGGCGCGATGAGGAGGACGTCAACAAGGTCGATCTCCGGAACCCTCGCCCCGCCTCCCAATTGAACCTGCACCCACGGGCGCGGACCCCGCAAGTCGACGACGGTCATCGGGTTGTGGTCTAGGAAGAACTCCCGCTCGTGCTTAGGCAGCTCGCCGCGAAGGCCTACCCAGGTTGCAACCCAGTCGGGGAGATGCGAATCCTTGATCCCATCTGTAACCAGTTGGGCCGTCAGATTGTAATCGTAGCAACTGGAGTGATACGCGGGCCGCCGCAGCGCCAGATTCCGGTAGGTCGAGGCATCTGCCACCAGCACCGGGCCAAAATCCTCACGCGGGTCTCCCGGGTAAACACCCACCCCTCGCGTGTACTCCCCAGCCGTCTCGGAATCCGCACCTAGGCGCGGTGAACTCCGGGCGCCAGGCAGCGGCTCAGGAGCGGCTCCCATGGCCAAGGCCCGCAGATCTCCCAGTGCCAAACCCGCACCCGCAACCGTGCTCTTCAGAAAAGCCCTTCGGGAAGTAGACATCTGAGTCCTCCATGGTTTCGTCGCGCTCTATAGTCAAGGTCACTCGCTCGAATCTGCTCAATCTTCTTGTCGTTAGTATCTACGGCTCCGAGTCGTATCGGCGTTGGCACCTCGAACTGGAGCTTCACGCCCGCAGGCTGACGGCGAGCGATAGGCCGGGCACGATGCGAACTTCCCGGTCAAACGCGACCAGGCGCAGTTTCCCCTCTTCGCGCAAAGTTGCGGCCAGGGGTTCTTTGCCGAGCTGGGCGGAGACTTTCTTGCGCGCCGCCTTGCCATTCCCTCCCAGCGCAAGGCTCGCCACAGCCATTGAGCCTTCGAGCGTCTCGACCTCGACGGTATGGCTAGGCGCGCTCATGGTTTGAGAGAATTTCCCCCATCCGCTGGGGACCGACCAGAAGCAGCGGAAGTCCTGAGCGCGCACCCGCGGCGTGAGCGTCAGCTTGCGGTCAACCCCGGAGTAGTGAAAGCCGCTCAGAGCAACAATCAGCGCCCACGCGGACATGGCGCGCGCGTAATGATGGCCGCACTCCGGCTCGTTCCAGGGATTGCGGCGCTCGCCATCGTGGCGAAGGCGCGCGCTTTCCACTACGGCTTGCGCCTCCGTGGTCATCCCCTCAAACACCAAGTGGGCGGCGAACTGGTATTCCTCACCGGTCCAAACCTCGGCGAAATAGGGAAATGGGATTTCTGGTCGTTTACCCGAGGGATAACTCGCCACCAGCACACCTCCCTCCCCATTCAGTGCGTAGGTGCGCTGGACAGCCTCGTGCTCGCTCAAGTCGGGGATATAGTTGTAATGGAAAACGGATTTCAAAGCCTTGTGAACGTGTTCCTCATCAAGCAGATACCCAAGTCCCGCCACATGTGCCATGTATTGGCCGAGCAATTGGTCCACCAGGCACGCCTCGCCCATTTGGTAGTCAGGTTTCTGGGGGTTGGCTGCGCCCATACCGACCATCACTCCCTCAAACACTTCTTCCTTCGGCCGGCCCTCGACCTTCTGGATGTAATACTCGCCGTTAAACAGGTTGGCGTCGATCCACTTGCTGCCGTTCTCGAAGAGCCGCCGGTATTCCGCCGCCGCAGCCTGGTCGCCGAGGGCGCGCGCCATCTCTTCTCCGGCCCGCAACGCCCCCAGGTACCAGACACCGCAGAGAGGATTCGGGCCGTAGAACTCGACGTCGTAGGTGTTGTGCTGAACGCCCTCCGCCACGCCGTCGCGGTTGGCGTCCCAGCCGCCTTTGATCCAGGCGAATTCGAGTGCGCGTTTGGCATTTGGCCACAGGCCCCGCAACCATTCCTTGTCACCGGAAAGCTGCCAGTCGCGGTAGAGCTTCATCAGGCAACCCATTTGGCCGTCCGCTGCCGCCTTATCCCAGATCTTCTTTCCATCCGGCAGGTAGGAGCGGAAACCCATCAGGCCGTCTTCGCGGGTGTTACGCAGGAATTCCGATTCCCGGATGGAATGCGCCAGCGAAGGGAAGACGAAGGCTGTCGCTTGCTCGTAGTTCCACACGTGGGTACACGTCCCGTGGCAGCATCCCGATTGATTGTTGCAGCCCTCGAACCCGTTGAATTCGCCCTCGGCGGTGCGGAAAGCCGTGTTAGTCCGCAAGGTCAAGAGGTTGCTGAGCGCCGCGTCCAGCGCCGCCGGAGGCAAGGTGGAAGATTCCACCGCAGTAGCGAAGCGGCGGCTGCGCTCCTCGAGCGAAGGAAGCTCGCGCGCCACGTGCCGAGCCACTTCCCAGGCGTCCGTGAATCGCTGGCAATAATAGTTGCCTACCACCGTGGTCTTGTCCTCTGCCGCCGGGGCCTCCCATCCGCAACGATCGGGCGTGCGGTTGGGGAAATGCCAGGCAAGGAGAAAGGTCACGGAGGTCTCGCCGCCCGCAGGCAGCGATTGCGTGACGGCGAGCGAACCCACCGGGCTCACAGCGGGCGAGTCGCTGGTCAGAGCGCCGTCATCCGTGAAGTCGTCCCAGAAGGTCAACGGCCCATCCCACCACTGCGTCCGTTTCCACCCCCGAAGATACGAAACGCTTGCTTCCGGCGCGCCCAGCACGCCCAGGAACATCGAGCCTTTCAACGGATTAGTCGCGGGCAAGAAGGGGTTATCCATGAACAAGCCCGCGACGCCTTCGTCCTGGCGAAAGCTGGCCTGTTTCCCTTCATTTCCCACAGGGTTCTGAAGGCTGAACGCCACACCCACCTTCACAGGTGTCGTGGCCGGATTCTTGAGGTGGTAACGAAGCACGGCGATGGGCAAACCGGACGCCTCAACATCCAAAGGCACAAGAGGATTGAACGCTTCCAGGTTGACGAGGATAGGCAACTTCTTGTCCTCGAATTCGAGGCGGGCAAATGGGTAGGCGCCGGTGAACTTCGCGGAAGCAAGGCGCGGCAGGCCTGGCACGTTGTTCGACCCCAGCCCGCTCGGCCCTTCGTAGGGCGGCTCGATCCGCGCTTCCAGCACCCGAGCCACCGGCTTCTTTCCTTCCGCCTGTACCCAGATGGCAGGGAAACAGTAGTCAGGCGTATTTCCCTTGTCCGGCCGGTTGAAGATCTCCCAATCGCGCAACTGCCCCCGGCCACCGAGCGAGATCGTACCCGTGCCGATTCCACCCAGCGGGAAGGCGATCATCTTCAGATTACGGCCACTGAAGCTGCGTGGAAAGGTGATGCGGCTGCCCGCGCTGGGCGGCCCCGAAGCTGGCTTCTCTGCGGCCGCTGTCCGGCGTGCGGAAGGATGTGGCTCTTCCCCTGCCATGCCTCGAACGCTGCCGGCCAATGCTCCGCCCACACCGACCTTCTTCAGGAATTCGCGCCTTTGCAGCTTCTCGTTCTTCTTTTTCGTGGCCACCATCGCCTCCCCACGTAATCCTTCAGTCTCGGGTGGCGTAGCGCCGACCTTTAGGTCGGCAGGTGCCGGTCCCGCAGACGCGGGACCGGCGCTACGTGCGTTGCCACCCTAGACTGAAGGATTACCTCCCCACACCGATTCAGGTTGCATTCTTCTCACGTGCTTTTGAGAGGGGTTGTTATAGGCCAATGAGTAAGGAAAAGCAACCGGTGAATGGCACTTGAACTTTCGTGGTCACCTTGGGCAGGAACCCATTGTGGAATATAAGGGTAGATTGCTGATTTCAGGTTTCAGGCGCCAGGAAACAGCGGCCGAGGAACCTCGCAACTGCGGAGATTCTTCGCCCCGACAAGTCGGGGCTCAGAATGACATACCTGTAGCTCTTCACAACGACCCGGCACATCCGAAATCCGTGACGTTCGAAGAAAGCTCTGCCCTACGCGGGTGCGCAGCTTTCGAGCAGACCCTGGATGGCGGCGGAAACGCCTTCCTTCGAATCAAAAACCGCCGTGCCGGACACCAACACGTTGGCGCCAGCCTCCACCACCAAGCGCGCGGTCTGGTGGTTGATGCCGCCATCCGCTTCGATCTCGCAATCAAGACCACGTTCCTGGATGGCGTTGCGGACTTGACGGATTTTGCTGAGCGTTTCGGGGATGAAATCCTGGCCGCCGAAACCCGGGTTGACCGTCATGATCAAAACCAGTTGCACGCTCCCCAGGATTTCAGAGAGCGTGCTCGCCGGAGTTGATGGGTTGATGGCCACGCCGGCTTTCTTCCCCAAGTGGTGGATTTGCTGGATGGCGCGGTGCAGGTGCGCCGTCGCCTCCTGGTGGACGATGATGGTATCCGCCCCGGCTTTGGCGAACCGCTCGATAAAATCTTCCGGCGGCTCGACCATCAGGTGGGCCTCGATCGTCAGGCGCGTCAGGGGGCGCAGTCTTTCAATGGCCAGCGCGCCGAAGGTGATGTTGGGCACAAAGCGGCCGTCCATCACGTCCACCTGAAATCGGTCTACTCCTGCGGCCTCCATCGCCCGGACCTGCTCGCCCAGTCGCGTGAAATCCGCAGAAAGTATGGAAGGCACTATCTTGGTCACTATTCACCCCTTGTGGCAGGACTGAGCTTCCTCGCGGCCGCTTCGTCCAGGAACCAGCTCAAGCTCCCGTTTAACGGTTGGACTCTTTGGGCCGGGAACTGCCCCGGAGGTCCTTCCAGCACCTTGCGCAGGGCTTCTGCTTTGTCCGCGCCCGCCACCATGAAAATCACCTGTGCTGCGGCATTCAGCGCCGGAAAAGTCATGGTCAGACGGCGCAATCCCAGTCTCTCAACGTGATTGGGCCGAACCCACACGGTCTGCTCCTCCAAGGCTGCAGTTCCAGGGAAAAGCGAAGCGGTGTGCCCATCCGGGCCCATGCCAAGAAATACCATATCCAAACGCGGCCAGTCGCCGTCTTGGGGTTGGAGGACGCGGGCCAGTTCATGGGCATAGTCTCGCGCGGCCTGGTCGAGGTCCGCCTGCTCGGCCTGCATGCGATGAAAGTTCTCGGCCGGAATATCGGCGTTATCAAGCAGGGCTTCGCGGATCATCCGATAGTTGCTGTCAGGGTGGTCGGGTGGAACGCAGCGTTCATCCACCTGGAACAGATGAATATTCTTCCATCGAATGCGTCCGGCGAGGGCCGGGCTTCCGAGAATTTGATAGAGCATCCGAGGCGTCAATCCGCCGGAAAGCGCGGCGGAGAACGTTTTGTTCTCGACGGCCTTGAGGCGCGACAGGTCTTCAAAAGCACACACCGCCGCCCAACTCATCTCCTCAAGGCTGGAAAAAACCTTCACTTCGTGTTTGGCCATGGACGGGATACCCCTTCTCCCTCAATTTTTCATCAAAATGCAACGGCGGGCCGGCATGACGAGTTATCCCTCTGTGTCGGGTGGCAACGCACGTAGCGCCGGGCTTTATGCGTCGTCAGGTAATAACCGTTCTGCTCCCGAATCGAAACCCCCTCACCCCCGGCCCCTCTCCCCCAAGGGGGAGAGGGGAGAGTTGATCCGATTTTCACCGCCCTCGCCCCCTTGGGGGAGAGGGCGTCCCGACCTGATCAGGACGGGTGAGGGGGTTGTTCGGCGACCAAAGCAATGGTTATTTCGTGACGACTCCTTAGCCCGCCAAGCGCCACCCCGAAGGCCGCCGCTACAATACCCGAGACTGAGCGATTACCATCACGAGGCGATGATGCGCGCCACTAGACTCAGGGCCTCTTCGTAACCCCGGTCCCGAACTCCCAACTTTAATTCTTCATTCAAAATCTCGACTTCATCCAGAACTTCCAAACGCACCGAGCGCCCAATGGGCAGCGAGCCTGGCACTTCGGTCGACGTCTTCACCACTTTCCCATCCGGCCCGCGCGAGAACGAGAATCTGGCGGCAGAAGGCCCTTCAGATCTCAACTCCATGGTGAAACAAACACCACAGGCGTTGTCAACTCTTTTCAGGTTTCGCTCCACTTTCACCATACCGCCCGCGGACTTGAAATAGAAAGTGCGAGGCTGGGTCTCTTCCCGCCTTTCGGACATCAGAAATTCCCATCCCAAACGGCTGGCCAGCCAGCCCGTCAGCAACAGGGCCTGCGCGCGCTGCGTCACCAGGCGCGCGGAATCCTGCTCGTATTCAATCCTTACCTCCGAGAGGCGGTCCAAGTAGGGCCGTCTATCGGACGAATCAAAACATTGGGCAATGAGCTCGCGCCAGGGAGTGATGCGGCTCCAGTTCAGGTCAGTCAACTGAATCCTCCCCGCGAACTTATGAAGCCACGCGGCCAGGTCCTGCAAATGCGTCCCGCTGGGCGAAAACCGCGCCGTGTCCACGATGACGTGCTGCGTAAGGCGGAGGATCGGGTCGAAATAGGGAGGCGGCGAAAAATCGCCGGCCCGCCACCAAAGGAAAATCGGCAATCCGGAGACCGTCAAAGGCAGAACCACGCTGGCCAACCCCTGCCCCGCCTCACCCCGAGCGCGAATGGTAATCTGCTCGCTGCACACCTGTTTTTCGCCCGCCTCCGGCAGGTGGCAATGCGCGGAAACCCAGGCCTCAAGCCCCGAGGGAGAGGCCTCCGGTTCCAGCATCATGATAATCGCCCGGCAAGGGTTCTGGCGCGTCACCTCGGCAACCAGGTTGTTCACCTCGTCCGCCGCCTCATCGCTCTCCACGTAAATGAGCAGAGTCAACGTGCAGGCACGAGTCACCGCATTCTTGGCAGCGGGATCTTCAGCAGCCGCCCGCCACAGAGCCGAGAGCTCGGCTTCCAGGTCAGCTACGTCTGCCGCCCGAGGCTCGCCCAACCCAATCGGTTCGATTGTTCCTGCCAAGCGACACTCCTAAAAATCAGAAATCAGAAATTAGAAATTAGAAACTGGTGGCTCACCATTGCCACCTTATCTCAGGACCGAAAGGCTATAAAGCCAGTTCAATCCCCCTACCTCCCCGCCTGCTGCCCTCTGCCTGCTACCTTCTGCCTTCTGCTTTCTACCTTCTGCTTTCTGCTTTCCGCTTTCTGCCTACTGTTCTTCACAGCCTGTGCCAATTGCGGCCGTCTCGCTCGATCAAGGCATCAGCTTCGGCTGGTCCCCATGACCCGGCCTGGTAGGGAGCGAGTCCCTTTGGTCCTTGCTCTCGCCAATGGCCGAGGATTGGGTCCACCAATTCCCAGGAAAGCTCCACCGCATCGCTGCGGTTGAACAGCGTGGCGTCACCCAACATGCAGTCCAGCAGCAGGGTCTCGTAGGCGGTTGGTGGCGGCGCGCCGAATGAGTCGCCGTATCGAAACTCCATCTGGACGGGACGGATTTGCATTGTGGCGCCGGGAAGTTTCGCGCAGAATTTCAGCGAAATCCCCTCGTTCGGCTGAAGGCGAACCGAGAGCACGTTGGGCTCGATGCCGTCCGCTCCCGCGCCTCTGAAAAGCAGGTGAGGCACGCGGCGGAACTGGATAGAAATCTCTGAAACGCGCTTCGCCAGCCGCTTGCCGGACCTCAGGTAAAAGGGAACATCTGCCCAACGCCAGTTGTCAATGTAGAACTTGAGGGCGGCATAAGTTTCCGTGCTCGAGGTGGGAGAAACCTTCGGCTCCGCGCGGTAAGCCGGGACCTTCGTTCCACCTGCCCAGCCCTCCGCATATTGGCCCCGCACAGCGAACTCGTCGATCCGGTCAATCGCCAGAGGCCGTATGGCGCGCAGCAGCTTAGCTTTCTCATCGCGCACGGAGGTGGCATCGAAGGTAGACGGAGGTTCCATGGCCACCAAGCTGAGGAGTTGCAGGACATGGTTTTGGATCATATCGCGCACCAGGCCTGCCTCTTCGTAATAAGAACCACGGTTCTCCACTCCCAGGTCTTCGGCCACCGAAAGCTGGACGTGGTCAATGTAGCGCCGGTTCCAGAACGGCTCGAAAATCCCGTTGGCATAGCGAAACACTAACAGATTCTGGACAGTTTCCTTCCCCAGATAGTGGTCGATGCGGTATACCTGCTCTTCCTTGAAAACCTCCGTCACCACTTGGTTCAATTCCCTGGCGCTGGATAGGTCCCGCCCGAAAGGCTTCTCGATGATGATTCGCGTCCAGGATTCTTGGGGAAACTTCGGATTGGCCAGCCCCACCGCCCCAAGGTGCTTCACGATAACGGGGAAAAAACTGGGCGGCGTGGCAAGGTAGAAGAGGCGGTTGCCGGACGTGCCCCGTTCCCGGTCAAGCCGATCCAACAGGGTCTTCAGTTGGTCGTAAGCCGCTGGGTCGCTGAAGTCATCGGCGATGTAATAGATGCCCTTGCCGAAGCTCTCCACAAATGCCTCGCTCTCGGCGGAGAGCTTCAAATACTTCTTAACCGCCTGGCCCATTTCCTCCCGAAAGCTCTTGTCCGTGGCGGGCGTCCGAGCACACCCAATGACGGAAAACCCAGCAGGCAACATGCGCTCGCGCGATAGGTAGAACAGCGCGGGGATAAGCTTTCTTTCCGTCAGGTCGCCGGAAGCCCCAAAGATCACCATGGCGCACGGTTCGGGAGTCCGGTGAATCCGAATCCCCTCCCGCAGAGGATTGCTCAACTTGGTGGTGTCAGCCATGCGAAAATTCTCCGGGCGGTAGGTCGTAGGTGGTAGGTGGGGAAGGGGTGGGCAATTTTGGATTTTAGATTTTGGATTGCCCTCACCTACAACCTCCTGCCTTTTGCCTTTGAAGAGCCGCAGGTCCAGAGAGCTGGACCTGCGCTACACTCGCTGCCCTCCGTTTTCCCCAGTCCCCAGCCCCATTCTTCTGCCGACTGCTTACTGGATTTTCGCCCTGTCAATCAGCTTGACCGCGCTCTCCACCAGTTTTTCCAGTCGCACCCATTGGGCCGGCACGTCCTTCCCAAGATGCAGCCGAATGACGCGCAGTTGCTTGCTCTCAAGTGAACGCAGGTCGCCGAGGGCTTGAGCCTGCTTCAAGATGGAGAAACTGTAGGGCTCCCCGGGAATCGGCAAATCCTGGGCATCGTCGGCGGTAATCTGAATGAACAAGCCGCTGTTCGCGCCGCCCTTGTGGAGTTGACCCGTGGAGTGAAGGTATCTGGGACCATATCCGAGGGTCGTCGCCAGATGAGTTGCGTCGCGCAAACGGGTGCGAATGGAATCGAGAGGAGCGCCGCTCTCAGCCGTCGGCTCAAGATAGGCCAACAACGCCACGTAATCTCCTTCGCGGTGGTGTTTGAGGAAGGCCGCCAAGAAACCCTCCGGTGAATCCGATTCTCGGCCCTGCGCGGCCTGCGCTCCTTCCAGGCTAGCACGTATCTGCGGGTTACAGTAAAGCTGGATCCCATCGGCTTCGAGCGCAGGCGCCTCCTCGATGAACTTCCCTTGTGACCGGAATTGTTGGAGCAGACGGTTTGTGTTGTCCTTACTCTCCTGGACGTTGGGCTGATCAAATGGGTCAATGTTCAGCAGCGCGCCGGCGGTCGCTGTCGCCACCTCCCAGCGGAAGAACTCCTGGCCCAAATCCAGCTTGTCATGCAGGCTGATTCTGATGACGGGATGGCCCGCCGCCTCGAGGGCATTGAGCGCCTGCTCGACGCCGCCCTCCGCTTCGGATTCCAACTTGAGGTGAACGAAGACCCGGTCTTTGCCATAAACCCCTGGCTCGCCTAGGGCTTCTCCCACCACCGGCAACAAACCTTTGTCCTCTTTACCGGTGCTTTCAGCGATGAGCTGCTCCACCCAGTCCGCGAAAGTCTCGATCTCACGGGAAATCAGGAACGTAATCTTGTCGCGCCCGCGCCGCGCCGCCTCCGCGAGCGTCGCGCCCAGGACCATGCCTGGATTCTCCCGTGCCGGCACGCACGCCCCGCAGGCGTGAACCATGCGTTCCGCGCGCTCGAGCAGGGTCTGCACATCCACACCGGCCAGAGCCGCCGGTACTATGCCGAAATTCGATAGAGCTGAATAACGCCCACCTATATCAGGAACACCAGGAAAAACGCGCCGGAACTTCTTCTCGCTCGCCAGCTTTTCGAGAGAAGTCCCCGGATCGGTAATGGCAACGAAGTTTTCGCCCGCCCGCTCGCCCTTCAAGGCTCGAACGCGCTCGTAGAAATACTTGAAGAAGCTGTTCGGCTCGACCGTCCCCCCGGATTTGCTGGAGACGAGGAAGAGTGTATGCGCAAGATCGACGGATTTCTCGATCTGCGCGACGCTGCCGGGAACTGTGGAATCGAGCACGTGGAGCTGGAGAAACCCCCGCGCCGTCCCAAACGTGGCGCGGCAGACGTCCGGGCAAAGGCTGCTGCCTCCCATGCCCAGTACGACGGCCTGAGTAAAACCAGCAGATCTGACTTCCTGAACAAAACTCAAGAGTCCCTCGAGATGCCCCAGCATGGCATGAGAAACCCGCAACCAACCGAGCGCGTTGCGGATCACCGTCTGATGCGCGGGATCATTCTTCCACAACGATGGGTCGCGGTCCCAGAGCTGTTGCGGAAACTTCTGCTCCTCGAGCCTGTCAAGGGTGGCGTCCGCGGCGGAGCGAAGGCTGCCCGCTTTGGGTTGTAGGGGCGGTTCGCGAACCGCCCCTACTTCCAGGACTTGCGCGCGCTTCTCGGCAATGCTGTTGAGGAGCTTTTGATAGTCTTTTGCAAAAGCCTCGACCCCTTGCTCCTCGAGCTTTCGGGTAACGGCAGCAAAATCGATGCCCACCTCCGCGAGTTGGGCCATGACCTGGCGGGACTCCACTAGGCCCTCCTCGATCGTGGCACGCACCTTGCCGTGATCGCGGAAGGCATCCAGGGTGGAAGCAGGCATCGTATCGATGGTGTCGGGACCAATCAATTCCTCAGCATAGAGAATGTCGCGATACTTTGGATTCTTGGTGCTCGTCGAGGCCCAAAGCATCCGCTGCACTCGCGCCCCCTTCTGCGCCAGCCCCTGAAAGCGCGGCCCGGCAAGAATCTCCTTGAACCGCTGATAAGCAAGCTTGGCATTCGCAATGGCTGCCTTGCCGAAGAGCGCCGATATCCTCTCGCGCTCCGCGTCCGTCTTGGCCTCGCGCAGCCGGGCATCCAGTTGCTGGTCAACAAGCGTATCAATGCGGCTCACGAAGAAGCTCGCCACGGAGGCCACACACTTCAGCGGCTTGCCTTCACGAGCCAACTTCTCGAGCGCTGCAATATACGCGTCCGCCACCTGCTCGTACCTCGCGATGGCAAAGAGCAGCGTGATGTTGATGTTGATCCCCTCGCCCAACAGTTGCTGAATGGCGGGTAGCCCCTCCACCGTTCCAGGCACTTTCACCAGCACATTGGGACGGTTCACCGCGCCATACAACCGGCGCGCTTCCCCGATCGTGCCGGCGGTGTCATGCGCCAGAGTGGGGGAAACCTCGATGCTCACGTAGCCATCCCTGGCATCCGTCGCATGGTAAGTGGGCAGGAACAAGTCGGCGGCCATCTGGATATCTTCCACCGCCAGAGTCTCGAAAATCTGCGCCGCTTCCCTGCCATCAGACGCTAGCTCCTGTATGACCTCGTCATAATCCTTGCTGCCGGCGATGGCCTTTTCAAAAATGCTCGGATTGGACGTGATCCCGGAGAGCCCGTCCTCAGCGATCAAACGCTTCAAATGGCCGGAAACCATTTCCCACCGGCGGATGTAATCGAACCAAACGCTCTGGCCAGCTCGGTTAAGCTGCCTCAATGGATTCTCAGCCATAGAATTTCCTCTCTGCCTCGTTGGGGGGAGACCACCTCGAAAAAGGGACTGGGGGCCAAGTTAATTCCTAATTATGAATGGTGAATTCTGAATCGCCCCAGCAGCCAGCACCTTGCCCCCATTCTTCTGCCTTCCGTCTCCTTGCTTTCTGCTCGTCACTTGTCACTCGTCACTCGTCACTCGTCACCACTCTGCGGCCCAGCAACTCATGGGCGCGCCGCACAATATTTGCCGCCGTAAATCCGAATTTCTCCGCCAGCACCTTAGCTGGAGCAGACGCCCCAAACCGCTTCATGCCGATTACATCGCCCTTTGTTCCGACATAGCGCTCCCAACCGAACGGCGAGGCAGCCTCAATGGCCAGCCGCGCCGTCACGTCGGGCAGCAGAACCTCGTCGCGATACGATTGCGGCTGTTTCTCGAAAAGGTCCCACGAGGGCATGCTCACCAGCCGCGCTGCAACTCCCTCTCCCGTCAGCTTTTCGTGAGCCTCAAGAGCCGGGGCCACCTCGGAGCCTGAAGCAATCAGGATGATCTCCGGAGTCTTCCCATTGGCGTCCGCCAACACATATGCTCCTTTTGCCAGGCTTTCCGCGGCACCATATTTGCTGCGATCGATGATGGGCAGGGCTTGACGGGTCAGGCACAGCGCCACCGGTCCACCGCGTCGCTCAATCGCCACCCGCCATGCCACCACCGTCTCGTTCGCGTCGGCAGGCCGAATCACGCTCAGGTTAGGGATGGCACGTAACGCCGGCAGTTGTTCAATCGGCTGGTGAGTGGGCCCGTCTTCGCCGAGGAAGATGCTATCGTGGGTGAAGACGAAGATGGAATGAACTTCCATCAGCGCCGCCAGACGCAAAGTGGGCCGCAGATAATCTGAGAAGATGAAGAACGTTGCGCCATAAGGAATAAGCCCGCTGAGCGCCATGCCATTGATGATTGCGCCCATGCCATGTTCGCGCACCCCAAAGTGGAAATTGCGCGCGCCATAGTTACCCCTGCTAAAGTCTCCTTCACCCTTGATCAGCGTATTCGTCGAGGGAGCAAGATCCGCCGACCCGCCCAAGAGCGTGGGCAGGATAGGCGAGATGGCATTCAGGACTTTCCCAGAAGCTTGGCGGGTAGCCATGGGTTTTTCAGCAGAACTGAATGTGGGAAGCTTGGCGGTCCAACCCTCGGGGACCTCACCCTTGACGAAGCGATCCCATTCCGCCGCGAGAGCGGGATGAGCCTTTCGGTACTCGGCAAGTCGCGTTTGCCATTCAGCTTCAGCCTTCTCACCACGCTCGATGGCTTTGCGGAAGTGGGCAAGCGCTTCCTCGGGGATGTAGAACTTCGGCTCCAGCGGCCAGCCCAAATTCTGCTTGGTCAACTTCACCTCTTCTTCACCCAACGGACTGCCATGCGCCTCCGCCGTGTCCTGCTTGTTGGGGCTGCCATAGCCGATGTGCGTTCGGATCATGATGATGGAGGGCCGCTCCTTTTCTGCCTGCGCCGCACGAATCGCGCCATCAATCGCCTCCATATCGTTGCCGTCCGCTAACTTCTGCACGAACCAGCCGTAGGCCTCGAAACGCGTGGCACGATCCTCAGTGAACGCCAGGTGCGTCGAGCCTTCAATCGAGATGTGGTTGTCATCATAGAAGTAGATGATGTTGTTGAGCCCCAGGTGGCCGGCCAGCGAAGCCGCCTCCGACGCAACCCCTTCCATCAAATCGCCATCGCTGACGATGCCATAAATCTTGTAATTTAAGATTTCGTGCCCAGGGCGGTTAAAATGCGCCGCGAGGTACTTTTCTGCAACGGCCATGCCTACACCGGTCCCGAATCCCTGGCCCAAAGGCCCGGTAGTGGTCTCAATGCCGTCAGCCAGTCTGTATTCGGGATGGCCAGGTGTCTTGCTTCCCCATTGGCGGAACTGCTGAAGCTCGGAGAGCGGGACGTCATATCCGGTCAAGTGAAGAAGGCTGTACAAAAGCATCGAGCCGTGCCCGGCGGAAAGGACGAACCGGTCCCGATTGGGCCAACCAGGTTTGAGGGGATCGTAGCGCATGAAACGCGTCCAGAGTACGTAGGCCATGGGCGCGGCGCCCATCGGCATTCCGGGATGGCCGGAGTTTGCCTTCTGGACTCCATCTACGGCAAGAAACCGAATGGTGTTAATACACAGTTGATCGAGTTGCGTTTGGTCGAATGACTTGCTTTCTGGGCTCACCGCGGCATTACCCTCCAAGGGATTAGTCCTCCTGATTAATGAATAAAGCTGAGTCCAACCCCGCCCAAGAACAATCTAAACCTCAAGGCCTGTTCGCTGCCCTGCAATATGTTTAGATGCCAGGATCATTCGGTTGGACTCAGGGTGAACGTCCATTATATAACTTTGCGATAGGGCTGGACACCCTGAACGAGATTTTGACATTCGACCTTCGACTTTTGACTTGTCTTAACCATGCCGCGCTCCAAGGCACAGGTTTTGATATCCTTGATTCTTACAGTTTGCATTTCAGGAGGCGACCGTGGACAAACGACATCTTGGAATTATCGGGCTTGGCGTGATGGGAAAAAACCTGGGTCTCAATGCCCACAGCAAAGGCTTTTCGGTGGCGGGTTTCGACCTGGACATGGAGAAATCGCACAAGGTCAGGGAGGAAACCGGGGGCAAGATTCAGACCACTCGGTCATGGCAGGAATTCGTGGCGGTACTGGAAACGCCTCGCCGCATCTGGATGATGGTTCCGGCCGGCAAGCCGGTTGATTCCGTCATTGAGACTCTGAAGCCTTACTTGACCCCTGAGGACATCCTGATCGACGGCGGCAACTCTTACTTCAAGGACACGGAGCGGCGCGCGCGGGAACTGGAAGCCTCCGGTCTGCGCTTCTTTGGCATGGGCGTTAGTGGCGGGGAAGAAGGCGCCTTGCACGGCCCGTCCCTGATGCCGGGTGGGTTCGAAGAGTCTTATCGCCACCTTGAACCTCTTCTGACAAGGATGGCCGCCCAGACCAGCGACGGCGCTTGCTGCACCTATCTAGGGCCCGGCGGCGCGGGCCACTACGTGAAGATGGTCCACAACGGCATTGAGTATGGCATCATGCAGACCATCTGCGAAGCTTATGACGTCTTCAAGAATGTTCTCGGGCTTTCCGGGCCGGAGATTCGCGACATCTTCGCGGAGTGGAACAGTGGCGACCTGGGCTCCTTCCTTCTGGAGATCAGTATCGTCGTCCTCGGAAAGATCGACCCCGAAACCAACCAACCGCTCGTGGACCTCGTTCTGGATACCGCCGGGCAGAAGGGTACCGGCAAATGGACCGCGCAGGATGCCCTGGATTTGGGCGCACCCGTCCCAACTCTGACGGCTGCCGTGATCGCGCGAATCATCTCGGGAGCTAAAGAGGAGCGCATTGCGGCATCCGAGATTCTGCGCGGCCCGAGCAAAAAGTTCTCCGGCGATAAGAAGCAGCTCATCACCCGCGTGCGCGCGGCCTATAAGATCGCGGTCATCGGCTGCTACACGCAAGGTTTTGAGCAACTGCGGATCGCTTCGCAAGAGTACAAGTACAGCTTGAAGTTCGATGAAATCGCGCGCATCTGGAAGGGCGGATGCATCATTCGCGCCAAGCTGCTCGATCCCATCCGCGCCGCTTTCCAGTCCCAGCCTGACTTGAAAAACTTGATGCTGGCTCCGTATTTCCGCAAATTGCTGAACAAAACAGGCGGCAGTCTGCGCAGGGTTGTGCGGACGGCAACCGACTTGGGCACGCCGATTCCGGCATTGAGCAATACGCTGGCTTATGTCGACGGCTACCGCTCGAAGCGCCTGCCTGCCAACCTCCTTCAGGCTCAACGCGACTACTTCGGCGCACATACCTACCGTCGCATCGACAAGGAAGGGAAGTTCCACACGGAGTGGGACAAGTGAAGGTGTCAGTGGCCAGTGGCCAGTGGTCAGTGGTCAGTGGTCAGTAGTCCGTTGTCAGTGGTCCGTTGTCAGTGGTCCGTTGAAAAAACGGGGCTGGGACAATTTTGAATTTTGAATCTTGAATCTTGAATGACGTTCTTACTTCTCCCTTCCTCTTACGTTCTGTCCTCTGACGCCTGACAGGTCGCGGTCTCAAGGCTGATGATAGATTTCACTGCGATGGCCGATCAGGTGGACTGTGATTAGTCTGTTCTCTCGATCAGGCTCGTAGATTACCCGATAATCGCACACTCGCAGTTTCCTCAGCCCTGTCAGAGGTCCCGCCAGCGCCTCCCGCCTAATTGAGTCAAAGTTCTCCGCCAACCAACGGAGCTTGTTGACAACTCGTTGTGCAATGGGTCGGTCGAGACGCTCCAGGTCATTAATGGCTTACGGGAGGAATTCGACCTGGTACATTTACCAGTCCAGCCCCAGACGGCGGGCAACCCCGGCGGCAGAGACGGTTTGGCGAGATTCTTTTGGTTGGTTCAAGCTCTTGACCAGCCGTTCTTGAATGTCGGGACGTAGGGCCAAGCCTTCGCCAGGATCTCCTAACATTTCACGCAGCTTCTCCTCTACAACTTCTCCAATAAGAGCCTTAAGTTCCTCGATGGAGAGTTCCCTGACCGTCGACATTGGTTTCAACTCCTGAACTATTCTCACTAGTCCGACCCTACCCGTCCTCTGGCTTTTGCGTTAAGATGTTTCGTCATTATGCGGACTACCTTGCCGCAGTGAGCCATCGTATGTCCATCCATTTTCCGGAGGTTTGCCCATGCCCTTGCAACTTCGTTCCACAACGGATTGCCAACTGGACGTGCTGAGCTTTGGCGAATGTATGATTCGCCTTAGCCCGCCAGGGCACCAGCGAATTGAACTCACACCCGTTTTCGAGGCCTGGGCGGGCGGTGGAGAGTACAACGTCAGCTACGCCCTGAGCCGGTTAGGCTTGCGAACTGCGTGGGTCTCGCGCCTGGTCGATAATCCCTTGGGTTGGTTCATTCGCAACCACGCGCGGACTTCCGGCATGGACCTCAGCCACGTGGTCTGGGCGCCCTATGACGGCGTCGGCAAGGGGGACCGCATCGGGTTGAACTTTACGGAAGTGGGCATCGGGGTTCGGGGCAGCGTAACCTTGTACGATCGCGGCCACTCCGCTGCGGCTCACATCAAGCCCGGCGATATCGATTGGGAGCAAATCTTCAACGGACGCGGTGTTCGGTGGTTTCATACCGGCGGGATCTGCACCGCCCTCAGCGATTCTTCCGCAGCGGTCGTAAAGGAAGCGATGCGGGCTGCCCACGAAGCCGGCACGGTTGTCAGCTACGACTTGAACTTTCGCAGCAAACTCTGGTCCAGTAAGAAAGCGATTGCAGTCACCAGCGAGTTGGTCCCCTTCATCGACGTCTTGATCGGAAACGAGGAAGACTTCCAAAAGGTACTGGGGTTCCGGGTTGAAGGCGTGGACGAATCGCTCAAAAAGCTTCCCGTGGAAGGCTATAAAAGCATGGTCTCACGCGTGGTCGAGAAGCATCCGCACATTCACGCCGTCGGGACAACATTGCGCGAGGTGGTCAGCGGGCTGGTCAACAATTGGTCGGCGATTCTTTACTACGATGGAAGCTTTTATCAGTCCACGCGCTATGAAGGACTGGAGATCGAGGACCGGGTGGGTGGCGGCGACGGCTTTTGCAGCGGCGTCATTTACGGCTTCCTGGCGGGCATGCCACCGCAGGACGCCGTCAATCTGGGCGCCGCCCATGGAGCCCTGTTGCAAAGCACGCGCGGCGACACCAGCATGGTGACGTGGGATGAAGTGAAGCACGTGATGAAGGGGGGCTCAGCAAGGATTAAGCGCTGATGCAAACCAAGAAAACGAAATCGAAATGTTCATTTGGGGGCACTTAAATGAAAACATTCCTGATGATGGGTGTAACTCTGTTTCTGGTATTAGGGGGCAATGTGGCAGAAGCTAAACGGCCAATGACTTTCGACGATTTGATGAAGGTGCAAAGAATTTCCGATCCACAAGTTTCTCCTGACGGGCGCTGGATCGCCTACGTGCAGGGTGCGGTCGATTTCGAGGCCAATAAAGTCGTCAAACATATCTGGCTCGTTCGCGCCGAAGGCGGTGAGCCGAAGCAACTGACCACCGGCACCGGGTCCGATTCGCGGCCGCGTTGGTCGCCGGACGGCGAATCCATCGCGTTCATATCGGCACGCGGCGGCAAGGCGCAGGTGTGGATCATTCCCGTCCATGGCGGTGAGGCGAGCCAGCTCACAAGCATCTCGACCGAAGCGGACGGCGTGACCTGGGCAAGAAAGGGCGATGCGGTGCTGTTCACGTCCCAGGTCTATCCCGACTGCACGGACGATGCGTGCAACAAGAAGCGCCTGGAAGAAGCTGAAAAGAGCAAAATGAAAGCGCGGATCATTGACGAGCTTTTGTTCCGGCATTGGGATGCCTGGCGCGAGGGCAAGTACGCCCACTTATTCGTTGTCTCTGCCCAGGGCGGGACGCCGCGCGACTTGACGCCGGGCGCGGTGGACTCTCCCACCTGGTTCCTCGGCGCGCCCGATGGTTACGACATTTCGCCGGATGGGACGGAGGTCTGCTTCACCTCCAACCGCTCGGGCGGCTCACGCATCGCCTGGACCACCAACAACGATCTCTTCCTCGTCAGCGCCCAAGGTGGTGAAGCAAGGAACATCACCAAAGATAATCCCGGGTCCGATGCTTCACCGCAGTACTCACCTGACGGGCGCTATATCGCCTACACCTCCCAGGCGCGCGATGGCTATGAATCCGACCTGCTGCGCCTGCGCGTTTACGACCGGCAAACCGGAAGCATCAAGGACCTAACCACAGGCTTTGATGAATGGGTGTCGAGTTTCGCGTGGGCCCCGGACAGCAACAACATATATTTCACGGCTCCCGAACATGCTCAGCAGCCCGTCTTCAAGACTTCCGTCAGCAAGCCCAAGGTCGAGAAAGTTCTGGGTGGAATGAACGATGATGTACAGGTCGCCCCAGACGGCAATTCACTGGTGCTGACCCGCAGCAGCCTGACGCAACCTGCCGAGATCTTTCGCGTCCCTGCATCCGGCGGAACGCCCGTGCCACTGACCAGTGCGAATGCGGCACTCCTCGCCGAACTCGACCTGAACCCCGCCGAATCCGTAGCCACCCAGGGAGCGCTGGGGGCGGAAATTCAAAGTCTGCTTGTCAAGCCGCCGGCATTCGACGCCAATAAGAAATACCCCGCTATCGTCCTGGTTCATGGCGGACCGCAAAGCGCCTGGGACGACGCCTGGAGCTACCGCTGGAATGCCCAAATGTTCGCCTCGCGCGGCTACGTGGTGATAATGACCAATTTCCACGGCTCCACCGGATACGGCCAGAAATTCGTGGAGGAGATTTCGGGTGACTGGGGCGGCGCCTGCTACCAAGACGTGATGAAGGCAACGGACTACCTCGAATCGCTGCCCTACGTCGATAAGACTCGCATCGGCGCGGCGGGCGCCTCCTTTGGCGGGTACATGATCAACTGGATCGCCGGACATACAAACCGCTTCAAGGCGCTGGTGTCTCACGACGGCGTCTACGACTCACGCAGTATGTACGGTGAAACCGAGGAAATCTGGTTCGATGAGTGGGAACACCAGGGGCCGCCCTGGACGAAGCGGGAAGCCTACGAAAAATCCTCGGCTTCGAACCACGTGCAGAACATTCAGACGCCTATGCTGCTTGTCCAGGGCGCTCTCGACTTTCGCGTGCCGGAGGGCCAGGCCATTCAACTCTTCACATCATTGCAACGGCGCGGCGTGCCCTCGCGGCTGCTCTACCTCCCCGACGAAGGCCACTGGGTGCTGAAGCCACAGAATAGCCAGCTCTGGTATAAGACGGTGCTCGAGTGGCTGGATAAGTATGTGAAGTGAATGCGAGTCGACAGTCGACAGTCCACAGTTGTCAGTCGTCAGTTGTCCGTTGTCAGTTGTCGGTTGCCCTTGATAGTAACGGGATATACTGAAGAAAGGGCGCAGACCTAAAGCGCCCCTCTGGGCAACCAGGTTTCGGGATATGCCGACGGTTCTCAGGACCGGTCCTTACCGGATATACTTTGTTAGTCACGATATGGCGGAGCCGCCTCATGTCCATGTGGATCGGGAGAACTTTTCGGCAAAGTTCTGGTTGCAGCCGGTGAGCTTGGCGCGTAATCTTGGCTTTAGTGCGAGGGAGTTGAGGAAACTGCAAGGACTCGTCGAGGACCATCAGACGGGATTGTTGGAGGCGTGGTATGGGTATTTTGGCGATTAACGCCGACGAGCGCGTAGCTGACGTGCGGTTCACCGAAGACGAACTGCGAGTGACCCTGATGGACGGGCGTACCATCAGCGCGCCACTCGCATGGTACCCTCGGCTTCTGCACGCCACGGCAAAGCAGAGAAAGAACTGGCGAACATGTGGAGCCGGTTATGGCATTCACTGGCCTGACATCGACGAGGACTTGAGCACGGAGGGATTGCTGCGCGGCGCCCCCGCACCGTTGCCTCGAACGGTGAAAACGTGAAGGGCCATCCAGCGGTAGAAAGATGTGGGCACAAATAACGAGCGGGCTTTGAGGAACAAACACAAGACAACGGGCTTCGTCATCTGCATTTGGAACCGAGGCTACGAGGCCTCACTCGAACTGCGGAAGATTTACCAAGCTATTCCGGACACCGGTGCCGCGCGCCACCACCTGCTGAGGGTCGTGGACGAATCGGGGGAGGATTACCTCTATCCGGAGGATTTCTTCCTCTCCATCGACTTGCCCAAGCCCGTCGAAAAGGCTCTCATGGAGGTCTCGTAAGTAAGCGACGGACTGAGCCATCACACCGAGTGTCGGGCAGACACCGCGCGGCCACCAACGCCGACGAGCGGGTTGCGCACGTCCAATGGAGCGAAGAAGAGCAGCAGGTGACTTTCCTGGCTTCGTTCGGAGGAACGAAACCCGCCGGTGAGGACGGCGGCACTACTGTCAACTGTCGACTGTAGACTGTGAACTTCCGAGGAGCACATGACCAAAGACGAAATCATCCGCAAAAAGCAGGAATACATCTTCAACTGTGTCACAACCTACTTCAAAGACCCGCTGGTGATTGACCATGCCAAGGGGCAGTACGTGTGGGACCTGGACGGGAAGCAATATCTCGACTTCCTGGGCGGCATCGTCACCATCAGCGTCGGGCACTCGAATCCCAAGGTGACAGAGAAGATCAAGGAGCAAATCGATCGCGTGCAACACACCTCGACGCTGTTCCCCACAGAGGCGATTGTGGCGCTGGCCGAAAAGATCGCGCAGATCGCGCCGGGGAAGCTCAAAAAGAGCTATTTCACGAACAGCGGGACCGAGGCGAACGAAGTTGCGGTGCTCACGGCGCGCATGTACACGGGGAACTACGAACTGCTCGCCCTGCGGCACGGCTACAGCGGCCACTCGCAACTGGCCAAGTCGCTCACCGGGCTGCACACCTGGCGCAAGGCGGGCGTGATTCCTTATGGGATCGTGCACGCTCCCGGCCCGTATTGCTACCGCTGCCCGTATGGCCTGACCTATCCGAGCTGCGAGCTGCACTGCGCCAAGGACATCGAAGAGGTCATCAAAACTTCCACCAGCGGCGCGATCGCCGGGATGCTAGCGGAAACGATCCAAGGTTTGGGCGGATTCATCGTTCCGCCGCCGGGCTATTTCAAGATTGTCGCCAACATCGTGCGCAATTACGGCGGGCTTTTCATTTGCGACGAAGTTCAGGCGGCGTGGGGCCGCACCGGGAAGAAATGGTGGGGCATCGAGCACTGGGAAGTCGAGCCGGACATCATCACCTCCGCAAAGGGCATGGCTAACGGCGTGCCCATCGGCTTGACGCTCACGCGCCCGGAAATCGCCGACGCCTATAAGGGCTTCACAATTTCAACTTTCGGCGGCAACCCCGTTACCTGCGTTGCGGCCAAGGCCACCATCGACCTGATCGAGGAAGAGCAGCTGATGGATAATGCCCAGGAAGTGGGCAATCACTTCCGCCAGGGCCTCGAAGCTCTGAAAGAGAAGCACACCATTATCGGCGATGTGCGCGGCATGGGGTTGATGCAAGGGATCGAATTGGTGAAAGATCGCCAGACCAAGGCGCCGGCGGCAGAAGCCACGAACCTGGTCATGGAACGCGCGCGGGTCAATGGCTTGCTGGTCGGCAAGGGCGGGCTCTACGGAAACGTGATTCGCATGTCGCCACCACTCAATATTTCCAAGGCCGATGTCGATCAGGCTCTCGTTGCGCTCGATACGAGTCTCGCGGAAGCAACGTCGCGATAGCCGGTCTTCGCGCGCGAAAAGTCTTCATCTTGTTCATCGCTCACCAAAGCGCGCAGAGCAGACCAGTTCTGTAAGGCTGCAGCTTTTGCTGGGTTTCCACAAATTGCTTATTCACCACAGAGAACACGGAGGCCACAGAGAAATCGGAAAGCAAGAACTAAGAACCAGGAGGCTTGCCTTCTATCTTCGTTTTTCGTTCTCGGTAGTCTCTGTGTGCTCTGTGGTGAAACTTGTCTCCTGACTTCTTCGCTCCGCCGGAGGGAAGCACATGAACGGCATACCGGTTCTACACGTCGAAGCGGACTGCATCGCGCGCGCCTGGGAAGAATCGCTGCGGTTGCTTTACAAGTGCGGAGGCGACGTCAAAACCCAGTATGACAAGCCTGGCGACCCGCCCAGCAAAGACGCCACCATGCTCATCACCATCCACGATCCCCTCAAGGAACCGATGATCCACAAGGACTTCCCCGGCGGGCCCGAAGACCTGCAGGAATACGTGATGGAAGTCTGCGAGGGCATCAAAGATCATCTGGTGCGCGACACCCGTGACCCGGGTGATACTCGCTGGGAGTACACCTACCACCAGCGGCTCTTTGCTTATCAGGTCCCAACCCTCCAACCCTACGACCAGGTTGAGACGCTGTGCGCAAAGCTTGCGAAAACCCCCTACACACGGCGCGCGCAGGCAGTGACCTGGATGGTTTGGGAGGACAATGAGTGCTACGACCCCGCATGTATGCAAAGCATCTGGTGCCGGATTACCGAAGAAGATGGCCAGCCGTTCCTCAGCATGAATGTGCGCTTCCGCTCCAACGACGCTTACAAGGCGGCGTTCATGAACATCTTCGCCCTCGTACAACTTCAACTGAAGATGGCAAACCGGGTTTCAGAGCTTTCGGGAAGAACCGTCAAAGTGGGGCGTTACTGCCACTTGGCGGACAGCTATCACCTTTACGGCTCCTATTTCCAGGAGTTTAAATCCCGTTTCCTGACTGCACTCGAGAAGCGCACCTTTGAACAACGCACCCTGCGCTACCAGGACTGGCGCGAGATCATGGAGAGCGCGCGGCCGGCAATCCTTGAAAAAGCCCGGCAGATGGGAAGGTAGTTAGTCGTCCCGCCGCGGCGGGTCAGTCGTCAGTTGTCAGTCGTCCGTTGTCCGTTGTCAGTTGTCAGTTGTCCGTGGACACCTGATATCCGAAGTCTACTTTTCCAGGCTTGACCCAAGCCTAGTTTTTAGACCCTCAACCAGGCTTGTATTCGGGGACTTTCTCACTGGGCTGGAAAAGCGCTCCTACTGATGCGGAGAGCGTCTGAGCGAGCGACTTTTGAATTTCGAGAAGGTCTCGCTTCGCGAAGCCCTCGCTTTCGATTGCGATCAAACCTTCCGGCACGATGAGGAATATCGAAGGGACCTCTTCGAGTCCGTATTCCCGCGAGAGTTTGTAAGGGTAGTCATCAATGAGGATGGGGAAGGTCACAGAGTACTCTCCAGCGAAGCGCTCGCTGTCCCTGACTCCGTCCTGCGAGATTCCCCAGATTTGCACTCCGCTGGAGCGCAGTTGTTGGTAAAGCCTCTCCAGAAAAGGGAAAGTGTACTGGCAGACGGGGCAAGCTACTTTGAAGAAGGCGGCAAGGACAGGACCATGCTTCAGCCCCTCCTGCAACGAGTACTTCTTGCCGTCAATGGCAATCAAGCCGAAGTGAGGGGCTGATTTGCCAGCTTTGAGCACAGACATGGGTTTCCTCCCAGAGTACACCCCAGAATTGTAACAGAACCCTCAAAGAGCGTGGCAGAGGGTTAGCCCGCATTTCTC
This sequence comes from Terriglobia bacterium, assembly GCA_050012175.1. Lineage (GTDB taxonomy): Bacteria > Acidobacteriota > Terriglobia > UBA7540 > UBA7540 > CAVROP01. The sequence goes on along the minus strand of JBEKHR010000024.1, from coordinate 45,476 downwards.
ACCTGGGGTCTGGAAGGGCGGGTCCCGCAGGGCGGGACCCGCCGTTACAAGGCCTTCCTGATTATTCCAGTGTCCCGTGCCCCACGCTATTCGTCCTTCAGTGTCCGCTCCATAAGCTTGCGGATGGCTTCACGGGGAGTGACTTGGCCTGCGAGGATTCGGTGGACCTGCGTGGTGATCGGCATTTCGACCCCATAGCGTTCTGCCAGGGCCACCGTGGCATAAGTAGTCTTGACGCCTTCCGCCACCATGCGCATGGAGCCGATAATCTCCGGAAGCTTGCGCCCTCTGCCCAACTCAACTCCTACCGTGCGGTTTCGGCTGAGGTCACCCGTGCAGGTAAGGACGAGGTCTCCCATACCCGCGAGTCCTGCAAGCGTCTCGCGCTTTGCGCCGCAGGCGCAGGCGAGACGCGATATCTCCGCGAGCCCGCGCGTAATGAGCGCCGCCGTAGGGTTGTGTCCAAGCCCTAGTCCAGCGATGACACCGGCAGCGATGGCGATGATGTTCTTGACCGCCCCGCCGATTTCCACCCCAACCACATCGGTCGAGGTATAGATCCTTAGCGTCCGTGACGAGAACTCTTTCTGTACCCACTGAGCCACTTCGCGGTCCTGGGAAGCCGCGACCAGCGCCGTGGGATCACCTCTCACAACCTCTTTGGCGAAGCTGGGGCCGGAGAGTGCGCAGAGTCGCGGGGCAAACCGCCGCCCGACTACACTTTGTATAAGCTCGCTCATGCGCATCAGGCGGTCCGCGTCGATGCCCTTGGTGGCGCTCACAAAGAGCATCTCCGGCCGGAGATGATTGAGCATCTGTTCGTACAGGGGGTAGCACACATGCGAGGGCACGGCCGTCAAAACGACCTCCGCCTGCTCGAGCGCCTCGCCCAAATCGTTCGTAACCGCGATACTCTGCGGAAGCTTCACCCCGGGCATGAAGAGCGCATTCTCATGCTGGGCGCGAATGCTCTCGACGACCTCCGGCTCATAGGCCCACAACGCGACCGCATGGCCGGTCTTGGCGAGCGTGGCCGCCAGTGCCGTGCCCCAATTCCCAGCGCCGATGACAGCAATTCTCTTCATAGTAGAGCTATCAGCTTTCAGCCGTCAGCTCTCAGCCTTCCTACTATTTAGATCCCGTTGCTTTCTGCTTTCTGCCTCCTGCCTTCTTCCGTCCCAGCTTGTTCTCCGTCCCCTTGAGCAGCCGGGCGATGTTCGCATGGTGGCGCGCAATGATGATTACCGCGGCCCCTGCGGCGCCAAGAACCACCTGGATCGGTGGATTCTTCATAAGATGGACCAGGACGGGGAAAGCTGCGGTGGCAACAATTGAGCCGAGCGAAATGTAGCGCCAGATCGCAACCATGATCGCGAAGATCACGAGCACGAGGACAACCTGCCAAGGGGCGAGGGCAATGAATACGCCGACTCCGGTTGCCACGCCTTTGCCACCGCGAAATTTCAACCAAACCGGGAAGCAGTGGCCGAACACCGCAGCGAATGCTGCTGCCGCCACCCAGGTGGGATTTTCTGAGGTCATCTTCGAAGCAAGCAGGACAGCAAGCAGTCCTTTTCCGGCGTCAAGGATGAAGGTGGCGACGAACCCCATGATTCCGAGGTTCCGCATGACGTTGGTGGCGCCGATGGAGCCGCTACCCGTCGCGCGAACGTCGATTCCGCGCTGCCAGTGAACGATGAGGTAGCCGAACGGAATCGACCCCAGTATGTACGCGATTAGAGTTGTGAGCGGGCCGATCATTTCATTACGGGAATCGTTCCACCTTCCGATATTCTGGCCCTTGCGGCGAGAGTTTACTTTCAAACAGGAAAAACTCCGAGACCGCGAAGTTCCCCAGCTCCTGTTCACCTTGTTGGGTGAGGAGCGCCTGGAGGGCCGGCTGTGGTTGCGGCACTCTGAACCGTGCCAGCGTCAAGTGCGGTCGGAAGGCGCGCGGCTCGCGGGCGAAGCCGACCTTTCGCATAGCTTCTTCGATTTGTTCGGCGAGCTGGCCGAGACTGGCGGGCGCCTCGACCCCTACCCAGAATACTGTCGGGCGCCGGGCATCGGGAAAGAAGCCGAAACCCTTCAATCCAATTGCGAAGCCTTCGAATCGGCCCAGATTCTTCAGGCTTTCAGATACTTCCTTAACCTTCGCCTCGGAAATCCCACCCAGGAACTTAAGAGTCAGATGGATCCCCTCCGGTTGGGTCCACCGCGCGTCGGGAGAGACGGAACGGAACGAAGCCTGCTTACGGCGCAATGCCGCACGGACGCTTTCAGGTAGGTCGATGGCGATAAAAGCACGCATCTTTAGCCAGTAGGTGGCAGGTAGCAGGTGGCAGGTGGGGAAAGATTCCCACCTTCCGACCCCTAAGATGCTGAAAAACCAGTTTAGCCTGTCATTCCGAGGAGTCCCGATCTGATCGGGACGACGAGGAATCTCGCAAGTCGTTTGCTGGCAGAGCGAGATTCCTCGCTTCGCTCGGAATGACAACGTACGCAAACGTAGTTCAGCACCCGAGTAGCCCCTAGCCCCTGATCCTCCTGCGGATCATTTCAAGAGCCATTTGGGTAGCCCACAGGCGGACCCTTTCGCGATTGCCGGGGAAGCGGAATTCACGAACCTGTGTCCCCCGCTCATCGGCAAGACCGATAAAGACCAAGCCCACAGGTTTTTCAGGGGAGCCGCCAGCCGGGCCCGCGATTCCCGTGATGCCCACTCCGAGAGATGCGCCCGTTCGCGCGCGGATGCCTTCTGCCATAGCCTGGGCGACAGGCTGAGAAACGGCTCCGTGCTCCTCAATCAGGGTTGTTGGCACACCCGCTAAACTGGTCTTCAAGGCATTGCTATAACAGATCGCGCCGCCAAGGAAGAAGTTGGAACTGCCGGAGTTCCGCGTGAGCCGCTCCGCCAGCAGGCCGCCACTGCAACTCTCCGCCACGGCCACAGTTTTCTGCCGCATCACCAGGTACATCCCCACAACTTCCTCCAGCGATTCGCCGTGCGTGGAGAAGATGTATTCCCCCAGCGCAAGTTCGATCTGGTCGCCCAATTCTGCCAACCTCGCCTCAGCTTCCTGGTCGGTCGCGGCGCGGGCGCGCAGATGGATTTCGATGGCGCCCGGCTTGGCCAGAATCGTAGTGGTAGGGTTCTCATAGGCCTGGTAAATCGCTGCTGCCCGTTTGTCGACTTCGGATTCGGGAAGGCCTACAACCTTGTAAACGCGAGTCTTGATCCTCTGCTCCATTGAGGCCTGCGCCAGCCGAGGCACGCAAGCGGCATCGAACATCGCCTCCAACTCGCCCGGTGGGCCCGGTAGAAGCACGACGATGTTGTGATCGTGTTCAATCCAGATGCCGGGCGCAGTTCCATTATTGTTTTCGAGCCATACGGCCCCTTCGGGGACCATCGCCTGCCGCAGGTTGTTTTCCGCCATCGGCCGTCCGAAGCGGGCAAGGCGTTCCTGAATTTGCCGGCGGATTTCGGGGACCTCGCGCAAGGGTCGGCGGAGAACTCCTGACACCACCCCTCGCGTGAGATCATCTTCGGTGGGGCCGAGGCCACCCGTCAGGATGATCAATGGAGAGCGGGAGAGCGCTTCCCTGAGGGCAGTCGCCAGATCATCTGCACGATCTCCCACAACCGTCTTGAAGCGTACCTCAATCCCTAGGGAGTTTAGCCGCTCAGTGAGAAAGAGAGAATTCGTGTCCTGATAAAGGGGGGTCAATAGCTCAGAGCCGACGGCAATGATTTCAGCATCCATGGTAGAAGGAAAATCAGAAATCAGAAGTCAGAAATCAGAAGGTAGAAAAAAGAAGCCAGGAGTCAGAGGGAAGCATCAAATGCAGGGTGCGCAGAAGCCGGGGCGCATTAGAGCCCTTCAAAATCCGCCGTCACCAACTTGTGGCGCCCGACTCCCCTATAAGCAATTCCGCCAGCCTTTCCCTCTGTCTTCTGATTTCTAATTTCTGACTTCTGATTTGTTGTCACTCGTCCCGCCTAGGCGGGTCACTGAATCAGGGGCTTGCCCTCGATGCCGACGGGTAGTTGGATCAAGGAACTGTTGGTGGCGACCATCATTGACTGCTGGCGTGTGAAGGCTAGCCCAACCATGCCGTAACCCGACACAACGCGTTCCACTTTAGCGCCGGGTGTGATGCGCACAATTCCCCGCTGACCGGCCAGCGAGGCTGCAACGTAAAGGTTACCCTCAACATCGAAGGCCAATCCCTGTGGGCGTCCCAGCCCGCGGTAGAACGAAGTTACTTCGCCGGCTGGGGTGATGCGAAACACGTGGTCGAAGCTGGAAATGGTCGGGCCCGTTAGGTAAAGGTTGCCGTCGGGGCCAAAAGCCAGATGATATGCCGCCATGCTGGGCTCGATGGTCGCAAAGACAAAAATCTGCCGGTCACGACTGATCTTGAATACCGTGCCCGTCCGGTCGCCCACGTACAAGTTCTCCTCGCTGTCGAAGGCAATCCCGGTGGCGACTCCCATGCCTTCCGCGTAAAGTTCGCGCTGGCCGTCCGGACTGACTTTGTAAATTGTGCCTTCCATGCGGCTGGAAACATAAAGATAACCGGCGCGATCGAAGGCCAGCCCCGTGGGGTTCACCAGATCATTGAGGAAGGGGCGAACGACCTGTTGCCGGTCGATCTTAAACACGGAAACGGGAACCTTCTGCCCACGGCTGCCGCTGAAAGTGGTGAAAGTATTCCCGGCTGAATCGATGGCAGGATTGGCGACGGGGTGCAGGTTATCGGCGATGGTGACGCCCACCGCTACAGAGGCAGGCGCGCTGACCGCAACTCCCGTGTCCACCGTTAAGTCACCGCTGGATACGCCTTCGGGGACGCGCACCACAAGCCGGTTGGGAGAGGTGAGGAGCAGGCTTCCGGGCTGATCGCCAAACCGCACTTGGGGCCTGCCGCGACCGTTTCGAGTGAGTCCCCGGCCCGAGATGGAGATTTCACCGCCGGGAATCGCCGCACGCGGAGTAACACGTTCAATCAACGGTTTATTCGTGGCAGATCCTTTCTTTGCAGCAGGGGAATCGGGTTTGTCTGATTTCTTCCACAAGCTCATTTGATAAAGTGTCCCAAAATTACAAGCACAATCAGGCTGTAAAGACCCGCGACCACGTCATCCATCATAATACCCCAACCGCCGGGAAGTCGCTCGGCCCGCCGTGCCGGAAAAGGTTTTACGATGTCGAAGGCGCGGAATAGGATGAAACCGATAATCAACCCAATCCACGCGACCCTCGGTGTGGCGACGAAAGTAAGGATCTGGCCGGCCACCTCATCAATTACCACTTGGCCGGGGTCAACACGCCCAAATACCTTCTCGGCTTTCCCTGCCGACCAGACTCCGACAAGGAAGAGCAGGCCCGTGATAGCCGCCAAGGATAAGGCCAACCACAGAGGCTCGAGTGAAGTCTGGCGAAAAGCGATTACCAGAGCCAAGCCCAGTGCCGATCCGGCGGTCCCCGGCGCTACGGGAAAGTAGCCAGACCCCAAACCGGTTGCGATCCAGATGGAGAGACTGCGGCGTTCTTTAACCACTCCCCCTCTTATCGTCCTGCTCCTCCTCTTCGGTAGGGCGGTTCTTGTCCTGCCTTTCCACAGGGGTTGAAATCCGATAGCGTTCAGACAGCCAGTGGTCCAGATCGATCAGTTGGCAACGCTCACTGCAAAAGGGCCGAAAAGAGTTACCCGCCCAGGGAACGTCTTTGTGGCAAATGGGACATCGCATGGCGAGAGATTAGGCGGAAGCCGACATCGCCGCCGGTTGAATCTGGACCAGGCGTGACCCCACAGGAGGCGGCGAGTTCGGAACTAACCGCTCAGCAAAGTTTCGTGCCTCCAGGCGCGATACCAGATCGTAGTCCCCCGCTGCCGTGATGGTGGCCCAGCGGAATTCCCCGGGTCTGGGTTCTGCCCCCTCAAAATCGTTGATCAATACCTGACCATCAATTCCAGGGGCCTGCGATTCCAGCCTGCCCCGGAAGAGCAATTCTGTTTCCTCCGAGCGGCCCTCCACAAGGACCGGAAAGGAGCGGCCGACTCTCTGCCGCAGCTTGCGTCGTGAAATCCTGCGCTGCAAGGCCATGAGTCTTCGCTGGCGACGGCCCGCAACAGCCGATGGAACCTGGCCGGGCAGCGCATAGCTCGAGCTTGTTTCTTCGTTCGAATAAAGGAACACACCCAGGTGGTCGAATTGTGCCGCCTCGACAAAGCTCAGCAAAAGCTTGAAATCCTCTTCCGTTTCACCCGGGAAGCCCACGATCAGAGACGTCCGCAATGTAACGCCCGGTATGGCGGCGCGAATTCTTTCAATCAAGCGCAGGAAATGTTCGCCGCTGGAACCCCGCCGCATCAACTTCAGCACCTGCGCACTCGCGTGCTGAAGCGGCAGGTCGATATACTTCGCCACCTTCGCCGTTTCCGCCACGGCCGCAATCAGCGCGTCGGTCAAACGATTGGGGTAGCAATAAAGAAACCGCACCCAAACGAGCTCAGGGATCTTGCCGAGTTCGCGCAGAAGGGACGCCAGACCGTCGCGCAGCCCCAGATCCTCACCGTAACTCGTTGTGTCCTGGCCGACGATGGTCAACTCCCCGACGCCTGTTCGAGCCAGGTTTTCCGCTTCGCGCACCACCGAGGCGAACCTCCGGGAACGGAACCTGCCTCGCATCTGCGGAATCACACAGAAAGAACAAGGATGATCACAACCTTCAGCAATCTTCAGATAGGCGGAATAAGACGGAGTGGCGAGGACTCGGGGCGTGAGTTCGTGGTAAAGGTATGGCTCGGCGGAGCCCTCCAGGCTGCGATCTTGGCGATCCTCCCCGCAAGCTTCCAGGACCCGCTCGAGTTCGTTGGTCCCGATAACAAAATCCACTTCGGGGATCTCTTTCAGGATTTCCTGCCGGTATCGCTCCACCAAACAGCCGGCCACTACCAGCTTTCTGGCAGCGCCGGACTTCTTGTATTCCGCCATTTCCAGGATGGTGTCGATAGACTCGCGCTTGGCAGGCTCGATGAACGCGCAGGTGTTGACAATGATGACCTCGGCCTGCTCAGCTTGGGGAGTCAACTCGTATCCCTGGCGAGCCAGCATTCCCAACATCACCTCACTGTCCACAAGATTCTTGGGACACCCGAGGCTAACCATTCCAACTTTAGCCATATATGTGCTGGCTCAGCGCGAGATGCACTAGCCTGCCCTTTCTGAGAGATAGAATTTTAGCACAAGTTGGAAGGGTGCGGTGGTTGAGTCTGTGGTCGGTGGACTGTAGTCCGTTGTCCGTGGTCCGTTGAAAAAACGGGCCTGGAGACTGGAGTTCTTATCCAATCTACCACTTGCTGCCCGCCGCCTCCTGCCTTCTGCTTTCTGCCTTCTGCCTATTGCCGGCCAACGATTCGCTTCCACAAAAATACCGCTCTCTCGGAAGACGCTGCGAAATACTCACCGTCGGGAGAAAAACTTACCGTGAGCAAGGGGTCCTTACTATCCTCCATGGTCTGCTGCAATTTGCCATCTTCTACTGACCACATCCGAGCTGTCTTGTCCTCACCAGCAGAAACCAGCCATTTGCCGTCGGGGGAGAACTCCGCCCAATGGACCGGCCCATGGTGTCCCGTGAGTGTCTTCAGCAGCTTCCATTCGGGCGCCGAGAAAACTCGAATTTTGCCATCTTCGCAGGCGGTTGCCACTTTACTGCTGTCAGGCGAAAAGGAGATGTTGAGCACGGTCCCCTCGTGTCCACGCAAGCTGTCAACAAACCGGTGCTGCTTGGCTTGGACCACTACGGGATCTGGGGTAGAGCTCATGGCGATTTGTGCCAGGAGAACCCAATGACCATCCGGAGAAAACGCAAACACATTGGGCGATTGAGTCAAGTCCGGGATAGTGAGTCTGGTCATACGGCCGGAGCGAGGATCCCAAAGATCGAAACTGCTGGCCTTGTAAAGAATCAGGTATCCCAAACGAGGGACATAGAGAATGGGCCCAAATCCCCCGCCTCCCCCCACTACGTCCACCTTCCCGGAAAGTCGGTCTTCAACCGCGTCCCATTGAAACGCGAGGAGGGGTGTTGATCCGCCGGGTCCCTTGCCTTTGGCGGAGATCACTCCGTTCCCTAATAACAACAGTTGGTTCATGGCCAGAAAATTTGCGGATTGAATGTTCAGGTCGGTGATATCCGGTATGCGGGGCTTGAGAACCTTTTGAATGCTCCCCTCACGCACCGCCATCAAAACGATCTTGTCTTCGCTTGCGACCGCCAGAATTGAACCATCCGGCGAAAAAGCTCCGGCAGGGGAGTAGCTCAAAGCCAAGTGTCCTTCAATGCGCCCGTGGCTGAGCCATAGGTAATGCGTTGGCTCGGTGCTTTCAACGCTTTCAACTTGGGCTCGTGCAGGCAGAAGGCAGAAGGCAGAAAGCAGAAAGCAGAAGGCGGAATGCAGAAGGCGGAAAGCAGAAGACCGTGACCATGACCCATCTGCCCACGATGCCACAGTGGGGGCTGACATATTTCTAGCCCTCTCCCCCTCGGGGGAGAGGGTGGCCCGCGCCGGTGCTTTCTTCAGCCGGAGCGGGACGGGTGAGGGGGTGCCCCCGGTCGTTTGCAGATCACAAATCGATTTCAGCATTGGAGATTCGATGCACCAATTCGCGGTCCGCCTCAAGGAAGTTGAATTCAGTGAGTTTGGCTCGCCGCACCCACTCGACGGCCTCGAACACCTGATTGCGAATCGTCCCGCGAAAGCTTCGGACCGCGAAGAAAACTACTTCGACATACCGATCCGGGTACCGGTGACGTATGCGAAAGACCTCCTCCCCTATTTCGGCCTCGATCATCAGTTCCTCAGCCAGCTCGCGGCGCAGCGAGGCTTTCAAGTCTTCACCGTCTTTCACCTTGCCTCCGGGAAATTCCCATTGCATTCCGTAAGCGTCAGAATGATGACGCTGGCAGATCAGGATAAGGTCGCCATCTACTACGATGCCGGCGCTGACGAGGATGGATTTCTGTTCAGTCATAAGGGAACGGTATTGTAACAGAGGATGCTGACTGCGTACCGCCTACCTTCTCTCTGCTAGGGATTGGGGAAGAAAAGCAAGGGTAGCGCAGGTCCCGCCCTTCGGACCTGCGGCTCTTCAAGGGCATTAGCCAGTGGGCAATGCGCAATTCATATTCACGAATCAGAGTTTCCAGTTGCCCCAGCCCGAGCGCCCGCCCCAGTTCTTCTGCCTCCTGACTCCTGAATCCCGAATCCTGAATCCCGTTCGTCCCGCACGTACCACCTACGACCTACGGCCTACCACCTACCGGAAGCTAACAACCTTTGTTTTCAACAACATTGGCGCTTTCAACGCGTAACTACATTTGTTTTCTAAGACATTCCCGCTTTTTTACCCCCTGTGGAAAACCGACTCTTTGTTTTCATAGACATTCCCGCGTCGTTCCGCCAGTTTTTAAGGTTACTGCGTTTTTCCTTTCCCTTTTCTGAGCGACATCTTGTCCCGAGGGAGCAAAGGAGTTTGTCGCCCCGCTTGCCCCGCTGACGCGTTGTCGAAGTTTTTTCCTGACTCCTGACTCCTGAATCCTGAATCCTGCATGATCCGCTTAGCATCCTAGCCTATCGCTTCCGGTTTGTCAAGAGACATCGAGTCCCCTTGGGTGCGACGTTCGTCGCGCCGACCTCCGGAGCCCCGTAGGGGTGGAAGAATGTAGCCCAGGGCGGCAGCCCTGGGACAGACGACCCTCACGACGCCTCCGGCACCCCTCTCCCCGCAGCGCGGGGAGAGGGGCAGGGGGTGAGGGGTGGCCGTGAACCCACGGTTCGCACCGTGGGCTAAATTCTGCCGCTCCTGCGGAGCTGGCGGATGCTGAAGGCCGGGTGGCTTTTGCGGTAGCTGCGGGCAACAACGACTGGTGGATTCATCCCGCAGGATTCACCATCACCAACGCGATTTCCCCGGCGCGACGCATTACTCAGATGCAAAGCTCTTTCGCGGACACCAACCACCCACAGTACCTGGCGCAGAGTATCACATATACCCCCTGGGGCGCGGTCAGCCAGCTCGTGAACGGCGCGCCCGGTGGCGGCACGGGCGCCCAGGAAACCTACGCATACAACAACCGCTTAGATCCCGTCATGATCGAGCTGGGGACAACCGGCAACGCTACGGCGGATTACTGTCTGGTGTACAATTACTCTCTGGGCGCGGCCAATCCCACCTCTTGCCTGCCCCCGTCGGTGGCTGCGGGCAACAACGGGAACGTGGTGGGGTACTGGTACCAGGACAACGTGAATTCCTCTTTCAGCCACACGGCGAGCTACACTTATGATGGCGTGAACCGCCTGTGGACCGCGATCGCCAAGACTTTGGGCGGCAGCGTACTCTGGAGCCAGACCTATTCTTACGGCCCCTGGGGCAACATGTCGTGCTCGGGATCGGGCCTGTGCCCCTCTCTGACCTACAACAGCCAGAACAACAACCAGCTAGCCACGATAGGTAACTACTCGTTCAGCTACGACGCAGCAGGGGATCTATTGCAGGACCCGAGCAATTATCCCGCGCAGCCGGTGCACACCTACCAATGGGACGCGGAAGGGCGAGTGGCCTCGGTGGACGGTGGCTCGACTTGGAGCTTCACTTACAACGCCCTGGGGGTCCGTGTACAGTGGGCGTCCTCGGGCGGGGGCGAGCTGCACCTGTTTGACCCGGAGGGGAATTGGCTGGGCAATGCGAACAGCTACACTCTCGTCCGTTTTGGCGACCGGGCCTTCGCGCTGTACGAAGGTTCAGAGACGGATTTCAACCACGTCAACGCTCTGGACTCGGCCAGCATGCGGACGCTTCAGAGCGGGGCGGAGGCGGAGGACATATTGTTTTACCCCTGGGGAGATGTGTGGGAGGTGCAGGGCTCTGGCGGCTACAACTTCGCCAACATACCCTACCGCGACGTGACGACCACCACCGACATCACTACCGCTCGCTTCTCTTCCCCCAACTTCGGCCGCTGGCTCAGCCCCGACCCGATAGGCGTGAAGGCCGTCAAGCTCAACGACCCCCAGACCTGGAACATGTATGCCTATGTGCGCAATAATCCCACCACGCTCACCGACCCGAGCGGACTCGCGCCTTCGGATCCAAGGGCGAACTGGCCATCGTCAACCCGCAGCGGCGCACGTCATTTGATTTGGATGCCAGCATCTTCATTTACCCTGGCATGCCACCCCCTGTCGCAAATGCCTGCCGGAAGCGGACTCCATGTCTCTTGACAGACGGCAGAAGATAGGCTAGGTTAGTAAGTGGGGTTGTGGAAGAAAAATGCTGAATGGTGACTGGTGAATTATGAATTGCCAGTTGCCTCCTTATTTCTGGCCAGCGCCGACTGCCTTCTGCTTACTGCCGGCTGCCTACTGCGGTTGAGGGGGAATTCGAGCTGGCGCGACTCTTGGCCCACACAGCAGCCTGGGACAGAGTGTCTTCTCCTCAGGGAAAGAGGAAACAGTGACTCTAGAAATTGAAGGAACGACGCGGGAATGTCTATGAAAACAAAGGACAGGCTTTCGGCAGCCTGGGGCGAAGCGGGAATGTCGTAGAAAACAAAAGTAGTTACGCGTTGAAAGCGGGAATGTTGTTGAAAAGAATGGTAGTTAGTAGGTGGTAGTCGGGGGAAGAACAGGAGTCAGGAGTTAGGGGTCAGGAGTCACGATTCCGGATTCAGAGTGAAGAGCATCTGCTCTCCGCCGCCACACGTGGCCGGACGCCACTTCCGGACAGCGTGCCAGATTCTAAAGGAATACCCCAACTCAGAAGGGTCCGGACGAGGTATGACCCACTTCGTGCCTCAAGGAGACGCCCAAAGCAGCTACTGAGCCACCGCGAGGATGAGCTTCTTGGCGCGGATGTCGATCGTGACTATGAAGCGGGATAGAACGTCGCTGCCGAGCGCCAGTGCGACGGGCAAGTCAAAGCCGGTTCCGCGACGGACCTGGGATTCGCGGAGGTCATCAAGAATGAATGTGTGCCCGCCCAGTTCCATCGGAACTCGCTCACGGAAAGCCTTGAATTTTCCAGGCCGTTCGACACGAGCGAGGCCTTCGGCAAAGGCGGGGTCGATGAAGGACACGTTGTAGCCTGTATCGAAATAGACGATCGCCTCACGCCTGTTCACTCTGGCTCGGGCATACAGAATGTGACCCTGCGATTTCGGAGGCTCGACCAGATCGACGCAAAGATAACGCTTGGGGTCGAGTTTCTCCGGGAGAGGTGAAGCGGTCACGCCGACTCTCCGTGATCGGTAATCCAAAGTCAGGCGCCGATCCAGGAAGAAGTCAAGCCCCACGGTCCCATTGAAGGGTTCGGAGGAGAACATTTGCCAATCGGACAGGCTTGCCGCGACATTCTTGAAAACTTCCCCGAGGACGGAGACCGTTTCGACGCGAATGCCAAACGATTCGCCGCGGTGGCTGCCGTCGGCATTGAGCTCCTCGATGCGTTCCTCAACGCGATGCGGAATGGAAGGGGCCTGGTTGGTAATCACAAACCCTCTGGCGGTTCCTGAATCGAGCATCAGGGGGAGTTTGATACCGCAAACATCCACTTCTACGAAGGGACAGCCTGAGGCGCCAAGAGTCAGCGGATAGAGTTGGGTTTCCCGGTAGCCAAGGTCCTGCGACCACCGCCGGAATGAGGTGGACTCAAGCGTAGTCGAGACCACCGCCGCTTTGATCATTTGACCCGCCGCAAAAGACGCGCAACTCAAGACAGCCGCGACGGAGAATAAGACGGAGAATAATATGAAAGGGGTTGACGTCCACGCTGCGGCGGAACCTGAGCGGACCCACAATAACCGCCGTGCCGTTTTCTTGAACATTATGGCTCGCTCCGTCTGCTTGAACGAGCCCATCTTACAACAGTTGCAGCGAGGCTAACAGTGCCGAGCAGAAAGCCAGGAGAAGACTTCATCGCCGTAATCATCGCCTTGCTCGCACGCGACGTGGTAGCGCTACCCAGTTACGCGTTTTCCGAGAGTTTCAGCAATGGCGTCCGGCGTTTCACCAAGCGTTGCGAGCGAAGCAGCGTCTTCACCATGAAATTCAAGCCCGTTGTGCCAAAAAGGGGATCGGCGAGTGGAGACATTGATTGAGTACCTTCAAGCTGCGCCCGCCAAAGTTGTCCCGCTCTAAGTGCCTGGTCCCGCCTGAAGAGTCCGGTTCGAGGAAGGATTGTGCAATCCTCTATAAAGCCCTTGTTTTGTGTGCAGGGATAGCCTTTCGTGATAGACTGCGGCTGTTTAGGTGGACCTCGGGTAGCCTCGCCTTACCCTGGGAAATCTTTGAGGAGGAAAACGCATGAAGAGACTCGGTGCAGGTGGATTGATTCTGGTCGCCATGGCCATACTCATGGGCATGCCTGGGAGCGCGTGTGCCCAGGGCGCCTTCGAACAGATCTCTGGCAAGGCCTTTGAATCTGCGGTACCCAATGATTTTTACCTGGAGGGGAATAGGATCCCCGTGGAAAAGCGCAACGCCGCACTGCTGAAGACCCCGGCACGTGCGCGATTAGTGTTGGCCTTGATCGACACCGCTGGGTACAGCTCCCAGATTCAACAGAAGTACATGGGGATGGTCATTACCGAAGGGAAGGTGTCGGTCTGCGATGTTCCGTTGAGTGTGGGGAGCTATGGCTTCGGCTTGGAAAAGCCCGCCGGCAAGTTCTTTCTTTATAACCAGGCTGGCGAAAAAGTCGGTGATTGTGGCGCCAAGAAAGACAGTGCGGTGAAACAGCCCAAACCGCTCAATATCGTCTTGAGTAAAGAAGCTGGCGCGCGGCTCTACTTGGGTCGATACTTTGTCGAGCTGAAGTAACGACCCGGACACAGGTGTTAGGTCCCAGGTGTCAGGTGTCGGGTGTCAGGCGCCGAGTGTTAGGCGCCAGGGAGCCAGGTGTCAGGTGTTGGGTGTCGGGCGCCGAGTGTTAGGCGCCAGGGAGCCACAAGTTTGCAGCAACCAGCCACGAACCCGCCGCGGCGGGACGACTTCGCGCAGAATGACACGCCAGTAGCCTCTTCCACGAACCACTAAGACTTCGAGGCGCAAGGGCTCTGGGCCTGCGGGGCGCGGTGGCTAAACATTTCTTCGATCTGTGCCCGGTATTTTTCTTCCACGACGCGGCGCTTGACTTTGAGGGTGAGCGAAAGCTCTCCTGAGGCGATGCTGAATTCCTGGGGGAGCAAAATAAAGCGGCGAATCTTCTCGTGGCGCGGGAGCCAGCAGGTGGCTTCGTCCACTTGCTGCCGTATAAGCGCTTGAATATCAGGGTTGGCAACGAGTTCCTGGCGATTCTGGAAAGAGATCCCCTGGCTGCGAGCGTAGGCCATCAAACGGGTGAACTCAGGCACAATCAACGCCCCGACGAATTTCCGCCCGTCCCCCAGTACTGCAATCTGATAAATGTAAGGATGGCCTTGGAAGAGGTTCTCGAGCTTTTCCGGCGCCACGTATTTGCCCCCGGTAGTCTTGAACAGGTTCTTCTTGCGCCCCGTAATCTTCAAGTAGCCATCGGAGTCGAAGGCCCCGAGGTCGCCGGTGCGGAACCAGCCATCCACGAAGGCGGCGCGATTCACCTCCTCGAGGTGGTAGTAGCCGGCTGTGACGTTGGGCCCACGCACCAGGATTTCCCTTCCTACGGCGCCTTCCGGGTCGATCTCTTCCTCACTCAGCTTGACCTCCACGCGAGGTATGACGGGACCTACGGTGCCGAGCTTGGTGCGCCCTGGGCAGTTAACAGAAATGACCGGCGAAGTCTCCGTAAGCCCGTAACCCTCGTAGACCGGAAGCCCCAGAGCGAAGAAAAACTCCCCCAAGTCCTTGGATAGCGGGGCTGCACCCGAAATGAGTATGTAGACCCTGCCGCCCAGTTGTTCGCGGACCCTAGAACAGATCAGCCGGTCGGCGAGTGCGTGCTTCAACCGCAGGCCCAGCGGCTGAGTTCGCCCTTCGAGGAGGAAAGGAGCGTACTGCTTGCCAACTTTCACAGCCCAGTGGAAGAGCCGCCGTTTCGAGGCAGGCGCCTGGCGGACGGCATCCATCACCCTGCCTTGGATCTTTTCGAGCAGGCGCGGAACCACAGCCATGACGGTGGGGCGGACCTCTAGGAGATTCTGCGGCAATGCGTCCAGGCTCTCCACATAAGCGATGGAAACGCCCTTCCAGAAGCAGAAGAACTCCACCATGCGCTCAAACACATGGGACAGCGGCAGGAATGAGATTAGGACGTCGGATTGACTGAGGGGAAAGACCTCGGCGGTTGATCGGATGTTGGAAACGAGATTGGCGTGCGTGAGGATTACGCCCTGCGGCTGGCCCATGGTGCCGGAGGTGTACAGGAGGCTGGCAGTATTCCCCGGCCGCGCAGCTAACGCCTTGGCTTTGAACGCCTCGACGAGGGTGGGGCCGCTCCAGCCCAGTTCGCTCTCGATGCTCCCCTCCCAGCAATTCGCCCCTGTCCCCGCGACGTTGGAGCAGTCCATGGCCAGCACAAACTTCAAAGCCGGCAGCCTGCCCCAGATGTTGAGGACCTTTCGGAGTTGGACGTCCGTGGCCAGGACGATGCCTTTGGCTTCTGAGTCACGGAGGATGTACTCGAGGTCCGGCTCGAGCAGCGTGGGATAAAGCGGGACCGTGATAGCGCGCATGCCAAGAATGGCGTAATCCGTCAGCGTCCACTCGGGTCGATTCTCCGAGAGCAACGCGATGCGCTCGCCCGGCCTGGCCCCGAGCCGCTCCAGTGCTGAAGCCAAGGCCGCAGCCTTCCGCAGCGCCTCGCGGGAGGATATGCCGCGATACTGGCCGTCCGATTTGTATAGGAGACAGTCCGGCTTGTTATACTTCTCAATCGCCTTGAGAAACAGTTCGTTGAGAGTTGTGAAGTCGCTGTTGTCCATATGCCCTGACGCGTTGTGCCCGCCCCATGCGCCCACATCTTAGCACATCTTTCAATCCCTGAGTCCAACCAACCCAAATGCGCTTAACAAAATTAGCTAGGGGAGGGGGAAGCCTGAATGGCGTGGACAATGGGCACTAACATGGATGCACTGCGTCAAGTCCGCATGGGACGACACGGCCTTGACCCCCTCACCCGGCCCGCCCCGGCTGGAGAAAGCGCCGGCGGCGGTCCTCCCTCTCCCCCAAGGGGGAGAGGGTCGGTTGTCCGCAGTATCCTCGCCCGGCCACCCCAGCCCCTCTGTCGCCGCGCGCAAGGTCATTTGTCAAGTTTGTCTCCTCAGCACGGGGCTGCAAGATAAGGGATTAATCGGAGAAAGTGCGGGGCACGGTTAAGGGATCGGCTGTCAGGCCGCACTTTCTCTTTCCTCGGCATTGGGCTAAGATTTGCTCAGGGGGATAGGCATGACGCAAGGCAGTGTTTTGAATAGAAGCGATTCCTCGGCCACCACATATCAGCCCATTCGCGCGCCTCGGGGGAGCCAGATTTCCTGCAAAGGCTGGCAACAAGAGGCCGCCATGCGGATGTTGATGAACAACCTGGACGAGGAGGTGGCCGAGCGTCCGCAGGAACTCATCATTTACGGTGGCACGGGCAAAGCAGCGCGGAATTGGAAGTGTTATCACGCTATCGTGGAAGCCCTCAAGAAGCTGGAGAACGACGAAACCCTCCTGGTGCAGTCTGGCAAGCCGGTGGGCGTTTTCCGAACTCACGAATGGGCGCCGCGGGTGCTGATCGCCAACGCCAATTTAGTGGGGCATTGGGCGACGTGGGAGAAATTCCGCGAACTCGAGCGCCTGGGCCTCATGATGTATGGCCAGATGACAGCCGGAAGCTGGATCTATATTGGCACGCAAGGGATTCTCCAGGGGACTTTCGAGACTTTTGCCGCCGCCTCCCGCAAGCACTTTGGGAGCGACCTTTCGGGCAAGTTGGTGGTCACGGGGGGAATGGGCGGCATGGGAGGAGCCCAGCCACTGGCTGCCACCATGAATGGCGCCGCCTTTCTGGGCGTCGAAGTGGACGCCGAAAAAATCAAGCGGCGCATCCGGGGCGGCTATTGCGACATCTGCGTGAACGACCTGGACGAGGCGCTCCGCATCCTGAAAAACGCCGTCCGCCAGAAACAGGCCGTGTCCGTGGGCTTGGTTGGGAACTGCGCGGAGGTGATCCCCGAACTGGCCCGCCGCGGTGTGGTGCCCGACCTGCTCACAGACCAGACCAGCGCGCACGACCCGTTGAACGGCTACATCCCGTCGGGACTGACGCTCGAAGAAGCCGGCGAGCTCAGACGGAAGAATCCAGATGACTATCTGAAGCGTTCTTACGAGTCCATAGCGCACCACGTCACAGGCATGCTGGAGCTCCAGAAGCTGGGCGCGGCCACATTCGATTACGGCAACAACATCCGCACCATGGCGTTCGAGCATGGGGGCGTGAAGGACGCTTACAGCTTCCCGGGATTTGTTCCCGCCTACATCCGGCCTCTCTTCTGCGAGGGACGCGGGCCGTTCCGCTGGGCCGCGCTCTCCGGCGAAGCTTCGGATATTTGCCGGACCGACGACTTGGTGCTGGAACTCTTCCCTGACAATCCCGTCCTCAGCCGCTGGATCCGGCTGGCGCACAAACATGTAAAGTTTCAGGGCCTGCCGGCACGAATCTGTTGGCTAGGGTATGGTGAACGGGCGCTGTTCGGGGAGCGGATTAATGATTTGGTGGCGAAGGGCGAGCTGAAGGCCCCCATCGTTATTGGTCGGGACCATCTCGATTGCGGGTCCGTGGCGTCGCCTTTCCGTGAAACCGAGAGCATGAAGGATGGCAGCGACGCCATCGCCGACTGGCCGGTGTTAAACGCGCTCCTGAACACCGCCTCAGGGGCAAGCTGGGTCTCGTTCCATCACGGCGGGGGAGTGGGAATTGGCTACTCCCTCCACGCCGGGCAGGTCACCGTGGCCGACGGCACTCCGGAAATGGCCATGCGGTTGAACCGCGTGCTGACCAACGATCCAGGCATCGGCGTAGCCCGCCACGTGGATGCAGGCTACGAAGAAGCCGTCAACTTCGCGCGAAAGGCAGCAATAAAAATACCAGTGACAAGTGACAAGTGATGAGCAAAAAAATAGGGCAGTGACGAGTGACAAGTGAGGAGCGACAAGTCACAAGCAAGAGACGAAAATCCTCACCACCTCAAGCTCGTCACTCGTTCCCGCCTTGCGGGATCACTTGTCACTGCTCTTATCAGCTTTTCTTGGAAGTGACCGCGAAAAACGTCGCGACTTTCTGCTCCACCTTTTTGCTTTTGCATTTTGGGCAGGCCACTTTCCCTTTGTCGTATTCGGCCAGTGTCATGATCAAGCTGAATGTCTTCTTGCATCCTTTGCAGACATATTCGTATTGGGGCATAGCACCTACCCTCCGATTTCGTTGGTCATGATTCTAGCAGAGAATCCCGAGCCGTCCAATGCCACTTTGCACAGCGCGTTCACTCTTCTTCCGCCATGCTGAGCAACTACTCACCCTCGCGGGCCTGCCTTGTCCCCGGCGCGGAAAAACCCTTTCGCAACTCGGCATCATCGCCGATGGCGCAATGCTGACCCAGGGGACCAGCATCCTGCGAGTTGGTCAGACACGCAGTCTTGACGCAGAGGCGCGGCGGTTGAAGGCCGAGGCCGTCGATTGCCGGGGTTCGGTGGTGATGCCCGGCTTCGTGGATTCGCATACTCACCTGGTATTTGCCGGAAGCCGTGTGGGGGATTACGAAGAGCGATTGCAGGGAAAGACCTACGAGGAAATTGCTCGTGCCGGCGGAGGGATAAGGTTCTCGGCACGGAGAGTGCGGCAGGCTTCCGTAAACTCGCTGGTCCGACAGGCAGAAGGCTTTCTGAAGCAGTTTGCGGCCCACGGCACAACAACCCTGGAGGTGAAGACGGGCTACGGCCTGGAAGTAACGCAGGAGCTGAAACTCCTGGAGGCGATTCGCCGGCTTCGCCAAACCTCAGACCTTGAACTCGTGCCCACTCTCCTTGCCGCGCATGCCTTGCCTCCTGAATACGCCGGACGCCCGGCCGCCTATATCGAAACGGTTGTGCGGGAACTTATTCCTGTGGTGGCGCGCAAGAAGCTGGCGGAATTCATCGACTGCTTTTGCGACCGAGGCGCCTTTAGTGTAGAGCAATGTCGGAGAGTGCTGGCGGCCGGAAAGCGACAAGGCCTGATTCCGCGCCTCCATGCTGAGCAGCTCACTCGAACAGGAGCAAGCTACCTGGCGGTGGAAGCCGAGGCAGCTTCCGCGGATCACCTCGACAAGCTCTCCGCCGCAGACATCCGCGCCCTCGCCCGCTCCCAGGTTGTAGCGACGCTGCTTCCGGGCGCGAACTTCCATCTTGGCCTCAAAGCATACCCTCCGGCCCGGAAGCTGATCGACGCAGGCGCCATTGTCGCGCTTGCCACCGACTTCAACCCCGGAACCAGCCCCACTCTCAATATGCAATTCATCCTTTCGGTGGCCTGCTCTGCCCTGCGCATGACGCCTGCCGAGGCAATCTCTGCGGCTACTATTAACGCGGCCTGTGCGCTGCGCCGCGCGGACCGCCTCGGCTCGCTTGAACCCGGCAAACAGGCCGACGTGATTGTGATGGACTTGGGTGACTACCGCGAGATTCCCTACTATTTTGGCGTGAATCATTGCCGGATGACTGTAAAAGCGGGCCGCATTGTGTGGGAAGGAGGTGGCAGCCGGTAAAGGTTTGTCCGTGGTCAGTGGTCCGTTGTCCGTGGGTAAGATGTCGTCGGGCAAATAACCGTGCACCGAAGTCGGAGACACAGCCCTCTCCCTGGGGAGAGGGGAAAGACCTTATGCCCCGCCGTTCTCCTCGACCACGGACAACGGACCACGGACAACTGACTAACAATTCGTGCTAAATTCTCTGCATGCAAACCATCATCGAATGTGTTCCGAACTTCAGTGAAGGACGCGATGTCCAAAAGGTGGAGACCATCATCCGGGCGCTGTTGGACGGGCGGGACGTTTACCTGCTCGATAAGGAAATGGACGTGGACCATAACCGCTGCGTCATCACCTTGGTGGGCACGCGCGAGAGCGTAGGGGAAGCGGCTCTGCGGGGCATCGGCAAGGCGGCGGAATTGATCGACCTGAACCATCAGCAGGGCGCGCACCCTCGGCTCGGCGCCACCGACGTTGTGCCGTTCATACCCATCTCAGGCGTCACGCTGGAAGAATGCGTGCGCATCGCCGAATCGGTGGCCGAAGCAGCCTGGCGCCGGTTCAAAATCCCCACCTATCTGTACGAGGCGGCGGCACGCAAGCCGGAACGCAAGAACCTGGAGAACATCCGGCGTGGCCAATTCGAGGGCGTGCGCGAGGAGGTGCGCACCAACCCTGAGCGGCATCCCGATTTCGGCGAGGCGGCTCTGCATCCGACAGCGGGAGCAACCGTGGTGGGCGCGAGGAAATTCCTGATTGCCTATAACATCAACTTGAACACGCCTGACGTGGCGCTGGCGAAGGCGATTGCCAAGAAGATCCGCGCTTCGAGCGGCGGCTTTCCCTGTGTGAAGGCAATGGGCGTGGAACTGAAATCCCGCAACCTGGGGCAGGTCTCATTGAACCTGACGGATTTCGAGACGACCTCGATCACGACAGCGTTCGATGCCGTCACGCGAGAAGCCGCGGCGCATGGCGTTGACGTCGTAGGCAGCGAGATCGTTGGGCTGGTTCCCCGCAGGGCGTTGGAGGACGCCGCAGTGCAGCACCTCAAGGTGGAGAACTATCATCCCCAACTTGTTTTTGAAAACCGCCTCGACCAAATCATCCGGGAGCAGACCCAATCGGCGGCGCAAGAAAAGACTCGGACGTTGCGCGCGATGGCAGAAGCATTCGTAACCGCAGTGGTGGCGCCGACTGCAACTCCCGGCGGCGGAAGCGTCGCAGCACTCGCGGGGGCGCTGGCCGCAGCGCTCGGTGAGATGGTTTGCGGGTTGTCACTCAACCGGAAATCACTCGAGGCGCATCACACGAAACTGCGAGAGTTACAGAACCGGCTGTCCTCACTGCGGCAACGGCTGCTCGAAAACATTGACCGCGACTCCCAGAGCTACGAAGCGGTGATGGCGGCCTTCAAACTTCCCAAATCCACCGAAACCGAACAAGCCGGGCGCGCACAAGCCATAGAAGAGGCCGGCAAGAATGCTGCCTCGGTGCCACTGGAAACGGCCGAATTGAGCGCGGAAGTTGCAAAGATCATTTCCAGCCTGCGGGACATCACCATCCCGCTAGCTGCTTCGGACCTCGCGGTCGCGCTCGACCTTGCCGGGACCGCCAAGCGCGGAGCGATTGAGAACGTCCGCGCCAACTTGCCTTCGATTAAAGACCAGGACTACATGGACCGCGTGGAGCGAAACCTCCAGGCCCTCGACTATAAGGCAGTGACGAGTGACAAGTGACCCGCCGCGGCGGGACGAGCAGGAGTCAGAAGTCAGGAGTCAGAAGACAACAAGGTAGCCGGCAGTATCACAGGGCGACGGAGCCGAGACTCTGGAGTGCGGCAGCTTGCTGCCGCTTTGCTCCTGCGAGCTTGCTCGCGCCTCCCCGGTCCAAGCACGGCCAGCAAGCTGGCCTGAGCGAAAGCGGCAGCAAGCTGCCGCACTCCAGGCATCGCTTCGGCCACACCCAACCGCCCCCTCCGGCGTGGACATGCTTTAGCATCATTTAGACCGAGGATGTCAAATGCCCTTACGGTACAACTTGCCAATGCCTGAATTGCCCCCCGACTTTGCGGGTGGTTCTGGGCCCATCCGTCTCGCCAGGTTCCTTCTCAAAAAGCACGAAGCGGGGACCTCATCAGGAAACTGGAACTCAGCTATACTTAGCGACCGATGGACGAACCGCACCTAACCTCAGATCACCGCTCACCCGCTATGCCCTCTCTCCCTGAGGTCCACAGGACGGTGGGCATTCCCACCGGAGCGGCCTTCTGGAGAAAAGTGCTGGCCTTTTCCGGGCCGGGCTTCCTGGTAGCCGTGGGGTACATGGACCCCGGGAACTGGGCCACGGATATAGCTGGGGGGTCGCGGTTTGCCTACCAGCTCATCTTCGTCCTCTTCATGTCCAACCTGATGGCGATCCTGGTCCAGGCGCTTGCCGCGCGGCTGGGCATCGTCACGCAACTCGACCTCGCGCAGGCCTGCCGTAGCTATTATTCGCGGAAAACCAGCCTGTTCCTATGGGTGCTGTGTGAAATTGCCATCGCCGCCTGCGACCTGGCGGAGGTGATCGGGTCGGCCATCGCGCTCAACTTGCTCTTCCATATCCCGCTCTTGATCGGCGTCTGCCTGACGGCGCTCGATGTCCTGGCGATCCTTTATCTTCAGAACAAGGGGTTCCGGTACCTCGAAGCCCTGGTGGTGGCCCTCATCGGGACGATTGGTGTCTGCTACCTGGTGGAGATTCTCCTGGTAAAACCAAATTTGGTCGAAATCGGGAAAGGCCTTATTCCCACTCCAGAGCTTTTGACCAACCACGAGATGCTCTACATTGCCATCGGGATGATGGGCGCAACGGTGATGCCCCACAACCTTTACCTCCATTCCTCGCTGGTCCAGACGCGGGCGATCGCGCGGAGCCGGGAGGGAATACGAACCGCGCTGCGATTTAACCTGCTGGATTACGTCGTGGCGCTCAACTTTGCTTTCTTCATTAACGCGGCGATTCTCATCATGGCGGCCGGCACGTTCTACCGCCACGGGTTGAACCAAGTGGCAGAAATCCAGGATGCTTACTACACCCTGGCGCCGCTGCTCGGGACGCAAATGGCCAGCGTACTCTTTGCCATAGCCCTGCTTTGTTCCGGCCAGAACTCCACGCTGACCGGAACACTGGCTGGGCAAATCGTGATGGAGGGATTCTTGAACCTCCGTCTGGCGCCCTGGCTGAGGCGGCTGATTACGCGGCTCCTGGCTATTATTCCCGCGATTATCGCCGTGGCGTTTTTCGGACATCGGGGAACGGCACAGCTTCTGATCTTCAGCCAGGTCATCTTGAGTCTGCAACTCTCCTTTGCGGTTTTTCCCCTGGTTCAGTTCACAAGCAACCGAGCAAGAATGGGCGAATTCGTAAACCCGCTCTGGCTCAAGACCCTCGCCTGGATGGTGGCGGGGATTATTGCTATCTTGAATGCGTATCTCCTGGTCCTGACCGTCAAAAGCTGGGCCAGCTAGGCAGGCGTCATCATGTTCAAGAAGATTCTCGTAGCTCTCGATCACAGCAAAGCCGACAACGTGCTTTTGCCGCAGGTGAAGGAACTGGCGAAACTCGCCCAGGCGGAGATTCTGCTGCTCCACGTATCGACCGGTTGGGCGGCGCAGTGGCAGGATAACCTGAATCTCTCGGACTCACAGGAGATGAAGGAGGACCGCGAGTATCTGGAGAGCGTGGCGCAGAAGCTGCGGGAAGAAGGTTTCCGGGTGACCGCGCGCCACGAACGGGGCGAGCCGGCCCGCGCGATTCTGAAGACCGCCCGCGGAGATCATTGCGATCTCATCGCCATGGCGGCCCACGGACACAAGAGGATTGACGATCTGATCCACGGGACCACCATCACCAAGGTTCGGCACGAAAGCGAGATCCCGATTTTCCTGGTTAAGGCCAGCCCGGACTGACCAGCCTTGGACCCCGAGTAGCGCCGGGCTTTAGCCCGGCAGGTGCCGCCCCTTCTCCCGCGACTGCGGGATCAGGGCAGGCTCTAAAGGGCGGCGCTACACCACGCGAAATCGAGGGATTACAGGTGCGCCTTTCTTGTGCTTGTTTTTTCAAGAGTTCCGGGTTAGAAAAGGGGTAGGCTCTTGGGCCGGATTCTGACTTCATGCTGATTCCAGGTTTCGCCACGGCGGAAGGTACGGCGCGCTTTCGCGAGCGATTTGCGGCGCGCCTGCCGGGGCATATCCGCGAGGCGCAAGGTCTCTGGATTTCCTCCATCGGCATCGGCACCTACCTCGGGGAGCCCACCGCCGCTTGCGATGCACGTTACAGAGAGGCCGTCACGCGAGCGGTGTTGATGGGGGTCAACGTCATCGATTCGGCCATCAACTACAGGCAGCAGCGGAGCGAACGCGCCATCGCCCAGGCGCTGGCAGCACTGATTTCCTCCGGCGAAGTCCGGCGCGACGAAGTCGTCCTGGCCACCAAGGGCGGGTTCCTGACCTTCGACAGCGAAGAACCGCCGGACCCTTCTGCCTATTTCCAGGAGAAACTCTTGGACCCCGGCATCATCCGCATGGAGGAGGTTGTTGCCGGCTGCCATGTCATCTCCCCCAAGTACCTGGAAAACCAGATTGACGCCAGCCGCCGGAACCTCGGCGTCGAGACATTGGACATCTACTACGTTCACAACCCGGAGACGCAACTGAGCCAAGTGGGCCGCGAGGAATTCTTCCGCCGGTTAAAGGCGGCCTTTTCGGCGCTCGAGATGGCCGTGGCGGAAGGCAAAATACGGAGGTACGGGACGGCAACCTGGAACGCCTACCGAGTAGGTCCGCCTTCGGTCGAAGCCCTTTCGTTGACCGACGTTCTGCGTTTAGCAGAGGAAGTGGGAGGCAAAGAGCATCACTTTCGCGCCCTCCAGTTGCCTTTCAACCTCGCCATGCTGGAGGCACGCATGGCAAGCACCCAGCCGGCGGGCCGGAAGCTGGCCCCCCTCTTACAGGTGGCCAGGGCACACGGATTAATGGTGTTCGCGAGCGCCAGCCTCCTTCAAGGCCAACTCACCCAAGGATTGCCGCCGGAGTCTCGAAGCTGGTTTCCGGGGATGCGAACGGACGCACAACGCGCCCTCCAGTTTGTTCGATCCACGCCCGGCATTACCTGCGCTCTGGTGGGCATGAGCAATCTCGAACACGTGCAAGAGAATCTGGGCACGGCCGCAACCGCACCCATGACGCTCGAACAATTCCGCGCCATTTTACAGGGGACATGATACATTGCTCGAAAGCAGGAGGAGTCTTGCCTCGCAGACCTATCATCACTCTAATAACAGACTTCGGAACGGCGGACCACTATGTGGGGACGATGAAGGGTGTTATCCTCAACATCAACCCCGAGGTTCAGATTGTGGACATCTGCCACCATGTCTCTCCCTACGATATTTTTGAGGCCGCGTACGCACTGGTCCAGAGCTACAGGTACTTCCCCAGCGGTACTATCCATCTGGTTGTCGTGGACCCTGGAGTGGGAACGGCGCGACGGCCAATCCTGGCTCGTGCCGGGCAATACAGATTCGTGGCGCCTGACAACGGGGTCCTTTCACTGCTTTTCACGCGCGAGGAGAGTGTCAAGGTCTGGCACGTCACCGCCGATCATTATTTCCTGAATCCCGTCAGTAACACTTTCCACGGCCGCGATATCTTCGCACCTGTCGCCGGCTGGTTGAGCAAAGGGGTGGAAGTGGAAAAATTCGGCGACCCGATCACTGACTACACGCAGTTCAGTTCCCCGAAACCCAAACGGGTGAGCGAGAATCTGGTCAAAGGCATGACCTTAAAGGTGGACTCGTTTGGAAACCTCATCACCAATATCAGTCCGGAAGACGTCCCGGAATTGTTTTCGGAGAACCCTCCGCCTTTCAAAATAATTGTCAACCACCAGGAAATTACCCGCCTCAATTTGGCCTACTCGATGGGCAGGCCCTCGGAGCTTTTTGCCATGGTAGGGAGTTCCGGATTCATTGAAATCTGCGTCAACCGCGGCTCTGCCGCCAAGATTCTGAATGCAAACCGGGGCGTCGATGTGGGCGTGGTTATCGGTGGCGCACTCCCTGCTTAACCCGGATTCTTAGAAACTCCAGGCCCTCTCCCACTTGGGGGAGAGGGTGGCCCGCCGCCGGCGTTTTCTTCAGCCGGGGCGGGCCGGGTGAGGGGGTCGCTCGCTTGCGCCCCGTCACGCCGGGATTGGGAAGGGCAAGGCGATTGTTTCCACAACCACTTCACGAAGCCTGAATAGGCGGTCGTCCAGAGGCCGGGCGGGCTTGAGGAGGGGTAATGGGGAGTTTCTCAATTCTGACTTTCGCCACACGCCGGCCGTCCATCTCAGCCACTGTGAATCGGCGGCCTTCATAAGCGATGCTCTCGCCGCCTTTGGGGATTACCCTCAAAAGGGAAAGCACAAACCCGGCCAGCGTTTCATATCCAACTCCACGGGGCAGGACAATCTCGTAGTCATTCGCCAGTTCCCTAAGGTTGATCGACGCGTCCATTAGGAGCACGTTGCCGCTGACCTGGTGGATGGCTTGCTCGTCCTGGTCGTACTCGTCACGGATTTCGCCCACGAGTTGTTCCAACACGTCCTCGACGGTCACCAGGCCAACGTAGGTGCCGAATTCGTCAACCACCAAGGCCAGGTGAGAATGATGTTTCCGCGCCTCCTCGAGTACCTGGCTGAGAGGCTTGGCCTCGGGGACGATCATGGGTTGGCGGAGTATGGGGCGCAAATCCATGGGCACCTGCAATGGCACGCCGCTCTTCAGTCGCTCCGAAACCACCCTCAGCAGGTCCTTGGTGTAAAGAATGCCCACCACATGGTCCGGCGATCCTTCATAAATCGGCACCCGCGAGTGTTGGTCTTTCACGATTCGGTCGAGCAGGAGCCTGAGGTCCTGGGTAAGCGGCAGGCAAGTGATCCTGGTCCAGGGCACCATGATCTCCCGAACCAGAATACGGTCCAGGTCAAAGACCGTGTGGATGATATCCTCTTGTTCTTCCCGCAGCAGCCCGTGCTTGCGGATCGACGACACAATGAGTTTCACTTCTTCCGGCGTGGGAAGCGGCCTATAACCCCGCAAGGGAGAACGGCCAAGTGCGCCCAAAACGGCGTTCGACATTCCCACCAGAGCTCCCACGGCGTAACGGCTTAGCCTCAGGAAAATGAGCATAGGCCGGGCGACAACCAAGGAAACCATCTCGGCATGGTCATACGCAACCGCTTTCGGAACCAGCTCGCCAAGCACCATGAGAAAAACAGTGATGAGCACAAAGGCACAGGCCGAAGCAATCGAGTGCACCACTACAACGGAGGCATGCCCATGGAGTCCGGTGCCCACCAGATGCTGGAGGGCCGCCGCGATGAACCCCTCCCCAAGCCAGCCCATCAGCAGGCTGACGACTGTCACGCCAAGTTGCGTACCTGAGATAAGAGAGCCGATATCCGCCAGCAGGACCTGAACAAGGCGCGCGCGAGGATCACCTCCCCGCACCAGTTGCTCGATGCGTGTCCGTCTCACGCTCAGGAGCGCGTATTCGGTGGCGGCGAAAAACGCATTGAGCCCGATCAGGCCGAGGATGAGTAGACCACGTAGCAAAACCACGTCCAGAATACCTGCGATTGAAACATTGTAGGATAAAACCATCTCGCTTCGCAAAACCCGGCGGCGGGCAAGGTAAGCCCCCTTCATCCCGAATCTCGAAGTTGAAGAGCACCGCGTGTTGTAACCCACTGGGTTGAAAGGCGATTGATCCAGGACGTGCCGCAACAGTCCAGCGCCTCGAGAAATCAGCCCCCCACGCGGTGGTTTCCGTTGACATTAATCCCGTTTCCATGCCAAAAGGTCCATCGACCGTGAAACTGTGAGGTGTCGCAACTCACTTGACTCAGGGCTCGATGGTATAATGCTTCTTCCCGTGGAGGTACACATGACGTTGGACTCTCTTCCTCATTTGTCCCCTGAACAGGAATTTGCTCATAAACTCGCTGCCCAGGAACTGGCCAAGTACTGCCAGGAGTTTTCGCGCTGGCGCAAGTCAAAAGGGTTCAGTGCAGCCTCGGAAAAATCTCAGCGCGCGCAGGGTATGCTGGTATTGCCTCCCATGAAGAAGCCAGACCCTTCTGTGCCGCACTCATCGGCATAGCGAAGCCAAAATAGATTGCGAACCCCAAAGGTCGACATTGACCGTGCCATTCGCCTCCGGCCCGGCGAGGACCGGGGTGTCTTTCCAGCAGTGCCTCTCTAACTTGCTGGAACGGCTTAATGAGTCATGGATTCATTGAACCCGAATTCAGAAGGTTGGCAGCCGCCGTTCGAACCGAATCACTTGATTCGAGGCCCGTTCGACGCGGATGCCGGAGGAACAAAATGGTGCGGGGCCGGGCGTAGGGGCACAGCGCGCTGTGCCCCTACAAGATACACATCGCACCCACGCTAACTTCCGAATTCGGTTTGAACCCACTGATCCGTTGAGTCATTGCAAGGCGGGGCCAGCGGCAAATGAGCATTTATTCATTGAACCGCTGATCCATTGAACCGTTGAAAAGCGCCGCCTGGGGCTAGGGCAATTTTGAATTTCAAATTGAATTGCTCTCTTCCTTCTCCGCACCGCGCACGGCTGACTTCGTTTGGCATTCCGCGGAGCGCGAATCGGAACAGGGCCGGTAGGATGATCGGCTACAACTTCAACTGCCGCACGTCTATCTTCGTCCGGTCCCACTCGCCCAGCCCCAGAGCGCCTGCGATCTCGACGTGCTCGGGCTGCCGGTGTACGAAGGTGCTGAACTGATCGGGCGTATCTTCCACCAGCTTTTTCATCCCGACCGAAACCCGCTTGGCGTCGATCACATCCCAGCCGATGTGGTCGAGCGCGACGGGGTCGGTGGCGAAGTAGAGCGTGTTGTGCTCCCAAACGAACTGCGGGCGCGAGGTGGGCCCACCGTGATAGAGACCCTTGATGCCGTCGAGGATATGGAGGACGGTCTTGTTCCGGATCACGGGCATGGCCACGACTGCCGGGATGAAGGCGTTACAAGCGTTGAGGCTTTGGGTCCCGTGGCTGCGGCTGACGTTGTTGACCAAGCCGTGCGACAGGTTCTTGAGCGCCAGCGTGATGCCGGCTGACTGGTGGTCCTTCAGGCAGGGGACGTTGATCAGCTTGTTGACCTCGCGGGTGATGAAGCGGGCCGCATAGGAGCGGCGCGCCGTGAGGTTGTCGATGTCGTAGCCCGGCAGCGTCAGCGCCATCTCCATGTAGTGGTCCGGGTCGTACCCTGCGATCGCCTGCTGGATGTTGTCGCCGTCCTCGGCAGCGGAAGAGTTCCGGACGCCCTCGGGCAGCCACTTGTCGTATCCGGCCCCGTAGAACTGCCGGCGGTAGCGGTCGTAGGCGACGATATCCTGAGGCTTGACGCCGGCGGCTTCGAGGCCTGCGATGATCTCGCGCACCACCGTCGCGTCTGACTTCACCAGCGGCTGGCCCACAGGGCTGAGCTTGATCCCCACCACATCCCCCGGCTCGAAAAAGCGCCGCCAAGCATCCACCCAGCCGTCCGCGCCTGTCAATTCCACCATCCCCCGGCGCATCATCTGGCGAACCGCCACGGCCTGGTACTGACCCGATACCAGCACCGCCGGATTCTCGACCGCGACCACTCGGCCTCGGTAAAGCCCCGGCATCCCCAGCTTGCCGCCTTCGGCTTTCGACTCGGTTCGGGCAGCGAGGGCGAACGGCTTTGCCCCCTCAGCTACAACCGCCGCAGCCAGCCCCTTGCTTATCGCCTTCAGATAATCACGCCGACTGGTCATCATGCGAACCTCCTGATTTAGCGACATTTGCGAGCAGGACCACCAGTGACATTTTTAAGCTCGAAACCCAGCGTTTGCAACCCTAAAAAGCCCCCTGCGGTGCACAGAGAATTTTTTTGGCCGCGGGTGGCGCGTGTCCCCTGAGGCGGACCTTCCATTTACCGTGGGTTCGTCCGAACCGCGAAGAATGGACACCCTGTCTCTTGACACGCGGAAAATGATAGGCTAGAATGGTAAGTTGAAGCTGTGCAGGAGGTGGTGGTGGCTTCCTGGAATAGTTTGGTCCAATGCTGCCCCGACGTCCCAATCCACTCTCGATCATGCGCCGGGCGGGGCCAAAAGGCCAGGGGACCCAGTGATTTCTAAGGGACAACAAGTCATTTGTCGCAGGAGAAAGACAAAAAGAGTTTATCAAAAGTGAAGGAACGAGGCGGGAATGTCTATGAAAACAAAGGGTCGGCTCTCCACGGGCCGGAGTAAACCGGGAATGTTGTAGAAAACAAATATAGTTACGAGTTTTAAGCGGGAATGTTATTGAAAATAAATGACTTAGTCTTGGTAAATGGCAATAACCATGAATAGGGTTTTGGTGACTGGGGGCGCGGGGTTCATTGGGTCGCACCTGTGTGAACATTTGTTGCGGTCCGGAAGACGTGTTATGGTGGTGGATGACTTGGACGATTTCTATGACCCGCAGCTCAAGCGCGCCAATTTGGAAGCGATGAAATCGGCCGGTGACTATGATTTCTATGCCGTAGACATCCGCGATTCCAGCCGTCTCGAGCAAGTCTTTCAAACGGCTCAACCGAATGCGGTGATCCACCTCGCCGCGCGGGCGGGCGTGCGGCCTTCGCTTCTTTATCCCGCACTCTACACTTCAGTCAATGTCGACGGGACGCTGTGCCTGTTGGAACTCAGCCGAAAATACGAGGTGCAACGGTTCGTTTTCGCCTCTTCGAGCTCGGTGTATGGTCAGTTCAATCGCGTGCCGTTTTCCGAAGACGATCCCACAAGCAAGCCGCTCTCGGTGTATGCTGCCACAAAAGCGGCTGGCGAAGGCCTGGCTTTCACGTACTCGCATTTATATCAGCTTCCCATCATTTGTCTCCGCATCTTCACTGCCTTCGGCCCTCGACAACGCCCCGATTTGGCGATCCGAAAATTCGCCCAGCTCATCCAGGAGGGAAAGGAACTGCCGGTCTTTGGCGACGGCAGCATGAGCCGTGATTACACTTATGTTACCGACGTCGTGTCGGCCATCGAGTTGGCCCTGGAATGCGACTATCCCTTCGAGATCTTCAACGTCGGCAATTCCCACCCGGTGCGGCTGGATTACATGATTGAGACATTGGAAAGTGCTTTCGGCAAGAAAGCGAGGAGAATACTCCTTCCCACCGCGCCGGGAGACATGCCGGTTACCTTTGCCAGCCTGGAAAAATCGCGAAGGCTATTGGGCTACAGTCCAAAGGTCTCTTTCGAAGAGGGCATGCGCTTGTTTGTTGATTGGTTTAGAGGGCAGTAGGGACTGGGGGCGAGGGGCTGGGGGCTAGGGACTGGGGAAGCGCAGTAGGCGGAAGGCAGCAAGGAGTCGGCATAAGGGACAGGGCAATCCAAAATCTAAAATCCGAAATCCAAAATCGCCCCAGCCGCGTTCTGTCAGGTGACTCTTGCCTTCACCCTTCCGAAATGCGGCGGATCTTAGCTCCCACTTTGTTGAGCTTTTCTTCGATGCGCTCGTAGCCGCGATCGATGTGGTAAACGCGATCGATGAGCGTTTCGCCCTGAGCGGCCAGGCCGGCAACGACCAGGGAGGCGCTGGCGCGAAGATCGGAAGCCTGCACGTTCGCCCCGCTGAGAGGCGTCCGCCCTTTGACCACCGCTCTCCGGCCGCTGACGGAGACATCCGCGCCCATGCGCGCGAGTTCCAGGGCGTGGAGGAACCTGTTTTCGAAGATCGTCTCCGTGATGACGGAGGAGCCCTGAGCTTGCGTCATCAGCGCCATGTATTGCGCCTGCATGTCAGTGGGAAAGCCCGGGTACTCTTGCGTGGTCATATCTGAAGCGCGCAACGATTCACACGCTTGCACTTCGAGCACGTTCGCCTCGCAGCCCTTTCCCGAGCTCGAGGGCAGCTTCTCGACTCGCACACCCACCTCCGCCAACTTGGCCGTGACGGCGGTGAGTTGGCTCGGGTCGCTGCACTTGGTGAGCGTGAGGCGCCCGCCGGTGACAGCGGCAGCGACAAGGAACGTGCCCGTTTCAATGCGATCGGGGATTATCCGGTGCTCCGCACCGTGCAGACGGCTGACGCCTTGAATGACAATCCGGTCAGTTCCGGCGCCTTCAATGCTTGCGCCCATTTTATTGAGCAGCGCCGCCAGGTCCTGGACCTCAGGTTCCCGCGCCGCATTCTCCAGCACCGTGGTCCCGTCGGCTAGGGTGGCGGCCATCATCAGGTTTTCTGTGCCGGTCACCGAAATGGTATCGAAGTAGATGTTCGCCGCCTTGAGCCCCTCCGTCCGGGCTTCGATGTAGCCGTGCTCAATGGTCAGGGTAGCGCCCAGCTTTGCCAGCCCTTTGATATGCAAATTGACGGGACGCAGGCCGATAGCGCATCCTCCGGGAAGTGAGACCCGCGCGCGACCGAACCTTGCTAAAAGCGGACCGAGCACAAGGATCGAGGCGCGCATCTGCTTCACGAAATCGTAGGGAGCTACGGGTTCGCTCAGCCGGCGAGCCTCAATTTCTACGCGGTTGCCGTGCTCCTCATGAGCGATCGAAGAATCTGCCCCCAAATCCTCCAGCAAGCTGCGTAGCGTGCTGATGTCGCGAACCCGTGGAACATTGCGAAGTATCACGCGCTGCTCCGTGAGCAGCGCTGCCGCCATTGCCGGCAAGGCGGCGTTTTTCGCCCCGCTGATGATTACCTGGCCCTCTAAGGGGTGGCCACCCAAGATTAAGAATTTATCCACTTCTCCCTCGCCCTGTAATCCCTCAGTCTCGGGCGGTGTAGGGCCGATCCCGCAGGTGCGGGATCGGCCTGTGGCCGGGGCAAGCCCCGGCCCTACATCGCTCGTCGCCTGGGTCTGAGCGATTACCTCGCGCCTGCTTTTCTTTCCCCTCTCTTCGGCGCTTCAAGATAAAATGCAATTCTATGCCTCTGAGCCTCTTCGGATCGAGTGAAAAAGAGAAAAAGCCTGGTCTTTTCGAACGCCTCAAGCAGGCAGTTGCTTCCACGAAGGCGCAACTGGTGGAGCGGATCGAGGAAATTGTCGAAGGGAAACAGACGGTGGACCAGTCGGTTCTCGATGCCCTCGAGGCCACCCTCATTACCGCCGACCTGGGAGTCAAGACTACGGGCGAGATTCTCGACCGCCTGCGCGAGCAGGTCAGCTATAGAAAGCTCACCGAGCCCAAGCAACTTCGCGCTGCGGTCGAGCAGGAAATTCTCAGGATACTCGAGAATCCCACTGGCAGTCGGCAAGCCACTGCCCCTGCTGCCAGGCAACCGCCTGCCGGCATGCCCGCCGTAATCTTCGTAGTCGGAGTCAACGGGGGGGGCAAGACAACGAGCATTGCTAAACTGGCGAACCTTTACCAGCAGCAGAACCGCAAGCCACTGCTGTGCGCGGCGGACACCTTCCGCGCCGCCGCAACGGAACAGCTCGAAATATGGGCGGGCAGGCTTAACGTTGACATCATCAAGCAGAAGTCCGGGGCCGATCCCGCCGCCGTGCTTTTTGACGCCTTGGCCGCCGCCCGAACCCGCCATTACGACTTAGTGATTGTGGATACCGCCGGCCGGCTCCACACCAAGTACAATCTGATGGCCGAGCTCGAGAAGATGTGCCGCATCGCCGCGCGCGAAATTCCCAACGCTCCGCACGAGGTCCTGCTGGTCATTGATGCCACCACCGGTCAGAACGGCCTCGCGCAGGCCCGCCAGTTCATCGACCACGGCGGCGCCACCGGCATTATTCTTACCAAGCTCGACGGCACCGCCAAGGGCGGGGTGGTGATTGCCATCGCTCGCGAGCTCGGCCTGCCCATCCAGTTTGTCGGCGTCGGCGAAAAAGTGGACGATCTTCTCCCCTTCAACCCGCGCGAGTTCGTGGAATCACTTTTTGAATCCTAACAGGATGCTGAAGAACCCGTCCAAGCTGTCATTCCGAGGAGTCCCGCCCTGCGGGACGACGAGGAATCTCGCCCCGATCAGATCGGGGTTTCCAGAGCGAGATTCCTCGCTTCGCCCTGGACCGTCCGGTCCAGGGCTTCGCTCGGAATGACAACTTTCATAAACATTATTCAGCATCCTGCCAAGCAGGCCAGTTGGCTTTTCCTCGCGCGACACGTAGCGCCTAACTTCGGCATGTGTCCGGTAGGAACAAATGAGCATGAGAATCAACACCGTGATCTTCGACTTTGGCTATGTCTTGAGCCTCCCTCCGCAACCCTCCGACTATCAGAGATTGGCCGGGCTGGCAGGGATCGACGGGATGGCATTCGAGGAGATTTATTGGGGCACTCGCACCGACTATGACCGGGGGGCCATCGACGGTCCAACTTATTGGCGGCGCCTTGCAAAAGCGGCCGGCAAGGAACTCACGCCAGCCCAAATTGATAGCCTCATCGTCAATGACATTGCAATCTGGATGCGTGCGAACCCCGTCATGATGGAGTGGGTCAGGGCGCTGAAAAGAGGCGGCCTGAAAATCGCTGTCCTCTCAAACATGCCCATCGAAATCTCCACTTACATGCGGCAATACGCTCCCTGGTTCAGAGACTTCGACTATGTGTGCTTTTCCGCGGAAGTGCAACTCGCCAAGCCGGAAGCCGCCATTTTTCACGCTTGCCTGGAAGTGGTGCACTCGAGACCCGAAGAATGTCTCTTCATTGATGATCGCGCTGAGAATGTGGAAGCGGCGCGGGCGCTCGGCATGCATGCCCTGAAGTTCGTGTCGGTGCACGAGCTGGCAGCCGACGTCCAACCTTTCAATCTCCCCGCACCCTTGGCCGACTTGGCAGGTCGTTGAAAAACCTTTCGCCGGTCTTTGTAGCGGCCGTCTTCAGGCAAGCTGGTCCCTAAATCTAAAGCGCCGTGGGTGGCGCAATCGTCCCTGGGGAAGCCCTGGCAAGGCGGTAGGTCATCATCAGGGCTGCTCGCGCTCGTGCAGCTCTCGTGCCTCGCGTTTCAACTCGTTGGCCAGCCTGGGCAATGTTGCGTCGGTATAATCGGTATAGCGTCCGGCTTCCAGATCAGCCTCGGCTTCGTCGAGCGCCGCCAGTAGCTCCAGTCGCGCCCGTTCGCCTTCCTCCCAGCGCACCATGGCGTCACGCACGGCGTCTTCGACGCTGGGGTAACGACCGCTAGCGACCGCCTTGCGGATAAAGGCTTCCTGCTCTGGCGTGAGTTGCACTTCCATCGCCTTCAGCTTAATGCTTGTGTGAAACCCTTTCAACATGAAGGCCGCGCTGCCTTGCCGCTATTGGCCGACCCTGGGACCCAGGCGGTTGAGCCCAAGTGCCCAGCATTCGGTCCGGAGGTGTTTTTCCTGAACCCTACTGAAGACTTACGGACTGCTGCCACCTCGCTGGGGGTCAGTTGGCGCCACTTCCCAACTTCCAGTCCGGCCAATGTCAGCGGGCCAATGCGCGTGCGGACCAATTTCAGGACCTTGAATCCCACCGCTTCGATCATGCGCCGGACCTCACGGTTTTTTCCTTCCGCGAGCACGACCTCCAACTTTGTGTATTTTCCGCGGTCTTCAACACGCCGCACGCTGATGGGGCTTGCCCAATCGCCTCGCTTCATCTCGACCCCGGAGTTCAGCCTGGCGACGATCTCTTCGCCCAGAATCCCGCTGGTCTTCACAAGGTAGGTTTTGGGAACTTTGTTGTCGGGCTTGGTGACATGGTCGGCAAACTCAGTATCGTTGGTCAGGAGCAGAAGGCCGGAGGTGTCCTTATCCAGCCGTCCCACTGGCGACACCCACTTCCCGATGTCCCCAAGGTACTCGTAGACGGTCTTGCGCCCGCCAGGGTCACCGTGGCTGGTGATAACACCTTTAGGCTTGTAAAAGAGCACGTAGGTCTTGCGCGCAGGCTTCAGGCGCTGGCCGTCAAGGTGCAGGGTTGCCTGGTCCGGCCGCACCCAGAGGTCCGGGTCGCGCACTACCTTGCCGTTTACCTTCAGCCGCCCGGCAAGAATGGCTTCCCGCGCGGCAGAACGCGACGCCAGGCCAAACCGCGAAAGGACGCGGTCAAGTGTCATGGTGGTTTTGGATTTCATCTTGGCAGTGACGGAAACGGGTAAATCGAAAATGGAAAATCGAAAATCGAAAATGGAAACTGGGAAATCGAAACTAGTGTAGTGTGTCTAACGCTTCTTTACGTTTGGCGACCCCGGTGGGCTGGCGCAGAGCGAAGCTCTGCGCTCGGCGGATTTCTAATCCCTGAAGGCCGCAGAGCTTCGCTCTGCGCCAGCCAGTTTCTATGAGTAAAGACATCTGTGACGCACTACACTAGAAAATGGGAACAGGCTGCCTGAGATTGACAATCCTCGATCCGCTGCGCCATTCTCCACTTTCCAATGTCGATTTTCGAGTTTCGATCTTCCAGTTTCCAGTTTCCAATTTCAAATTTCAGATTGCTATTTCCCTGCCCACCCCTCGCCGCTCGGCTGCCTCGAGGGCCAAATGCGCAGCGACGGCGTCCTGCACCGCGACTCCTACTGACTTGTAGAGCGTAATCTGGTCTGGCGAGGTTCGTCCCGACCGCGCGCCTGAAATCAACTCGCCGATCTCCGCATGAATGTGGTCTTCTCTAATCAACCCGTCACGGATCGCCCAGCTCAAATCGTTCGAGCCGGAGGGGGCCGGCGCGAGCGCCGCCCCGCGGGTTTCCACCACCACCAACGCTCGCCTTACCGCCTCGCCGTCCAACTCCCGGCCATTGGGGTTCAGCCCGACGGAGTTGACGTGCACGCCTGGTTCGAGCCATGCGCCCTTTAGAACAGGTTCCGCGGAGTGTGTCGTGGCGCAAATGACGTCGGCGCCCGCAAAGGCTTCCTTCCTTGCTTCGAACACCTTGGTTGGGATGCCCAGCCCACGCGCGATTTCCTCCGCCATGGCGAGGGCTCGAGCGCGATTGCGACCCACCACGCGGACCTCTTTGATGGGTCGCACACGAGGGATGACGTTGGCGTGCGCGCGCGCCTGAACTCCCGTCCCCACGATCGCCAGGATACACGCCTCGGGGCGCGCCAGCAGCTTCGTAGCCAGCGCTGAGCCAGCGGCAGTGCGCAGGGCCGTGATCACCGTGCCGTCCAGCATGGCGCGCGGCGAGCCCGTGTGCGCGTCGAAAACCAGAATCACGGCTTGATGGCTCGGCAAACCCAGCGCGGCGTTTTCCGGAAAAACACTCACCAATTTGGTCGAGAGAGTTTGCGTGCAACCCAGGAAGACGGGCATGACGGCCAACAAGCCTCCCCGCTCGCGAACCTGCGCCACAATGCGTGGCGGCATGGAGACGCGACCGGCGCTCAGCTCGACCATCGCCGGACCGAGCGCCTCCACCAAGCGGTCCAAGTCCAGCAGGCTTTCGACCTCATGTCGGTTCAGGACCAGCATATTTCAGAGTTGACAGTCAACAGTTGACAGTTGATAGTCCACCGTCCACAGCAATCGTCAGCTCCACCTGGGCGTCAGCTTCTGACTGTCGACTGTCGACTGTTAACTCTCACCTGCCTGTCAGGAAAGAAACCTCGTCGAGCCAAATGAAAGCTTGCACCATCGGTTCTGGCGAGGCGTCCAGTTCATTGATTGGCCCGAAAAACGCCACGCGCCCATCGACTAGGAACACAACCCTGTCCGCCAGCTTGCGTGCCAGTTTCATATCGTGGGTCACCACCACCGAGGTGAGGCCCGTCTGGCGCTTCAGTTTCAGAATCAGCTCAGCAATGGTCTGCGCCATCAGCGGGTCCACCATGGTCGTTGGCTCGTCGTAGAGAAGCGCTTCCGGCTTGGCGGCAAGGGCGCGCGCGATGGCCACCGCGCGCTTCATGCCGGTGCTCAGGTCCGAAGGCATGAGATCGCGGACGCCATCCAATTCCACCATCGCTAAGAGTTCACCGACTCGGGCCTGAATTCTATCTTCATCGAGCGCCAGCCCGTATTCCGCACGTTCCCGGAGAGGGTAGGCAACATTCTCGCCCACCGTCAGTGAATCAAACAGCGCCCCCGATTGAAAAACCATGGTCACGCGGCGACGGACGTCAAACAACTCTTCCTCGGGCATCTTCGAAACTTCCCGGCCGGCAACGAAAACCTTTCCGGCGTCCGGTTGCAGAAAGCCCAGAATGTGCTTGAGGGTTACACTCTTCCCCACCCCGCTTTTCCCCAGCACGACCACCATCTCGCCCCGGCGCACCTCAAAATTCACGTCCTCCAGCACCGGCTGTTCGTCAAACGCCTTGTAAACGTGGACGAACTGAAAATACGGGGACTCGAAACTTTTAGATTCTGGGCTGCTCGTCATGTGCGGCCACTTCGCTCCCCAGAAAACGCCGGAAATGCCCCCAATTCGGCCACTCGGGTTCGATTGTTGAGAGCCTCTAATTGCCGCCGCACCATCTGGTATTCCTCAGGCGTATTTGCATTATAGAAAATGCGGGGGGAGAATCCTGCGCGCGCAAACTCGGCCTTGCTGATGGTGCGCCGCTGAACCTTCTTGAAGAATCGACCCACCTGGTTCTGTCCCAAGGTGAGGCTGGAACGGACGGTCGAGAGTACACGCCGTCGCAATACCGCACAAAGTGGGTACATTCCCTTCGCCCAAGGCGGGGGAAGCGTTGCCGAAGCGCGGCTTACTAATGCCTGTTCGCAGAGGTAGCGAAGAAATCTGGCGTCCATAAGGGGCATGTCACAACTCAAGAACAAGCTGAATTCTGTGCGCGCTCTGCGCAACCCGGTATGAATACCGCCCAGAGGCCCCTGGCCCGGGATCTCATCTTCGTAAACCTGAATCCCTGCGTCGGGGAATCTGTCGGGGGGCCCGATGATCGACACCGAACGACAAATGGCGCGCAGCAAGCGAATCTGCCGGTCCACCATGCTCTCTGAACCCAACGGCAACCTGGTTTTGTCAAATCCCATGCGCCGGCTCGCTCCACCCGCGAGTATGAAACCCGAAACCTCACTGAATCGGCGCGGCCTGCTCATGGGGAATCTTGACCTGAACCTGTGCCTGGCATCTCGACCTTGCGCTCCAGGCCGATCAACAGGAATCTGCCGTCGTTGCTCAGCGTGGGCAGGTAGACATAGTGCTTTTCGGGAAGCTCGAACGCAAGTGCGTCAGGCGAGCCGGCATTAGCCTCTCGCGCCTGGAAAACCTGATCGTCCAAGAACTCCCGCCAATTCTCTTCCATCATCTGGCGGAACTTCTCCAGGCTCGGCGCATCGGTCTTCAGGAATTTGCCCGGGTCAATCAGGGCGTACGCGCTGCGAAGATCGTGCAGGTGCAGCGCCGCGATGAAACGGTATAGGGTGTTATCAGGGCCGGGTAAGTATTCCGTTTGGGCAGGAACGTAGGCTTGCCCGTCCCAGTGATAAACGCATCTTGCGCTGAAGCCGCGATGCCCGTCGGGCTCGAATTGCAGAAGTCCAGGGTCTGCCCGCCCGATTACGATCATGTCTGTTTGGCCAAGCTTCGCGTTATCCCGAAATTCAATCTGGCCGTGCTCGAGGGCATTGTAGCGGTTATCTCCACCCTGACTGTCCCAGAGTAAGGCGGCCTCATGTTCCCGCAACTGAAATATCGCCGGGTAAGGTACGGCCTCTTCCCCCATCACATTCACCACGGCAATGCAACGACCCGTGCTCTTCCCGAGCCGGACGACTTTGAATTGAATATTCTCTGCTGAGGCGGCAAGGGGTGAGGCTTTCCAGCGAGTCCCATCCCAAGAGAGCAAATAAAGTCCGCGCGAAGAAGGGGGAGACTCCTGCCCCTGGGCATCCTCCTGACTCGTTTCGGTGACCAGCAACTTCAGTGCAACTTCTGAAACCCCGTCGCCATCCAGGTCCCCCAATTCAATTAGCTCGACGGCGGAGGATTCACTTGAGGCCTCGCCTTGCTTCTTCACAGTAGTGTCGAAGGCTTGACCCAACACTCCAAGATCGGGGGCGGGAACGTTTCCCAAGACAGCCTGAATCCCAGCCAGCATTTCGTCGCCTTGCTCAGGCGCAGATGGCTGTGACGGCTCAGAGCCCTTCTCAACCTGCCCTTGCTCACCCTCTGGAGTGGGCTGGTCCGCAGGATTCTGGGGTTCCTGCGGGGTTTGGCTTTTAGTCTGGTCTTGCTGGTTAGGAGGAGTGTCTTGGGCCAGTCGCAGCCGATGTTGCCACGAAATGCCGACGGTTGGAGTTCCCAAACCTATCCATAGGGCCAAGACCCATATTCCGACCCGATACCCAAGGCCAAAAGACTTCAGACGTTCGCAGATGATTGAGACAATTCGCATGATTGCCAACATTATAGGACATCTGCGCCTGTGTTACCAACTGCTCAAATTCTAAGTGCCCAAATTCTAAGATTTGACGCCATCGGCCAAAAAGGCATGGATTATGTCGCTGCCGCTGAAATCTTCACTAGTCATTGATGGCCAGTGACTTACAGCCTGAGGCAAATGCCACGTGGCGCTGATGAATTTTGGCAGATCCCTCCCCATCGAGCACACCGATCCACTGAAGTCCTTAAGGGGCTTCGCGAATCTCAAATTAGCACTCGACTTGAGAGAGTGCTAACTCGTGAGTTTCAAACTCGCTTTAAGGCTTGACAAATTCCTCCGAGATAGCTATATTAGCACTCCGTGAGTCCAAGCGCTAAAAGCTCGATGAGAAGGCCCCCCGGCAGGCGCCCCGAGGGACCAGGCGCGGATGGCATTGCGAGGCGAGATTTAGAGCTTGAGTTGACCACGATAAGTTTCTTGGAATTGAGTAATCAAAAGAGTTTGTAGACGAGAGGAGAGTCAAATATGAAGGTAAAGCCCCTGCATGATCGGATTCTGATCAAGCGAGTGGAAGAGAAAGAAACCGTGAAAGGTGGAATCATCATCCCCGACACAGCCAAGGAAAAACCCCAGGAGGGTGAAGTGATCGCCGTGGGCGGCGGGAAGAAGACCGAGGAAGGCAAGGTCATTCCCCTCGACGTGAAGGCGGGAGACCGCATCCTTTTCGGAAAGTACTCCGGCACCGAAATCAAGATCGACGACGTAGAGTACCTGATCATCCGTGAAGACGAAGTGCTCGGGATCATTGAAGCAGCAAAACAATCTGCTGCTACCGGGAAGAAATAAACCGGTCTAATGGCGCGCTACGGCATGCCGGAAGGCACGACGTGCCGCTAAAGCAAATACGGGCTTGATAAAGTCCGCTACCTGCCAAGGAGCAGGGCGGAGCCAAAAATTTGGAGGGAGTTAAAGATGGCAAATGCAAAACAGATTGTACTTGGTGAAGATAGCCGCCAAGCTATTCTGCGGGGCGTGAACAAGCTGGCGGACGTTGTAAAAGTCACGTTGGGCCCAAAGGGTCGCAACGTGGTTCTGGATAGGAAGTTCGGTTCCCCCACGTCCACCAAAGACGGCGTGACCGTGGCCAAGGAGATCGAGTTGAAGGATCCGTTGGAGAACATGGGCGCTCAGATGGTTCGTGAGGTGGCGTCCAAGACCTCCGATGTGGCCGGTGACGGCACCACGACGGCGACGGTCCTGGCGCAAGCGATTTTCCGCGAGGGCGTGAAGACGGTGGCGGCGGGCGCCAACCCCATGGCCATCAAGCGCGGGATCGAGATGGCCGTGCGCGCCGTCTGCGGGTACGACGAAATTCAAAAAGACGGCTCCAGGAAGCACGTGAAGGGCGAACTCGAGAAGCTGTCCAAGCCCGTCGAGGGTGCGATGATCGCGCAAGTGGGCGCGGTTTCCGCCAACAACGACATCACTATCGGGAACATCATCGCGGAAGCCATGAAGAAGGTGGGCAAGGACGGGGTCATCACGGTCGAGGAAGCCAAGACCATGGAGACGACGCTCGAGGTGGTCGAGGGAATGCAGTTCGACCGCGGATATCTCTCCCCCTATTTCGTGACCGATCCGGACCGGATGGAGTGCATCCTCGAGGACCCCTACATCCTCATTCATGAAAAAAAGATCAGCTCGATGAAAGACCTCCTGCCGTTGCTGGAGCAGATTGCCAAGTCCGGCAAGCCGCTGCTGATCGTTGCGGAGGAAGTCGAGGGCGAAGCGCTGGCCACGCTGGTCGTCAACAAGCTGCGCGGAACGCTGCACTGCTCCGCCGTCAAGGCCCCGGGCTTTGGCGACCGGCGCAAGGCCATGCTGGAGGATATCGCTATCCTGACCGGCGGCAAGGCCGTCACGGAAGACTTGGGCATCAAACTGGAAAACGTGAGGCTCGAGGACCTTGGCCGGGCCAAGAAAATCACCGTGGACAAGGACAACACCACGATCGTGGAGGGTTATGGAAAGAGCTCCGCGATCGAAGGCCGCGTGAAGCAGCTCCGCACCCAAGTCGAAGACACCACTTCCGACTACGACCGCGAGAAACTGCAAGAGCGGCTGGCCAAGCTGGTGGGCGGCGTGGCCCAGATCAAGGTGGGCGCGGCAACCGAGACCGAGATGAAAGAGAAGAAGGCTCGCGTCGAGGACGCCATGCACGCCACCAAAGCTGCCGTCGAGGAGGGCATCGTTCCAGGCGGCGGCGTGGCTATGATCCGCAGCATCCCGGCGCTCGGTAAACTCAA
This sequence comes from Terriglobia bacterium, assembly GCA_050012175.1. Classification (GTDB taxonomy): domain Bacteria; phylum Acidobacteriota; class Terriglobia; order UBA7540; family UBA7540; genus CAVROP01. The sequence continues at coordinate 3,059 of JBEKHR010000024.1, read as the reverse complement.
GGCCGAGGGTGATGAGCAGATCGGTATCGACATCGTGAAGCGCGCTCTCGAAGAGCCGTTGCGGCTGATCGTCCAGAACGCCGGCGAGGAAGGCGCCGTGGTGGCGGAGAAAGTCCGCGCCAATTCCAATGCCAACTTCGGCTTTGACGCTCAGGCCGAAACTTACGGCGATCTCGTCGAGGCAGGCGTCATCGACCCGACCAAGGTCGCCCGCACGGCGCTCCAGAACGCTGCCTCCATCGCTTCCCTCATGCTCACCACTGAGGCGCTGGTCAGCGAGATCCCGGAAAAGGAAGATAAGCACCCGATGCCTCCGGGAGGCGGCATGGGCGGCGGGATGTATTAAGAACAGTTGACAGTCGACAGTAAGAACGAAGGGCGGGGAGAACGCTTCCCCGCCCTTCTGTTTCTAAACAGCCGCTATCGGCCCGGAGTCGAGCAATAATGTGCCTGCTCACCCAGGCTGCAGCCCCGTGAAAAATGCAGAAACTCCAGGCCCTCTCCCCCTTGGGGGAGAGGGTGGACCGCCGCTGGCGCTTTCTTCAGCCTGTCAGCCGACGGGGCCAGGTGAGGGGGTCAAGGCCAGGACGTCCCATGCAGACTTGGGCCCGTCCGTCCATGTCACTGCCCACCCCCTCACCCCTGAGGGCAGATCATCAGGCGCACCCTTCGCATCGTCTTGCACAGAATAGGTCGCCGGTCATGTATAATGAGATCAGGTGAGAGGATGGATAAAACACAGCGAGATGAGCTAATCCGGCTCATTGCATCTCCAGCGCCGGGCAGCAAGATTGCCGCTGCCAAGGATTTCGGGATTGACCTCACGCTGCTGGTCCGAAGGCTCGAATTGACGCCTGCCGAGCGTCTTCAGGAGCTTGCCGCCGCGCAGGCCTTTGTCCAAAAACTGCAAGCCGCCAAGAAGACTCCAGCCCATGAATGATTTCGAACGAACCCTCAAGATCCTTTGCGACGCCGGAGTCCGTTTCGTAGTCATCGGCGGTGTGGCAGCATCGGCTCACGGATCCGCCCACCTTACATACGATCTCGACATCTGCTACGACCGCGCCCGCGATAACATCGAGCGCCTTGCAAAAGCCCTGGAGCCCCACCGTCCGCGCTTGCGCGGCGTCCCAGATGACCTGCCGTTCTGTTTCGACACCACAACTATCGGGAACGGAATTAACTTCACCCTCACAACCGATCTCGGGGACATCGACCTGTTTGGTGAAGTCATCGGCATCGGCGGGTACAAAGATGTAAAGGCTTTGTCGATCACTGTGGTGCTATTAGGGTATCAATGCGATGTACTGTCGCTCGAGGGCTTAATTCAGTCCAAACGCGCCACAGCTCGTCCCAAAGACCTACTCACCCTGCCCGAGGTCGAAGCCTTGCGCGAAATCGGAACCCAACTCAAACCCCAATCAGGGGCTGTTGAGGTGCGGAACGAAGATCGCGTCGAAGACAAGCAATCCGAACACAAGCCAGACAATAATCCTTGACCCAACCCTGCCGGTTCGTGCCGGTGCCAAGGTTGCGACTTGGGGTGTCAGGGTAATGACTTCGGCATCGAGACCGAGCCACCGCCGCTAATTGCCTACCACTGATTGGCGCGCCCATTGCGCCTTCGCATAGCCCTCGGACTTGCCCGTCGCTTTTCGGGATTGCAGAGCAACCTAAGCCCGGGCAAGCAGCTCAATAATTACCGCCGTTCCGTAACAGAGGACTTCCGTGGCGGACTCTCGCCCAACGACTTCGGAAGCGTCGTAACGGAGGCCGACCACAGCGTTGGCGCCCAGCTCTTCGGCGCGCTCAATCATCAAATCGTAGGCCTGCTGGCGGGCCTGCTCACACATCTCGGTGTAGGCGCCGATGCGCCCCCCGATAATGCTCTTTAATCCCCCCAGGATGCCCTGCGAGATGGTAGGCGCTCGCACGATGATGCCGCGCACAATTCCCCTATATTCTCTGATCCGGTAACCGTCGATGCTCAAGGTGGTGGTGACTGGAATGCCCATTGTGCCCTCCCCAATAGCGGGCTAATTCTAACGAAACTTAGCCCAAGCACAAGAGCAAAATCCGGCAGGGAATGCAAGAAACCCCGGCGGTGCTGATGTCTCCACAATTGACGCGACAAAAGCGTGCGTTTTCGCCCGAACGAGCCTAATGCTTTTGCCCCAAACGCCGCCCCAGAAACCTCCACGATACAGGCCCGCCTTCCGCCTTCTGATTTCTGCCTTCTGCTTTCTGAATCCTGAATCCCGAATCCTGAATCCTACCTACGGTCACCAACCCTCACATAGGGCCTGATCTGCTTCCACTTTTTAAATCCGATACCCCTAATCACCATCAAGTCTTCGACGCGCCTGAAAGGTCCGTGCTTTTCGCGGTAGGCAACGATTTGCTTCGCCAGACTCGGTACGATTCCGGGGAGCTTCTGGAGGTCATTCGCTGTGGCTTTATTGACGTCGATTGCCTCCGCCTGAGTTTTGGCGGCCTTCCCCTGACTCTGGAGAGCAGACAGCCAACTATCGCAAGGCACCCCCCCAAACATGACCACCATCGCGAAGATGCAACCGAGGTGCCTGAACAATTCCCCAACCTCGCCTTGACGAATCCAACCCGAATTCGGAAGTTAGCGTGGGTCCAATGTGCATCTTGTAGGGGCACAGCGCGCTGTGCCCCTACGCCCGGCCCCGCACCATTCTGTTCCTCCAGTATCTGCGTCGAACGGGCATCGAATCAAGTGATTCTGCTCGAACGGCGGCTGCCAACTTTCGAATCCGGGTCCAATACGGCCTGGGCCGATAATCCCCTCTATGCCGATCTTCGGACCCTTTGTTGAATTCACCCACTTATTAACTCCTCAAGAAATGGCTAGTGTAGTGTCCCATAATTACCTTGACTTATACAGATAAGGCCGATATGCTTGAGGACATGAGCCGAGTCGCAGCTCCGATTATTCTGTCGGCCGAGGAACGGACCGCCTTGGCGGCGTGGTCCAGCAGCCGGAGTCTTCCCTTTCGGCTGGTCCAACGTGCTCGGATTATCTCGATGGCAGC
>JBEKHR010000023.1:0-85654 GCA_050012175.1 Terriglobia bacterium | reverse complement strand
GGTGATGCCGGGGGATAACGTGAACCTGGAGATTGCGCTGATCACGCCCATCGCCATGGAGAAAGGGCTGCGCTTCGCCATCCGCGAAGGTGGACACACGGTGGGCGCCGGCTCGGTCACGGAGATTATTCAGTAAGGTGCGTGCGAATGCTTCACCAAAAAATTAGAATCCGGTTGAAGGCTTACGATCACAGGATCCTGGATCAATCTGCGGCGGAGATCGTATCTACCGCCAAGCGGACGGGTGCGCAGGTGGCAGGGCCTATTCCTCTGCCTACCATCAAGAACAAGTATTGCGTGCTGCGTTCGCCGCATACGGATAAGAAATCGCGTGAGCAGTTCGAAATCCGCACGCACAAGCGGCTGGTAGATATCTTGGAGCCGACCTCGAACACGATCGAGGCTTTGACGAAACTGGATCTGCCTTCAGGCGTGGATATCGAAATCAAGGCGTTTGGGAAGGAACACACGAAGTAAAGACGTCGGTTGTCCGTGGTCCGTCGTCCGCTGTCCGTCCTAGCGGATGATCGGCAACTGACAACTGACAACTGACGAACATGGTGAAAGCAATTCTCGGCAAGAAACTCGGCATGACGCAGGTCTTCGGGAAAAATGGAGACGTCACCCCCGTGACAGTCCTGAAGGCGGGGCCGTGCATCGTGATGCAGCGGAAAACCACCGGCAAAGAAGGTTATGAGGCGGCCCAGCTCGGGCTGGTTGAGTTGCCGCCTCCGAAGCGCGTGAACAGACCTCGGGAAGGGCATTTCAAGAAGGCTGGCGCGAACCCGGTTCGTTTTCTCCGCGAAGTTCGACTGGGTACGGACGCTGGGGAAGTGAACATCGGAGACAAGGTTTTGGCGGATGTTTTCTCTGTGGACGACTATGTCGATGTTACGGGAGTATCCAAAGGTCGCGGCTTCGCTGGTGTGCAAAAGCGCCACCATTTCGGTGGCGGCGGCGGGTCCCACGGTTCCATGTTCCATCGTGCTCCGGGCTCGATTGGGGCTTCGGCATGGCCCTCTCGGGTTCTCAAAGGGATGAAAATGGCAGGCCATATGGGCAATGCGCGCGTGACGGTGCGCAATCTGCGCGTGGTTCAGGTGCTGGCGGAGGAGAACACCTTGTTGGTGGAGGGTGCTGTTCCGGGTCCTCAAGGCAGTTACGTTGTAGTTCACAAGGCCAAGGCGCCGCATAAGTGACGGTAGGCAGTCGGCAGTAAGCAGTAGGCAGCGGGCGGATGGCAGTAAGGCAAATGCAGGGAGAGTTAAGAGTCGGTGCCAGTAATAAGAACCGACTACTAACCAGTGATAACGAATATGGCGACAGTCGAAGTCAGAAACTTGGATGGGGCGACAGTCAAGCAGCTTGAGCTTGCCGATGAGGTTTTCGCTGTCACACCGAACCAGAGCCTGCTTTGGGAAGCAGTCAAGCAATATCTGGCCAGCCAGCGTCGAGGCACGCATTCAACAAAGAGCCGCGATGAGGTTCGCGGCGGGGGCAAGAAGCCCTGGCGACAGAAGGGCACAGGAAGGGCTCGCGCCGGCAGTATCCGGAGTTCGTTGTGGCGTCATGGGTCGATTGCACATGGTCCCAAGCCCCGCGATTACTCCTATACGATTCCCGAAAAGATGCTCCGGGGTGCGCTGCGTTCCGCTCTGGCGGCGAAATTCCTGGAACATAAGCTGACGGTTGTTGACCAATTGAGCTTGGGTGAACCCAAAACCAAGTTATTTGCGGGCGCCCTCAAGAAGCTGGGGGTGGAAAAGACGGTGCTGGTAGTGAACGATGTGGCGGATCGCAACCTGGAGCTTTCTTCCCGAAATGTCGAGGGGTGTGACCTTGTTCGCCACCACAGTTTGCATCCCTACCAGGTCTTGAGCCACGACCAGGTGCTGATCTCGGAAGGCGCTCTCACCCGGCTCCAGGAGTCGCTGCTATGACGAAGAGCCCTTACCAAATTCTTCAAAAGCCGATCGTGACAGAGAAGAGCGTGGACGTCAAAGAGCGTCACCGGACGCTATGCTTCCGGGTGCACCCGGATGCCAGCAAGATTGAAATTAAGAAGGCTGTGCAGGCGGCTTTTAAAGTAAAGGTCGCGTCCGTGCACACCTCCAGTTACCTCGGCAAGATGCGGCGGCGGGGAAAGACATTCGGCTTCCGGCCGGATTGGAAGAAGGCGTATGTGAAGTTGAAGGCGGGCGAGAAAGTTCCGGAGTACGTTGAGAATTTATAGATGAGTTTGAGCGGCGAAATTGTTCGCTGCGGAAGACGAAGGCGATGGGAATCAAAACCTACAGACCCTACACCGAGACACGACGGTTCCAAACCGGCTTGAGCTTCGAGGAAATCACCAGCTCGAGTCCGCACAAGCCGCTTTTGGAGCCCAAGTCCCGCATCTCGGGGCGCAACAACCGTGGTCAATTGACGATTTGGCACCGCGGGGGCGGGCACAAACGGCATTATCGAATAGTTGATTTCAAACGGGACAAGATGGGAATTCCGGCCCGGGTCGCGACCATTGAGTACGACCCTAACCGTTCTGCTTTCATCGCCCTCTTGCACTACGCCGACGGAGAGAAACGTTACATTCTCGCCCCTTCCGGCCTGAAGGTGGGGGATAAGGTCGTTTCCGGACCCGAGGCGGATATTGTTACGGGCAACGCTTTGCCGCTCAAAAATATTCCGGCCGGCACCCTCATCCACAACATCGAAATGCGGCCGGGAAAGGGTGGCCAGATGGTGCGCAGCGCTGGAGGCGCCGCCCAGTTGCTGGCCAAAGAGGGGGAATACGCCCAGATTCGTCTCCCCTCCGGTGAGGTTCGCAAAGTTCTCATGGAGTGCGTGGCCACCATCGGGCAGGTGGGGAATCTCGACCACGAGAACATTTCAATCGGCAAGGCAGGTCGCAAGCGGTGGATGGGCATTCGGCCGACCGTCCGTGGCGTGGCCATGAATCCTGTCGATCATCCGCACGGCGGCGGAGAAGGAAAGACCTCAGGAGGGCGGCATCCCGTAACTCCCTGGGGCCAGCCCACACGCGGCTACAAGACGCGCAATAATAAGTCAACGGAACGGTTTATTGTGAAACGGCGCGAAAGGAAATAGAGGGAGGAAGCCTTGGGGAGGTCGCTGAAGAAGGGTCCCTTCGTGGACGACCACTTGATCAAGAAGATCGAATTGCTCAATCGGCGGTTCGAAAAGAAGGTGGTGAAAACCTGGTCGCGACGTTCCACCATTGTTCCCGAGATGGTGGGGCATACGATTGCCGTTCACAACGGCAAGAAGTTCATACCCGTGTACATCACGGAGAACATGGTCGGCCATAAGTTAGGCGAGTTCTCGCCGACGCGCACCTTCAAGGGCCACGGTGTGAGGGTGGCGACCGAAAGGGCCGCGGTCGCAGCTCCGCCGCCCGTGGGAGGAGCAAGGCCGCCGGCGACCCCACCGCCAGGAGCCGCCAGCTAAGAGTGGGGTTTGAATCCCGAGCCTGGACTAAGCTATGGAAGCACGAGCCACACAAAAGCACATCCGAGTTTCTCCGCAAAAGGCGCGCTTGGTGGTGGACCTGATTCGCGGCAAGAACGCGGGTGAAGCGTTGAGTATCTTGACCTACACCAAGAAGCGAGTGACGCAGGCCGTGGAAAAGGTTTTGCGTTCGGCCATCGCCAATGCGGAGCAGAAAGCTGAACACTTGGACGTGGACAAGTTGGTGGTATCGAAGGCCTACGTCAATGAGGGACCACGTTCCAAGAGAATTCGTCCCGCGCCCATGGGCCGTGCCTTCCGCTACCAGCGGCGGATGAGCCATATCACGGTCGTGGTCGAATCGCCGGAAGCTTAGTGGGCTGGAAACAAGGAGCTGTGCTCTGCCGGTGGAATGAGGTCATACCGAAGCGGCAGAGGGAATTTGCAGGAGGATAAAGGTGGGTCAGAAGGTTCATCCCTATGGGTTCCGCCTGGGTTACAACAAGACCTGGAAGTCGCGCTGGTTCGCGAAGAAGGATTACGCCGAGTTTCTTCACGAGGACTTGAGGATCAAGAAGCGTCTCAAGGAGCAACTCCAGGCCGCGGGTGTGGCCGACATCGAAATTGAGCGTCCGGGCAACAAGCTGAAGATCACCATCCACACCGCTCGGCCCGGCATCATCATCGGGCGCAAAGGCGCGGAGATTGACCGTCTTCGACAGGAGATCCAGAAGAGCACGGGACGCGAGGTTCTGCCCATCAATATCCAGGAGGTTCACCGGCCGGAGTTAAACGCCCAGTTGGTGGCGGAAGCAATTTGCCTGCAGCTTGAAAAGCGCGTGGCATTCCGGCGGGCCATGAGAAAATCTGTCGATTCCGCGCTGCGCTTCGGCTGCAAGGGAATCAAGATTCGCTGCGGAGGGCGGCTGAACGGAGCGGAGATTGCCCGTTCGGAATGGTACCTCCAGGGACGCTTGCCGCTCCACACCCTGCGCGCGGACATTGATTATGGACTCGCTGAAGCCATGACCACCTACGGTGTGATTGGGGTGAAGTGCTGGATTTATAACGGCGACATTTTGGAACAGAAACGGCGGCCGGAGAAGGCGGTGGAGCCTGTGCTCGCTGTAGCGCCGGCAGTTTAGTACGAGGAGCGTCAAGTCAGTGGCCATGCGCGAAAGGACGGGTGGTCATGAGTGAATCGACCCCATGTTAATGCCGAGCAAAGTGAAGTACCGGAAGCAGCAGCGAGGGCGTATGCGCGGCAAAGCGTGGCGGGGGTCCGACCTGTCGTTCGGGGACTACGGGCTAAAGGTGCTTGAACCGGGGTGGATTACGGACCGTCAGATCGAAGCCAGTCGCGTGGCCATCATGCGTTTCATCAAGAGAGGCGGAAAGCTCTGGATCCGCATTTTCCCGGACAAGCCGGTGACCAAGAAGCCGGCAGAAACGCGCATGGGGAAGGGTAAGGGCGCTCCGGAGTTTTGGGTTGCGGTCGTGAAGCCCGGACGAATCCTGTTTGAGATGGAAGGTGTCTCGGAAGAGGAAGCTCGGGAAGCGCTTCGCCTGGCTGGCCATAAGCTGGCTTTGGCCACGCGATTTGTTTCCCGTAAGATGGCGGCCTAGCGGCCTGTGGAGCGGAAGTCATGAAGTTGGATAAGAGCAAGAGATGGAAGTGGCCGGCGGAGAACATGCGCGAATGGACGGACGACGAACTCTCGACGCGGGAGCGCGAGTTTACCGGCCAATTGGGCCGCTTGAGGTTCCGCATGGCCAGCGGGCAAACGGAGAGCTTGGAGACCCTCCGCGAGTTGCGGAAAGGTATTGCCAAAGTGAAAACAATTCTGCGCGAGCGCCAACTGAAGGCTGGAGGAGCGTAGGGGCGGTTCGCGAACCGCCCCTACGTCTGACCCGGACTGGGTGAGAATAAGGAGTTATGCAGAAAAGGCGAAAGGAAAAAGTCGGAATGGTGACCAGCAATAAAATGCAGAAGACCGTGGTGGTCACAGTGGAGCGACAGGTCATCCATCCATTTTACAAACGGGTGGTCCGGCACTCGAAGCGGTTCCTTGCCCACGACGAAAAGAACGAGTGCCGGCCCGGTGACACGGTACGAATCCAGGAGACGCGGCCGCTCAGCCGGAGAAAGCGCTGGCGGGTGGTGGGAATCGTCAACAAGGCCGTTGGAGTGGCTCCTCTGCCGGAGGGGACAGTATGATTGGGATGAGGACGATTCTTCATGTGGCGGATAATTCCGGAGCCCGAAGGCTGTCCTGCATTCTTCCCGTGGGTGGAGACGTAGGTTTGCAGGCGGGCCTTGGTGATGTGGTCACCGCTTCCGTCAAGGAAGCGGCGGCGGACAGCGCCATCCCGAAGGGCACGGTTGTGAAGTGCGTGATTGTCAGGATGCGCAAGGAGCAGAGGCGGCGTGATGGCAGCTACATTCGATTCGATGATAATGCTGCCGTGCTCATCAATGAGGCCAACGAGCCGGTGGGGACACGCGTCTTTGGGCCGGTGGCGCGAGAACTCCGCGAGAAGAAGTTTTTGAAAATAGTTTCACTCGCCCCAGAGGTTCTGTGATGGGATTCGGGTTGGATATCAAGAAGAACGACCAGGTGCAGGTGATTGCCGGCCGGGACAAGGGCAAGGTGGGGCGGGTTCTGGAAGTCGAACCCGGCAAGGGGCGCCTCTACGTCGAGCATGTTAACATGATCAAACGCCACACGCGCCCCAATCCGGCCAAGCAAATCCGTGGTGGGATTTTGGAAAAGGAAGGACCGATCCACGTTTCCAACGTGGCCTTGGTGTGCAGCGAATGCGGACCCACACGCATCCAGCACCGGGCGATGGCCGGTGGCAAGAAAGTACGCATTTGCGCGAAGTGCGAGAAATCCTTGGATAAGTAAAGGCCGGGAGGATGTGAAGGGAACATGGCGCCGCGTTTGAAAGAGAAATATAAGAAGGAAGTCGTGCCGGCCTTGGTGGAGGAGTTCAAGTACCCTAACGGCATGGCGGTCCCACGTCTCAGGAAGATCGTGTTGAACATGGGATTGGGTGAAGCCATCCAGAACGCCAAGCTGCTGGACTCCGGCACTCAGGAGTTGGGCCAGATTACCGGGCAAAAGCCGGTCATCACGCGAGCGCGGAAATCGATAGCGAATTTCAAACTGCGCAAGAACATGCCGATTGGGGCGATGGTGACTCTGCGGGGCGACAGGATGTATGAGTTCTTTGACCGCCTCACCAGCGTTGCGCTGCCACGCGTGCGCGATTTCAGAGGGCTTTCGACTCGCGCCTTCGACGGCCGCGGAAACTATACTCTGGGCCTTCGCGACCAGTTGGTTTTCCCCGAGATTGACTACGCGAAAGTGGAAAAAGTTAAGGGACTGAACATTTCTATTGTTACTGACGCTCGGTCTGACGCAGAAGCCCTGGCACTGCTCCGGCACCTGGGGATGCCCTTCCGGTCGGAGGCACAGCGCCGGCAGGCCGCCGCGCAGAAAGACAGTGACAAGTGATAAGTGACGAGTGACAAGCAACAGAACCAGGACTATTAGCAAATCCGCGACGGGCATGAAGTTTGCTTGTCACTTGTCACTCGTCACTGCTTGTTAGGGGGTTAATCCGTGGCTCGTTCCTCAATGATGGCCAAATTGCGCAAGAAGCCGAAGTTCAAGATCCGGCATAGGAATCGCTGCCTGATTTGTGGCCGGCCTCGCGGTTACATTGGTAAATTCAAGATGTGTCGTTTGTGTTTCCGGCAACTGGCCCTCAGGGGCGACATCCCCGGCGTAGTCAAGTCAAGCTGGTAGCCTGGGAGGATTGAAGAAGCAATCCAGATTCTGGGAGTTTTATGGCAGCCGTGACAGATTCCATTGCGGACATGTTGACTCGAATTCGAAACGGGATTCAAGCCCGGCACCTGCGAGTTGACATGCCCTCCTCGAAACTGAAAGTCGAGGTTGCGCGCATTTTGAAGGACGAGGGTTACATCAGCAGCTTCAAAGTGAGTGAAGAGGGCAAGAAGAAAGTCCTGAGAATTGTTCTCCGCTATGGGGCAGACGGGGAAAACGTCATCACCACGATAGATCGTGTCTCAAGGCCAGGACTGCGCGTCTATGCCGGGGCCCGGGAAATTCCCAAGGTGCAGGGGGGACTGGGAGTAAACATCCTCACCACCCCACGTGGAGTGATGACCGGAAAACAAGCTCGTCGAGCCGGCGTTGGAGGCGAGATTCTCTGCACCGTAACTTAGTGCAGCTTGGCCTGTTCTGCGGAGTGGCATGATAAGGTGGCCGGAAGCTGAGGCGAGAAGCGAAGCTGCGGTCTTGGAATAAAGATTATGTCAAGAATTGGTACCAAGCCCGTTCAAGTACCCTCCCCTGTAACGGTGCAGCCGGATGGGGAAGTTATGGTGGTCACGGGACCGAAAGGAACCCTCAGGGTGCCCATACCGCCGGGCATCCACTTTGAGAAGCAGGACGGCCAGTACGTGGTTAAACGGGAACGCAGCGAGCAGGCGGCATTACACGGCTTGGCCCGCAGCCTCCTCGTCAACGCCGTGCGTGGGGTTGCCCAAGGCTTTGAAAAGCAATTGGACATCGTGGGGATTGGATACCGGGCGGAGGTCAAAGGCAAATCCGTCGTGTTTACCCTCGGTTATTCGCATCCCATTGAGATGCCAATTCCGGAGGGACTGACGATCGCTGTCGAGAAGCTGACCCACGTGGTGGTCAGGGGCGCAGACAAACAGCAAGTAGGACAAATGGCGGCAGAGATTCGTGGCTTGCGGCCTCCCGATCCGTACAAGAACAAGGGTGTCCGTTACACTGGCGAGCGGCTGAAGAAGAAGGTCGGCAAGGCAGCAGCGGCCGCGGGCGGAGCTGCGAAGACTGGCTGATTAGCAAGACTCTGGCGGAGAGCGCAATATGTTGCAAATGGTTTCCAAGAACACAGCGCGCCGGCGGATTCACGCTCGAATCCGAACACGAATGCATGGCCGGGCGCAAACGCCACGGCTAAGTGTCTTCCGGTCCATCAATCATATCTATGGGCAGATTATTGATGACCTCCGGGGGCAGACGCTGGTGTCCGCTTCCACTCGGGACAAGGAAGTCCAGACGACGCTGAAGACGGGCGGAAATATCGCCGCGGCAAAAGTAGTGGGACAGGCGCTGGCAAAGCGCGCCAGTGCAGCCGGAATCTCGCGCGTGGTGTTCGACCGTGGTGGGTACGCCTATCACGGGCGGGTAAAGGCCTTGGCCGACGCGGCGCGCGAAGCGGGACTCAAATTTTAGGGGCGATGGCGGGGAGGGAAGCGTTGGCAAATCGGATTGACGCGAACGCGCTGCAACTCAAGGATCAGGTGGTTTCTATCAACCGTGTCACCAAGGTGGTCAAGGGTGGCAAGAACCTGAGCTTTTCAGCGCTGGTGGTGGTGGGCGACGGGGCGGGAACCGTCGGTTATGGATCGGGCAAGGCTCGCGAGGTTCCGATGGCCATCCGCAAGGGCATCGAAGCCGCCAAGAAGGCGCTCGTCAAGGTTCATGTCACAGCGACGTCGATTCCGCATATGGTCATTGGGCACTACGGCGCCGGGAAGGTGCTGCTGAAGCCTGCCTCGGCTGGAACCGGAGTGATCGCTGGTGGAGCCGTGCGCGCGGTGGTTGAGGCAGCAGGAATTCAGAACGTATTGACGAAGTCGCTGGGGACCACCAATCCCTACAACGTGGTGAAGGCGACCATGGATGGCCTCCTCCAGCTTCGCGGCGCGGAGGAAGTGGCGGCCATGCGGGGCAAGAACGCGCAAGAACTTTAAAGGGGTCAAGCAACTGTGTCCGATAAGGCTCAAAGAACCATTCGCATCAAATGGGTTCGCAGCGGGATAGGCTTTACCTACCACCAGAAGCGTATCGTTCGAAGTCTGGGACTAAAGAAGTTGAATCAGGAGGTGGAAAGACCGGACACGCCTCAGATTCGCGGTTTGGTGGCGAAGGTTCCCCATCTGGTCAAGATTGTGGAAGCAGCTTCGAAAGCGGCGTGGACCTTGGTGCCGGAGTACACCATTTACGCGCCGGAAGCTGTGGCGTCGAAGCTGGCCGAAACTGCCCCTGAGACTCCCGCTGAGGAAATTGAGAAGACTGAGGCTGCCGCGACGGGGGAGGTGACGGGCGCTCCAGCGGCAGCCGCTGATGAGCCGCAACCCGTGGAGGCTCCGACGGCTGTTGAAGTTGCGACTGAAACACCTGGGGGTCTGGCTGCAACAGAGATAAGGATGTCAGCCGACGCCAGTGCAGAGGAAAGCGCTAAAGCAGGTGAAGAGGCTGGGTCGGAGGAAGGCCAGCCTAAAGCTTGAACGAAGCAGGCAACAACCATATGGCAACGCACATTGGAACGCTCCGCCCACCTCGGGGTGCAAAGAAGCGGCGCAAACGGATCGGCCAGGGGATGGGCTCAGGCCACGGTAAGACCGCCACCCGCGGCTCAAAAGGGCAGCGGTCGAGGACTGGGGCGAGGATGCGCCCTGGGTTCGAAGGCGGGCAGATGCCCCTGCATCGACGGCTTCCCAAGCGCGGGTTTACGAACATATTTAAAAAGCATTACGCGCTAGTGAACTTGAGGGATCTTCAGGATTTTACCCCGGAAGAGACGATCACTCCCGAACTGCTCGTGCAGCGCGGCTACCTCAAGGAGCTCCGAGACGGCTTGAAGATCCTTGGTGATGGAGAGTTGAAAGTTGCGCTTAAGATTGCGGCCCACCACTTTTCGAAATCGGCACGGGAAAAGATCCAAAAGGCAGGAGGGATGGCTGAGGTTATTTCCGCATGATCGAGTCCCTTAAGAGCATCACTGAGATTCCGGATCTCCGCAGGCGCATCCTTTTTACTCTCGCCATGCTGGCGGTGTACCGTTTGGGCGCCTTCATACCGACGCCCGGCATCAATGCCGATGTCTTCGAGCAGATGTTTAATCAGTCGTTGGGAGGCGGCCTTTTTGGATTGCTGGCCATGTTTTCGGGCGGCAGCCTGCGCCGCCTGACAGTTTTTGCGCTGGGAATCATGCCGTATATCACGGCGTCAATTATTCTCCAGTTGTTGGGTGTGGTTTCGCCTACCCTGGAAAAGCTGAAGAAGGAAGGGGAACTGGGCCGGCGAAAGATTACGGAGTACACACGCTGGCTCACCGTGGGCCTGAGCGCCTTCCAGGCACTCGGTATCGCGGCCGCTCTTCAAAGGCAGACTGCCCAGGGCACGCAGTTGGTGACCAATCCCGGACCTGGATTCGTTTTCGCGACGGTCCTGACGCTTACCACTGGCTCAGTCTTCATCATGTGGTTGGGAGAGCAGATCACCTCGCGGGGAATCGGTAACGGCATGTCGTTGCTCATTTTCGCCGGAATCGTGGTGGGTCTGCCGCGCGGCATAGCTGACCTTTATGAAAAGGTCTTCGTCACGCGCGTTTGGAGTTTTCCGGTCCTCCTGCTGTTGCTGGTATTCATGGTGACGATTGTTGCCTTTATCGTCTTGGTAGAACGTGGAGAACGGCGCATTCCGATCCAGTACGCGAAGCGCATCGTAGGCCGAAAGGTGATGGGCGGTGTCTCAACTCACCTTCCGCTGAAAGTGAACAGCGGCGGCGTGATGCCCATCATCTTTGCCGTCTCGATTCTGACCTTCCCACAAACGATAGGGTTATTCCTATCGAAGAGCAGTATTTTGGGGAGTATAATCGCTAAGTTTGTCAGTCTCTTTGCCTGGGGTGAGCCTTTATATACCTTCAGCTACGTGCTGTTGATAATGTTTTTTGCTCACTTTTACCTTTCGATTGTTTATAACCCTGATGAAGTGGCTGATAACGTCCGTAAGCAAGGCGGTTTCATCCCCGGCATTCGCCCGGGCAAGCGCACTGCCGATCATTTGGATGATGTTCTCACGAAGATCACATGGGTTGGGGGGTTGTATTTAGCCCTGGTCGCATTGATCCCGGAAATTATGCTTGCAGGTCTGCGCGTCAACCACTTGCCCGCCTGGCTCGGGGGAGCGTGGTTTGACGCCAACCTTCCGGCTTGGCTGCTCCACGGGCTGAACGTGAATTTCTACTTCGGCGGAACATCGTTATTGATCGTCGTGGGCGTGGCCATGGACACTGTTCAGCAGGTAGAAGCGCAGTTGATTATGCGCCATTACGAAGGCTTTCTGAAGAAGGGACGCGTGCGAGGACGGAGGGCTTACTAAGGCTGGAAAGAGGACGTGGATGAGATCGCAAGCCCTAATATTCCTGGGTGCTCCCGGGGCAGGAAAGGGCACTCAGGCGCGCGAAGTCTCCAGACACTTTTCGATTCCGCAGATTTCAACCGGCGACATGCTGCGGGAAGCAGTGCGAAATCAGACTCCCTTGGGACTCGCCGCCAAGGCCAAGATGGAAGCGGGGGAGTTGGTTCCAGACGACGTTGTCTGCGGCATTGTGGAGCAAAGGATCGGCCAGCCCGACTGCCAGAGAGGGTTTATCCTGGACGGTTTTCCTCGCACCCTCGCGCAGGCGGAGTTCGTGGATAGGATGTTGCAGGTCAAAGGGAAAGGAAATCCCCTGGTCCTTGACATCAAGGTTGATCGAGACTTGCTTCTGAAGCGGCTGACCGGACGCCGCACTTGCTCGGTGTGTGGCGAAATCTATAACGTTTACCTCAGTTCTCCTAAGGTCGAGGGCGTATGCGACAAGGATGGCGGGAAACTCTTGCAGCGGGTGGATGACAGCGAGGAGACTATCCGCCAACGGCTGGTTGCCTACGAGAAGCAGACAAGCCCG
The DNA here is from genome assembly GCA_050012175.1 of Terriglobia bacterium. Lineage (GTDB taxonomy): Bacteria > Acidobacteriota > Terriglobia > UBA7540 > UBA7540 > CAVROP01. The sequence goes on along the minus strand of JBEKHR010000023.1, from coordinate 73,381 downwards.
CTGATCGACTATTACCGGAGGAAAGGCGTTCTTCAAGAGGTTGATGGCAACCGGGGGCCGGAGCCCATTGCAAAGGAGCTGATCGATTTTTTGGGGAAGGCATGATCATTTGCAAGTCACCGGCTGAAATTGAAAGGCTCAGGCGCAGCGGCAGGATGGTGAGAGGACTGCTCGAAGAGCTTCGGGAGCGGGTGCATCCGGGAGTCAGCACGTTGGATTTGGAAAAGTATATCGAGAGGCGCATAGCCCAATTAGGTGCACGGCCGGCGTTCAAAGGCTACAGGGGTTACCCGTGCTGTTTATGCGCTTCGGTGAATAGCGAGGTCATACACGGGATTCCCTCCGAGCGCTGCCTCAAGAGAGGCGATATACTTAGTTTGGACATGGGCGTGGTGGTCGATGGATACTACGGCGATTCGGCGATAACCGTCCCGGTGGGCGAGATTTCGGAGTCAACGCAAAGGCTGCTGCGAGTTACCCAGGAGTCGTTGCAGCTTGCCATTGACCAGGCCCAGCTCGGAAGTCGGTTGGGGGATATATGCGCTACCGTGCAGCGACACGTGGAAGAAAACGGGTATTCTGTGGTTCGAGAGTTTGTGGGTCACGGCATTGGGCGCCAGCTCCACGAAGAGCCGCAAATCCCCAACTTCGGGCAGCCAGGACACGGACCGGTGCTCAAGCAAGGGATGGTTCTGGCGATCGAACCCATGGTTAATGCCGGTGGGCCGGCGGTTCGAGTCCTTGCCGACAACTGGACCGCAGTGACTGCGGACGGTGCCTTGTCCGCCCACTTCGAGCACATGGTGGCTGTCACCCGCAATGGTCCGGATATTTTGACGCTGCAATAGTCTGGTTTTCGGCCAGGCTTCAGAATAGGAGCCGGCCTGAATGAGGTACTTTTAGCAGGTATGGCTAAGGAAGACGCAATAGAAGTTGTGGCGACGGTCCTGGAAGCTTTGCCGAACGCGATGTTCCGCGTGGAGCTGGATAATAAACACCAGGTCTTGGCGCACATCTCGGGTAAGATGAGGAAGAACTTCATCCGCATTCTTCCCGGGGACAAAGTGGCCGTGGAGCTTTCTCCGTACGACCTGACTCGCGGACGGATCGTCTTCCGGTATAAGTGAAGGTGCTACCGCACCGGAGCGCCGTTGCGGGGTATGGAGCGCCGCGTGACTTGGCGGAAGGGCCCGGCCCGGAGGGGCCAAAAGCTTCATTGCGAGGTAACACATGAAGGTTCGTTCGTCGGTCAAGAAGATCTGTTCGAAATGCAAGATTGTGCGCCGTGCCGGCGTGGTGAGGGTGATCTGCGAAAACCCGAAGCACAAGCAGCGGCAAGGATGAACTCGAAATTCGAAGTTCGAAAATCCAAAATCGCGCGGTTTTCGCAGTCAATCTGCTAGTTTCGAGTTTTCGAATTTCGGTTTTCGAATTTCGAGGAGAGGTGATGAATGGCACGCATTGCTGGTGTTGACTTGCCCCCCAAGAAGAGGGCGGAAATTGGTCTAACGTACATCTACGGCATTGGCCGCGCGCGCTCAATGTCCATTCTGATGCGTGCCGGGGTGCACCCCGATAAAAAGGTCAAGGACTTGACCGAAGACGAGGTTACGAGGATCCGCCAAATCATTGAAGAAGAGGGCGGGGTGGAAGGCGACCTGCGGAAAGAGCTGTCGATGAACCTCCGAAGATTGATCGAAATCGGCTCCTACCGCGGTATGCGCCATCGGCGCAGTCTTCCGGTGCGCGGGCAGCGCACGCATACCAACGCGCGAACCCGCAAGGGACCGCGAAAAGGCACCATTGCGAATAAGAAGCGTTCCGCGGCCAAGACCTAGTTGGCGCGGCAGGGTTTAAAGTCACCTGGTGAGGAGACATGGCGAAAGCAGCACCAAAGGTAAGTAAGAAGAAGGTCTTCAAGAAGAAGGAAAAGCGGATCGTCCCGGTGGGTATTGTTCACGTTCAGGCGTCGTTCAACAATACTCTTGTGAGCATCACCGACCCTGATGGGAAGCTGATCTGCTGGTCCAGTGCGGGTTCGTTGGGCTTCAAGGGTTCGCGCAAGGGGACACCCTTCGCAGCCCAGCAAGCTGCGCTGCGGGTGGCCAACGCAGCACGTGATCACGGGATGCGAAGCGTAGAAGTGCGAGTGAAGGGGCCTGGCTCTGGCCGGGAATCGGCCATTCGCGCCCTGGCGACCGCAGGGTTGGAGGTTCGCAACATCAAGGACGTAACACCCATACCTCATAACGGGTGCAGGCCGCCCAAGCGTAGAAGAGTGTAGAGTGTTCTGGTCGAAAGATGATCAAGAGTTAGCCGCGTTTGACTCTGGCGTTGAAAGCTGCAGCGTCGTAACGCAAGCTTAGATTCTGTTTGTCGGCGACTTTCGATCTTCGGTTTTCGAATTTCGATTCGCTCTGGAACAGGGGGTTGGATTGGCAAGATATCGGGACGCAGTTTGTCGGCTCTGTCGGCGTGAGGGGACAAAGCTCTTTCTGAAAGGGCGCCGGTGCCTCACGGACAAGTGTGCCATTGAGAAGCGTAACTTTGCGCCGGGCCAGCATGGTAAGGCGCGCCGCCCAAAAATCGTCGGCTATGGACTCCAGCTTCGCGAGAAGCAGAAGGTTCGCCGGCTTTACGGCGTTCTGGAAGATCAATTCAGGACCTATTTTGAAAAGGCGGCGCGGAGGCGAGGCGTCACGGGCGAGAACTTGTTGCTCATGCTCGAGTGTCGTTTAGACAACGTCACCTACCGCCTGGGCCTTGCCACCTCACGAGCCCAGGCCCGGCAATTGGTTCGCCATGGTCACATTGAAGTTGGAGGACGCAAAGTGAACATTCCGGCGTTTAGTGTTTCCCCCGGGCAGGAAATCGCCGTCCGTGAAAAGAGCCGGCAACTGCCTGCTGTCCAACAAGCCCTCGACTTGACGGGGAACAAGGCAGTTCCGCCCTGGTTGGAGATAAACAGGGAAACGCTGAAGGCGCGGGTCGTCTCTTGGCCTAAGCGCGAGGATGTGAATTTCCCCATCCAGGAACAGATGATTGTGGAACTCTACTCGAAGTGAGTTGGGCGGTAAGGATTAGGAGAGCCTGGTAGAGTCGGGCCTCAGGGAGGTACGAACGCAATGCTTTGGAAAGGCTTTCAGAAACCCAAGCGCTTGGTTTGTAACATGGATACGCTGACCGACAAGTATGGTCAGTTCTCGGCCCAACCTTTTGAACGTGGGTTTGGGACCACCATCGGAAATGCGCTGCGCCGGGTGTTGCTTTCTTCGATCGAGGGAGCTGCCATCACGGCCGTGAAGATCGAGGGCGTCATGCACGAGTTCTCTTCCATCCCGGGGGTGGTGGAGGACGCCACTGACATCATCCTGAACCTCAAGCAGATTCCTTTGAAGATGCACGTGGAGGGCCCCAAGACCTTGCATCTGATTGTGGACAAGCAAGGTGAAGTGACCTCCCGGACGATCCAGGAAGATGCGGATGTGGACATTCTCGATAAGGACGTTCATATCGCTACCGTCAGCGAAGGTGGAAGCCTGCATATCGAGATGCGCGTCAAGATCGGCCGGGGTTATGTCTCGGCAGAGAAGAATTTTGATGAAGACTTGCCCATCGGGTACATCCCTGTGGACTCCGTACACTCTCCCATCCGCAAGGTGAACTACGCCGTGGAGGCCGCCCGCCTGGGGCAGATGACCGACTACGATAAGCTGACCCTGGATGTCTGGACCAACGGCGCCGTCACGCCGCAGGATGCAACTGGATTGGCGGCCAAGCTTCTCAAAGATCACACTGCCATCTTTATTAACATTGAAGAAGAGTCCGAGCTGGAACAGGCTCCCCAGGAGAAGCCGGCCCCGGTTTACAACGAGAACCTGGATCGCTCGGTCGAGGAGTTGGAGCTTTCGGTCCGCTCTTACAACTGCCTCAAGAACGCGAACATTACTACCATCCGGGAATTGGTTCAGAAATCCGAGCAGGAGATGCTAAAGACCAAGAACTTCGGGCGAAAATCCTTGAATGAGATCAAGGAAATCCTCACCGCCATGGGCCTGAGCTTGGGCATGAGGACTGACGAGAAGGGTAATCCTCTTGTACCGCCTGCTCAGGAGCCCCCACAGCAACAAATTTAGGGTCAGGATTTGGAAGATGCGACATCGTAATTACGGGAAGAAACTGAGTCGGAACACCTCGCACCGCCGCGCCCTGTTGCGTAACCTGGTCACCTCGTTGATTCTCAGAGAGCGGATCGAGACCACGGTGGCAAAGGCAAAAGCGGCTCGTCCCGTTGTCGAGCGGATGATCACCCTGGGAAAACGGGGTGACCTGCATGCCCGCCGGCTGGCAGCAGGCTACCTGCTGGACCCAGCCGCGCTCAAGTTGCTCTTCGGCGATTTTGCCCAGCGTTACGCCGAGCGCAGGGGCGGCTATACGCGGATTGTACGCACCGGTTGGCGAAAGGGTGACGGAGCTGACTTGGCCGTGCTGGAGCTGGTGGGTTCCGAGGTCCTCCAGAAATTGGCAGAAAAGCGCGCGAAGAGGGCGGAAGCCAAGCAGAAGGCGGCGGAAAAAGCCAAGGCCGAGGAGCAGCCACCACCGCCCGAAGAGGACGAGAAAAAGTAACACCTTGATGAGTTAGCTGGGGCGATCCATGAGTCGCCCCTCCAGAATCCCGAGCCGGAGCAATCAACTCCGGATCGGGATTTTTCTTTTTTTGGCCCGAGCGATGCCCGTGCTCACCGGTAAACACGAAGACGCAGCAGGGAGTGCCGGCCGGTTGCCCCGCAACGTATGGGTACTCTCCTGGGTGGCCTTTTTCAACGACACGGCCACGGAAATGAGCTACTGGCTTTTGCCCCAGTTCCTGGTCGGCGTCCTGGGTGCAAGCCCCTTGGCTTTCGGCTTGATTGAAGGTGGGGCCGAGACCGTGTCTAGTTTTGGACGCCTTCTGTCGGGTTGGCTCTCAGACCGTCTCCGGCGACGAAAGCCGCTTGTGGCGGCTGGGTATACGGTAGCCAACATCGTCAAGCCATGGCTTGCGGTGGCTGCGTCCTGGGGTCAAGTATTCTGGGTTCGTTTTATCGACCGGACCGCCAAAGGTTTTCGCGGCGCGCCTCGCGATGCCTTGATTGCAGATTCGGTGTCCCAAGTTGACCGTGGTGCGGCATATGGTTTACGCCAGGCCATGGATACAGCCGGGGCAGTTCTGGGCCCGTTGAGCGCGCTTGCTTTGTTACCCTTGTTTTCCGGTGACGTGCGCAAGGTTTTTTGGCTGGCCACAATTCCGGGAGCGGTCTGCATCCTGCTGGTCTGGTTTGGGGTGTCGGAGGCTCGTCCTGCGGAAACCGCGAAGCAGGGCGCTTCCTCCACCGGCCAGGCCAGCCCTATTAGCTGGAACAAGAGTTTAGTCGTCATACTGGTTGGCGTGGGCTTGTTCTCGCTCGGCAACTCGTCGGACCTATTCCTGATACTTCGAGCGCAAAACCTGGGGGTTCGTGCCGCCCTGGCGCCGGGCTTGGGGTTGCTTTTCAATCTGGTATATACGTCGCTGAGCTGGCCGGCGGGAAAGCTCTCGGACCAAATCCCTCGGCGTACGCTCGTGGTTCTTGGCTATTTCGTCTACGGGGCGGTTTACCTGGGATTCTCGCTGGTGCGGGGACCGCAGTTTGTGTGGTTTCTGTTCGCAGTATATGGGATGTACTATGCGATGACGGAAGGCGTCATTCGCGCCTGGATTGCGGACCTGGTTCCCAGCTCATCTCGAGGGTCTGTTTTCGGAGTGTTCAACTGGCTGGTAGGCGTGGCGGCCCTTCCCGCAAGCCTGGTCGCGGGGTGGTTGTGGCGCCACTATTCTCCCGTCCCCTTCTTCATTTCCGCCTTACTCTCATTCTCTGCGGCTCTACTGCTGTGGCTGGCCTGAAGCCGCCTGCCTCCATAGAGAAGGACCATCCCTAAGAGAGCTCCAGCCGTGTCAATGCCACTGTCCACCAGGGAGGCGGTCCTGCCGGGAACGAAACTCTGGTGGTATTCATCCGCCAAGGAGAACAGGCCGGCGACAAGTAGAGCGCCGAAGGCGCCGCGAGTGTCCCAGCGTTCAGGGTGGCGGGGTTCGAAGGAGTGGTAGAGGAGCAGGCCGAAAACTGCGTATTCGCTGCAATGCGCGAGCTTCCGAATTAAGAAATGAACTGTCGCGAAGGTTTGGGGGGCAAGGTGAATGTGCAGTGAGAGGAGAAGTTGCGCCAGGAGCCAGCCCGTAACGGAACCGCTGTAGGCCCCGGTGGAAAGCTCCGACATGGCGCCCGCCCAGGCGGCGGTGACAACCCACACCAGAACCACGCGGGGCTGCAAATAGACGGGACGAATGTGCTGTTGAGGGTCAGTCAATCGAGTAGTTGGGCGCTTCCTTGGTGATGATAACGTCGTGCACGTGACTCTCTCGCAGGCCGGCGATCGTGACTCGTACGAAGCGCCCCTTGTTCTGGAGTTCTTCAATGGTGGCGCATCCGCAGTAGCCCATGCCGGAGCGAAGTCCTCCCACAAGTTGACCCACCAAATCCGCCAAGAGCCCTTTGTAAGGCACGCGTCCTTCGATACCTTCTGGCACCAGCTTGGTCACCTCCCCACGGGCCACGGTCACTTCCTGGGCGTACCGGTCGCCGGAGCCGGCGGCCATGGCAGCGATGGAGCCCATCCCGCGGTACGATTTGAAGCTGCGCCCCTGGTAAAGGATGGATTCACCGGGGCTCTCCTCAGTTCCGGCAAAGAGGCTGCCAATCATGACGCAACTGGCTCCAGCCGCGATGGCCTTGGAAACGTCGCCGGAATACTTGATGCCGCCATCGGCGATGATGGGTATGCCGGAATTGCGCGCGGCGCGAGCGCACTCCGCGATGGCCGTGATCTGGGGCACTCCTGCTCCTGTCACTACGCGGGTGGTGCAAATGGAACCAGGGCCAATGCCGACCTTCACTCCACCCACCCCCAACTGGATCAAATCGCCAGCGCCCTGGAACGTGGCCACGTTGCCGGCGATGAGGTCAACGTCAGGGAACTTATGCTTGATTTGGCGCACCGCCTCCATCACCCGAGAGGAGTGACCATGCGCGGTATCCACTGCCAGAACATCTACCTGGGCTTTCACCAGTTCTGCCGCCCGCTCCAGGAAGTCCCCCGTGGCGCCCAACGCCGCGCCAACTCGCAGGCGACCCTGGGAATCCTTGCAGGCATTGGGGTATTTCGATCGCTTCTGGATGTCCTTTACGGTGATGAGTCCCTTCAGGTTGAACTTCTCATCGACAACCAGGAGCTTTTCCACTCGATGTTTGTGAAGGATCGCCTCCGCTTCATCCAGCGTGGTGCCCACCGACACGGTGATCAGATTCTCTTTAGTCATCACCTGTTCGACGGGCAGGTCGAAACGGGTTTCAAATCGCAGATCGCGGTTGGTGAGGATCCCCATGAGTTTGCCATTGCGCGTCACGGGAACACCGGAGATCTTGTACTTCTTCATAATCTCCTGAGCCTCGTAGATCTTGCTCTCCGGGCTCACGGTGACCGGATCAACAATCATGCCGCTTTCGGAGCGCTTGACCTTGTCCACTTCAGCCGCCTGGTAATCAATCGGCATGCTTCGGTGGACAATGCCCATGCCGCCCTGTTGAGCTAACGCAATGGCTAGACGAGATTCCGTCACCGTGTCCATCGCCGCGCTCACGATAGGCAGGTTCAAAGCAATGTTGCGTGTCAGCTTAGTCTGGGTATCGACTTCGGTTGGCAAGACTGATGATCTGGCAGGCAGAAGTAGAACATCATCGAAAGTAAGCCCCTCCGGGATAGGTCCATCAAGCATAGGCCCCTCTTCTCACTTCCTCACGGAAAGATTGAATCATCCATTTTAACGGCCACTCAGGGAGATGGTCAAGCGAAGGTATGTCTGGATAGTGGGGATTCATAGCTTGAAAGGAGCTTAAGAATGAAATCTGAACTGCAAACCATTGAAAAGGGAAAATCTGATTGGTTCGCGGTATACTCGGGCTCCCCTCGCTTTTCTATCGCATGTCGGGAGTTGAAAATGAGGCATTTCAATCTCTTTTCGTTGTATCTTCTGGGAGCTTGTATCGCGCCCCTTAAGCTCCTTTGGTACATCGACGATGAACCGCACCATACCATTTTGTCGGCAGCAAAGTCCAAACTCCAAAATTTCAGGGAGGAGGACCTTGCCTTTGAGGCTCGCCCTGGCAGGCGGGCCTCTTCTATTCTCTCCCCCGCAGCTTTTGATATTCAAACCTTTTTGGTTCAGTGGTAAGATGTGCCAATTGTGTGCGATCAACACCAATTTTTCTTTGAATTCGACAAGGCGTTCACGGACCAGCTGATCAAGAAGTTCGAGGCCAGCCCCTCCCACCCTCTATCGGAAGATGTGGCGTCGCCTCTCAAGGGTGTCTATGCTCTCTATCGTCACGGAAAGCTCACGTACGCTGGAAAGGCCCTCGACACCACACTGAAGCGCAGGCTGGCAGAGCACACTCGCAAAATCCATGGCCGCAGGAACATTTCCTTGGAGGCTATGACCTGCCGATTCCTCATCATTGACAGCGATTGGTTTGTCAGGGCCGGAGAACATGCGCTGATCGAAACCTATGAACCGGAGTGGAATAAATCGGGATTTGGGAGCCATGTTCCAGGAAGAGGAAGACCAGGGATCAGGGTGTCGAAATGGGACAGAGAATTCCCGCTGCGGTAGGTCACTTCCTAATCACGATTGCGGATTCGTAAAGAACAGTCTTTACTTCGGCTTTATCGACCCGAACCGACGACTGAATAATGCTCGTTCCGGTGCGCTTGTCTCGGAGCCGGATAGTGTCTTCAAATTTTAGCCCGCACTGTTCCGCGATCTTGCCGAAGAAATAATCCGTCTTTACCTCCACGCCTTGGATGATACTGTTGCCCAGGACGATGACGGCTACAGCGTCCGGCTTGAGCAGGCTTGCCGCTATCTTCCAGAATCGGTAGGCGTCATTGAAGTACGTCGCGACATAGTTGGCCCAACCGGGACCACCGTAAGATCCTTTATCAGTGTTGCGCTTGCGAATCTCCGCCATCACCGCAGCCAATTGCGGCAGGAGAAAGGATAGCTTGACTGGCTCCTTCTCTCTCACTGTCTGCCAGAACGTCCCGAAACTCTCGCTCTCTTTGGCCCCTTTGTAGCCAGGCCCGGACGTAAATCCAAGCCAGTGGAGCTGAGGCCGCGTGTTCCGCGGATAGTGGTAGTTATTCAGATAGGGAGGGGAGGTGACCAGGAGGTCGATGAAGGCTTCTTGCTTCAGTTTTTCAGGCGCGAGGAAAAAAGAATCGGGATGAACCTTGGATTGCGGTTTGTTCTCAACCTTCCCCATCTGTTCTCGCAGCCATTTGATGTCTTGCACCATTAGATTCAGCTTTTTGCGAAGCGCAAGGCTTACATCGGCCTCGGTGATCGGATCTTTGTCAACGGCCGACCGCCTTGTCAGGCTTGGTTCGTAAGAGTAGTTAGAGAAGCTGACCATCACCGACCCAAGCGCAAGGCGAAATAGGTCCCTTATTGCCGGGGCCTCAATTGCTTTAATATAGTCCAAGGCGAACAAAACTTGGCGTTCGACGGAAGGGGCAAAGAGTTCCGTCCGTCCTGAGAAGCCAATCGGGGGAAGAGATTTGGGATGCCCGTTGTGAGAGGTCAAGCGCCTGTCCATGAAGCTCTTAAACCTGACGATCTGCGCCTGGAGCGTGTTGGGTTCGGTCTCAGCGGCCTGTAACTTGGCATTGGAAGCGAGGGCGGCATAGGGGTTTATTTCAAACCCCAACACGTTGAACCCGTGGATATAGCTCTCGATCAGGGTAGTCCCAACGCCAGCGAAGGGGTCGAGTATCCAAGCGGAATGAGGAACGACTTCCTTTAGGTATTTCGATAGGCAGTCATCGACGAACTGGGAAGAGAAGCCAGCGATCCAGGGAACCCACCGATGTACGGGAAGTTCGCGATTCCGTGTGAATGCGGAGTCCCTGAAACCGGAAGTGACTCCATTGGTCAAGGTGGTCATTAAGCAGACTAGTCCAGGAAACTCAAACTCGAATTGCTCCAGCATCAATAATACTATCGGCTGGCCCGGACTTCAGCAAGAGAGTCTTTCAAGCTAAAAGACCCCACTACCCCTGGCTGGTGGACAATACCCTTCTGTACTGGTTGACATTTAACGCAGTGCGTTATAGGCTGGGGAGGTGATCAAGTCCTTCCGGTCCGACGAGACGGAGCGGCTCTTTCATCGCCAGCCCAGCCGGAAGTTCCGCGCCATCGAGCGCTCGGCTCTTCGGAAGCTCGATCCCGCACAGCGGGACGGCCAACGATCTGCGGATTCTCGCGGTGCTCCCCGGCAACCGCCTGGAACGGCTGCGCGGGGACCGCGAGGGGCAATACAGTATTCGGATCAACGATCAGTGGCGGATTTGTTTTGCCTGGCAGGAGGGCGACGCCTACGACGTTGAAATCACGGACTACCACTAGGAGGCTAGGATGGCCAGGAAACTAAAGCCCGTGCATCCGGGCGAGATTCTGCGCGAGGAGTTCATGAGGCCGCTCGGCCTCAGCATGAACAAGCTGGCGTTGGACCTGCGCGTGCCGGTGACACGGATTGCTGAGATTGTCCACCAGCGCCGCGCCATTACGACGGATACCGCCCTGCGCCTCGGACGATATTTCAAAACCACGCCGGTCTTCTGGATGAACCTCCAGGTTCGCTATGACCTTGAAATGGCGGAAGACGAGCAGGCGGAAAAGATTGCTCGGGACGTGCAGCCCTTGGAAGCTTCCGTCTAACTTGCCCCCAGCGTTTGTGATCCTGTTCCTTGTCTTCCGTCCGCCAATTTGGATTTTATGGTTGTTGGTGGCCCTGTACCCTGTACCGACTTTCGCTTACCGCCCTGGGCGGCAGTCGAAGGGATGCGGTCCGAAGTTCGCAGGCGGTGGATGGCTTGCGTGCTCGATGACCCGCTGAACGGCCGAAACCTGACCGCCTGGCGGGCGGGCTGTCGGGGGTGCGCGACGTAGAAGTGGAGGTCAGGGCATTTTTCTTGATTTGTTGCACGCTTCTGAACGTACTGGTGTGCAAGGGCAAAGGCCCGCAGGGCCGAAAGAACTTAGCCCAGGGCGCCAGCCCTGGGTCCAGAAAGCCCTCTGGTTCGCGGGAGCCCCAGCGGGGCGAAAGAAAAGGTTTCGACGCGGGAACTCTCCTTGGTTCTGCCGCCCCTTCCGGGGCTTGACCGGCGCTGGGGCTTGGTTTCCCAGGGCTAGCGCCCTGGGCTAAGTTCTATCGCCCGCTAGGCGGGCTCCGGACCACCCTGCTGCCGCCGCAAGCTTTCACAAATATGTCATGCACCAGCGGCAGGACCCCCACTTTTATGTCGCACACCCGGCTGGCGGGCAAAAATTGACACGCTTGGGTGCGTATGTTAGGTTCAAGGTTCGGTCAATCCCTCGATCACCTGAATGTACGGCTCAAGTCTCAGCCAGGGGGTAAGGATGCCGCCGGGACCCACGGCAGGCCGGGGCAAGCGGCGGCGGTACGACAACGAAGCATGGGGAATCCTGAACGCTTTTTTTTCGACCGCTACGGGTTGACAGAAGCTGGCCTCTCGCGATATCTGGCGACGGCGCTTTCGGAGGGGGGAGACTATGCCGACCTATATTTTGAACATACTACGACCTCGTCCATCCTCCTGGACGAATCGCTGGTCAAGACTGCTACGGAAGGCATTTCTATGGGCTGCGGCATCCGCGTACTGGCGGGCGAGCAGACGGGCTATGGTTACACGGATGACCTTGCGCCGGAGAGAATTCTTAAGGCGGCGAAGATCGCGGCACGAATTGCCAGCGGTCCTGCGCACGTTTCCAGCGTTGGCTTGAGCACGGTTGAGAACGCCCACAACTTTTATCCGGTGACGTCGCCGGCCACGGAACGCGAGCTCGCTGAAAAGCTGGAGCTGGTGTTAAGCGCGGACCGCGCGGCGCGCGCTTACGACTCGCGCATCAAAGAGGTTCGCGTCAGCTTTGGAGACCAGATTCGCCACGTGCTGATTGCGGGTTCAGATGGTCGCGTGGTGACCGATTTCCAGCCGTTGGTACGACTGGGAGTCTTTACCATCGCCAAAGACGGAAGCAAGTTGCAGTCGGGGTCGAGCGGGGGCGGGGGTCGGGTGGGTCTGGAATTCTTCCGCGGCGAGCGTTCTCCGGAGTATTTTGCTGGCGAGGCGGCGCGGCAGGCCATCGTTCAGCTCGCGGCCCGCGAGGCGCCGGCCGGCGAGATGGAAGTCGTGTTGGGACCAGGCTGGCCGGGCATCCTGCTGCACGAGGCCATCGGGCACGGGCTCGAGGCAGATTTCAACCGCAAAGGGATTTCCGCCTTCAGCGGCCGCATCGGACAGCGCGTGGCTTCCGAACTGTGCACCGTGGTCGATGACGGAACCATCCCCGCCCGGCGTGGTTCGCTGAATGTGGACGATGAGGGCGAGCCGACGCAGAAGACAGTGCTGATTGAGAAGGGGATTCTGCGTGGCTATCTCGAAGATAAGCTGAGCGCCGGCATCCTGAAAACCACCAGGACGGGGAACGGCAGACGCGAGAGCTACGAGCACATTCCGATGCCGCGCATGACCAATACCTACATGCTGGCCGGGAACGACGATCCGCAGGATATCCTCCGTTCGGTAAAGCGTGGTCTTTACGCGGTATCTTTTGGCGGAGGGCAGGTTGACATTACAAATGGGAAGTTCGTCTTTTCCGCCTCGGAAGCGTATCTGATCGAAGATGGCCAAGTGACGACGCCTGTGAAAGGCGCCACGCTGATTGGCGATGGCCCGACAGTGCTGACACGCGTGACCGCCGTGGGGAACGATCTGAAGCTCGACCCGGGAATTGGTACTTGCGGGAAGGACGGCCAGAGCGTCCCGGTGGGTGTCGGCATTCCCACCATCAAAGTAAGCCGCCTGACGGTGGGGGGAACGTCCTTTGGGAAATTGCAGTCATTTCAGTGACGGCAAAAATGGTAAATTCTGAATAGTGAATAGTAAATTGAGGAAACGTAGCCCTCAGAAGCCTCGGGCACGGCGCAAAAAGCAAACTCTGCGTCCGCAAGTCACAATTCACTATTCACCATTTACTATTCACCATTCTTATGATTGGTCTCGAACAAATCGCTAGCGAATTGGTGGATCGGGCAAAGCGCGCGGGCGCTACCTCTGCCGACGTCGTGGTGCGCGAAGCGGATGAATTCTCCACCACCTTAAGGTTGGGAAAGATCGAAAGCCTGAAGGAGGCGGCCTCGAAGGCGTTGGGATTGCGCGTCTTGCTCGGAATCCGAAGCGCCAGTTCCTTTTCAAGCGATTTTTCGGACCCGTCGCTCGGGCGGCTTGTGGAACGGACCATTGCCATGGCCAAGGTGACTTCCGAAGACCCGGCAAGCGGTCTTCCTGAAGCAAGCCAATTGGGATGCTATCCCGGCGACCTCGCTCTTTTTTCGAGCGATGTTGAATCGCTATCCATCGAAGACCGGATCCAATTGGCGCGTCGCGCCGAGGAGGCTGCGCTGGGGGCCGACGCGAGGATTCAAAACTCCGAGGGCGCGTGGTTCGAGGCGAGCCAGGGGACGATGGCCTACGCCAACTCGCTGGGCTTCGCGGGGAGTTACCGCTCATCTTATTGTGCCCTGTCCGTGTCGCCGATCGCCCAGCAGGACGGGGGCATGCAGCGGGACTACTGGTATTCGGTGGCGCGGGGCGCGGCAGCGCTTGAAACCCCTGAAGCGGTAGGTAAGAAAGCTGCGCAGCGTGTCTTGCGCAAGCTTGGAGCGCGCAAGGTTTCAACCTGCCAGGTGCCCGTGGTCTTTGATCCGGAGACGGCCCGCTCCCTGCTGGGCCATTTGTTCGACGCCGTGCGCGGGGACGCGATTTATCGCAGCGCATCATTCCTGACCGGCAAGCTGGGTCAGACGGTGGCCAACGAAAACGTCACCGTCCTGGATGATGGGTTGCGCCCTGGCGGCTTCGGTTCGCGTCCTTTTGACGGAGAGGGAATACCTTCTTCCATTACACCGGTTGTTGAAAAGGGTGTCCTTCAGAACTACCTGTTGAATTGTTACACGGCTCGGAAACTGAATTTGCAGACCACCGGCAATGCTTCGCGCGGGATCGCGGGCCCGCCCGGCGTGGGGCTCAAGAATTTCTACATGCCGGCTGGCCCTTATTCCCCGGAAGAAATTGTGCACTCCGTGAAGAGCGGGTTTTACGTGACGGACCTGATTGGCTTTGGGGTAAACACGGTGACCGGGGATTATTCGCGCGGGGCTGCCGGGATGTGGATCGAGAGGGGGGAGCTTGCCTACCCAGTCGAAGAAGTCACCATTGCGGGCAACCTTGCTGAGATGCTGACTCGCATCGAAATGGTGGGCTCAGACCTGGAGTTCCGGAGCGCCCTTGCCTCTCCTACCTTGCTGATTTCCGGCCTGACTGTGGCCGGGACCTGACCCGAGCGCTGTCATTCCGACCGAAGCGAGGATTTACAAGTCGAGAAGTCGAGTGTCGAGGAGTCAAGGGTCGATAAGTTCGACTCTTCGACCCTCGACTTCTCGACTTGTACACACACTTCGACGATGCGATTCAAAGACCAAGGCATTTCAACACTTCGCATAATCCTAATTGTTGGGGCCGCGATGTTGGCGCTCCTTGCCGTCGTCGTGTTCTTTTGGCATTCACACGGCGCCACCCAGTACTCCGCCGACGCTATGCCGACCGAGGAGCAGAAGGCCTACTTCCGCCAACTCGAATTCACCGACTTGCACATGAGCGCGGCGCAGAATTTTCTTGGGGATAGCGTGACTTACCTGGACGCACGGGTGAAGAACGCGGGGACGAAAACCGTGCGGAGGCTGGATCTGGATCTGACCTTCGTGGACATGCTCAGCCAGGTGATCCTGCGCGAGAGGGCGCATCCCGTGAGCGAGCGCGCACCACCCCTCAAGCCGGGTGAAAGCAGGGCGTTCCGCGTCACCTTCGAGCACATACCTGCGGACTGGAACCAGGCAGCTCCAACCATGACGCCCGTCTATGTGCAATTCTGAGGCCCTCGCGGGACTCCTCTGGTAGCCTGTCATTCCGAGCGAAGCGAGGAATCTCGCTTTGTTTACAAGTCGAGGAGTCGAGAGTCGAGGAGTCGAACTTCCCGACTTTCGACCTTCGACTTTCGACTTAAAGCTCAGCGGCCGTGTTCGAGCCGCTGGATGAGCAGTTGTGGCAAACCTGCCTTCCGCATTTTCGCTTGCGTCCTGGGCAGGTCATAGGAAGTGCGGAAGTACTCGACCGTGTGTTGCCCGGAATCAAAGATAGCGAAAGCGGCGCGCCAATCACCATCCCGGGGTTGCCCGATTGATCCGGGGTTGACCAGATAGCGGCCCTGGTCTTCCAGGGGGAAAGCGAGGATCAGCCCGTCTTTCTTTAATGGGAGGCGGATGGATTGAAAGCGTGCCTGGGGGGAAATCATGAATCCGCCCTGACGGTGCGTGTGGCCGAAGCAAACGGTCCGAGTTTCCGGGCTCCTGAGCAAGGGGAATGCTTCGCCCGGCCCGAGGATGTAATTATCTTCATCGAGTGGAGAGCCGTGAACAATTTGAAAGCCGTCCAGTTGGACCGGGCCGGCGGGAAGGGAGTGAAGGAAACCAAAATGCTCGGGCGTGAGCTCCTTCCGAGTCCACTCGGTGGCAAGACGCGCCAGGGGATTGAATTGCGCGGCGACGGTGTGGCCCGAACAAGCCTTATCGTGATTGCCGCGAATGATGATCGAGGCCAGGGGCCTTATCTTTTCAATGACGGCATTGGGGTCGGGACCGTAACCGACCAGATCGCCTAGGCACAACACTTGCTCGTACTTTCCCTGCGCCAGCTCGAGGCACACCTCCAGCGCTTCCAGATTCGAGTGTATGTCGCTGAGGAGAAGATAGCGCAAGACCGGATTCCTACGCAGCGCTCGTGCCTGCCGAGCTGGCCGTGGCGTTTTCGCGGCAGCAAAAAAACCGCCGGGCCACACGGTGCGCTGCGACATACGGGGTTACAACCAATGCCCGTCACTATATTTGGCAAACATCCGCAGCAAGCCCCATTATAGTTCGGCCGGAGGTCTGCCGGTAGGTAAATCATGTTTTTCAGCGGCCTGCGAGAATGAGAATTCTGGCGCAAAGCGAAGCCCCGACTTTTGACCGGGTCGCCCATTTTCGTTAATATTAGCAGAGTGGAGACGTTTCCTAACGGAACGTTAAAGTGAGGCGATGTTACGTTTTCAAACCGCTGGCGAATCGCACGGGGAAGCCCTGGTGGCGATCCTGTCTGGAATGCCTGCGGGCCTGTGCGTGGACTTCGATTACATAAACAGAGAGCTCAAGCGTCGGCAGGGAGGTTACGGGCGGGGGGGGCGGATGAAAATTGAATCAGATACCGCTCAGTTTCTCTCCGGGGTTCGCCGCGGCCGGACCATCGGTTCACCCATTACTCTGCTGATTTCAAACCACGACTGGGAGAACTGGAAGGAGGCCTTGGCAGTCGAGGACAGTCCTGAAGCCCAAGCCAGGCATAAGTCCCTCACCCGTCCACGTCCCGGGCATGCCGACCTTGCGGGATGCCTTAAGTACAATTTCCCCGAGGCGCGCTACGTGCTTGAAAGGGCGAGCGCGCGTGAGACTGCGGCGCGGGTGGCTGCGGGCGCCCTTGCCAAACTCTTCCTGAAAGAATTCGGCATCGAAGTTGCCAGCCATGTGGTTGCGGTGGGAAGCGTGGTCCTCGAGGATGAGTCGGTTCCGTTTCAAAAGGTGCTGGCGCTTCGCGCGGTTGAGGACATCATGCTGGGATGTGTAGACCCGGCAGTGGAAGCCCGCATGAAGGAAGAAGTGGACAAAGCTCTGGAAGCCCGCGACAGCGTGGGAGGGACTTTCGAAGTCATTGCCCATGGCGTGCCGCCTGGTCTTGGCTCATCTGCCCAGTGGGATGAACGCCTGGATGGGCAATTAGCTCAGGCGCTGATGTCCATTCAGGCGGTCAAGGCGGTTGAAATCGGCGGCGGGATCGAGGGCGCTGCAAGCCCCGGGTCCCGCGTCCATGATGAAATCGGCTACGACCGAGAAAAATCTCGCTTCACCCGCAAATCGAACCGGGCTGGGGGGCTGGAAGGCGGGATTTCGAACGGGGAAGACATCGTCGTACGGGGCTATCTGAAACCCATCTCGACGTTGCGTCGCCCCCTCGAGTCTGTGGACTTCGCGACCAAGGAGACAGTGAAGGCGGCTTACGAGAGGTCCGACGTGTGCGTGGTGCCCGCTGCCGGCGTTGTCGGTGAAGCAATGCTCGCCCTTACGATAAGCCGGTCATTCCTCGACAAATTTGGGGGTGATTCGATGGGGGAAACAAAGCGGAATTTTCTGGCCTATATGGAGCAAGTGAGACAGTTCTAATGATTTATCCAATTGTTAAGTACGGTCAAGAGGTGCTGGAGAGGCCTGCAGCGCCGGTGACCCAATTTGACGGAAGTCTGGAAAAGCTCGTGGCTGATATGGTCGAGACCATGTACGCCGCCAACGGCGTGGGACTTGCCGCTCCGCAGATTGGCATCTCATTGAAACTCTGCGTGATTGACGTTTCATGCGGCAAGGAACCCAGTGCAAAATTGGTGCTCGTGAATCCGGAGATCATTGCCACGGAGGGCGAGCAGGTGGAAGAAGAAGGCTGCCTGAGCCTTCCGGATTTCCGTGCCAAAACGCCGCGTCCGTCGCGCGCCACGGTTCGCGCTCAGGATGTCAGCGGCACGGAATTCACCCTTTCCGGCGAGGGCTTGCTCGCGCGGGCTTTTTGCCACGAAGCCGAGCACCTGGGAGGGAAGCTCTTCATCTCTCATCTGAGCAGGCTGAAGCGGGACTCCATCAAGCGCCAGGTCCGAAGGATGGTCAAGGCGGGGGAGTGGTGAAGAATTAGTCCGTTGTCAGTGGTCCGTTGTCCGTTGAAACGAACACCTCTCGTCGGCGCGGTGCGAAACCTGTCCCGGTGGGATCGGAAACCGCCCCCGCAGGTTTGTCAATGTAGGTCGCAAGTTGAAGAAACCAGTCAACGGACGACTGACAACGGACCACTGACAACGGACCACGAACGACTGACCACTGACAACTGACGACTGACAACTGATAACCGACGACTCCCCCATGACCCTCATTTTCTGTGGCACTCCACAATTCGCCGTCCCCACCCTCGAAAAGCTGATCGCGGAGAAGCATGACATTGAACTGGTGATGACAAACCCCGACGAACCGAGCGGCCGTGGTTACGACGTGAAGCCGTCACCGGTGAAGCTAGCGGCCTTGAAGGCGGGCCTGGAGGTCTTCCAACCGCTGAAGCTCAAGGAAGATTTAACTGTCGGATTCCTGTCAAAGTTCCGTCCGGACTTCATCGTGGTTGTTGCCTACGGGCATATCATCCCGAAATGGATGATCGACCTGCCCAAACACGGATGCATTAACCTGCATGCGTCGCTCCTGCCCAAGTATCGTGGAGCGGCGCCGATTCAATGGGCGATTATCCGGGGAGAATCCGTAACCGGCGTCACCACCATGAAGATCGATGAAGGACTCGACACCGGGGATGTTCTTCTTAAAAGAGAAGTCCCGATTCAAGACGAGGACACAACTGAAACCCTCTCCGAGCGTTTGAGCGGCGTGGGCGCAGATTTGATGGTGGAAACCTTGCCCAAGCTCTTTCGGGGCGAAATTCAACCCCAATCTCAGAATCATGCCCAGGCCACGTTCGCCCCGATTTTGAAAAAGCAAGATGGCCGAATCGATTGGATGCTCATGGCGGAGGAGATCCGGTGGCGCGTGCGTGGACTAAGACCATGGCCCGGAGCTTATACAACCTTTCGGTCCAAGAATCTCCACATCTGGTCGGCCACTCCCGTCCCAGGCCAGGCTGGGCCGGGACATGAGCCTGGCACGCTGCTTGCCGATCGCGGGAATCTGCGCGTGGTGTGCGGCCTGGGAACGCTCCTGGAAGTCCATGAGCTTCAGCTCGAAGGCCGAAAACGTCTGCTGGCGCGGGATTTCCTGAACGGTGTGCGCCCCTCATCCGGCGAGAAGCTGGGGGTTTAACCGAGGCCATCCTTGCCGATTTCGCCCGCCCGAACCACTGCCTATCGTATTCTCCAGCGCGTGCAAGCGGGCCGGGGGTTTGGTGTGGACCTGCTTCAAACCCAGGAAGTCTCCGCGCTCAAAGAAGCGGACCGGCGACTAGCGACTGAACTCGTGATGGGTGTTTTGCGCTGGCGCGGGGAGCTGGACTTCCAGATTGGAGAGGTTTCTGGGAGGCCTGTGGAGCGCCTTGACGCGGAGGTGGCGACGATACTGCGCATGGGGGTTTACCAGATTCAGTTCCTCGAAAGAGTGCCGAAGGCGGCGACGGTGAATGAAGCCGTAGAGATGACGAAAGCTGCGCACAAGCGGTCAGCGACGGGATTAGTCAATGCGGTGTTACGCCAATGCCCGCCGGGCAGAAGCGCCATAAGGCCGCGACGGTTCGATGAGCTGGACAAAGCAATGCTGGCCAGTGTGCGGCGCGCGGCTCCTGCTTGGTTGCTCGAGCGCTGGGCGAATAATTTTGCGCAGGCGGGGATTGCTGGAAACGACGTGGCCATGCGCCTGGCCTGGGCGAGCACCCAAGTCCCTCCTACAGTACTTCGAGTGGTAGAGCTTGCACAAGACATTCCCCGCCTGCACGAGGAGTTGGCGGCAGGGGGGATAAAAACCAGGCCGGGGAAGTTCTCGGGTCGCGCCCTGGTGGTTGAATCAGGGAATGTGCAGGCGTCCCAAGCCCTGAGGCAAGGGCGGTTGGTCATTCAGGATGAAGCCTCGCAGCTTGTTGCAGACCTGCTGGCGCCGCAAGTGGGTTGCCAAGTCCTTGATTTGTGCGCCGCCCCGGGCGTTAAGGCCGGCCAAATCGCGCAGGCGCTCGGGAGCGGCACTCTCGTGACCTGCGATCTGAGCGCCGCGCGGCTGCACACCATGGCAAGGCTGCTCCCGCATTGGCTTCCGAAAGAGGTCCAGTGGCTGGCGATTCGACTCGATGCGACGCAAGCGCTCCCCTTTCGCTGCCCATTTGAGCGAATTCTTCTGGACGCGCCTTGTTCGGGAACGGGAACGCTGGCGCGCAACCCGGAGATCAAATGGCGGCTTCGACCGGCGGAGTTGACCCGTTTGGCAGAGGCTCAGGTGAAGATGCTCAAGAGTGCGCTCGGCTCTCTCTCTTTAGCGGGGCGGCTGGTTTATGCCACATGCTCGCTGGAGCCGGAGGAAAATGAATGCGTCGTCGAACGCGTACTTGGAGAATCTCCAGAGTACCGAGTCGTTTCGCCGGCAGAGCTCAAATCTGAGTACCCTGCGCTCAGCCCGCTGTTTGATCCTCAGGGGTACTTGCGCACTCGCCCTGATTTGCACCCCATGGACGGCTTTTTTGCTGCTGTGATCGCGAGGAAGAATCAATGACACACACCCTAGGTTCGGAGGAGACCTGTCATGACACACAAGGATCTGCAACTCGCATTTGCTGTTCGTTTTTTGGCGCTCTGCGCCGTGATGGAAATGGCCGCTTTAACCCTCGTTCCCTTTTCCCTCCGTGCGCAAACTCCCGCGACCGAAACATTTCAGCGCGATCCTAAGCAGGCCATCGACGAATCCTACACGCAGCTAATCAGGAAGTACACCACCGCGCCGGCCTTGAATTCGCCTCTTACCGATTACCTTCCGGCGTCCAGTTCCATCCCAACTCCCGCGAAAGTTTTGGGGGATGTGGCCGGTGCGCCCGACGTTTTGCCCTATGCGGAAGAGACTTACCGATATTTTCGATGGCTTGCGGCTGCCAGCCCGCGGGTGAAGGTCTTCATGATCGGCCATACCGAGGAAGGGCGCGAGATGATCGCCGTCGCGGTTGCCGATGCGTCGCTGCTTGCTCAAGCCAAAGAGAACGGCGCGCGCTTGGCGCAGCTTGCCGATCCCAGGAGCCTGCAACTGGATGACGCCAAGGCGCAGACCCTGATCAGCCAGTCGTTTCCGGTTTACTACATCACCGGCGCCATCCATTCGCCGGAAACCGGCGCGCCCACCGCACTGATGGAACTAGCTTACCGGCTGGCTGTAGACAACGCCCCCTACGTGCAATACATTCGCTCTCACATGATCACGCTGATCACACCGGTGGTGGAAGTGGATGGGCGTGACCGCATGGTGGACATCTACAAATGGCATAAAGCGCATCCTGGCCAGAACTGGCCGCGCCTCCTCTACTGGGGCCACTATGTCGCCCACGACAACAATCGCGATGCCATGGCCATGACCCTCGACCTTACGAAAAACGTTCTGAACACCTATCTCGAGTGGCATGCGCAAGTGCTTCACGACCTGCACGAGTCCGTGCCGTTTCTCTACGACAACACGGTGGGTGATGGACCTTACAATTCGTGGATCGATCCCATCCTGACTGACGAGTGGTCGATGCTCGCTTCCGACAACATGGCGCGCATGCAAAGTTTTGGCATGCCGGGCGCGTTCACACATGGAAACTTCGATACCTGGAGCCCCGGCTACCTGATGTTCCTGGCCGGCTTACATAACGGCATCGGCCGCCTGTACGAAACCTTCGGCAACGGCGGCGCAGACACAGAGAAGCGCGTGTTATCACCCGATCAGTATTCGCGCACGTGGTACCGGCCCAATCCGCCCTACCCAACCGTTTTGTGGTCCCAGCGCGACAACAATAACTATGAGCAAACTGCGCTGCTTTCCACCCTCTCTTACTTTGCGCACAACGCAAAGCTCTTCCTGAACAACTTCTACTTGAAAAGCAAGCGCTCGGTCGAGAAGCCCGTCAATGCGGGGCCTGCCGCTTACGTCCTGGCGCAGGATGACCGGTCTTGGAACCGTCAGATGCAGTTGTTGAAAGTGCTGGCGTTACAGCACGTCGAGATACAGCGCCTGACGCAAGCGGCAACGGTCGCGCTGCCTCCGCCTTCCCGCAAGGACGGAGAAGAACCAAAGCCGGGCACGCCGCCACCACCTTCCTCCCAAACGTTCCCTGCCGGCAGCTTTATCATTCGCATGGACCAGCCATTCTCGCGTGTAGCAGATGCCCTGCTCGATCGCCAGTTCTGGTCGCCCGAAGACCCGCAGAAGGACCCCTACGACGACACCGGCTGGTCTTTCGGAGATCTTTTCAACGCCAAGGTGTCGCGCGTCACCGACCGCGGCATCCTCTCCGCGCCGATGTCCCCCGTCCCCGACCTCAGCCAAATCCCGGCGGCCGAAGTCGGACCAGGACCTTTCTATATTGTGAATAACTCGGCTCAGGTCAGTCTGGCTTCGCTGGTTTATGCATTGCAGGGTTTCGCGGATGTGTCTATCTGCGAAGAAAACTTCGAAAGCGACGGGCACAAATTCGCAGCCGGTTCGCTCATCATCGGCCGCGTGGAAGCGTTAAAACTGAAGCCTTTGTTGCAGCAATTCGATCTGGCTGCCGTCAGTATTGCCAGCCAGCCATCCGTAAAGGTTCACTCTGCCGCGGCTCCCCGCATTGCTTTCATGCACACCTGGCTCAACACACAAACGGAAGGTTGGTGGCGCATGGCGTTCGATAAATTGCATGTGCCGTTCGCTTACATGAGCACGCAAACCGTATCAAAAGAGGCGGATCTGCGCTCGAAATACGATGTCATTGTTTTCGCGCCGGTGGCCCACACATCCGCTCAGCAGATTGTGGATGGCCTGCCTATGTGGGGAAATGCATTGCCTTGGCAAACCAGCTCGCTTACTCCGAATCTGGGAAAACTGGACTCGACTGAAGACCTGCGCCCCGGCTTAGGCGAAGCGGGCGTGGCCCATCTGAAAGATTTCGTGCGACAAGGCGGCTTGCTGATTACCTCGGAAGACACGGCCCAGTTCGCCATTGACGAAGGCATGGCGCCGGGAGTCTTTGTGGCGCCGCGAAAAACCCTCAAGGTTGTCGGCAGCGTTTTGAATTCTGCGGTGGTGGATAACAAGCACCCGGTCGCGTATGGCTATGACGGCGCAGTACCTTTGTATAGCGCCGATGGCTTGGCCTTCACCGTGAGTAATCTCACCGTCAACCGCGGTATCCTCACCGCAAAGGAATACAAGCGCCCGACCGGTCGCGGCGGTCCGGATGAAGAGGACACCCCCGAAGGCCGGCCCGCTGAGAAAGCTCCGCCCTTGCCGGCTCCGAAAGCCTGGCAAGCCACTCCCCTCAATGAAGATCAGGAACGTAACAACCCATTCTTGATTCCAGCCGAATGCCGGCCCCAAGTCATTCTGCGCTACGCGGCCATGAAAGACTTGCTGTTGTCGGGTCTGCTCGAAAATGGCGATCCCGTGGCCGAGCATCCGGCCGTCGTCCAGGCCCACTTCGGCAAGGGAGATGTGCTGCTCTTTGCCAACAACCCTGTGTATCGAGGGGAGACCGTCGGCTCCTACGCGCTGATTTTCAACTCCATCATCAACTTCGGTCATTTGAAGTAAGGCAAGTGTGCGCCACATTCAAAATGGGACATCTCCCAAGCCTCAGGGTCGCGTCAAAGTCCCCGAAAGGTAACATCCGAAAGCGGCTCTGCCGCCTGCTGTGCGGAAAGGCTTCGCCTTTCCGAGGGCTTCCGCCCTGACTAACCCCCTCGGCTCGGGTGGAAGGCTGAGCCTTCCAGCCGAGCCGAGGGGAAGAAGGGGGGCTGTCTGCGCCGGAAAGCCAGAGGCTTTCCGCATCCCGCGTGCGCGGGACGGCAGAGCCGCTTTTTCCGCGACTTTGACACGACCCTGTCCGAAGCCTGCCACCAGGCGTCGCGGGCATCGGTGTGTGCTAAAATAGCCAGCGAATACCGCAAGAGTAAGGAGGGAGCGATCGACCTGAAAGACAAATTCCTCACCCCTCCGTGGCAATCATCATCGGTAACAAAGGAGCAACAATGCTGAAACATAGGGTGCATTTTTCACTGCTACTTTTGTTTGCTGTGGTGGCATCCGTTCCCCAGGTTGGCTATTCCCGGACTGCCAGGAAAGGCAAGTTGCTTTACATGACTCTGACGAAAGGATATCACCACCAAAGCGTGGAGTTATCCAAGCAAATTGTGAAGGAAATTGGGGAGAAGTCGGGGGCCTTTGAGACGACAGTGACGGAAGATGTCGGCGCATTCACGAAAGGGAACCTGAAGACTTATGACGCGGTCATGTTCTATACGACGGGAGAACTGCCCATGACCGACGAAGAGAAGAGTGCCTTCGTGGATTTCATTCGCTCCGGGCATGGGTTCGTAGGCGTTCACAGCGCCACCGACACTTTCTACACCTGGGGCACTTACGGCGACATCATCGGGGGATGGTTCAATAACCATCCCTGGCATCAAATGGTGACGATTGAGGTGGTAGACCCCAAGAGCAATCTCGTGGGCTTTCTCGGAAATTCCTTCCAGATCAACGATGAGATCTATCAGATCAGCGACTTCAAAGCTGAAACGTCGCACGTTCTTTTGCAGCTTGATCCGAAGTCAGTGAACGCCCAGAAAGAGGGCGCGCGGATCAGGTATTACGGATGGCCGGTAGCCTGGACGCGCATGTTTGGAAAGGGCCGAGTTTATTACAACAGCCTCGGGCACGAAGAGGCGGTTTGGAATGATCCCCGTTACCAGGAAATGCTCCTCAAGGCCATTAAATGGGTCATGCGGGAAGAGGACTGAGCTGCGCCTTTGTGGGAAGGCCGGGGAATCTATAAGAAAGTCATGCTATTTCGCTCCGCTTGGCCTTTTTTTCTTGACAGGAGAAATGCCGCGCTGCTATACGAAAAGAAGCGGCCTTTTACCAGTCGGGTTTTGGTGAGATGCCGTGGGAAAAGGTTCAACCTCGTTAGGCGAGGTTACCACGCAAACATAAGCCACTGCCCAGAAACCCGGAGACGGGCCAACGGGTGCAGCAGGCAAGGCCGGCTTAAGGCTTTGTCTAATGTGGCTGTTCCGGGTTACGGGACACTACGTTGTGTGGAGCCAAAGCTCTCACCAGGAGGTTTGAGAAACCGGGTTCGTACAACCTGGTTTTCCAGGATCGCCCCTGCGGAGTTTTTGCTCCCAGGGGCGTTTTGCTCTTAGGGCAATTTCTGATGAATCGGTAATCGCGTGATTGGAATCTATGCATTCATGATCGGGGAGCGCGCGGGATGGCGCTGGACGTTGTCCGGATGGCTGGGAGCGGTGTGCCTTTTGGTGGCGATGGCCGCGCCTTCCGCTCGCGGGCAGGAAAGTTCCACTCCAGACCAGCCCCAGAACGCAAGCAACACGGCGCTACCCGATGATCAGCCTTGGAACCTGCACATCCAATCCACGGTTGGCGCTCAAAGCCACCCTTCCTTCCCTGCTGAATATACTGGCCTGAACAGCCTTAAGCCAGGCGCCGAGGTCAAAGACACCGTATCCGTGGATGTGACGGGCGGCGTACGCTTATGGCACGGGGGAGAGTTTTTCGGGGACGCCCTCATGTGGCAAGGATACGGCCTGAGCAGCACGCTCGGCGTCGCGGCGTTTCCGAATGGCGAGGCGTATCGACTCGGCAAGACTTATCCGGATGTCTACATCTGCCGCGCTTTTATTCGCGAGACCATCGGCTTGGGTGGGGAAAAGGAAGCCGCCGATGACGCGCCGTTCGAATTGGACGGCAAAAAGGACGTTCGGAGACTGACGTTTACGCTAGGCCACTTCAACGCCACAGATATATTTGACGCCAACGCCTACGCCAACGACTCCCGATCCCAGTTCATGAATTGGACCTTGATAACCAATGGTGCCTGGGATTATCCGGCCGACTCGCTGGGATTTACGAATGGCGCCGCGGTCGAATTGAATAGCCGCGCATGGGCCGGGCGGCTGGGCATATTCCAGGTGTCGGAAGTCGCGAACGGAATGCGAATGGACTGGAACCTGGCCCATGCCTGGTCCACGGCGGCGGAAATCGAAAGGCGATATTCACCTGGGGGACATGCGGGAGCTATACGCCTGCTTGCCTACGACACGCGGGCGCACATGGGAAGCTATCAAGAGACCCTCAACAATCCGAGCCTCGGCGAGAATATCGTGCTCACGAAGGCGTACCGGTACAAGTACGGCTTTGGCATCAATCTGGAGCAGGAAATCCGCAAGAATCTCGGGGCCTTCGCGCGCCTGGGTTGGAGCGATGGCAAAAACCAGACGTGGGAGTTTACCGACGTGGATCGCACAGCCACGGCGGGGCTTAGCCTGAAAGGGACGTGGTGGCGCCGCCCGGAGGACACGGTAGGCCTCGGCGTGGCCGTCAACGGCATCAGCGCCGCCCATCGGCAGTTCCTTGCGGCTGGTGGTCTCGGAATTACAGTCGGCGACGGAGCCCTCGACTACCGCTCGGAGCGAATCGGCGAAGCGTATTACAACTGGAAGATCGCGAAACACTTCCAGTTGACTCTGGATTATCAATTCGCCCAAAACCCGGCATATAACCACGCCCGCGGGCCTGTCGATCTCTTCGCCCTGCGGCTGCACACCGAGTTTTGAAAATGGAAGTCAGGAGTCAGAAGTCAGGAGTCAGAAGTCAGAAGACAGGAGTCAGGAGTCAGGAATCAGAAGTCGGAATGCGGCGGGCTGGGGTAAATAGGGAGAATGCAAGCCAGAATTCACCATTTACTATTCACTATTCATAATTTCCCTCCCAGCCCTAACCCGGTTTTTTCAACGGACCACGGACCACTGACTCCTGAATTCTGAATTCTGCTTGACAAACGTTTGGCCACTACGTATTAAGAGAGACGGCATCAGTCCAAGGCTGCAGAAGGCGAGAATCGAATCATGATTTACTTCACTGAACTTGAGCATCTCCCCATCTATGGCGTGAAGGGAGAATACCTGGGCAGACTGGAAGACCTTTGTGTCGACCCCAGCCAGAATGCTTTGCGGGTTGCATCCTATCTTGTCAAGACGCCCAAGAAGACCATCATTTGCATCAGCCACGAACAGATGCAATCCCTCTCCGTGCGCGCCGGCCAGACCCGAGTTCCCCGTGAGGAAGTGCGTTGCTATGCTCCCGACGAGGGGTTGCTGAAAGTGAAAAAGGACATCCTCGATCAGCAGATCATTGATGTGAACAACCGCAAGGTTGTGCGGGTCAATGACGTTGACTTCGACATCCAACCCACCGACCAACACACGGAACTGCGCATTATCGGGGTCAATGTGGGGCTGGCAGCGGCCCTCCGCAGGCTGTTGCAGGGCCTCATGGCCAAGCATACCGTCCGCATGATCACGAGCCTCTTTCCGACGAAGATCATTCCGTGGGAATTCGTCAACCTGATCGAGTCGGACCCCCAACGCCGGCTCAAGCTGCGCCTATCTTACGAGCGTGTGGCAGAGCTTCACCCTGCCGACATTGCTGAGATTCTCGAGGAGCTGAGTCGCGATGAACAGAAAGCCGTCATTGAGGGGCTTGACGAAGAAACGGCTGCCCAAGCGCTCTCCGAGATTCCCACGCGTATGCAGGCGGACTTGCTGGAAAGCATATCAGCCCAAAAGGCGGCGGATATTGTGGAAGAAATGCCTCCTGACGAGGCCGCCGACGTCTTGCAGGAGTTGTCCCCCGAGACCTCGGCCGAGGTCCTGGCGGATATGGAGAAAGACGAGGCCAACGAGGTCCGCGAGCTGCTGGGATTCGAGGAGAACACGGCTGGCGCGCTCATGACCACGGAATACGTGGTCGTGGACGAATCCGCCACGGTGGGAGGGGCCATAGCGGCCTTGAAGAGCTTTGAGGGGGCGATTGAGTCGATCCACGCAATTTACCTCGTGGACGCCGCCGTCGTCCTTACCGCGGCGGTCCCCGTCGGCCGTATTCTCCTTTTCGAAGCCGGCACGCCGCTCAAGGAGCTTGCGACGGACTCGCTGATTTCCGTCCCCTCTCACGCCGCCGCGATTTCCGTGGTTGATCTGTTTCACAAATACAATTTGATCTCCCTGCCCGTGGTGGATGACAGCGGGCATTTGCTTGGCGTGGTCACGGCTGACGACGTCCTGGAACTCGTCATCAACAAGAAGCAATTCCGCAGAAGAGGATAATTCCCGTGAATCGCGAACGTCTTCGCCACTTCCGCACCCGACTGCTGATTTTCCTGGCCGTCCTCGGCCCCGGAATGATCACCGCCAACGTGGACAACGACGCGGGCGGGATTTACACCTACTCCGTTGCCGGAGCGAAGTTCGGGTATTCACTGCTCTGGACGTTGGTCCCCATCACCGTGGCGCTGATTGTGGTTCAAGAGATGGTGGCCCGGATGGGCGCGGTCACCGGCAAAGGTCTGGCGGACCTGATCCGCGAAGAGTACGGTTTCCGCACCACCTTCATCCTCATGATGATGCTGCTTGCAGCCGACCTCGGAAACACCATCTCTGAGTTTGCGGGCTTGGCCTCAGGCATGTCGGTTTTCGGCGTAACCCGCTACATTGCGGTCCCTCTCGGCGCCCTGCTGGTGTGGGCGCTGGTCGTGAAGGGCACTTACCGATCTGTGGAGAAAGTCTTCCTGGCGGCTTGCGTCTTTTACGTTGCCTACCCCATCTCCTGCTTCCTTGCTCATCCCAAGTGGTCGGATGCGGTGATCAGCACACTAAAGCCCTCCTTTCAATTCAGTGCCGGGTACTTCTACATGCTCACTGGCGTTGTCGGCACCACCATCGCGCCCTGGATGCAGTTCTATCTTCAATCGGCGGTGGTCGAGAAGGGCATCAAGGTGAAGGAATACATCTATTCCCGCTGGGATGTCATCGTGGGCTGCATCATCACGGACGTGGTGGCTTTCTTCATCATCGTAGCCTGCGCAGCGACCATTTACGTTAGCGGCAACCGGCAGATTAATGATGCGGGGGACGCCGCCATGGCCCTGGCGCCACTCGCCGGGCATGCTGCCAGCGCCCTCTTTGCTTTCGGACTCTGCAATGCCTCCCTTTTCTCGGCATCTATTCTGCCGTTGGCGACCGCTTATTACGTCTGCGAAGGGCTGGGCCTGGAAGCGGGCGTTAACAAGCGCTTTCATGAAGCGCCGACCTTCTACTGGCTCTACACCTTGCTGATCGGGGTGGGCGCGCTGACGGTCATGGTGCTGAGCGAAGCCAAACAAATCCCCATCATCCTGCTTTCGCAGGTGGCCAACGGCATTCTCCTGCCCTTCGTCCTGATTTTCATGCTTCGCCTCGTGAACCGCGATGACCTGATGGGAAAGTACAAGAATTCCCGCCTCTTCAACAACATTGCCTGGGTGACCTGCGTGGTGATGATCGCCCTGACGCTGTTGCTCGTGGTCAGTACGCTTTTCCCCAAGAAGTTGCCTGCCTGATCGCCGCGCCCTTGGTCTGTGCTTGAACTCGGGTGGCGCAGCGCTGGTTAACCTCGGGGACCTAAGCGAAAAAACTCAAGACTTACGACTAACATGTTTGTTTTCTATAAGATTCCCGCTTTCAACGCGTAACTACCTTTGTTTTCTATAACATTCGCGCTTCTCCCCCGCCGGTTGAAAGCCGACCCTTTGTTTTCATAGACATTCCCGCATCGTTCCTTCACTTTTAAGAATTCTTTCTCTCTTTCTCTTCCGTGAACGGACGGTTTGTCCACCTGAAACGAGCGGGTTTTCCGGGCATTTGGCCCCCCTCGGACACTTTCGAGAGTGGGTTGGGGGGAGCGGGATTGCAGCCAAATGTTCCCAGCCGGCCATGACCGCCTCCATCGCTTCAACCCACTACCCTAGCCTATCTTCTGGTGGTTGTCAAGAGACACGGTGTCCGTTTCGGTCTAGGGGAGGAGGTGGGATTGCTCATCAAACTCGGCGTGGCTGATCAGAGGTTGCCCAACGGCTTGGTGTTACAATGCCTGTGCATGACAAGCAAACGCCAAGGGTCGATCCATTTGTTCCGCTTTGCCGGGATTGATTTGTTCTTGCATTGGTCCTGGTTTCTGGTCGCGGCGTTTGAAATCAGCAACCGGGCCAAAAGCTATTCCTCTCTCGCCTGGAACGTGCTGGAGTATCTGGCGCTCTTTCTCATTGTGATGCTGCATGAGTACGGCCATGCGCTGGCCTGCCGGCAGGTTGGAGGAACGGCGAATCAGATCGTGCTCTGGCCTCTCGGCGGAGTGGCGTATGTGAACCCGCCCTCACGGCCAGGCGCCACGCTGTGGAGCATCGCGGCGGGGCCGCTGGTGAACGTGGCGCTCCTTGTCATCGTGTCCCCGCTGGGGATAATTTTGGACCGATCGTTGGGGTTGGCGCAGACGGTGCCCGATGCCCACGCGTTCTTGCGGGTGCTCTGGTTCATTAACCTGGGCTTGCTGATCTTCAATCTGTTGCCCGTCTATCCGCTGGATGGCGGCCAGATTCTTCGTTCTTTGCTCTGGTTTGTGGTAGGACGTGCCCGCAGCTTGATGGCGGCGGTGGTGATCGGTTTCGTCGGCGTGGCGGGGCTCCTCATTCTCGCCGTGTGGATGCAATCCGTCTGGTTTGGCGTTCTCGCCGTATTTATCCTCATGAGTTGCTGGAGTGGACTACAGCAAGCGCAAGCCCTGTATCGTTTGGCCAAGTTGCCGCGCCATGAAGGGTTTGCCTGTCCGTCGTGCAAAGCTGTGCCACCGGTGGGGAGATTTTGGAGGTGCAGCCGCTGTGGAGAGGCCTTTGACACCTTCCAAACGCGATCCGTCTGCCCGAACTGCGCGGCGCAGCTTGCGGTGACGATGTGCGCAGACTGTCGCGCCCAGAATCCTTTCAGCGAGTGGATTATTCCTGCCCCCGTGCCTGCTAACTAGGGCTGCAAATTACCTGTGGGGGAACTGGCGGTCTAACTCCAGATTGAGCTTCAGACCGGCTGGCGCAACTCTTAGCAGCAAGTTTGGGCTGCAAATTACCTTTGGGGGAACTGGCGGTCTAACTCCAAATTGAGCTTCAGGATATTGACTCGGGGCTCGCCCAGGAAGCCCAAGTCCGGGCCTTTCGTATTGCGGCGGATGAGTTGCTCGACGTTATCCACGCTGGCGCCCCGCGCTTTGGCGACCCTTGCGGCCTGCGCCTCAGCCGAAGCTGGGCTGATGTCGGGATCGAGCCCGCTGGCTGATGCGGTGAGCAGGTCGGCTGGAATTGGCTGGGTGTAGTCAGGGTTTTCCTTGCGGAATTGATCCACGGAGCCCTTCACACGGTCGATCAGCTTCTGATTCGTCGGGCCGTAATTGGAGCCGGTCGAAGCCGTTGCATCATACCCATCGTTCCCCGCCGCCGACGGACGTGGATGGAAATACTCGGGCTTCGTGAAGTTCTGGCCAATGAGGGCCGACCCGATCTCCTTCCCATCCACTTTCAACATGCTTCCATTTGCCTGCCAATGAAAGAGAACCTGGCAGAGGGCAGTGACCACTCCCGGATAAACTAACCCGGTGAGCACTGTCAGGACGAGCATGAAGCGAAACGCTGGGGCGATATGGTGACGCATGAGATGACTCCTTAGGATGCTGAAAAACCCGTCTAGCCTCCTGAGTCAGAAGTTAGCTGACAAAGTCTTCCCCTTTCGGGTGGCCGTTCCACAGCCCCGGCAGGGGCGTAAGATGGTAGCCCAGGGCGCCAGCCCTGGGGGAAGGTGCCCTCTCACCCCGTCCCGCAGAGCGGGACACCCCTCTCCCGCGCGGGCGGGAGAGGGGACGGGGGAGAGGGAGGGTTCGCCTACCCACGGCTGACGCCGTGGGCTACCCTCTTTCGCCCGCTCCGCGGGCTGACTTCATCAACGAACTTATGACTCAGGACACTAGCCTGTCATTCCAAACGTTTTTCAGCATCCGGTCAGGCCAAGTGCAACAATCCGAGCAGCCGATCGATCAGAAAGATGCATGGAAAGGGCGCAATGAAACCGCCCAATCCGTAGATCCAGAGGTTGCGGCGCAACATCGCGGCGGCGCTTTGCGGTCTGTATTTCACTCCCCGCAGTGCCAGCGGCACGAGCGCGACAATGATCAAAGCGTTGAAGATGACCGCAGCCAATACCGCGCTTTGGGGAGTGTGAAGGCGCATGATGTTGAGCTTGGCAAGCGCCGGGTATGTGGCCATGAACATGGCCGGAATAATCGCGAAGTATTTCGACACATCGTTGAGAATGGAAAAGGTGGTCAACGCGCCGCGGGTGATCAGGAGTTGTTTCCCGATGGCCACCACCTCAATGAGCTTGGTGGGGTTGCTATCGAGGTCCACCATGTTTCCGGCCTCTTTGGCCGCCATAGTGCCAGTATTCATGGCCACGCCGACGTCGGCCTGCGCCAGCGCCGGCGCGTCGTTGGTGCCGTCTCCGGTCATGGCGACCATGCGCCCGCCAGCCTGTTCTTTGCGGATATACTTGAGCTTGTCTTCGGGTGTGGCTTGCGCAAGGAAATCGTCCACACCGGCTTCAGCAGCAATCGCCGCAGCGGTTAGCGGGTTGTCGCCGGTGATCATCACGGAGCGGATGCCCATGGCGCGGAGTTGGACGAGACGGTTCTTCATGCCTCCTTTGACGATGTCCTTGAGGTGCACAACCCCCAGCATGCGCGCCCCATCCGCCACCGCCAGGGGGGTGCCTCCGGTGCGGGAGATGCGGTCGGAGATTGCCATGAAGTCGGTGGGCACTTGGCCCCCCTGCTCCTTGATGAAGTCAAGGATGGCGTCGGTGGCGCCTTTCCGCAACCAACGCCCATCTAGATTCACCCCGCTCATGCGACTATAGGCAGAGAAGGGAATGAAATGTGCCTCCGGCTCGGCCACTTCTCTGCCGCGCAACTGGAACTTCTGCTTCGCCAACACGGTGATGGAGCGTCCTTCGGGTGTTTCGTCAGCCAGGCTCGACAATTGCGCGGCGTCCGCAAGCTCCGCTTCGGTCACTCCTTTCACCGGAATGAATTCCACCGCCTGCCGGTTGCCGAGAGTAATAGTCCCCGTCTTGTCCAGTAAGAGCGTATCGACATCGCCCGAGGCTTCCACCGCTTTGCCGCTCATGGCCAAGACGTTGTGCTGCATGACGCGGTCCATGCCCGCGATCCCAATGGCGGAGAGTAGCCCGCCGATGGTGGTCGGGATCAGGCATACCAACAAGGAAACCAACACCGCCACGGTCGGCGCCGTCCCGGCTCCGGCGGAGGTGATGCTATAGATCGCAAACGGCTGGAGGGTCGCAACGGCGAACAAGAAGATGAGCGTCAAGCCGGCAATCAGAATGTTCAGCGCGATCTCGTTGGGAGTCTTCTGCCGCTCGGCGCCCTCCACGAGCGCGATCATCCGGTCCAGAAACGTTTCACCCGGGTTGGAGGTAATCTTGATCTTGATCTGGTCGGAGAGGACTTTGGTTCCACCCGTGACCGCACTTCGGTCGCCCCCCGACTCACGAATCACCGGGGCGCTTTCACCGGTGATAACCGATTCGTCGACGGTCGCGATGCCCTCGATCACCTCGCCGTCCCCGGGGATAATGTCTCCCACTTCACAGAAGACGAGGTCTCCAGCGCGCAGCTTCGAAGCCGGCACAGCTTCCATCTTATCCTTGGCAACAATGCGCTTGGCGATCGATTCGGATCTTGTCTTGCGCAACGTATCGGCCTGCGCCTTGCCGCGCGCTTCCGCCATAGCCTCGGCAAAGTTGGCGAAAAGAACGGTGAACCAGAGCCACAAATCTATTTGGAGCTCGAATCCCAAGCTGCTTGCCCGGGTGAAGGCGTCACGAAGCAGAAAAACCCCAACCAGCGCCGCGCCTACTTCCACCACAAAAATCACGGGGTTCTTCAGCAGCGTGACAGGATTCAGCTTCTTGAACGAATCCTTCAGGGCGCGCCCTACAAGCTCCGGATCGAACAAGGGACGCGCCCGGACGAGTTTCTTCGGAATGAGTGTAGTCAGATCGTCAATCAGAGGAGGTGTCACAAACGTTGCCATGGATTAGCTCCAGAGAGAAAACATCAGCGAGGAGAAAAGCTTCCCCTGATGCATGAGGAAATGCTCGACCAGTGGACCCAGCGCCAGCGCCGGAAAGAACGTCAAGGCGCCGATGACAATCACGGTCCCTATCAAGAGTCCTACAAAAAGGACGCCATGAGTCGGGAAGGTGCCACTTGAAGACGGCACCCGCTTCTTAACCGCCAAGCTGCCGGCGATGGCCAGAGTCGGGATAATGAACGCGAATCGTCCCAGCACCATTGCCAGGCCGAAGGTAAGGTTGTACCAGGGTGTGTTTGGGTTGATCCCGGCAAAGGCGCTGCCATTGTTCTCCGAGGTACTCGAGTACGCGTACAAGAGCTCGCTGAAACCGTGGGGGCCAGAGTTGCCGAGATTAGCGATCGCCGGTCCGGGCGGGTTCCAGTAGCCGTTCTTTGCGAAGGGAGCAACGGTGCTAACCGCCGCGAACACGAGTATGCTGAAGGCAGTCGCTAAGATGGCCAGCATCGCCATTTTGACCTCTTTCTGCTGTATTTTCTTACCCAGATATTCCGGCGTCCTGCCCACCATGAGTCCTGCGATGAAAACCCCGATAATGGCGTACAACAGCATGCCGTATAAGCCCGACCCCACGCCCCCGAAAATGACCTCATCCGTTTGCAAGTTGAACATCGGGACGAGGCCGCCAATAGGAGTAAGGCTGTCATGAGCGCTGTTGATGGCGCCACAGCTTGCATTGGTAGTAACGGTCACAAACAACGCCGAGGCGGGGATGCCAAAGCGCGTTTCCTTCCCTTCCATGTTGCCGCCAGCCTGTTTGCCGGTGTAAGTACTTTCCAATCCGAGCTTCGCGAGGAGGGGATTGCCCGCCTGCTCGTAGTGGTAACAAGTGACAACGCCCACGGCAAACATCACTGCCATGGCGGCAAAGAGAGCCCAGCCTTGCCTTGTGTCGCCGACCATGCGGCCGAAGGTATACGTCAGCCCCGCCGGGATCAGGAAAATCAGGAGCACTTGGAGGAAGTCGCTCAACGGCGTTGGGTTTTCATAGGGGTGCGCGGAGTTGGCATTAAAGAATCCCCCGCCATTGGTTCCTAGCATCTTGATTGCTTCTTGAGAGGCAACGGGACCCTGCGGAATTGTCTGAGTCGCCCCCTCCACCGTCTTGACGCTGGCATAGGGATGAAAGTTCTGGATAGCGCCCTGGGAGCAAAGGATCAATGCGGCGACAAAGGCGATCGGCAACAAGACATAAAGGGTCGAGCGCGTGAGATCGACCCAGAAATTGCCGACGGAATTGGCCTCCTGCCGGGCGAAACCACGTATCATCGCCACGGCCGCAGAGATACCCACGGCCGCAGAAGCAAAATTCTGCACGGCGAGAGCTGCCATTTGTACGAAATAACTGAACGTCATTTCCCCGCTGTAAGCTTGCCAATTCGTGTTGGTAAGGTAGCTCACTGCCGTGTTAAAGGCCAGGTCCGGGGTTACGGGCGTGGCTCCTGAGGGCGCGGCCTTGGTGCCAAAGTGCATGGGGTTGAAGGGCAAGAAGCCTTGCAGGCGCTGGATGATATAAACGAACAGAAAACACGCCACGCTGAAAGCGATCAGCGACGCAGCGTATTGCGTCCAGCGTTGTTCGGCATCCTCGCGTACGCCAACCAGACGGTAGATGAGGCGTTCCAGGGGGCGCAGCAACGGATGGAGAAAGGTCCGCTGGCCCTCAAATACCTTGGCCATATGCGCGCCAAGGGGCTTGGTGATAGCGAGGACCACGACAAAGTAAGCGACGATCTGCAAAATGCCGAGCGCTGTCATGTTTATTCCTCATTCCTCAAAAGCGTTCAGGACGAAGCAAGGCGTAAACGAGGTAAACGAATAGTAAAAGTGCCGTCACGCCTGAGATGATGTAGTCCAAGGCAAACCTCCCTCTTACAGTCGGTCACAGGCTTTAGTAGCAGCCCAGCAGGCAACGAACAACAATATCCCGATAAGGACGTAAGCTAAATCCAGCAAGGTCTCTTACCTCGATTCCGCGAAGATCACATGATGCCCATCTTTCTTTAGCACGCTTGCCAGTTTGTGCGCGGCAGTCGGCCACCAGCGTTTCCTACCGCCCAGAATCATAATGGAGCGGGGCTTCAGTATCAACCGCACAGTCCGGCATTTGTCCCGGCACAAATAGACATGCGCAGCAATAGCGACCGGGACCTTGGAGGCCAGGGCACGGAACTGCTCTTCAAGGAATCTTACATCAACAGCCGGCCTTGTCAACGGTAGTGCATACGGCACCTCATACAGCATGAGGAGCCGGAGGCGAGCATCGAGCTTCTTGGTCAACTGCTCGGCCATCCGGAGAGCGGCAAGTGTTCCCGGATGGTCAGTGAAGATGACGAAGATTTCGAGCTCCGGGTGCGCATCGCTCTCAGCAGGAATATCCGCCGTCGTCGCTTCACAGAGCGTAATTATTGGCCCGACTTCCACGCTTCGATTGCTTTTCATTTCCCCCTCGATCTTGTAGTGTGCTCGGCTAGTCATAAGACAGGCATAAGGATTCGCTAAGGATTTCATTAACTCCTTTCGTGTATGTGGAATCGGGAGCCGACCCAAGGCCTGGTCAACGGATAGCAGAAAGCAGAAGGCAGAAAGCAGAAAAGAAGCATGATTATCGCGCTCAGATCCGTCGCGCGGGGTCTGCCACTCCCGCGCGTACGGTCGCAGACAGCGCGTAATTGGGTGGAGTAATCCAAAATCCAAAATCTAAAATCCAAAATCGCCCCAGCCCCTAGCCTCCAGTCCCCAGCCCCGAAGTTCAGCGACGTCTACACAAGCCGGGGCTTTCGGGCTATACTGAATCCGTCGGGTCTGCGCCAGCGAATGGGAAGCGAACTGATCCAAATAATTGCCGCCAATCAGCCGGGATTGCCCGGAACGCCGCGATCTTCTTCTGGTGCGGCAGGGGAGGCGGCGAGCTTCGCGGCGTGGGGGCTGGTGAACGAAAGGATTACGACAAACGGGGCATGTGGGGTGGGAAGAAGGCCTGGGCCTGCAAATGCCGACCCGCCGTCGGAGACCGTTGCCACGGCTGGCACGCTGAAGACCTTTTACCTTGAAACCTTCGGCTGCCAAATGAATGTGCACGATTCGGAGAAGGTGCAAGGCGTGCTGATGGCGCGTGGGATGACGCCCGTCGAAAACCATCATGAGGCTGATCTTGTGCTTTACAACACGTGCAGCATCCGGGAAAAGGCCGCGCAAAAGGTCTTTTCGCGGCTCGGGGTTTTTCGGAAGGGCAGAAGTGGAACGCCGAAAGTGATTGGAGTGCTGGGCTGTGTGGCGCAGCAGGAAGGGCAGCGGTTTTTTGAGCGCGCGCCCCAGGTCAGTCTGGTTTGCGGCTCCGCGAGCTATTCGAAACTGCCGGAGTTGCTTGACCAGCTCGAAACCGGAAAGCAACGCGTAACCGGTCTCTCGCTCGACACGGAGGAGTGCTTTGAGACTGAGATTACGCGCCGCGATAACCCTTTCCGGGCTTATCTCACGATCATTGAAGGGTGCGACCAGCGGTGCTCATTCTGTGTTGTGCCCATGACGCGCGGCCCGGAGCGAAGCCGTCCGAGCGACAAGATCCTGGCCGAGGCCCGGCGCTTGGTGGACCAGGGTTATACAGAAATCCAGCTCCTGGGCCAGATCGTCAACGCCTGGCATGATCCTTCGCCAGCGCGGCTGAGCTTTGCGGAATTGCTTTCGCGCGTGGCCGAAATTCCGGGAATTCGCCGCGTACGGTTCACGACCTCGCACCCGAGATACTTCACCTCCGACATCGTCCAGGCGATCGACGCGAACCCCAACCTTTGCGACCAGATTCACCTCCCGCTGCAATCCGGTTCCACGACAGTGCTGGCGCGGATGCTGCGGGGATACACGCGCGAGGAGTATTTGGAAAGAATCCATTGCATTCGCAAAGCGCGGCGTAGGATCAGCCTTTCGACGGACATCATAGTCGGTTTTTGCGGGGAAACAGGCAAGGATTTTGAACAGACGCTTTCGTTGATAAAGGAAGTAGAGTACGATCAAGTCTTCTCGTTCAAATATTCACCACGGCCGAATACACTTGCGGAAGGAAGCCGGGATGCTATAGCGGAGGAGGAGAAGGGGCGGCGCCTGAGCGAACTTCAGGAACTACAGCGGCAAATCCAGGTGCGGCGCAACCAGGCGCTGCTGGGCGGGAGTTTCGAAGTCCTTGTGGAAGGATATCGAGCACGCTTGGGGCAGGCAGTGGGGCGCAGCACTACGAACCGCGTGATAAACTTTCCGGGCAGCCCTGAGGATGTCGGACGCTACCTCACGGTGAAAGTGACCTCGGCCGGGCCGAACAGTTTGGTGGGGGCGCGTGCGGAAAAGGATTCGAGGGTGTAATCAAGAGCTCGAGCAGGTGAGAGGCGGCTGGCGCGCGGAAAGGCGGGGCGTGCAAGGGGCCTGGAGGATCACATGGAAATCGAAATGAGAATCCGCGGTTTGGTGATGGATCCGGTCACGAACATGCCCATCGTGATTTTGAAGGATGTCAACGGGGCATCGGTGCTTCCGATCTGGGTCGGCATCTACGAGGCGAACGCCATTGCTTTGGAAATTGAGAAGGTGAGCACGCCGCGCCCCATGACCCATGACCTACTGAAGAACCTGTTGCTGGGCCTTGAGACGCGCGTTCAGAAGGTTGTGGTGAGCGAGTTGAAGGAAGACACTTTCTACGCCCTGATCTGGCTGGAACGCGATGGACAGGTGATGTCCATCGATTCGCGGCCCAGCGACGCACTGGCGCTGGCCTTACGCATGGATTGCCCCATTTACGTTGAAGAGGAAGTCCTGAAGAACTCCAAGATTGCCGGCGGCGCCAACGAA
This sequence comes from Terriglobia bacterium, assembly GCA_050012175.1. GTDB lineage: Bacteria > Acidobacteriota > Terriglobia > UBA7540 > UBA7540 > CAVROP01. The sequence continues at coordinate 34,396 of JBEKHR010000023.1, read as the reverse complement.
AAGGCCAGCAATGAAGAGCTTCGGAAGTGGCTGGAAGGCTTGAACGACGAGGACATGGGACGCTACAAGATGTGACCGCCGGCGGGGGAACTCGCCCTGGCTGCTTCCGGGCCCGCCAAAAAATCCAACCCTTGGCTGGAGCTGCGAGTGAGCACGATAATAGCGATCGCAAACCAGAAAGGTGGAGTAGGGAAGACCACTACCGCTGTCAATCTGGCCGCTGCCTTTGCCCACAGGGACAAGCGAACCCTCCTGATTGACCTGGATCCCCAGGCGAACACCACGCTGACTTTCTTCAATCCTGACGAGGTCACGCACTCGGCCTACGAGGTGTTGGCCGATCACCAGGTGGCGCTCTCGCAAGTGGTGAAGGCGACCAATGTGGCGAATCTTTGCCTGGTGCCCTCCAGAATCTCGCTGGCCAAGCTGGAGACGCACCTGGTGGGACAGTTCGATGCGCCCTATCGGCTCAAAGACGCTCTGGCTGCGGTGCGAAACGACTTTGACCTCGTGCTGATTGATACCCCCCCGGCGCTCGGCCTGCTTACCGTGAACGCCCTGGTTGCTGCCCATTACCTGCTGGTGCCCATTCAGGCCTCCTACTACGCGTTGGAGGGAACAGACGATCTGCTGGAGACGCTCGAGCGCATCCGCGCGCGCCCCAATCCTGAGTTGGAGTTGCTCGGGGTAATCGTCACGCTTTTTGACAGGCGCACCAATCTGGCGCGGGATACCTACAAGCAGGTCCGCGCAGTGTTCGGCAAAAAGGTCTTCAAGACCATCATCGGGAAGAGTGTGCGGCTGGAAGAGAGCCCTGCTTATAAGGAAACGATCTTCACGTTTGCCCCTCACTCGTCCGGAGCGCAGGAATACGCGCAGCTCGCGAAGGAGGTCCTGAAACGTGTCAGTTAGACGCGCTGGCTTACCACTGACGGTCAAGATGCGTCACAACGCACACTACGTGGAAGAAATAACCTCCCGAACCGGTGCGGCCATTGGCAGGATGATTCCCCTCGAGGAAATCCAGCCCAACGCCAGCCAGCCCCGCAAGGAGATCGGCGATTTGCAGGGGCTCACCGACTCAGTGCGGGAGAAGGGCGTGTTGGAGCCGCTGCTGGTGCGTTTTATGCCGGAGTCGGGAAAGTACATGATCATTTCAGGGGAGCGCCGCTACTTGGCGGCGCGCGCCGCGGGACTTTGCGAACTTCCGTGCATCGAAAAAGACGTTGATGAAGCCGAGACGCTTGAACTGGCGCTGATCGAAAACCTGCAGCGCAAAGACTTGACCCCCTTCGAAGAGGCAGACGGGGTGCAAGCGCTCGCCGGCCGTTTCGGCTTGACCCATGAGGAAATCGCCAAGAAAGTGGGGAAGTCTCGCCCCTCGATTACCGAACTGCTTAGCCTGCGGTCGATTCCTGATGAGATTAAGGGTTTGTGCATTGAAAAGGGTGTGCTTTCGAAATCGCAATTGCTGCAGGTGGCCCGCCAGCCCAGCGAAGTGAAGATGAAAAACCTGGCGCAGCGTTTTGCGCTGGGTATGGTGAACCGCGAGCAGGCCCGCGCCGAGCGGAACCCCGACAAGAAGCCCTGCCCGGCCGTCTTCCGTTTTATCCCTCCCGCCAAGGAATTCAAGATGGTGTTGCAGTTCCGCAAGAACCATGTTGAGCGCGACGAAATCATTGCGGCCTTGCGGCGCATCATCGAAGTGCTGGAAGCTGAAGATTAATCGCCTTTAGGTGGTGTCCAAATAGATGTAGGGCCGGTCCCGCAAGGCGGGACCGGCCAGGGCGTCCCGTGCGGCGGCAGAGGCGGCGCTACAGTCGAATTGGGACACTACTCTTCGGGACAGGGAGATCATGGTTCACTCATGGCAAGAACTCGACACTGATTTCCTGTTTGTTTATGGCACTTTGCGACGCGGCTTTGCATTGCATCATCACCTGAGGAGGATGGGGGCGGAATTCGTGGCAACGGGGGAAGTGCAGGCTGAGCTGTACGACTTGGGAAAGTTCCCTGGAGCACGGAAATCCACCAAGCCGGGAAAGCTGCTTGCAGGCGAAGTTTATCGTCTTCGCCAGGCGGAGAAAGCGTTGAAGGTTTTGGACCATGTGGAAGGGTTCTCGCCTCAGACTGCGGAGAAGAGTTTGTTCCAGCGCGCGACTACGGAGGTTGTCTTGCCCAACGGAGAGCGGCGAGTGGCGTGGATATACTGGTTAAACGAGAGGGCCAGCGCCAGGCACCGGGTGTCCTCTGCGGGCGCTCGAGCCCTGAAGCGCGAGGGCGCGGATGCTTTGTTTGCTCCTCCCCTCTCCCTCTCGGGGGAGGGGCCGGGGGTGAGGGGGTCAAAGCCGTGAAACCAAAAGGAACGCAACACTGTCGCCAGCGCCGCTCCCTCGCCCGTGGCGAAGTGCAGATTGCCAAGGCACGCGAGCTTCGCCGCAATGAAACCGAATCCGAAGAGGTCGCTTGGCGCTTATTGCGGACTCTCAGATTCAACGGCTTCAAGTTTCGCCGCCAGCACGCCGTGGGTCAGTACATTGTTGATTTCTGCTGCCCCCAGCGGCGGCTGATTGTGGAACTGGACGGCAGCGTCCACGGTCAGCCAAGCCAGACCAAGCGCGACACGAGCCGCGACGCGGAACTCAAACGTAGGGGATACACCGTGACGCGCTTCCCAAATGGCATCGTTCTGGAGGCGCCGGAGCTGTTTCTGTAGAAAGTGCTGGACGTCGCGTGGTCATTGCCAAATGCTTTCAGCGGCGAGTTGTGACCTGCAAACGGACGGGCGCAGGCTCGTGACCCCCTCACCCGGCCCGCGCCGGCTGGTGAAAACGCCGGCGGCGGCCCACCCTCTCCCCCAAGGGGGAGAGGGCAGGCGCATTATCACTCGGGTCTGGGCCGACAGCAGCGGTTTAGAAACAGAAGGGTGGGGAAATGTTCTCCCGCTGGCGACGGTTCCTGCCTAAAAGGCTTGGCATTGCAGACTTGACGTTTTGAGTCAAGTTTCCAGGTTGGGTTTCTCCCATGCTTGACGTACAACTAAAGGAATTAAGTCCAGGCCAAGTTGCCGTGCTCGAGTCGCTTTTGAAGGCGGGCTTCAGGTTCGTGAGCTTCGAACGTTATGCTCGCTATCTAGGGGTGGAGAGGGATGGATTCGTTGCCTTGTTGGAGACAGCCGGAGGAAAGGTCCAGCTCTTCGGCCAGGTGGGATATCATGTAGGAGAAGGGATCGCGATGCTGGTGGAGCGAGCCGAGGGGAAAGCCTTTGTGTGGAAGGGCGAGGCCGTGGCCGCCACGCCGGAACTGCTGGCTACGCGCGCTTTAAGAGCGAACTGCGGCGCCTGTTGCAGGGCGAGGGAGGACTCGATTCTGATGAACGACTTGTTTGACGTGCTTGTGGTGGGCGCCGGGCCGACCGGCCTGGCTTGCGGGATTGAAGCGCTGCGGGCTGATCTCAAGCTGTTGATTCTTGAGAAAGGCTGTTTGGTAAATTCCTTGTTTCATTATCCGCCCAACATGACCTTCTTCACCACGCGTGAGCTTTTGGAGATCGGCGACCTTCCTTTCACGAGCATCAATATCAAGCCCACGCGCGCCGAAGCCCTTGAATATTATCGCCGCGTGGCAGGCCACTACCATTTGCCCGTCCACTATGGAGAGCGTGTGACGTCCCTCAGGCAGGAAGACGGCGCCTTCGTGATCGGTACGGAGTTGAGTGGTGGTCAGCGCCGCAAGTACAACTCGCGCAACGTCGTGCTGGCGACCGGCTATTACGATCTGCCCAACCTGATGAATGTACCAGGAGAGGATCTGCCCAAGGTCTCGCATTACTACTGGGAACCGCACCAGTTCTTCGGGCGGCGAGTTGCAGTTGTGGGGGGCGGGAATTCGGCCGCAATTGCGGCCCTGGACCTCTATCGCCATGACGCTGAGGTCACGCTGATCGTGCGGGAGCGCGAGCTGAGCCGGCATATCAAATACTGGATCAGACCTGACCTTGAAAACCGAATCAAGGAGGGTTCGATCCGCGCCATGTTCGCCAGCTTCCTGACCGAGATTGGCAACGATTGGATTCAGGTGGGGAATTCCAATGCGGAAACACTGCGCCTTGAAAACGACTTCGTTTTCGCCCTTACCGGATATCATCCGGACTTCGACTTCCTTCGCAGCGCCGGGGTCCGGATTGACCCAACCGCCTGCCGGCCGGAGTGCAAACCGGAAACGTGCGAAAGTAATGTGCCCGGCCTGTATCTTGCCGGCGTTATCATCGCTGGTCTGGATACGAACGAGATCTTCATCGAAAACGGCCGCTTCCACGGGAAGCAGATCGTCGCAGATATCAGGCGCAAGCGGCCATAGACTCCAACGCTAGTTGGAGGAGGGGCCAGGCTGAGCTACAACCTTCTTCGCTGTGGTGTCGCGGGAAATAACGAAGGTCATCTCGCAACCCTGAGGAAGAACGATCTCTTTGTGCTTTTTGAGAAGCCCGTGGGCCAGACCCGCAGCGGCGCCGATTCCCATGCCGTAAAGGGCGCCTGTACCACCGTGGGCGATCGCCCCCACACCCGCACCCGCGGCGGCGCCCACCCCGGCTTCTTCGGCCGTCCCCTTTTTGCCCTTACCTGGCCCCTGCATGGTCCCTTCTTCATCTTTCACCTTGGCGCCCTCGGCGTCTTGCAGGCTTGCCACGATGTTGTACTTCGATGCGTCCGGCGTGCTGATGGAATCTACGATGAGCCGCATCTCACCCTTGCCTTTTACCCGACCCGGGCCTTTGACATAGGCGACGTGACCATCCACGGTGCTCCCGTCGGGGACGATTTCCCCACCTTTTCCAAAGATCGGCTCGACGACCTTTCCCGTCCACAGATCGCCGGTCTCGTTGGTTTTGGAGCTGAGCGTGGTGATCAGTTGCATATGGAGCTCGCTTCCTGCGGGCAATGTGATGGCATCGTCCGATGCAAAAGACAGTGTCGAGATGATAAGCATGGCTGCCAGGCCTGCCGTGAATCTTGACTTTTTCATAGGCATCTCCTTTGAAGCTAGACGGATGGGCCGCTTCTACCGTTACCATTGGAGTCGGAACCACGCCTTTTGCTGCCTCTTCTCTGATTCTATTCTGCCTTCGGCGTTTCAGCAATTCCTAACCTATGCGCTTGGATTCTCCCTCTGGTCAGTCCGTTGCCAGACTGAATTGGGCAATCGCGCGGGGAATTGGCAATTGCGCCGGGCTTGAGCGACGGCGATTGACCGGCTAAGGGGCGTCAGCTATACTGAATTTCTGACAGGGTATGCCAAACATACTTCGAGAAATCGTGGATTCCGCCGCAGCTCTGGCCAAGGGGTTTTCCGTCACTTTTAGGACCATGTTCCAGCCCACGGTGACGGAGAACTACCCGGACGAACCCGTTCATTTTGAAGACCGCTACCGCGGGCTGCACATTTTGAAACGCGATGAAAATGGGCTCGAGAAATGCGTCGCCTGTTTCCTTTGCGCGGCGGCTTGCCCAGCCAATTGCATCTACATCGAAGCTGCCGAGAATACCGGCGAGCAGCGAATCAGTGCGGCTGAGCGTTACGCAAAGGTTTACAACATTGATTACAACCGGTGCATCTTTTGTGGTTACTGCGTGGAGGCCTGCCCTTGCGACGCCATCACCCACGGCCACGGGTTTGAGATTGCCGCTTACGATACCAACTCCTTGGTTTACCGCAAAGAGCAGCTCCTCCAACCTTGGCCTGCCACTGCGGGCGGCAAGAAACAGTGTGCCACTGACTTAAATGAGAACAGGTAGCGTCCCAATTAGGACGTAGGGCCACCTCCCGCCACGGCGGGGCGGCCAGGCCGGGGCAAGCCCCGGCCCTACGTCGCATATTAGGACACCACGCACCTGCCGCAGGAACTTGACTTTCGCGGGTCCGAAGGCTAAATTGTTAAAGAGTTAATGAGAAGTAAACTTTCTCCCCCCAACGCCGGTTTTCGGCGCGTCCCTCGACCACCGCATGATGGTTATTCTCTGATTTAGGAGGATGTGAGGCATGCAGAGCAAATGAAGACGAGTGTAAAGGTTCTGAAAGGAGTTGAAGAGTTGGTAGGAACGCACGACGGAAACCTGCGATTGCTGGAGAGGTGTTTCAATGTTTCGGTACACCTCGGCGAGGAAGGGCTGGAGATCGAAGGCGGGGATCTCGATGTGCGGCGCGCGCAAAAACTCCTGGAAGAGTATGCCGACTTGGTGGAGACCGGGTCCCGCTTTGACAGCTCGGAGGTCGAATCCTTCCTGCGCATCGTCTGCCAGGATCCGGATGCCACGCTGAAGGGTCTTGCCGAGGCCGGCCGCCCCCGGACCTTCGGCAAGAAATCCATCACCCCCAAAAGCCTGAACCAGCGCACCTATGTGGATGCGATTCAGCGGCACGACATGGTGTTCGGAATCGGTCCTTCGGGTACCGGAAAGACTTACTTGGCCGTGGCCATGGCCGTGGATGCACTGCTGACCAAAGAGGTCAGCCGCATCATCCTGGCGAGGCCCGCCGTGGAAGCGGGCGAACGGTTGGGATTCCTCCCCGGGACACTGCAGGAGAAAGTGAACCCGTATTTGCGCCCGCTTTACGATGCTCTTTACGACGTGTTGGACCCGGACAGGGTGGAACGCTATTTGGAGAAAGGCATTATTGAGATCGCACCCATCGCTTTCATGCGCGGCAGGACTTTGAACGACGCCTTCGTGATTCTTGACGAGGCCCAGAACACCACCAGCGAGCAGATGAAGATGTTTCTGACGCGACTGGGCTTCAACTCCAAAGCGGTGGTCACGGGTGACATCACCCAAATCGATCTCGATGGGAGACGTTCTGGCCTCGTCGAAGCGATTGATGTGGTTTCCAGGGTGCCGGGTATCAATTTTGTTTACTTTACGGAGCGGGACGTGGTCCGGCATACCCTGGTGCAGCGCATCATCCGCGCCTACGAGGAATACGACCAGGTGCGCACCGCGGCCGCGGCGAACAACAAAAACCATAAAGGAGTCGTCACGCAATAAGCTTTCCATCACTTGCCAGGCAACCCCCTCACCCGGGCCGTCCTCCCGCAGAGCGGGACAGAGGGGCCTGGAGGGAGGGGGTTATGATCTACGATGAATGGTTGTTACGTGAAGACGCTTAACCAACTTCTCAACAAAAGCGCCGCCCTGCGCAACTTGCTTTATCATGGCAGAACCATTGATCCTTAATCAGCAGAGCAAGTACGTTGTCAGCTCTTCCCGGCTGGGGGAATTTGTGCGGGAGCTCAGGCAGGCGCTTCGATTGGGCAGGCGAGATTGCAACGTTTGCTTCGTAGACGACAGGCAGATCAAGCGATTGAATTCGCTCTACCTAGGCAAGAATCGTGCGACCGATGTCTTATCTTTTCCTTGGATGGCGCAGCAGAGGCAGCCACCCCAGCGACCAGGAAGCGAACGCGCTCGATCGAGGTACACCCGCCGGAGCGCCAATGAACGCGCGGCGTGGGAGTTCAAGAACTTCCTCGGCGACATCGTCATTTCCGTCGAAACGGCCAAAAGAAACGCGCGCCAAGAAGGACACTCAACCCTGAACGAGATGCGATGGCTTATCTTGCACGGCGTCCTCCACCTGCTGGGCTACAATCACGAACAAGATCATGGCGAAATGACCAGGCTGGAGCTTGCCATGCGGAGCCGGCTGGGTATTTCGTGAGACTAGGTCATTTGCCGTTTGAAGTTCTTTCTCTATGGACCTTGAAACCATCCTGATCACACTTGTATGGCTGATCGTTCTGGCCGCCCTTCTGGTGGCCGGGTCGGTGGCCTCTTATTTGAGGCTGCTGATGCGCCGCCTGACTGCAGTGAGCGCCAGGAAGCTGTTTCGTCCTGGAGAGGGAGGGCGTATCACCATCGACCGGGAGCGTGTCGGGGTCTCGATTTCCGCCCTGCACGGCGCGGCGATGCACTTGTTTGCCGTGGGCGTGACTGCGCTGCTGGTCCTGCGCAGGCCGGATCACCTCTGGGGAAACATCGGCGCTGCTGTGGTCGTAGTCCTGACCGCGGTGGCCATAGCCGACCAGCTCATACCTTTCCTCCTGGTGGCGCGCCATGACGAGCCGGAGGTCATCTTGGAGCTCTGGATGCCCGCGGTGCGACGGCTGGTTTACCTGGCCTTGCCGCTCACTTTCCCCATCCTCATTTCAACCACCATGAGCCGCCTGTTGGAGTCCACGGAGCAGGAACCGGAGGCCCCCAGCCCGCAGGAGAACCTGCAAGAGTTTATTGAAGTCGGTGAGCAGGAAGGCTTGCTCGAAAAAGGGGAGGGTGAACTCGTACAGTCGGTCGTCGAATTCGGGGACAAGGTCGTGCGCGAGGTGATGACGCCGCGCACGGAAATTGCCGCCATCGAGGTGAACGCCCCGGTCGAAGACCTTCGCAAGCTGTTCCGCGAAAAACGCCTGACCCGATACCCCGTCTTTGCCGGGCAGTTGGACCATATCGAGGGCATCGTGAGCGTTCGAGACCTCATGGAGTTGCCGCCGGAAGAACAAGCCCGAGTCACCATTCGTAGTTTGATCAGGCCTGTGCCATTCGTTCCTGAAACGCGGCGCATCCAGGACTTGCTGAAGGAATTGCAGAAATCCACCACGCAGATGGCCATCGTCATCGACGAATATGGCAGCGTCGCCGGGTTGGTGACCATCGAAGACATGCTGGAAGAACTCGTTGGAGAAATAAAAGACGAATTCGAGATCCACGCCCAGGATATCGTCAAGGAGTCGGAGCATTCCTACCTCGTGTCGGGTCATACCGACCTGTCCCAGATCAGCGATGAATTGCATGTCCCCGTCCAAGCTCCAGGCTACTCCACGGTGGCGGGGTTGGTGCTGGCCCAACTCGGTCACGTTCCCGTTCCCGGTGAGAAGGTGGAGAAGAACGGGTTGACCATCGAAGTGCTGGAAGCTAACAAGCGGACAGTCTTGAAGGTCCGCCTGATTCTGTCTCCGGAAGCCACAACGCCTGCTGAGAACCATGACGAATCAGACTAAATCCGGATTCGTGGCCGTGGTGGGAAGGCCGAACGCCGGGAAGAGCACCTTGGTGAATGCGTTGGTTGGAACCAAGGTCTCCATCGTCACGGCCGTGCCGCAAACCACTCGCAATCGGATTCTCGGGATCGTAAACCGGCCCTCCGCGCAAATCGTGCTCATGGACACGCCCGGAATCCACAGGCCGCTTTCGCGCCTCAATGACCAGATGATGACCTTCGTTCGCCAGGCGCTCACGGAGCGGGACTTGGCGGTGCTGATTGTTGATGCCTCCGAGCGGTTCGGTCATGGAGACGAGTTTGCTTTGGGACTGCTGAAAGAATACGCTCCGCGGTCGATTTTGGCCCTCAACAAAATCGATCGAATCAAGAAGCCCAAACTTCTGCCCCTGATGGAGCGCTACTCACAGTTGTACAATTTCGAGGAAATCATGCCTATCTCCGCCCTCCGGGGAGAAGGTCTTACGGAACTTCTGGACGCCATCGTGTGCTTGCTCCCCGAGGGCCCGCAATACTTCCCGCCCGAAATGTACACGGATCAGCCGGAACGCTTCCTGGCATCTGAGATCGTTCGCGAGAAGGTCATCCTTCACACCCGGCAAGAACTTCCCTATGCGACCGCCGTCGTCATCGACGACTTCGAGGAAGGCGAAACCATCACGCGTATCCACGCCAGCATCGTGGTGGAGAGGGATTCGCAGAAACCCATCATTATTGGCTCGGGCGGCGACATGCTGAAGCAGATCGGCACCGAGGCCCGCCGGGAACTGGAAAGATTGTTCCCACCTAAAGTGTTCCTAGAACTCTACGTTAAAGTCGAACCCCACTGGCGCGATGTGACGCAAATGGTTGCGTCCCTCGACTACCGCAATGAAGGGTAGACACACGCATGATCTACGCTACGGTCCTCATCCTGATTGTTCTTGTGCTACTCACGGTAAGCGTGACGCGCATGGTGAAGCTCAAGAGCCATGCAGATTTCATGGTGGCGGACCGCAAACTCTCGGCGGCGGTGTTGGTCTTCACGCTGTTGTGTTCTTGGATAGGAGCTGGAAGCCTTTTTGGCGGCGCGGAGTTCGCTTATCGCAGGGGCCTCGCGTCTCTATGGTTGCCTGCTGGCGGTTGGGCAGGCTTGCTGGTGGTCTATTTCATTGCCGGACGCGCTCGGGCGTTCGCGCAATACACCGTCCCTGATCTGTTGGAGGTCAGGTACAGTCCGATTGCACGCGTTTTAGGGACACTCTGCATCATCGTTTCCTACACGGCCATCGTCAGCTACCAGTTCCGCGGGGGCGGGCGAATTCTAAACCTCGCCTTCGGAGTCAGCGAGAGGACCGGAACGTTCATCCTGGCAGGGTTCGTCATCCTGTTCACAGCACTGGCTGGAATGTCGTCGGTCGCTTACACGGACGTGGCGATTGGTGTGCTCGTTACGGCCGGCTGCATCATTGCCTTGCCGGCGATGCTTCTGCGCGTCGGCGGGTGGACCGCAATGCACGCTGCGTTGCCTCCGAGTCACTTCACGTTTAGAGGTGGAATGGGGTGGAGTGAAGTGCTTGGCTACTTCTTTCCGACTTTCACGCTGATGGTGGGGAACCAGAGTTCCTACCAGAAGTTCTTTTCTGCCCGCAGCGAGCGGGACGCCCGGCTTTCAGTGCTGGGCTGGATCGTTGGGACGTTGTTCCTGGAAACGATTATCGTGCTGCTGGCCATGGTGGGGGGAGTGCTTTTCCACAAAGAAATCGAGTCGGGCGCACTTCCGGCCTGGGGGATCGTGCCTTACACGGCGCGCCACGGTGTGGCGCCGCTGGTGGGCGCTATTTTTCTGGGCGCGGTGTTTGCCAAGGTGCTGTCAACGGGAAACAACTACCTGTTCTCGCCGGCCACGAACGTGGTTCATGACGTTTTCCAACGCTTGTTTCGCAAGAGTGCGGGCGATCGCACCTTGCTGCTTTTTTCACGGATCACCGTGGCGGTCCTTGGAGTGATCGCATTGGCTCAAAGCTTCCAGCCCTCGGTTCTGGCCACGGCTGTTTATGCTTATGACGTATATGGCGCGGGGCTGACACCGGCCGTCGTCGCTGCTTTCTTTTGGAAGCGTACAACCACCGCCGGGGGGCTTAGCTCGATTGTCGCGGGTACGGTTGTGGCGGTGCTGTGGAAACTGTTCGGGTTAGATGCGCACGCGCCTATGATTTTTCCTGCCCTGGCGGCCTCGCTGTTATGCCTGTTCGGCGTGAGCCTGCTCACCGCCCCGCCGCGCGTGGAACAGTGGCGACCGTTCTTCAAAGAGCAGTGACCAGCCGTGGCGGGACGAGCGTGAAGGGGCTGCCAGCAGTCAGCTATCTGATTTCAGCACCTGGACTTACTCCGCTAGATTTCAAGTGATTGTTGAAGGCCGAAGAGCGGTGACGAGTGACCCGCCGTCGCGGGACGAGCAGGAGGCGCCTAGTAGTGGGCACGGACTCCACCGCGTGGTCCCGTTGTTTCAATGGACCACGGAATACGGACCACGGACTACTGACAACTCAAGCGAGGGAAAATGGAATTCGACCTGATTCAATCGACGCTTCGGGAAAACGGGCTCGACGGCTGGTTGTTTTACGACCACCATCGTCGTGACCCCATTGCCTATCGAGTACTGAAGATCAATCCGCCCATGTGTACGCGGCGGTGGTATTACCTGATTCCAGCCGAGGGAGAGCCGAGCAAGCTCATTCATCGTGTGGAGAGACAGAACCTGGCAGGTTTGCCTGGGCGAGAGCTCGAGTACTCCTCCGGGAAGGAACAACACGCGGGTCTGAAGAGGATTCTGGAAGGCAAGAGCCGCATCGCGATGCAGTATTCGGCCCTGAACGACATTCCTTATGTGGGTCTGGTGGACGCCGGGACGATTGAGCTGGTGAAGAGTCTGGGCGTGGAAGTGGTTTCATCGGCTGACTTGGTCCAATTGTTTGAGGCGCGGTGGTCGGAGGATGCACTGGCGTCGCACCTGGCGGCGGGCAAGGTGGTGCACGCCGCCGTCCGCGCGGGTTTCGCCGCCATCCGGGATGCCATGTGCGCTGGAAATGGAATCACGGAGTACGATGTCCAGCAGGCAATGCTACGTGTCTTTGAGGGCGGCGGCGTAGTGGCGGATGAGGGGCCTGTTGCGGCGGTCAACAGAAACACTGCCAATCCCCATTACATGCCGATGCGTGATGGTTCGTTGCCCATGGGTGTCAATGATTTCGTTCTGCTGGATGTCTGGGGAAAAATGAACAAGCCTGGCGCGGTTTATTTCGACATCACATGGACAGGCTTCGTGGGTGTGGAGGTCCCGCGGCGTTACGCGGAGGTCTTCGAGATTGTGCGGGAAGCGCGGGATGCCGCTGTGGACTTTGTTCAGGCCTCAATGAGGAGTGGGCGGACGATTCACGGGTATGAAGTGGATGACGTGGCCCGGGGGATTATCAACCGCCGGGGATACGGGCAATACTTTGTTCATCGGACCGGGCACTCCATCGGCGAAGATGTGCACGGTAACGGGGCCAACATCGATAACTTCGAGACGCGCGACACGCGCCAGATAATTCCCCGAATCTGCTTCTCCATCGAGCCGGGAATTTACCTCCCGGAGTTCGGCGTGCGCAGCGAGGTGAATGTGTTCATCGAGGAATCGGGGGCGCGGGTGACAGGTGAAATTCAACCGGCCATTGTGCCCATCCTTGCCGCAACATACTGAGGTGTGTTAATTTCGCTAGGAAGGGAATTGCGCTCCCAGGCTTTGGAGTTGCTGGTGCGGCGTGGGACGTAGATTTATGGCTGGAAAAGTGGTCCAGGAAGGCACTGCTAATGCCAAGCCCAAGGCTGCCACCAGCCACCCACCGATCATCACGTTGGTGCGGCTGTGCGTCGCGGCATGGCTCGTCCCGGGGTTGGGTCACCTGATGCTGGGAAGGAAATGGCGGGCGCTGATCCTCTTCGCCTCGATCAGCGTAATGTTCGTTCTCGGTCTTGCGATGCAGGGGCAATTCTTCTCGACCAGTTCCGGGTCTTACCTTCAAACCCTGGGTTATTACGGCGAATTGTGCGTAGGCTTGGCGATGCCCGGCGCCAGGTTTTTCGGTTATTCGGGCGGTGATCCGTTCTTCGTCAGCTCCGACTACGGGACCGCATACCTCGTGGCCGCGGGCATGCTCAACGTTCTTGCGGTGCTGGACTGCTACGATATTGCCATGGGACGCAAGACCTAAGGAATTGAATCATTGAGTCATTGGGTCATTGATTCATTGACCCAATGACTCAATGGGAAAATGATTCAATAATTGCGATGGCTTTGACACACTTTCCCGCTCTCGTTATATTCTCCTTCCTGGTCGCCGTGGTGTTCGGGGTTCTCGCCAAGGAAGCGCCTCGCGAGCGATTTGTTTACGGCGCGAAGGTTTTTGGCGCGTTTGTTGGCACCGCCCTTGTGCTAGGGTGGTTGATGTACTTCTTTCCTAGGTAGTTTCGACCTGATGCTTACCTACACACAGATTGCCTTTAATGGCGCCATGGCCTTGCTGATGGGGCTGCTGATTGGCATCGAGCGCGAGCACGCCCAGAAGGACATCCCCTTGATCGCGGGGATCCGGACTTTCCCTCTCATCACCCTTTTCGGTTTCCTCTGTGGTTTGGCTGCGAAAGCAGGATGGGGATGGATGCTGCCTGTCGGCTTGGCGGGAGTATGCGCGGTTGCCGTGGCGGCCTATATGGTAAGGTCTCAAGGCCCGCATAAGGGGACCACGACAGAATTCATGGCCTTACTGGCGTTCGTCTTTGGGGCGCTGGCGGCCTTGGGGTACTTGATTCCGGCAGCCACGTTCGCCGTGGTGGCGACTTTGCTACTGTCGGTCAAAGCCCCGCTACACCATTTGGCGGAATCCATTCAGGAAGACGAGATTTACGCAATCCTGAAGTTTGGGGTCGTCAGCGTCATTATTCTGCCCCTCCTCCCGAACCGCGCGTTTGGACCACTCGAAGCGCTGAATCCCCGGCTCATCTGGTGGGTAGTAGTGCTGATCTCCGGTTTGAGCATGGTGGGCTATGTTCTGATGCGATTCCTGGGGGCGAGGCAGGGAATTGCCGTAACGGGCATCCTTGGCGGCATTGCCTCGAGTACCGCGGCCACCTTCGGCCTTTCCAACCAAGCTCGGAGTGCAGGGGAATCTCTGGCCAGGTATTTCGCCCTGGGCATAACCATCGCCTCCACCATCATGTTCGTCCGGGTGGTTATCATTACGGCGGTGATTGATGGTCCCTTGGCGAGGGCGCTGACCCTTCCGATTGCACTTCCCTTTATCGTGGGAGTGGGAATTTCAATCTACCTTTGGAAGCGAAAAGAGAGCGAGCGTGACGCAACGCTCCAAGTTAAGAATCCCATGGAGTTGGGGAGTGCGATCAAGTTCGGGCTGATGTTTGCCGTAGTGATGTTTGCTTCGAAGGCTGGTTACCATTATTTCGGATCTTCGGGAATGTATGTCACCGGTGTGCTGGCGGGGTTAGTGGACCTTGACGCCTTCACGATTTCCGCCGCGCGCCTGGCCCACGATAGCATTCTGGCGCCCAACACGGCCAACGCCTCGATTCTCGTGGCCTGCGCCACCAACACGCTCGTCAAGGGCGGAATCGCCGTTGTCCTGGGCGGGCGTCCACTCAGCAAGGTCATCATTCCAATCTTTGCAACTCTGACTCTGGCATCGCTCGTAGTCTGCGTTTGGGTGGCCAGGTGACCTGCTCAAGCTTGATGCTGGCAGCGCCCCGAGCTGTCCCGAGCATGTCCCACATCATTTGCTGGACACCGGGGACGATCTTTTGAGCCGTCAGCGCGGGCGGGATGAGGGGGTAGGCTCTTTGATTCCTTGCCCTCTCCCGAGGGGAGAGGGTGGACCGCCACCGGCGCTGTCGTCAGCCGGCGCGGGCCGGGTGAGGGGTCCTGCCCAGCGCTCAGGTCTTCGGGCTAGATCGTCGTGGTGGCAGGATTACGAAGTGACCCCTCACCGGGCTCGCTACGCTCGCCACCCTCTCCCCAGGGAGAGGGTTGGGATTTCGAACTCCACCCCTGTGTTCAGCAGGAGATATGGGTAAAGATCAGGAGCTGTCGAGGACCGCGCGGATGAGCAGACAAACCGCAGACCTAAATATCAGGCCCGCGCTACGTGCTCTCTCCGACCTTAAAGAACGCCAGGTAGGACTCACGCTTTGCTTCGCGCAGAAGCAGCAGCGCCAATTCCCGCGCATGATAGTCTCCCCACATGGAAGACTCCCCACAGGGTATTTGCCGGCCGGGTGGAACGTAGTCCCAGCCTTTTGGGCGATGGTATACGGAGTGAAGGATCAACCCCTGGTGTTGCGGATGAGTCGAAAGATAAGGCTCATCAAACAGTGTATTCGCGATGGTGATTGCAGCCTGTCGATAACGTCTCCCGCTCTCGGAGTTTTCGGACCGCCCTTGAAGATAAGTCCCCAATCGCCAGAGCCCCTGCCCGGCGATTGCCGCCGCTGAACTATCCACTGGCTCATAGTTGTTGAACGGATCACTCGGCTTATGGCGCCATTCTCCCAGCTTCAGCAGTTGCGGCGCGGCGGTATCCCAATACGGAATACCGTCCTGCGCCGCCTGCTCGAGGTAGTAGTCGCAGGTCGCTTGGGCGGCCCGCCGCATCATGCCTTCCACTTTTTCGCGCCCCCCGAGCAGGTCCAACTCCTGCTCGGAAAGGGTTTGGAGGTATTCCAGTTCTTCCGCGTAGCCGCACATGATCCAGGCCAGGGCGCGCGTCCAGGTGGTGAAGGGCGAATATCCCTGCTGGGTAGAGGGGCAGCGGTAACTGCCGTCGTTCATGTTGAAAATCGACTCGTGCGCCACCCGCCCGCGCTCGTCGTACGCGTCCCGCCCTTCCCCGTAATACACGGAGAACTCTGCCGTCACCGCAGCGTGATGCACAAGCCGTTCCAGCAGCGAAATGCGCCGGTCGTTCTCACCCATCAACACATGTCCTAAGCGGTGGGCGAGCGCCAGTGAACGCAGCGACCGGATGGTATCCGCGAAGAGCGAGTGGGGACCGTTGAAGGAGTATATGTAGCCGCGTCCGTCACGGAGTGGTGACCAGCGCGCCGCCTGCACAGCCCCGCTCACCTTTAGCGCCAGCGCATAGAAGCGCTTTTCAGCATCGCTCGCCGGAACCTTGCCCTCGTTTGCCAGGCGCAGCAAGTTCCCATACGTGCTGACACTATTGAACCCGTGGTCGTGTGCTCCCGTGTGCGTGAGGTGCGGCGCCATTCGCTCGACGGTGTTACGCTTTCCGTATTCCAGGAACCAGTAATCACCCGTAGCGTCATACTGGAGGAGTGCCGACCCGTACAGGAAGCCCTGTGTCCACTCGGTCCATTCGCGCGCCGTGTAGACGCCCTGGGCTGTGAAGACCGGTGACCCTCGTGAAGCGTCAAAGGCCTTTTCGATGGCCCGGATCTTTCCGGCGGAGATTTCGAAAACGCGTTCGATCCGGGATCTGAGTTTTTCCGGTGTGAGTTCTGCGTCGATGCGAATCATGATCTTTGTCCTATTACGAAATACCTGTTACGTTGTCTACGGCGTCACCCCTCACCCGGCCCGCCCCGGCTGGAGAAAACGCCGGCGGCGGTCCACCCTCTCCCCCAAGGGGGAGAGGGAACAGATGACTAAAGTCTAATTGCCGTCGCCTTCTTGGAACGAGTTGATGAGAGTTGGTTCGATCTATTCCACCCTCTCCCCCTTGGGAGAGGGGCCGGGGGTGAGGGGGTGCTTCGGTCGAACATGGAAAAGCTATTCCATGACAACACCCTAAAGCCGGCGGATGTGAAATCCCCCGTCCACGTTGATGACCTCGCCGGTGGAAAAGGGGAAGCGGTCCTCGGCGATGGCCGCCACCGCGCGGCCCACGTCTTCCGGCGTTCCCCACCGCGCCACGGGCGTGAGGCCGTCGGAAATCATGCCATCGTACTTCTCTTTCACCGATCCTGTCATGTCCGTCAGCACAATTCCAGGGCGAATCTCGTAGACGTTAATCCCGTACTCAGCCAGTCGCGCGGCGAAGAGTTGCGTCATCATGGAGAGCGCAGCCTTGCTCATGCAGTAGTCGCCTCGGTTAACGCTCGGAGCATAGGCGGAGGCGGAGGAGATGTTGACGATCTTTGGCTTGCCGGCCCTCTCCGGCCTTTGGTTCAATCCGGCAATCCAAAAGTTGGCCACGGCCTGAGTCAGGAAGTAGGGGCCTCGGGCGTTGATATTCATCACCCGGTCGAAGCTCTCTTCGCTGGCTTCCAGAAGGTCAACGCGCACCGTGGGGGCCACGCCGGCGTTGTTCACCAGCAGATTGATCCAAGCGAAGCGTTCCTGGACAGCCTTCAACAGGGCGGCGCGATCTTGCGTCTTCGAGACATCGGCTCGGAATAATTCAAAAGAAGATTCAGCCCCCCTGGGTGCAGCCTGCACGCACAGCCGCTTGCACTCGAGGGCCGCCTCGTGGCGTTGGGCGTAGTTGATGGCGATACTGAAACCTAGGCGCGCCAGCTCAATTGCGATGCCGCGGCCGATGCCGCGCGAAGCGCCCGTGACGAGAGCAACCTGTGGAGTCGGGGCCATTGAAGATCAATATACCCAATCCGCGTCCACGATGCATACAAAACCGGCTACGGTATCAGGGCACTGCACCTAGGAGTCATCACGAAATAACCATTGCGTTGGTCGCTAAACAACCCCCTCACCCGGTCCTCCCGTCCCGCCTTGCGGGAGGACTGGACCACCCTTTGTCCCGCTCTGCGGGACCGAGGGCGGTAGAAACCGAATCAACCCTCCCCTCTCTCCCTCGGGGGAGAGGGGCCGGGGGCGAGGGGGTTTCGATTCGAGAGTTGAAGACTCCTGAGCTCAGCCTCCTTCGCGGCCAATTGCTTCGCCTCCGCTCGTCCTTTATAGAAGGAGTCGAGCGGATAGCATCCCGAGACTAAACCCTGGCGCGGGGCGTTAATGCAGTCGCTGAATGTCCGGCAGATTTTCTTCCGCGCCAGCCGGCCTTTTTCAAGCACGTCAGCCGGCAATTCCGGATAGGCCAGCATCATTCGCCCCAGACCCACGAAATCTGTCCATCCTGCCCGCAACACCGCCTGAGCGAAGTGCGGGAGATAGTCCTGAAAATACGTGCCGCCTGAAGAAACGAAAACCAAGTCGGGTGTGGACTTCTTCAATTCTGCAGCCGCAACCCACATTCGGACGGCCCCGGCGAGCGGGTCTTCGGGCGGCAGATAAGCGTCCCAGGGTGGAAATAATGCCGGGCGTTGCAAATGCGCAGAGTAATAGGGGCTGCCGGCGCTGATGTTGACCAGGCGCACATTCAGGGAACGAAGAAGGGCGAGCAGGAGTTTCGCCTCTGCAAGATCGGGGCAGCAGGGATTTTGGACATCCACACCGAAGCCCCATGTATACGGAAGTTGACCGGGCGCTTTGACGGGCACTCCCCGGCCGGTTTGAGGGTCCGGGACAAACGGAATGGAGTCATAGGCGCTCACTCGGACCCCGATCTCAAGAGCAGGCGCCGAGGCGCGGACGATGCTCACCAGTTCCCGCAAGAAGCGAGTGCGATTTTCAAATGAGCCCCCATAGGGGCCAGGACGATGATACGCACTCAAGAACTCATGCCCAAGGTAGCCGTGGCAATGCTTCAAGTCCACAAAATCGAAGCCGCTGTCTTGAGCAAGGCGCGCGGCCCGGCCAAAAGCCTCGACAATTCGGCCTACCTCGGCATCCGAAACCGGCGGCGTGCTGGCTGACGCTGGATATCTTACATCCAGAATCGGGTGATGATAGGCAATTATCGGCTCCAGCCGTGTTTCCGCATGCGGCCGGCAGAAGCGTCCCGAGTGTGTGAGTTGAAGGCCGATAATAAGGTCTCGCCCTTCGCCGAAGCGTTCGCGGTGAGCCTGGACCATCTGCTGACGCAGGTCAGCCAGCGACGGGGCGGTCCGCTCGTTCAAAAGCAACTGGTGCGGGTTCGCACGCGCCTCAGGGAGCACCGCCACGGCTTCTCCTCCCCAAATCAGTTTGGCCCCGCTGCGGGCGAACCGCATCCAACGCCGGCGGGTCAAATCTGACGGCGTACCGTCCGTCTGGGCGTCCCAACCCTCCATGGGTTGTACGGCAAAGCGGTTTCCAACCTGGCGCCATCCCTTATGCCAGGGAAGTTGGAAGGGCGCGGCGAGCGGCGAGTTAGGAGCGGAGAGGATGGCATCGTCAAAAGGAACCTCCCATCCCAGCCCCTTGATATGAGCCGCCAATTCAGCAGCCGTGCGAAAACTTGCCACGCGAGGATAGGTAGGTTCGGCCATTCGGGTCAAATCATAACATGGAGGAGTGTATGGGCATCCTGTGCCTGCGACTTCTCTCCGTAGCACGAGCAGTCAGCTTCTTCTCGCGCCGCGAAGATTTCTCCTCGTGTCATTAGCGCCTCCGTGTCCTCCGTGGTCAGAAGAGACTCAACACAGAGGTCACTGAGACGCTCCGTGTGCTCCGTGTTAAAGCTCGAGAGGCACAGAGGACACGGAGGCTCTCGTTTCGGTTGCGCCCAGCAGCCGCACTACACCGTTCAGAATGACATGCCAATAGCATCCTCGACTATCCCGCTGAAGGGCGACCTTCAGACCCGGCGGGGGGAGATTGCGTAGACCGTCGCGGCGCCCAGCACCCCCGCCAGAGTCATGATCGCCCAGGCTGCATCGTAGCTTCGCGTGGCATCGAAGATTCTCCCTGCCAAAACAGGTCCCATCCATTGACCAACGGAATAGCCCATAATAATCAAGGCCAGCAACTTCCCCAGCCCGCTGATTCCAAAGCATTCAGCGGTAACGAGGGGGATAAGCATATAGTCTGCCCCCATCGCCAAGCCGAAAAGCACTGCGAAACCCCATGCCGCCGTCGGCCGGCGTGCCAGGAAAAGCAGTGGAATGCAAAGCGCCGCGAGAAGGTAGAACAAAGCCATCACGTTTTTCTTGCCAAAGCAGTCTGCACAATAGCCGGCAATCACCCGGCCAACAAGACTCGCCATCAGCAGCACACTCATCACGCGGGAGGCGTAACCGGCGGAATATCCCTGGTCGCGGAGGAAGAGGATGAGGTGCTGGATTACAGTTCCAATGGCGCCGATAACCAGCGTGCAGCCTGCCAGGATCAGCCAGAAGTTTAGCGTACGCACGGCGCGGCTCACCGTCACCTCCGGCTCGTTACCGGCTTGGGCTGGCGCCGTAACAGACGATAAACCATCCGGGTTGAGACCCAGCTCGCCGGGTGTGGAACGCGTCACCCACTGGGCCACTGGAAACAGTATCACCACGATCGCAGCGCCAAGGATTTCAAACGCGCCACGCCAGCCGACCCGGTTTATTAAAGTGTTGATCAGGGGCGCGGAGATTACACCGCCCAGGCCAAGGCCTAGGTACGCATATCCCATGACGCGACCGCGTTTGGTTCGGAACCACATCGAGACCAGGACTTGGTTGGGAATAGGCCCGGCCAGCGTGTAACCGACCACCTCGACGACGCAGAGGAGGTCGTATTGCCACAAGTGGGACATTCGTCCCATGAAGACCAGTGACAGACCTAAAAAGCCGATGCCCCAGCGGATGACTTGACGCGGCCCGATCCGGTCAATGAGCGCTCCGGCAACGAGGCTAAACAACAACCCCACAAATACGAACCCAAGGAGAAACCCCTCAGTGGTCTGGGCGCGCGTGAACCCGAGTTCGTCAACGAGGGCAGGGTAAAAAACAGGAAAACCATAATAGAGAATACCCACCGCAAAGAAAAGATTCAGGAAGGCTGCGAGAGCAACCCACCAGCCGTAATAAACTCGCTTTACGCTCGGACTCTCCATGTCCTGTTGTCAGCCGCGAGTTGTCCCGCCGCGGCGGGTCAGCTATCAGCTCTCAGCCTTTGAAAAAAGGGGGCTGGGGGCAGCTTTGAATCTTGAATTCTGAGTTGCTTTGTTCTCTCTTACCACCGCCCACTGCCATCTGCTGTTGACGAACCGCAGGTCCATAGAACGGGACCTGCACTGCATCTCCTGAGTTCTCGGGCAGCAACGAGAACTTCAAGCATGTCCGTCCACTTCGTTGGCTTCCACCTGCTGCCTACTGCTTACTGCTTATTGCCTGCTGCTTATTGCCTACTGCCTACTGCTTACTACCCACCATGGCTGGAATCCCGCTCAGCGGTATGGAGGATCCCCCAACCGAGGTTCTGGGGCGGTATACCAAAAGTTAAGGGTAAATCTGAAACGGAAATCCCGGTCGAGACATTATGCATCAATAATGAGGATGGGGTTCTCAAAATCGAGACAATTTGTGGAACTTTTCGAAGCTCTGAAGGGAATACCTAACGATGGTAGTGGACCACAGGGAGCTCATCAAGATTTGTGTATCCGGCAGGAACGCTCTATAATTAATGGACCCAGTTTGGTCGTTGGAGGCGGTATGAGACACGCACGGTCACTGTTGACGCAAACGGCTCTGGCATTCGCATTCGTCCCCTTTTTCTCTCTAATGGCGGCGGGGCAACAAGCAGCGATTGTCCCTGCGCGCATCACGCAACCTGTGGACATGGAGAACCTCGTCACGCTGCGAGGGAACACCCATCCCCTAGCGCGCCCCGAATATGACCAGGGCGCCGCGCCTGATAGCCTGCCGACGGAACGGATGCTGCTCGTATTGCGGCGCTCGGCGGAACAGGAAGCTGCATTACGGAAGCTGCTGGATGAGCAGCAGATCAAATCCTCGCCCAATTATCACATGTGGCTCACCCCCGAGCAGTTCGGGCAGCAATTCGGCCCCGCTGATGCGGACATTCAAGCAGTGACCGGTTGGCTTACGTCCCAGGGCTTTCAAGTCAGTCATGTGGCAGCGGGCCGCACCGTCATCGAGTTTTCCGGCACAGCGGGACAGGTGCGCGAGGCGTTTCACACCGAGATCCACAAATTCGTGGTCAAGGGCGAGGAGCACTGGGCCAACGCGAGCGATCCGCAGATTCCTGCCGCCCTGACGCCGGTGGTGGTCGGCTTTGCCTCGCTGAACAATTTCCCCAGGAAGCCAATGCACCGCCTCCTGGGCACCTTTTCCAAGTCGAAAGCCACAGGCGAGGTGAGACCACTCTTCACCTTAGGTTCGAATAACTATGCCGTTGGCCCGACGGATTTTGCCACCATTTACAACGTTACCCCGCTCTATGCGACCATAGACGGCACTGGGCAGACAGTTGCGATCGTCTCGGATACGAATATCAACACGCAGGACGTGGCGGACTTCCGCAGTTTGTTCGGCTTGCCGGCAAACGTCCCGCAGATTATCCTGAATGGTCCCGACCCGGGGATCAACTCGGACGAGACTGAAGCCGACCTCGACGTTGAGTGGGCCGGCGCGGTCGCAAAAGGTGCGACCATTGACCTTGTGGTCTCAGAAACAACCGAGGTTACCTATGGGGTTGATCTCTCCGCCCTCTACATCATTGATAACAACCTCGCGCCGGTCATGAGTGAGAGCTACGGCGCTTGCGAGGCTTACCTCGGGAATGGCGGCAATACGTTCTACAGCACTCTGTGGGAGCAGGGCGCCGCTCAGGGCATCACTATAGTTATCGCTGCGGGCGACTCTGGCTCCGCCGGATGTGACAGCGCGCAGTTCGGCGAGATTGCGGCGCAGTATGGCCTGGAAGTCATTGGCACCGCTTCAACGCCGTTTAACGTTGCCGTCGGCGGGACGGACTTTAACGATATCAACAATTGGTCTACGTACTGGTCCGGGACAAACAATTCCACCACGCAATCCTCCGCCTTATCGTACATTCCCGAAATGACTTGGAATGACTCGTGCGCGAATACCGGATCACTGACTGGCTGTCAGAATGGGGTATCGAGCGACGGCACAGATCTTCACGCTGGCAGCGGTGGCCAAAGCAATTGCGCTGCATCAACATCGACAGACTGCACTGGAGGTTATGAGAAACCTCCCTGGCAGACCGGAACCGGAGTGCCAAGTGACGGCCTGCGCGACATACCGGACGTGTCCCTGTTCGCTGGCGACGGTATCGTCAGCGGCAGTTTCTACGTGATGTGCGAGGCCGACGCACTCGCGGCTGGCGAATCCTCCTGCGATGTGACCGCTGCCACTACGTCTTTCTTGGGCGTGGGGGGAACGTCCGCGTCAGCGCAAGCCTTCGGTGGCATCATGGCACTGGTCAACGAGAAGTACGGCCCCCAGGGCAATGCGAATTACGTCCTGTACCCGATGGCGGCGCAGGCCGCGAATAATGCCACGTACTGCAATTCGAGTGGCGCGGTCAGCAATCCTTCCTGTATTTTCTACGATATACAAATAGGTAACAACTCGGTGGCGTGCGATCCCGGCTCGTACAACTGCAGCGATCAAACGGGCAGCGTCTACGGCGTCCTGGTGGTGAATCCCAGCAGCACTCCTCAACAACTGGCGTGGCCCGCTGGCGGCGGGTATGACCTTGCCACCGGCATCGGCACGGTCAACGCCTATAACTTGGTGCAGAACTGGAAGTCCACCTTCACGACGACGGGAACCACACTCTGCATGGGAACCCCATGTACCACATCCCCGATCGCCATCACGCACGGCACGCAGGTCAACTTCACCGTCAACGTCACTCCTGCTGCCTCGGGCGATGTCTCACTCGTCGCGCCAGTGGGCAGCAGTCCGAGCAACAGCACCGGCATTGGCCCCTTTACGCTGAGCAGCGGCGCCTTTTCCGGCTCGACCAACATGCTCCCCGGCGGGACGTTGTATAATCTGACGGCGCATTATGCGGGTAACGGGACCGATGGGTCGAGCGACTCGAAGGCGGTCCAGGTTACGGTGAACCCGGAACCCAGCAACACGCTTGTCCAGTTGGTTACCGAGGACTGCAATGGGAATATCACTTACGGCGTAACAACGGTCCCATACGGATACATCCTCAATTGTTCCGGTGCTCTCTATCTTGGATACTGGTTGCGCGTGGATGTGACAAACAGCTCGGGTAATCTATGCGCTCCCCTCAGTTCGACCGGCGCTCCCACCATTCCCACCTACCCATGTCCTACCGGACAGGTGACGGTGACCGAACAAAATGCGGCGCCACCCGACCTGGGCGCGCCCTCCGGGACCACCCCTGGCACCTACACCTTGAACAGCCAAGGTAATGCGGAGGATCAGTTCATCCAGCTTCCTGGTGGAACATACACGCTCTCCGCCCGGTACCTCGGCGACAACAGCTACAGCCCAACAAACCCAAGCCTACCCGCCACCGATGGGATTACCGTCAATAAGGCCCTCACCAGCATCACCGTCACAGCGAGCAGCCAGACCGTCACATCCGGCCAACCCGTAACCCTGACGGCGACCGTGAGCACCTTGCAACCCAGTGGTGTAGGTAGCATTGGCTTCGCGCCATCCGGCGCTGTGCAGTTCCTGAACAATGGCAATTCGATGACCGGCCCTTCATGCGGTTCGCCGTGCACCTTGACGTACACGCCGGTCAACGGTTCGGCTAGCGCTTTCGCCTCGTTGACGGCAACCCTCATCACATCTTTTACCGACAGCGCGAGTATCACGGCGCAATACGTCGCCGATTTAAACTATTCGGCTTCAACGACCTCTTCGGCTACCACAATCACCATCTCGACCGGCACACCCGACTTCAGCGTAGTAGCAACCCCAGGCACCCCCACATCCCCAGTCACCATCCTGAAACCGGGCGACTCTGGGACTTCCACGATCTCTATAACTCCATCCAACGGCTTCACCGGCACAGTCAGCTTAAGTTGCGTGATCTCAACAGCGACCCCCATGACAGGAGGCACTTGCTCGCTGCCTTCTCCCCCCACAATAACCCCGACCACTACTACGACGCTCACGGTGAACACAGTCGCTCCATCGACGGTGATCGGTCCATTTAACAGTCCGCGTTGGTTGCTGCCTCTCGGGGGAGCTATTTTTGCTGCTTTCTTCCTGCTGCTCATCCCGACAAAGAGACGCCGATTGAAGCTGGCCTTCGGGTCGCTGTTCCTTGTTCTGCTGGCCGCAGCCTTGGTCGCCTGCGGCGGAGGTGGCGGTGGCGGCGGTGGCAGCACCCCCCCCAGCGGCGGCACGCAGCCGGGCAGCTACACAGTTGTGGTCACGGGCACCAGCAGCGCCGTCACTGGCACACGTAGTGCGAACGTCACAGTGACTGTGGAGTGAAGCGGCGTCGCGACACGAGCCAGAAGTCAGAACGTATGTGGTAGGTGGTAGATAGTAGGTGGGGAAGAACATCCTTCCCCACATACCGCCTACTACATACCGCCTACTACATACCACCTACCAAATTCCATCTGCTGGCCACGATTTGCCGGGGTAGAACGGCACCGTGCCTCCGCAAAACACCACAACCCACACTCTCCTTCCGCTTGCTAGCCAGGGTACCGCCCTTGATATCAGGGGTGTCAGAAGTCAGGGGAAAAGAAAAAGAGAGCAATTCAGAATTCAGAATTCACAATTGCCTCAGCCCCCATCCCCCCTGAAGGGAGATGAGGACCAGGCAAAAGCAGGCTTTGCCGACATTAACTTATTGCCGACCAAAGGTACTCTTGACTTCGGGGTCCACCTCCAACAAGCTCCATGGGGTTGCTGGTTCCCTCAAGCAACTCCCCTCGCCCCTGCGGCGGGAGAGGGTTTTCCCTTTGTGGCAAATGGGCGAGGCGGAGCTTCAATTCGATGCGGGTTGTCCCAGGCCAAGTGATTTCGCAGTTCTCAGTGAAATGCGTCAGATCCGCTGACTTCCCCTCGATCTGTTTGCCGCTCCAGGGGAGCCGATGGTAAACGTCGGAGGAAAGGATCTCCATGGGAAATGCCAAAAGAACGCTTCTTTTTCGGCTTGCCAATGAGAAAGCCCTGCCAATCTTGGCCCTGGTAATCGGAGCCCTGCTTCTTGTGGCCTGGGGGTCTGCCGTGAACCCCAGCATGCCCCCTGTGACGACTGTGGCGGCGGCGGAGAATTCGCCGGCGACAGTGGCCGATCATACTCGCACGAGCGATGCGGCCACAGGGTTCGCGAGCATCAACGATTTCGAGCGGATCATCTACGTCAGCCCGACGCAAAGCGTCACGAGCATCGGCCGAAATAACAACGTTCAGAAGCGGGCCTTCATGAGCGCAACGATCTACTACGAGCCGGCCATGCGGGTCCAAGACGTCGTTCGCTATGTGGGCAGCGATACCAATTCGGCATACGATTTGGTGGCCATGCGCTGCCGCCCGCGCGACCCCACGAAAACTCAGGCCAGACTCGCCACTTGGCCGAACGTGTTCAAGGCCCTCGTTGACGACTTAGGGTATACGTCCACGGCCTGCCCGGCCGCGGCGGGCGACACGGTGGACAAGAAGGTGTACTGCGCCGCGTCGAGCTTTTCCGATCAGTCCGACACGCAGGTGCCCTTGACACTGGCGGCAACGGTGAATGCCGCCGTAGCCCTCTGGCAGCTCACGGGCGGTGCATTCCAAGCGACCGGAAGTACGTCCGGGGCGAACGTCCTCTACGACCTTTACGGGATTGGCTACGGATTCTCGGGACTGGGGTTTTCGGTCAAGAACAGCTATCTTTCCGGCCATAACGTGTCTTTGACATCGGCCCAAGCCCTAGCGCAGTCCGTGGTTCCCGAGTATTTGGTGATGAACGTCACGCTCGCCGAGGGGGGGTGCCGTTGCATCCGGGTGAAACCTTATTCGAACCGTGACGAGCGATTCATCGATTGGAACCGCGTTTTCGAAGTGGGATCGGAATACTCATGCACTGTGCTCCACCACTTGCCCTGAGGCGGCATCGAGGGCTTCGATGGGCCGGTGACGGTTGACGGTAGGTACGTCTGAACCCCGAAGGGGTTAAAAGTGAGTAGCCGTGGGCAAAGGCGCGGGGTTTTGCGCCCGCCGCCCACGGATGGCGCGCCATCCAAGTTTCCCGACCCTGAAGATGCTCTTCATTCTGACTCCTGACTTCTGACTCCTGACTCCTTGTTTGGCCCCCGACACCTGAAACCCGACACCTGAAACCTGCCTTTCTCCTCCTGACTCCTGCCCTTTCCCTGCCTGCTCCCGCGCGCCGTGGCGGGGAGTTGCGGCTTCTCCAGATTTGTCCTGGCGGCGTTGCGGCCATCTGCCGGGTCCCCGAAAAGACCTTGAAGAGCCGCAGGTCCAAAGACCCGGACCAGCGCTGCTAGCTTTTGCTCGCGCAAATCACATTCATAGGGATAGAATTAGAGAGCGATGCCGACGGTTCTCAGATAATGAGGAGTTGGTATGAGTTCTTTGGCCGTTGAAGTCCAGGAGCCACGGGGTAAATCGGTAAAGGTCAGTGACGAAGGGCTAACGGTTGATTTGGTGGATGGGCGGACCATTATGGTGCCTCTGGCCTGGTTCCCCCGTCTTTGGCATGGGACGCCGCAGGAGCGCAATCATTTCGAAATCTTCGCAGACGGCGCCTGCGTCCACTGGCCCGATCTGGACGAAGATCTGACGGTTGCGGGCCTGTTGGCGGGGCAGCGCTCGGGAGAGAGCCCCCAATCTCTAAAGAAATGGCTGGACTCTCGAAAGACGAGAAGTAAGCGGCGGGGATGACACACCGAGATGCGGCGGCTTACGCCGACGAACGCCGCCTGAGCGGGTAGGGCCCTTGAGGTGAGCATGAGGAGAGTGACTATCCTCTGGCTGCTTTTCTTTACGCAATCAAGTCTCAGCGCCGCCTCACAAGATCGCTCCATCACTTTCTCGGGGGAAGCCTCTGAAGGCCAGACCTTCCGCAAAAGCATCGGTAATGGGCTCGACTTTGTGTTGATGCCGAGTTCAGGTTGGAGTACCGGTTGGACCATTGAGGTCTCACCACAAGGTAAGCCATCCGACCCTGAGTGCAATGATTTTGTCTGGGTGGTCACGCCGCCGTATCGTTTCCAGAATTCGCGCTACCTTGACACTGAATACGGCATAATTGCTCAGGAGGCGGTGCGCCGGTCGCCGAGAGAATTCAGTTTTGTCATGAGTTGCGCCGACTTCATGATGGAACGCCGACGGGTTGACCGGGTGTTGTGGCCTTACACCTACTCCAAGCAAGAGGTGGACGACGCTCTTGCCAAGTTGGGGGAGTCTCCCTTGGGAAAGGGACGGCTGTGGATTGAAGACTCCAAGATCACTCCCGGCCATGAATCCGGCAGCGCCGAAGAACTCGGAGCGATTCACTGGATAAAGTTCAGAGTTGAAATCACCTTTCCGGCAGGGTCTCCGCACCACCCAAAGCCTTGACCGTTTGGTGGGAAACCTTGCGGGATGTCATCCTGGGAAGAAAAAGTCGCAGACCTAAGGAACGAGTTTAGGCTGTAGTAATGGCGCTGCCGGGGCAGAGGGCATTTTGACAATGTGACACAAAATGTGTCACGATGACGTCATGCCTAACGTGAACATTCGCCAACTCAGGGACACGCGGCGGCTGAAGGCTTGGCTGCGCGCCGGCAAGACGGTGGAACTCCGGGAGCGAGACCGGCTTATCGCCCGCATCGTTCCGGTGGCCTCGCCTGCAAAACCCCGCAAGTATCCCGACTTCGCCGCCATGCGCCGGGAGATTTTTGGCGACCGCATCCTTCCCGGAGCGGACTTGCTGATCGAGGAGCGGGAGCGATCACGCTATTGAGCACCTACGCCGATACGAGCTTCTTCGTTTCGCTCTACATCCCAGATCGGCACTCGCCCGAGGCCGAGCGCCGAATGTCCTCCCTTCCAGTCGTGTGGCTGACGCCCTTTCACGTGGCCGAGTGGACCCATGCTGTCGAACAGCAGGTGTTCAGGCGGGCGGTGTCGCGAATCGAAGCCGATCAGTCACATGAGCGATTTCAGCAGCACCGGGAGAGCGGCTTGTGGGTGGAAGTCGCTCTGCCGGAATCAGCCTTTGACGTTTGCGCCCAACTGGCCCGCCGTCACGGAGCCCGCCTGGGCCTGCGGACTCTCGACACCTTGCACGTGGCCGCGGCGCTCGAGCTGAGGGCCGAGCGCTTCTGGACCTTTGACGAGCGGCAGAAGAGGTTAGCGCGGACAGTGGGCCTGAAAACCGCCTGACACGGGGAAGAAGGACTGGGTGCTGGTTTCGGGTGTCAGGTGTCTGGTAGGTGGTAGGTCGTAGGTGGGGAAAAGCAGGATTCAGGATTCAGGAGGCAGAAGAGCCGGGGGCAGGTCGCAGAGGAAAGGGGAAGGGGCCAATGCTGAATTATGAATGGTGAATTATGGATTGTGAGTTGCCTTCTTACTTCAAGCCACCGCCGACTGCCTTCTGCTTACTGCCTACCTTCAAGCGAGCGGTGCAGGTCAAGCGATTAGAACAAAGGCGCCACCTGCTGTATTTCTCAGAACGTCCCAGCAGGTGGCGCTTTGGCTTTTTCAGTGGAGGTTACAAGGGAACACCTTTCATGGAATAGGAGCTGAGAACGCGCACATAGTTAGCCCGTTGGAAGGCGGCTGGGTCGGCCACGGCGCGTTGGCTCATGCTGCCCTGCATTTGACGGATGGATTCGTATTCGTGTTCTTCCATCCAGGCAAGCATGTCTTTGCGCAGGGTGGCGAGGTGGCCGATGCCGTTCCGAAGCAGTGCAGAAGCCATTGCCACCACGCGCGCGCCAGCCATCATCGCTTTCAGAACATCCGCAGCGGTATGCACGCCGCCGGTGATGGCGAGATCGGCCTTGACGTGCCCGAACAGGATGGCGACCCAGTTCAATCGCAGCAGCAGTTCGTGCGAAGTGCTGAGCAGGAGGTTGGGCACCACCTCCAGGTTTTCCAGGTCGAAGTCCGGCTGGTAAAAGCGGTTGAAGAGAACCAGAGCGTCGGCGCCGGCCTGGTCCAGGCGCTTGGCCATATTGGGGAGCGAGCTGAAGTAGGCGCTGATCTTCACGGCCACCGGAATGCGCAGGCTGGATTTCACCTCTGAGACGAGGTCGCAATACAGCTTTTCGACTTCCTCCCCAGTCAGCTCGGTGCTGGTGGGTATGTAGTAGATGTTCAACTCGAGGGCATCCGCGCCGGCCTCCTGAATCTTCCTGGCATATTGGATCCAGCCGCCGATGGACGAGCCGTTGAGGCTGCCGATGATGGGGATTCCGACCGCCGCCTTGGCGCGCCGGACGTGCTCACAATAGCCATCCGGACCAAGGTTGTATCCTGTCATGTCAGGGAAATAGGTGAGTGATTCGGCGAAGCTTTCCGTGCCTTGCTGGAGAAACAGGTTGAGTTCGGAGCTTTCGACATTGATCTGTTCCTCGAAGAGCGAGGGCAGCACGATTGCCGCAGCGCCGCTATCCTCCATCCGCCGGAGATTCCTGAGCTCTTCGGCGAGTGGGGATGCAGATACGACCAGGGGATTCTTCAAGTTGAGCCCGTGATAGGTAGTGGAAAGGTCAATCATTATTTCGCCTCCTTCGCCGCGCCATTCATCGGCATAGCGGCCATGTTTTGGTAAACTCGCCAGCGGTTCCGAACGTCTTCCTCAGCAAATTGCAGCAATAGCTTGGCAGCCTGGGGATCGCTGAGTGTCAACATGGTGTAGCGCGTCTCGTTATAGATGTATTTCTCGAGCGGCAATGCCGGGGGCTTGGAATCAAGCTGGAAGGGGTTCTTCCCCAGCCTGGCCAAGTCCGGATTGTATCGGTAGAGAGGCCAGTAACCCGACAGGACGGCGGCCTTCTGCTGGTCGAGGCCATGGACAAGGTCGTAGCCATGAGCGATGCAATGACTGTAAGCGATGAGCAGTGACGGGCCATCATAGGCTTCCGCCTCGAGGAAGGCCTTGAGCGTGTGCATGTCACTCGAGCCCATAGCGACTGCCGCGACGTAAACGTTGCCATAGCTCATGGCCATCAAGCCCAGGTCTTTCTTGGGTCGGGGTTTTCCCCCGGCCGCGAACTTCGCCACGGCGCCGCGCGGAGTAGCCTTGGACATCTGTCCGCCCGTGTTCGAGTAAACCTCGGTGTCGAGCACCAAGACGTTCACGTTGCGGCCGGAAGCCAGGACGTGATCGAGCCCGCCGTAGCCGATGTCATAGGCCCAGCCGTCTCCGCCCACAATCCAAACGCTCTTCCTGACCAGGGCGTCGGCAAGGCTCGAGAGGTCGCGGGCTTCCGTTGTCTTCATCCCGGCGAGTTTGGCGTGAAGCGCCTTCACTCGCTCGCGTTGCTGCTGGATGCCGGACTCCGTCGTCTGGTCGGCGCTCAGGATTGACTTGACGAGCTCGTCCCCGAGGTTGGAGGAGAGCCGCGTCAGTAACTCGCGCGCGTACTCGGTTTGCTTGTCGAGCGCCAGCCGCAAGCCCATGCCGAACTCGGCATTGTCTTCAAACAAGGAGTTCGTCCACGCCGGGCCACGTCCGTCAGGGTTCTGTGCGTAGGGGGTAGTGGGCAGGTTGCCGCCGTAAATGGACGAGCAGCCGGTGGCGTTGGTGATGAGGGCACGGTCGCCGAAGAGTTGGCTCATCAACTTGACGTAGGGCGTCTCGCCACATCCCGCGCAGGCCCCGGAGAATTCAAACAGCGGTTGCAGCAACTGCACGTCCTTGACCTGCCCCAGGCTGAGGGTGCGCCGGTCAACTTCCGGAAGGCTGAGGAAGAACTTCCAGTTGTCGCGCTCGGCTTCGCGCAGCGGCGGTTGGGGGGCCATGTTAATGGCTTTGTGCTTGACCTCGCTCTTGCTCTTCACCGGGCAGATTTGAACGCACAGGGTACAGCCGGTGCAATCTTCCGGCGCCACCTGGAGCGTGTACTTCAATTCCTTGAATTCCTTCCATCGAGCGGCAGAGGACTTGAACGTCGGGGGCGCGTTTTTCAGAAGTGCGGGATCGTAAACCTTGGCGCGAACCACGGCATGGGGGCAGACCAGGATGCACTTGCCGCACTGGATACAGATTTCTTCATCCCACACCGGAATCTCGAGCGCGATGTTTCGTTTCTCCCACTGGGCGGTGGCACTGGGGAAAGTGCCATCGATCGGCATGGCGCTCACCGGCAGGTCGTCGCCTTCGCCGGCGATGATCTTGGCAAGCACTTTCTGCACAAACTCCGGAGCTTCTTCCGGCACCGCACGCCGCAAGTCAAAAGCGCTGGACACTCGATCCGGAACCTTGACCTCGTGCAAGTGGTTGACGGCATGGTCTACAGCGGCAAAATTCTTCTGTACGATGGCTTCGCCGCGCCTTCCGTAAGTTTTCTCGATGGCGTGCTTGATGGCCTGAATAGCCTCGTCGCGCGGAA
This sequence comes from Terriglobia bacterium, assembly GCA_050012175.1. GTDB lineage: Bacteria > Acidobacteriota > Terriglobia > UBA7540 > UBA7540 > CAVROP01. The sequence goes on along the minus strand of JBEKHR010000023.1, from coordinate 1,994 downwards.
GGATGCCGCTGATGGCGAAGAAACATGTTTGCATCACGGTGTTGATGCGGCCGCCCATACCGGCGGCGCGAGCCACCTTGACAGCGTCGATCACAAAGAAGCGAAGTTTCTTCTTGATGATCTTGTCTTGAGTTGTCCGGGGGAGGTGGTCCCAGACTTCCTCCGGGCCAAAGGGGCTATTGAGCAAGAACGTGGCCCCAGGTTGTGCGGCTTTTAACATGTCAAGCCGCTCGAGGAACGTGAACTGGTGGCAGGCCACGAAGTTGGCCTTGGAAATCAGGTAAGTGGAATGAATCGGCTTGGGACCAAAGCGCAGGTGAGAGATGGTGACGGAGCCGGCTTTCTTCGAGTCATATACGAAGTAACCTTGGGCGTTGTTGTCCGTATCCTCGCCAATGATCTTGATCGAGTTCTTGTTGGCGCCCACCGTCCCATCCGCTCCGAGGCCATAGAAGATCGCGCGCACGGTGCTCGGATCTTCAGTCGAAAAGGCCGGGTCATATTCGAGGCTGGTGTGGGTGACGTCGTCCTCGATGCCCACGGTGAAGTGGTTGCGAGGCTTCTCCTTGAGCATCTCGTCGAAGACGGCCTTGACCATCGCCGGCGTGAACTCCTTCGAGGAGAGCCCATAGCGTCCGCCAATGATTCGCGGATAGGTCTTGAAGGGTGTCTTGCCAGTTGCGATTCCTTCGCTTACTGCCGTCGCGACGTCAACATAGAGTGGTTCACCGGGGCTGCCGGGTTCCTTTGTGCGGTCCAGGGTGGCGAGGGTTTTCACGGTCGCGGGGAGTGAGTTGACGAAGTGCTCGAGGGAGAAAGGCCGATACAGCCGCACTTTCAGGACGCCCACCTTCTCACCGCGCGCGGTGAGGTGTTCGACGGTTTCCTGGGCGGCTTCGGCTCCCGATCCCATCAGGATGACGACCCGCTCGGCATCCGGCGCGCCAACGTAGTCGAAGAGGTGATAGGCACGCCCCACGAGGCGCGCGAATTTATCCATCTCTTCCTGGACGATGGCCGGGCAGGCTTCATAGAACGGGTTCACGGTCTCACGCGCCTGGAAGAAAACGTCGGGGTTCTGGGCGGTGCCGCGGATGAACGGGTGATCCGGCGACAAGGCGCGTTTCCGATGCGCCTGGACGAGTTCTTGGTCAATCATGGCAAGCATATCTTCGTTGCTCAACTCCTCGACCTTGCCGACTTCGTGCGAGGTTCGAAAGCCGTCGAAGAAATGCAGGAAGGGCACGCGAGCCCGCAGGGTGGCAGCTTGCGCGAGCAGAGCAAAATCCATGACTTCCTGCACCGAGTTTGAGGCGATAAGGGCGAAGCCCGTCTGGCGGGTCGCCATCACGTCGCTGTGGTCTCCAAAGATGGAGAGCGCGTGGGTTGCCAGGGTCCTTGCGGAAACGTGGAACACGGTGGGAGTGAGTTCCCCAGCGATTTTGTACATGTTGGGGATCATCAAGAGCAGGCCTTGCGAGGCCGTAAAGGTGGTGGCGAGAGACCCGGCTTGCAGTGCCCCATGGAGAGCCCCGGCGGCCCCGCCCTCGCTCTGCATTTCGACCACGCGAGGTATAGTGCCCCAGAGGTTTGGTTTACTTTCTGCCGACCATTGGTCCGCCCACTCGCCCATGGGGGAGGACGGTGTGATGGGGTAAATGGCAATGACCTCGTTGACCCGGAAGGCCGCGTAGGCCGCTGCTTCGTTGCCGTCTATAGTTACCTTGCTTCTTATCATTAGCATTGCTCCATTCGGTTCTGAAATGAACAGGTGATGGTTTTCAAACTTAGCTGTAGCGCCGGCATCTTGCCGGCAAATGACGCCCGGCCTGCGGCGCGCCACGGTCCACCCAATTACTAGGCGCTGCGCTAGAAATCTTGAAGTACGAAACTTGGTGTAAATGAGTCAAGTTTTCAGGCAGCCAATTGGGCTTGTTGGACCCAGGACGTCACCTCCCGGTCAAGTTTGTCGAAAGCGCGTCGCAGTGGGCAGG